>NZ_JACYUV010000006.1:0-263175 GCF_014841935.1 Stenotrophomonas sp. CFBP 13725 | reverse complement strand
AGCGCGAATGCGATGACGTGGACCCGCCATCCATGGCACTCAACGCCCCCGCCCCACCGCCCGGCCCCCCTGACAGGTCCCGTGCCCGCCCGCCGCGTATGAAAAAAAAGAAAAGCGGTAGCGCCAACCCATGGTCGGCGAGCGCAGCGGGCCGTTGGCGGAAACATTCCGCCGAGCACGGCTCGGCGCTACCGCAGGCCTCGTTGCCCCGTCGGGTGGAGGGAGCCCCTGCACTCAACGCCTCCGCCCCGCCCCACCGCCCGGCCCCCTGACAGGTCCCGTGCCCACCCGCCGCGTATGAAAAAAAGAAAAGCGGTAGCGCCGACCCATGGTCGGCGGAATCCATCAAACCCCATTCCCCACGAATCCGCCGACCATGGGTCGGCGCTACCGATTCAAGGGCCGCCATGGACCTGTCGAAGGTGGGGCGGGGTGGGTTGGCGGGGGTGTTGAGCGCCATGGATGGCGCGAAACAAGGCACGCAGGAGCGGCTTCTGCCGTCCCCCGCCAACCCACCCCGCCCCGCCATCACGCGGCCCTGCAGCCGTTGCCGTTGCCGTTGCTCTCGCCCTTGCCTTCAAGCCGCGCGCACGCGCAAACAGACTTCACCCGCCATCGACCCTCACATGAATAGGCTGGCGCTCACTGAAACCCTGACCTGGAGCGCGCCATGACCATCCGCACCCTCACCACCTCCCTGCTGGCCGCTTCCCTCGTCTTCGGCCTTGCTGCCTGCAAGGGCCCGGAAGCCGAGCAGGCACGCGAGGACGCCGCACAGGCCGCCGACAGCGCCGGCGTGGCCGCGCGCGATGCCGTTGACCGCGCCGCTGCCGCTACCCGCAACGCCGCCGATGATGCCTCCGCTGCCTCGGCGACGGCCGCTGCCGATACCCAGCAGGCGCTGGACCGCGCGGCGGATGCCACGGCCAATGCAGCAGCAGAGGCCAAGGTCGCCGCCAAGGATGCTGCCGCCCATGCCAGCGAAGCGACCGCCACGGCCGCGCAGAACGTGGCCGACAAAGCACGCGATGTCGCCGACGATGCCAAGGACACCGCCGACCACGGCAAGCACTGAATCACGCCGCCCTTCCACGTGGCAGGCGCCGGATTCATCCGGCGCCTTTTTCATGCCGCTGCTCAGGGCAGCGCGCGCGCCAACATCGCGCCGAAATCGAGATCGGCGGGCAACGTACCGAACGCCAGGCCGTGCTGCGCGCACAGACGGCTGCGCACGAAAGCCGCCGCGAACGGACTACCCGCGCGCAGCAGGACCGCGGCCTGCAACAGCAGGGCAAGCTGCTCGCAATGCAGGCGCGCCATGACCGGTGCGACCGGCACGTCGTGCCAGCAGCGTGAGAGCGCCTCGTCGAAGTGGCTGTCCAGGCCCGTGGCGGAC
The DNA here is from genome assembly GCF_014841935.1 of Stenotrophomonas sp. CFBP 13725. NCBI lineage: Bacteria > Pseudomonadati > Pseudomonadota > Gammaproteobacteria > Lysobacterales > Lysobacteraceae > Stenotrophomonas > Stenotrophomonas sp. CFBP 13725. The sequence continues at coordinate 261,779 of NZ_JACYUV010000006.1, read as the reverse complement.
AGCAGTTCCTCGTGCAGGGCCTGGCGCGCCTGCGGCTCGCGCTGCAGCGTACGCAGCAGGTCCAGGCATTGGATGTTGCCGCTGCCTTCCCATATCGAGTTGAGCGGCGCCTGCCGGTACAGCCGGGGCAGCATCGACTCTTCCACGTAGCCTGCCCCGCCCAGGCATTCCTGCGCCTCGTTGACGAACACCGCGGCGCGCTTGCATACCCAGTACTTGCCCAGTGCCGTGCCCACCCGCGCCATCAGCGCGCGCTGCGGATCGCGCGATGCAGCATCCACCGCCGCGGCGACGTGCAGGGCCAGCGCCGTAGCGGCCTCGGACTCCAGCGCCAGATCGGCCAGCACGTTGGCCATCAGCGGGTGGTCGCACAGGCGCTCACCGAAGGTGCGGCGATGGCGCGCGTGGTGCAGGGCCTGGGCCAGCGCCATGCGCATCTCTGCCGCCGCACCGAGCATGCAGTCCAGCCGGGTCATCATCACCATGTGGATGATGGTCGCTACACCGCGCCCTTCTTCGCCCACGCGCCACGCCTGGGCGCCGGTGAACTCCACTTCGCTGGATGCGTTCGCCCAGTCACCCAGCTTGTCTTTCAACCGCATCAACTGGAACGCATTGCGATCGCCATCGGCGAGCCGCCGCGGCATCAGCAGGCAGGTCAGGCCCGCCGGTGCCTGCGCGAGTACCAGGAAGCCATCGGACATCGGCGCAGAGAAAAACCATTTATGCCCTACGAGCCGATAGCTGCCGTCCGCGCAGGGCTCGGCATGGGTCTGGTTGGCACGTACGTCCGAGCCGCCCTGCTTCTCCGTCATGCCCATGCCCAGCGTGATGCCGGCTTTGTCGGCCACCGGCACATCGCGCGGGTCGTACACCGGCGCGGCCGCCTTGCGCGCCCAGTCGGACAGCACCGGGTGGTCGGCCAGTACGGCGACCGCCGCGTGGGTCATGGTCAAGGGGCAGCTGGTGCCGGCCTCTGCCTGGTGGTGCAGATAGCTCAAGGCCGCGCGCGCGACGTGCGCCCCGGGCTGTGGCTCATGCCAGGACAGGCCGGCAACGCCATGTTCCTTTCCCAGTTGCAGCAACTGGTGGTAGGCCGGCGTGAACTCGACGGTGTCGATGCGATGGCCCTGTGCATCGTGGGTGCGCAGCCGTGGCCGGTCGCGATTCGCCTCGAAGCCCAACCGATACAGCGTGTCACCGGCCAACACGCCGTACGCCGCCAGCCGCGGCACGAACGACGACGCGCCGGCACGATCCACCGCCTCCACCAGTGCTGCGTCGTCTGACCACAGGTGCCGCCCGGCAAACGGTGGGGGCTGGTTCTGAACCCCGTGGGTCTGGAACGCGGCAGGATCGGTGCGCATGGCGGAGGCCTCCTTGGCAGCAGCAAAGCACGATTCTGCCGCACTGCCGTAGCCCCTGCTGTTCAGGCGGATTCTCACCTCCTGCACGAATGCATCGGCACAGTGCGGGCATGAGCAGACGCGACGATCTGGTGGTACTGCGGCCCGAAGGACTGTATTGCCCCGCTGGCGACTTCCACATCGACCCTTGGCGGCCGGTGCCGCGCGCGGTGATCACCCACGGCCATGGCGACCACGCCCGGGGCGGCATGGGCGAGTACTTCTGCAGCCTGTCCAGCGCGGCGATCCTGCGCTGGCGACTGGGTGATGTCCGCATCCACACCCACGGCTGGGGCGTGCCGTTCCGCATGGGCGCGGTCGAGGTGTCGCTGCATTCGGCCGGCCACGTGCTGGGCTCGGCCCAGGTACGCATCGACGACGGCGAGCAGGTCTGGGTGGCCTCGGGCGACTACAAGCGGCAGCCCGATCCCACCTGCGACCCCTTCGAGGTCGTGCCCTGCGATACCTTCATCACCGAAGCGACCTTCGCCTCGCCGATCTACCGCTGGCCCGATACCACCGAGGTGGCCGCCGACATCGTGGCGTGGCGCCGCGAATGCGGTGAGCGCGGCGAGGCGGCGATCCTGCTCTGTTACTCGCTGGGCAAGGCGCAACGGTTACTGGGCGAACTGCTGCCACTCGACGATCAGCCTGCCTGGTTGCACGGCGCCATCGACAACGGCGTGCAGGTCTATCGGCAGGCCGGCATCCCGATGCTGGCCACCGAAGCCGTCGCCGAACAGGGACGCCAGCCGGACTCCGCGGGTCGCCTGGTACTGGCACCGCCGTCGGCGGCCGGCACGCCGTGGGTGCGGCGTTTCGGTCGCCATCAACTGGCCTTCGCCTCCGGCTGGATGCACCTGCGTGGCAACCGGCGCCGCCGCAACGTCGACCGCGGCTTCGTGGTGTCCGACCACGCCGATTGGCCGGCGCTGCTGCAGACCATCGCGCAGACCGGCGCGTCGCGCATCATCGCCACCCATGGCAACACCGATGCGCTGATCCGCTACCTGCGCGAGAACGGCACCGCTGCCGAGGCCTTCCGTACCGATTACGGGAGCGAAGAATGAAGGCCTTCGCCGCGCTCTACCAGCGCCTTGACCGCAGCACCGCGACCGGCGACAAGCGCGCCGCGCTGGTCGACTATTTCCGTGCCGCCCCGCCACACGATGCGGCCTGGGCGCTGTACCTGCTCAGCGGCGGCAAGGTGGGCGGTGCACGCAGGAAGATCGCCGCCAGTGGCGAGCTGCGCGCGTGGTTGGTCGAAGCCACTGGCCTGCCCGCCTGGCTGGTGGAGGACAGCTACGAACAGGTGGGCGATCTTGCCGAGACACTCACCCTGCTGATCGATGAGCCCGCGCAGGCCGCGGCGGACCGCTCGCTGGTGGAGTGGATCGAAGGCCACCTGCTCGCCGTGGCGAACAGGGATGAAAGCGTGCGCCGCGCGGCCGTCGAACTCGGCTGGCAGTCGCTGCCGGCACCACAGCGACTGGTCTTCAACAAACTGCTGACCGGGGCGCTGCGGGTCGGTGTTTCGCAGCGCTTGGTGCAACAAGCCCTGGCCGAACTGTCGGGGCTGGATATCGCGCGCATCGCCCAGCGCATGCTGGGTGAGTGGGTGCCCTCACCAGATCTGCTGGGCACCCTGCTGACGCACGAAGAACTGCCCTTGGATCGGCAGCAGCCCTATCCGTTCTACCTGGCCTCGCCGCTGGAAGCCGAGGCACAGACGCTGGGCCCGGTGCAGGACTGGGTGCTGGAATGGAAATGGGATGGCATCCGCCTGCAGTTGCTGCGCCGCAAAGGCGAAGTTGCCCTGTGGTCGCGCGGCGAAGAGCGGCTGGACGGGCGCTTCCCGGAGATAGAACAGGCCGCCGCCGCCCTGCCCGATGGCTGCGTGATCGATGGCGAACTGTTGGCGTGGGACGCCGACGACGACCTGCCGCGCGCCTTCACCGCCCTGCAGACACGTATCCAGCGGCGCAAACCGGGGCCGGCCACCCTGCGCAGCACGCCCGTGCGGGTGCTGGCCTATGACCTGCTGGAACAGGACGGCGAAGACCTGCGCGGCGTGCCCCTGCAGCAGCGACGCGAGCGTCTGGCCGCGCTGCTGGAGCGCTTGGCCGACCCGCGCATCCAGCTGTCCCCGCAGGTGCAGGCCGACGACTGGCAGCAGGCGGCCACGCTGCGCGAAGAGGCCCGCGTGCGCGGCGTGGAAGGCCTGATGCTGAAACGGCGCGACTCGGTGTATCAGGCCGGGCGCCGACGCGGTGACTGGTGGAAATGGAAGGTCGACCCGCTGACCATCGATGCGGTGCTGCTGTATGCACAGGCCGGCCATGGCCGGCGCAGCACGCTGTACACCGATTACACCTTTGGCGTCTGGCACGGCGAAGAACTGGTACCGGTGGCCAAGGCCTACTCCGGCCTGGACGACAAGGAAATCCTCGCCCTCGACCGCTGGATACGGGCCAACACCCGCGAACGCTTCGGGCCAGTGCGCAGCGTCCGCGCCGAACAGGTGTTCGAACTGGGCTTTGAAGCAGTGAACATCAGCAAGCGGCACAAGTCCGGCATCGCCGTGCGCTTCCCGCGCATCCTGCGCTGGCGCCACGACAAGCCGGCCAGCGAAGCCGACCAGCTGGCACAGCTGCAGGCCCTCGCTCGATGACCCGAAGCGAGGCGCTGGCCCGCTTGACGGGATTCTTCAGCGAACGTGGATGGCGCCCGCTGCCGTTCCAGCGCACGATGTGGCGGCACTACCTGGACGGTGCCTCCGGCCTGCTGCACACGCCCACCGGCAGCGGCAAGACGCTGGCGATGTTCGGCGGACCGCTGCTGCAGGCCCTGCTGGACCCATTGCCCACACCGGCCCGTCGCAGCGCCGTACGGCCGTTGCAGGTGCTGTGGGTGACGCCCCTGCGCGCGCTGGCCACCGACACCGCACGCGCGCTCCAGGAGCCGCTGAAGGCCATCGGCCTGGACTGGCAGGTGGGCCTGCGCAGCGGCGACGCCAGCAGCCGTGACAAACGCCTGGCGCGCGAAGGACGGCTGGACGTGCTGGTGACCACGCCGGAATCGCTGGCGCTGTTGCTGAGCTACCCCGATACGCTGGCCCGCATGCGCCAGCTGCGCTGCATCGTCGTCGACGAATGGCACGAGCTGCTGGGCAGCAAACGCGGTGTGCTGCTGCAGCTCAACCTGGCACTGCTGCGCGATGCAGCTCCCGCGGTGCAGCTTTGGGGGCTGTCGGCCACCCTCGGCAACCTTGATCAGGCCCGTGCGGTGCTGCTGCCTGATCGTCACGATGCCCTGAGCGTGGAAGGCGCGCGGCCGCGCCCGGTGCGCGTGCGCAGCCTGCTGCCCGAACCCGGCGAACGCTTTCCCTGGGCCGGCCATCTCGGGCTGCGCCAGCTGCCGCGCGTGCTGCAGACGGTGATGGCTGCACGCAGCAGCCTGCTGTTCACCAACACCCGCGCGCAGGCCGAGCTGTGGCATCAGGCATTGGCCGCCGTGTGGCCGGAAGACCTGCACACCCTGGCCCTGCACCACGGCTCGCTGGACCCGGCCCTGCGCCAGCAGGTGGAAGATGGCCTGCGTAGCGGCACGCTGCGCTGCGTGGTGGCCACCTCCAGCCTTGACCTGGGCGTGGACTTTCCCGAAGTCGACCAGGTGCTGCAGCTGGGCAGCCCGAAGGGCGTGGCGCGCTTGCGGCAACGCGCCGGTCGCGCCCGCCACCGCCCCGGTGCCAGTGGCGAGATCGTGTGCATTCCCAGCCACGCGTTGGAGCTTGCCGAATATGCCGCCGTCCGCCGCGCGCTGGACGACGGCGTGGTGGAAGCGCGGCGGCCGTTGCAGTTGTCGCTGGACGTGCTGGCGCAACACTGCATCAGCCGCGCCCTGGCCGGCGGCTTCGAGGCCGACGCGCTGTTGGCGCAGGTGCGCCGCACCCATGCCTTCGCCGAGGTGGCCGATGCGCACTGGCAGGCCGTACTGGAGTTCATCGTGCAGGGCGGTCGCGCGTTGTCGCAGTACCCCGACTTTCACAAGGTAGTGCGCGACGACGATGGCCAGTACCGCGTGCATGACCGCCGCCAGGCGCTGCGCCATCGGCTGTCGATCGGCACCATCAGCAGTGACGGCAGCGTCCGCGTGCAGTTCATGCGCGGCGGCGGGTTGGGCGCCGTGGAGGAACAGTTCGCCAGCCGCCTGCGCCGCGGCGACCGCTTCCAGTTCGCGGGCCGACTGCTGGAACTGGTGAAGCTGCAGGACATGACCGCCTATGTGCGCCTTGCCCGTGGCGGCGAGGGGGCGGTACCGCGCTGGCAGGGTGGCCAGTTGGCGCTGTCCCCATCGCTGGGGCGCGAGCTGGAGGCCGTGCTCGGCGGCGCCGACGACAGCCCCGAGTCGCAGTGGCTGCACCCGATGCTGGGCCTGCAGGAACGGCTGTCGGCGCGTCCGTCGCCGGCCCATGTGCTGATCGAAGACGTGCGTCGGCGCGAGGGCCAGTTCCTGTTCCTGTATCCCTTTGCCGGTCGCCATGTGCACGAGGCCCTGGCGGCCCTGCTGGCATTGCGCTGCACGCGACTGCAGCGCAACAGCATCGGCTACGCGGTGAACGACCATGGCCTGGTGCTGGCCCCGGCGCTGCCGCAGGCGCTCGACGAACTGCAGTGGCGCGCCCTGCTGTCCGCCGACGGCCTGTTGGATGACCTGCGCGCGGCGGTCAACCTGGGCGAACTGGCACGCCGCCAGTTCCGCGGCATTGCCCGCGTCGCCGGCCTGCTGGTACCCAGCCTGCCCGGTGGCATGCCGCGTTCGCTGCGCCAGCTGCAGGCATCGTCAGGCCTGCTGTATGACGTGCTGCGCGAGCACGATCCCGATCACATGCTGCTGCAGTTGGCCGAGCACGAAGTGCTGCATGACAGCCTGGACATCGACGGACTGCACGCGACGTTGCAGCGGCTGGGTGCCCGGGCCCTGTGCCTGCGTGCGCCGACCTCACTCACGCCACTGGGCTTCCCGCTGTGGGCCGAGCGCCTGCGCGGCCAGCTGAGCAACGAAGACTGGCGCACGCGGGTGCTGCGTGCGTCGCAGCAACTGGAGAAGCGGCATGGACGATGACGTACGCGTACAGCTGGGGGACGAAGAGGCGGTGCTGTTGGGCGAGCGTGCGCTGTGGCTTCCCCAGCGCGGCGCGGTGCTGATCGCCGACCTGCACCTGGGCAAGGCGGACATCTTCCGCCGCGCCGGCATTGCCTTGCCGGTGGGCGGCACCCACAGCGACCTGCAGCGTCTGCAGCAGCTGGTAGAGCGCACTGACTGCAGTCAGCTCTGGATCCTGGGGGACGTGCTGCACGGCCCGGTGCATCGCGCCCCATGGCATGCGCAATGGCTGGGCTGGCGCGAGCAGCAGCCCGGCCTGCAGGTCCATGTGGTGCGTGGCAATCACGATCGCGCCCTGTCCAAGGCGACGCTGGCGGTGGACGTGCATGAGCGCCAGGCGATGCTGGGGCCTTTCGTGCTGCAGCATGAGCCGGAACCGGCCGAGGACGGCGCGCATGTGATTGCGGGCCACCTGCACCCGCAGGCTGCGCTGCCTGGCCTGCCGCGACGACTACCGGCATTCTGGCTGCGTGGACACATGACGGTGCTGCCGGCCTTCTCGGCCTTCACCGCTGGCGTAGTGCCGCGCCTGCAGACGGGCGAGCAGATGGCGGCCTGTGGGGATGGGGCGGTGTTTCTGCTGCCAAAGCGCGTTTAGCAGGTCCTGCGCCCGGGGTGGGACCCCGCGCGCATCGCTCACGGGATCCTACCGGTGGGGCGTGGTGCTTCAGGCGACGGCGAGCATCTCAGGCATCAACCGAAAATCCACGTCACGCCCTTCTACCCGCCGGGGCAATGCGCGGATGGTCGCGAGCATCTCCTGCGCGCAGGTACGGACATACCCGTGGTGCTCTGGCGAAGAATGGCTGATCAGACTACCGACATGGAACTCGAACACGTCTTCGAGCACGTCCGGCTGGTCTTCGTGCAGCATCTGCAACAGTCCGCGCAGCTTGCAGATTTCCGATTCCAGCGCTTCGGCCGAGAACAACATGACAGACTCCTTTGCATTCGGCTCACCCGAGCCAACTGGGGCAGCAGCGCCGGGCCGCAGGCGGTGCGCGATGCAGGATCACGTATCACAGGGGCCACACGCGTGTGCGTACCCCCTACTTGTGCCACGAGGCAGGTGAGCCGGCTGTCAACTTATTGCAGTGCGGCATTAACATCAGGCGGCAGGGGCGTGTTCACGGACGCCGCAGGGCGCCTTTCAAGCGCATCGATGAATGCGGCCTCCAACGGCAACGTACCCAGCCACCCCTGCTGGGTGCCGCTGAGCACGCGCAGCATGTGGCCGCGCCCTCCCGGCATGCGCCCCATCGGGCCCAGCAGGACGTCACGGGCCTTTGCCCAGGCATCGCGGTCAGACTGGAACAGCGGCGTCAGCCAGCGGCTCCAGCGCTGGTACACGGCCACGTGGGCACGCCGCTGGGCCTGATAGGCCTGCAACGCCGCCTCGCCGCGCCCGTGCACCCGCAGCGCGTCACGCAGCACCAGCGCATCCATCAGGGCCATGTTGACCCCCTGCCCCAATTGCGGGCTCATCGAATGCGCTGCATCACCTGCCAGCACAAGCCGCCCCGTGTGCCAGCGGTGCACCACGGCATCGCGGTAACTGGCGCGGGCAAGCTGGCCGGCGTCCTGCAGGTGGGCAAAGCGGGCCCCCGCTTCGGGCCACAACGCGTGGAGTTCATCCAGCCACGGCTGAAGGCCGTCCTGCTCCCAGCGGGCGAAGTCGTGGCACGGCAGGCTCCAGAAGAAGCTCAGCCGCGGCGTGTCATCGCCGGGCCGGGTGCCCACCGGCAGCAGCCCGATCATCTTGCGCGCGGCGACGTAGCGCTGCCTGAGCTCATTCACGTGAGGCCAGTCTTCGGCAGGCAACAGGCACCACAGGGCGCCCCAGGGATACACCCGGTCGAGGGTGGTGCCGCCCACCTGCGCGCGCAGCGCCGAGGCGGAGCCGTCGGCGGCGATGACCAGGTCATAGGGGCCATGCTGCCGCCCCTGCGCGTCACGCAGCAGGCCGCGTTCGCTGTCCACCGCGGTAATGGCGGTTCCCGCGTGCAGGACACCGGTGCCTTCACGCGCCTGGTCCAGCAGCTGGAACAGCGCGCCGCGCTGCATGCCCAGCCCGTGCAGGCGTGGATCCAGCCCGTCGTAGCCCATGTCCATCACCGCCCGCCCGCAGGGCGTGTCGCCGTGCAGGCGGTGCACCGGGGCCGCGTGCGCGCGCACCGCATCCAGCAGCCCCATGCGCCACAGCACCTGCAGGCCACTGGGCTGGAGCAGGAACCCGGCGCCCACCGGGCCGGGCGCGGGTGCCCGTTCGAAGATATCGACGTGATGGTCGTCACGCCCCAGCAGGATGGCCAATGCTTGGCCGGCGGTTCCGTAGCCGATGACGGCGATGCGCATGCGGGAGTCCATTCGGAGAGTGTGCCTGATCTGCGCAGCGGGCAAAAAAAACCCCGCCGAGGCGGGGTTTTTCAACACGCAGACGCGGAAATCAGGCAGCCTGGATGTTGGAAGCCTGGTCGCCCTTCGGGCCCTGGGTCTTTTCGAAGGTCACTTTCTGGCCTTCCTGCAGGGACTTGAAGCCGCTGCCAGAGATGGCGGAGAAGTGCGCGAACAGATCAGCGCCGCCGTCGTCCGGAGTAATAAAGCCAAATCCTTTGGCGTCGTTGAACCACTTAACGGTACCTGTTGCCATGTTGATGCGAGACCTTTGCAATGAATGGGTGGTGTGCGCAAAAACCCTGCGCACTGGGCGAGTATGCAAACCTTGCCCGAGGATGACAATCACCCCCGTGCCAATTCACCAATCAATTCGGGCAATCCGTTGGACGCAGCCTGCACATTGGCGAGCACTTCGGCCATGGTGATTTCCTCTCCGGACCCACACCCAGCGGCCCAATTGGCCACAATCGCGAGGCAGGCATAGTCCAGTCCGAGCTCGCGGGCGAGGGCTGCTTCGGGCATTCCGGTCATGCCGACCAGATCGCACCCATCCCGCCGCATGCGCGCGATTTCCGCGCTGGTTTCCAGCCGTGGACCCTGGGTCGCGCCGTAACAGCCGCCGTCGTGGACTGTGACACCAGTCACTTTCGCGGCGGCGAGAATTTTGCTCCGCAGCATCGGCGTGTAGGGGTGGCCGAAATCCACGTGCAGCACCTCGCTGCCCGGTTCTTCACATAGGGTGGAAATACGCCCCCACGTGTAGTCGATCAGCTGGTCCGGACAGGCCAGCACGCGCGGACCGAAGGCATCGCCGATGCCGCCGACCGTATTCAGCGCCAGCACGCGCTGCGCGCCGATCTGCTGCAGGGCCGCCAGGTTGGCCCGGTAATTGATCTTGTGCGGCGGCAGCGAGTGCCCCTCGCCGTGCCGGGCGAGGAACGCCACGCGATGTCCCAGCAGCGTGCCCACGCGGATCGGGCCGGAGGGGGTGCCGTAGCGGGTATCGACCTGGTGCGTCTGCACGTCGTCCAGCTGGGCGAGCGAATACACGCCCGTCCCGCCGATGACCGCCAATGCGATCTGCTGCATCAGCCTTCCTTCATCGCATAGATGGCCGGCAGGCAGCGCAGCGTCTCGTTCACATCCATGCCGAAGCCGAACACATAGCGGTCCGGCAGGTCCACGCCCGCGTAATCGGCGTGAACGTCCGGCAGCGCGCGGTCGTGCTGCTTGACCGTCAGCGCGGCGATGCGCACGTCGGTGGCGCCCTGTTCCAGGCACCACGTGCGCACGCCCTGCAGCGTATAGCCCTCATCGAGGATGTCATCGACGAGCAGCACCCGCCGACCGAACAGTGCGGTGGCCGGCTTGTGCTTCCACACCAGGTCGCCGCCGGTGGTTTCACCCCGGTAGCGCGTGGCATGCAGGTAATCGAACTGCACGTCCTGGCCACGGGCACCCAGCTCCAGTGCGAGCTGGCCGGCGAACGGCAGCGCACCGTGCATGATCGACAGGAACAGCGGCACTTCGCCCTTGTAGTCCGCCGCGATGGCGTCGGCAATGCGGCCGATGGCCTGGTCGATGGTGGCGCGGTCGACCAGCAGGTCGGCCTGTTCCAGCGCCTGGGAGATGGTGAGGTTGGGCATCAGACGGTTCTTCCAGAAAGTTCAAGCAGATGGGTTCGTGTATCGCCATGGCGGGCGTCGGCCAACAGGCCGTCCCAGCCAAGCGCGCCGCGGCCGATCAGGCCCAGCAGCGCGGCGGTGTTGCAGGTGCGGTGTTCCACCGCACGCAGGGATTCTTCCACCAGTTCAGGATGGCATACCAGCACGACATCGCACCCCGCGTCGAGGTGCGCGTCCACGCGCGCCTTCACTCCACCGGCGCTGAACGAAGCCGCCATGCCGATGTCGTCGGAGAACACGACGCCACGGAAGCCCATTTCGCCGCGGAGGATCTCCTCGATCCAGCGCCGCGAGTAGCCTGCCGGCTCGGGCGCGACACGGGGGTAGACCACATGCGCCATCATCACCGCATCGGCGCCCGCGTCGATGCCCGCGACGAAGGGGACCAGGTCGCGCGCGCGCAGTTCGTCCAGCCCACGGGGATCGATCGCGGTGTCCACGTGGGTGTCCTCGATGACCGTGCCGTGTCCCGGGAAATGCTTGAGCGTGGCGGCCATGCCGGCGCTGTGCATGCCACGGACATACGCCGCGGTGAACGCCGCGACGGTCTGCGGATCATCGCTGAAGGCACGATCGCCGATCGCACGGTTGCCATGGCCGAGGTCCACGACGGGTGCAAAGCTGAGGTCCACGCCACTGGCACGTATCTCGCTGGCCATCAGCCAGGCGTGCTGTTCGGCCCGGGCCAGCGCCGCCTGCGGATCGTCCGCATAACCGGCGCCGAGCTGTTGCAGCGGCGGCAGCGCACTGTAGCCCTCGCGGAAGCGCTGCACGCGCCCTCCCTCCTGGTCCACGCAGATCAACTGCGGGCGCGGCGCAGCGTCACGGATCGCAGCGGACAACGCTGCCACCTGCTGCCGGTCCTGGAAATTCCGCTTGAACAACACCACGCCGGCCACCGCATCGTGCTGCAGCCAGTCACGCTCCTGCGCAGTCAGTTCAGTTCCGGCAACGCCGATCAGCAGCATGGTCAGGTCTCCACTCCGGGCGCCGCATTGTCTCAGAGCCACTCAAAAAAGGGGACGGAGGGGATTAAGTCGCATTCACCCCGCCCGCGGTCCGACAGCCAGAAACGACTTAATCCCCTCCGTCCCCTTTTTGCCATCGGGTGTAGGGGTGGGAAGCCAGGGCGACGTTGTAGTAGCGGGCCTGGTCGGTCACGTCTTTGCCGGCCCAGGGGGGCAGCGGTACGGGCTGGTCGGGATCGTCGAGTTCGACTTCGGCAACCACCAGGCCGGCGTTGTCGCCCAGGAACTCATCCACTTCCCACAACAGGCCTTCGTGGTGCACCAGATGGCGGCGCTTGTCGATCAGGCCACCCACGCACAGCGCCAGCAGCGCCCGCGCGTCGTCGAGGGGGATCGGGTACTCGAACTCCTGCCGGCTGCGGCCCAGCGTGCGGGATTTCAAGTTGAGCGCGGCAACATCTCCTTCGATGCGCACCCGCACCGACGCGTTCTGGTCACCGCGATCCAGCGCGCCCATGTCGTTGATGTAGCCCTGCGCCATCGGGATGACGGCGTGCGCGGCAGCGCGCCAGCCTTCACCGGTCACCAGGAATTTGCGTTCGATTTCAATGCCCATGCGGCGATTATGAAGCAACGGCGTGACGACAGATGCGCGTCACGCCCCTGCCCGGTCACCGGCGTTCGAACACCGCGATGCTTTCCACGTGCGCGGTGTGTGGGAACATGTCCATCGCCCCCGCACTGACCAGGGTGAAGCCGCGCTCCTTGACCAGATAGCCGGCATCGCGCGCCAGCGAGCCCGGGTGGCAGCTGACGTAGACAATGCGCTTGAACTGCTCCAGCGGCAGCTGTTGCAGGACTTCGATCGCGCCGGAGCGCGGCGGATCCAGCAGCAGTTTGTCGAAGCCTTCCAGCATCCACGGCGCCTGGGTCTGGTCCTGGGTGAGGTCGGCGGCGTGGAAGCTGGCGTTGCCCAGCCCGTTGCGCTGTGCATTGTCCTTCGCCCGCGCCACCAACCCGGCATCGCCCTCCACCCCCACCACTTCGCGCACCCCGCGCGCCAGCGGCAGGGTGAAGTTGCCCAGCCCGCAGAACAGGTCCAGGACCCGCTCATCCGGACCGGCGTCCAGCAATGCCAACGCATGCTCGATCATCTTCACGTTCAGGTTTGCATTGACCTGGATGAAGTCCAGCGGGCGGAACGCCAGCTCGATGTCCCACGGCGCCAGCCGGAACGACAGCGGCACTTCCTGCGGCCACAGCGGATGGACCGAATCCACGCCATCAGGCTGCAGGAAGATCGCAAACCCGTGCTCCTGCCCGAACGCGATCCACGCTGCACGATCGGCCGCGCTGAGTGGCTGCATGTGCCGGATGGTGAGTACGATGGCGTCGTCACCGGCGATGAATTCGATCTGCGGGATGTCGCGCTTGCCGTCCAGCGACTCGACGAACGCCGAGATCACCGAGACCTTCAGACCGATCTCCGGAATCACCGTCAGGCACTGCGACAGGTCCGCCACGAACCGTGGATCCAGCTCGCGGAAACCGACCAGCGTCTTGTCTTTCTTCTCTACGCGACGCACCGAGAACCGGCCCTTGCGGCGGTAGCCCCAGCTCTCACCGACCAGCGGCGGCAGCACCTGTTGCGGCTGCACATGGCCGATGCGCTGCAGGTTGTCCATCAGCACACGCTGCTTGGCCACGATCTGCTCGCTTTCCTCCAGGTGCTGCAGCACGCAGCCGGAGCACACCCCGAAATGCGGGCATTTCGGCTGCACGCGCAGCGGCGACGCCTGCACGACCTCGACCGTGCGTGCCTGGTCGAAATGCTTGCTGCGCGCGGTCGGCTCGGCTTTCACCACCTCGCCGGGCAGGGCGCCGGTGATGAACGTGACCTTGCCGCCCTCGCCTTCACGGCGGGCAACGCCGCGGCCATCGTGGCTGAGGTCGAGGATGTCGGTTTCGAAAGGGGTACGGTCGATGCGGGAACGGTGACGGGCCACGTGGCGGAGGGCTGCGTGAGAAAAAGGGCGCGTATTGTCTCAGATAGGGCACGCAACCGCCTCTTCGCGCTTGCATGGTGGCCCGCGGCGTTTAATATGCGCATAGCTGACATGGAGGCAGCACTTATGCAGACGAGCCCGTCGCGGTCACCGCGCCCCCGTTTCCTGCTGGTCGAGGACGACATCATTACCTGCGGGTTCCTGAAAGCCGCATTGGAAACCCTGCCGGCCGACGTGGACACCGCCGATTCGCTGCGCGCGGCGACGGCCTGCGTGCAGCAATGCCGGTATGACCTGTGGCTGGTCGATGCCAACCTGCCCGATGGGCACGGCAGCGAGCTGCTGCAGCGCCTGCATCCGCTGCACCCCGATACACCGGCGCTGGCCCACACCGCAGACCGTGACTCCCGCCTGCATGTGCGCCTGCGCGAAGCGGGCTTCAGCGAGGTGCTGGTCAAGCCGCTGGGTCGCGAAGACCTGCTGAAGGTGGTGCGCCGCAGCCTGGGGCGCGGCGCCGCGTATCGAACGACACCGATGGTGTCGACGGGCCTGGTGCTCAACGAGGCGCAGGACTGGGATGAAATCACGGCACTGGCCGCGCTGAACGGCCAGCGGACCCATCTGGTTGCCCTGCGCGAGCTGTTCCTGGCCGAACTTCCCAGTGTGCGCGATGCGGTGGACATGGCCGTGGACCGTCATGACGAGCCGGCGCTGCGCAATCAACTGCATCGCCTGCAGGCCAGCTGCGGCTTTGTCGGCGCGGCGCGGCTGAGCCGTGCGGTACGCACCCTGCACCAGATGCCGGCCTCGCACCAGGCGCAGGCGGGGTTCCGCGACGCGGTCGCGGCATTGCTGCACTGAACGGGGGCGCCTAGCGCCGGCGCGCCAGGTCGTCCAGCATCTCCCAGGATTTCAGCCCGCGGCCCCCCAGGTGGTGGGCCAGCACGGTGCGCATCGGCAGCCGCAGGCTGGCCAGGTCGTCAGCCGCGGGTTCTTTGTCGCGGCCCAGCGCCAGCAGCGCCGCTCCGGTCGCGGTACCCCGCCGCCCCTGCCCGTCGCGCTCGCTGAGCAGCCGACGCGGCCCGTCCTGCGGATCCAGCTCATAGCGCGCCGCAGGATCCAGCGCGACACCGTCGTCCGCGCAGGCCAGGTCGAATCCAACACCCAACGATTCCAACAGATCACGCTCGAACCGGCGCAGGCTCCATGCCAGCGAGAGCTCCAATCCGAGCCTCGCCCGCACTTCGCCGTAGGCCCGGTACAGATCGGGCACGGCATCGTTGCGGGGCGCCAGCCGCATCACCAGTTCACTCACATAGAAGCCGGCCAGCATGGTGTGCCCGGCCAGGCGAGGTGCGGCATCCAGCGCTTCCGCTGCGCGCAGCTGCGCCAGCTCACCCCGCTGCACGGCATCGAAGCGTATCCACTGCAGCGGCTGCAGGGCGGCGCGCAGCACCTGCCCTTTCGCACTCGACACGCCACGCGCCAACAGCCCCAGCCGACCATGCGTGGCGGTCAGTACATCCACCAGCAGGCTGGTCTCGCGGTAAGCCCGCGCATGCAGGACAAAGCCCGGCTCGGCTGCGATGAGCATCGACCCGGGCGCTCCGCCGCTTACTCGTAACCGAAGGCCTTCAACGCGGCCTCGTCGTCCGACCACCCTTCGCGCACGCGTACCCAGGTCTCCAGGAATACCTTGGCACCGAACAAGCGCTCCATCTGCAGGCGCGACTTGGCACCGATCTCTTTCAGGCGGGTACCGCCCTTGCCGATCACGATGGCCTTCTGGCCTTCGCGCTCGACCCAGATCACCGCACCGATGCGCAGCAGGTTGCCGTCTTCGGTGAAGCGTTCGATTTCCACCGTGGTGGCATAGGGCAGCTCTTCGCCCAGCTGGCGCATCAGCTGCTCACGCACCAGTTCGCCGGCCAGGAAGCGCTGGCTGCGGTCGGTGATTTCATCCTCGCCAAACATCGGCGGGGCTTCCGGCATCAGCGCGAGCACGTCATGCACCAGCGCTTCCAGCCCGTTGCGCTTCTGCGCGGAAATCGGATGGACGGAGGAAAACTCGCGCCCCTCGGTCACCTGCTGCAGGAACGGCAGCAGCGCCGCCTTTTCCTTCAGGCGGTCGACCTTGTTCACCACCAGCACCACCGGGATGCCCGAATCACGCAGCACCTTGAAGGCCATGGCGTCTTCTTCGTCCCAGCGACCGGCTTCGATCACCAGCAGCCCGGCGTCCACGCCCTCCAGCGAACCGCGCGCGGCACGGTTCATGACCCGGTTCATCGCCCGCTTCTGCACCTTGTGCAGGCCGGGGGTATCCACCAGCACCAGCTGGCCCTGCGGATACGTGGCGATGCCCAGCAGCCGGTGCCGCGTGGTCTGCGGCCGGTTCGAGACGATACTCACCTTGGCCCCGACCAACGCATTGGTCAGGGTCGATTTGCCCACGTTGGGGCGGCCGATGACGGCAACGCTGCCGCAACGATGGGGCGTTTGTTCGCTCACTTTGAATCCACCAATAGGTCTAACGCGGCCGCGGCCGCCTGTTGTTCTGCCAATCGCCGCGAGGAGCCTTCGCCCTCGGTGCTGACGGTTGGTTCGGTCAAGATGCAGCGTACCTGGAAGGTCTTGGCGTGGTCGTCACCGGATTCTGACACCAGTTCGTACTGCGGCAGCGCCTTCTGTCGGCCCTGCAGCCATTCCTGCAGGCGGGTCTTGGGATCTTTGCCGGGCTTTCCGGTCGCCGGCAGCGCATCCATGGCGGCGTCGAACCAGGGCAGCACGCGGGCACGGCAGGCGTCGAAGCCGGCATCCAGGTAAATCGCGGCCACCACGGCTTCAAACGCATCGGCAAGGATCGAATCCCGGCGATGACCACCGGTCTTCATTTCGCCGGCGCCCAGCGTCAGCCGGTCGCCCAGCATCAGTTCGCGCGCGCGTTCGGCCAGCGCGCCTTCGCGTACCAGCTCGGCACGGCCGCGTGTCAGCGCGCCTTCGTCGGCCTTCGGCCAGCGTTCGTACAGGGCCTGGGCCACCAGCATGTTGACGATGCTGTCGCCGAGGAACTCCAGCCGTTCGTTGTGTGGCACACCCGCAGAGCGGTGCCGCAGGGCCTGCACGAGCAGGTCCGGCGTGGCAAAAGGGTGACCGATCAGATCACCGCGTTGGAAAGTTTTATTCGACACCGCTACGGGTAAGGTCCTGGCTGGCGTCGAACTTGCCGACGACGTCGAGGTTGCCGATCAACGGGCGCCGCACTTCATAGTTCACACGCAGGGTCCAACCGTTGTTCTTGCGGTCGAACTTCACGTTGGCGGGCTTCACGTTGTCGGAGTAATTGATGTACAGGCGCTTGAAGAACAGCGACTGGATGTTGGCCGGCTGCATCGTCCCGATGCCCGGCTCCTTGGCCAGGCTCTTCATCGCCGAGCGCACGGCATAGTTTTCCTGGTACATCGGGAACAGCTTCATCCCCACGTACAAGAAGAACCCCACCACGATCAGGACCACCAGGAAGGAGGTCAAGGTCAGGCCGCGCTGCGCTTTCATGTTGTTCATTGCGTTCTCCCCAGATACGCGTGGATGAATCAATTGACGCCCGAACCGATCCGCGACGGCTCGAAACCGTCCTTGCAGAACCAGCCCGAGCAGTTCAGCCAGATCAGGAATGCCTTGCCGCGCAGGTTCTGCTCAGGCAGCAGGCCCCAGAAGCGGCCGTCGTCACTGTTGTCACGGTTGTCGCCCATCACCAGGTATTGGCCCGCCGGAACGGTCCATTCCCCCTGCCCGGCAGGATACGCCGTCTCCAGCACGGTATGGGTGCGGCCCGGCAACTCTTCCACCAGCAGGCTGGCGCCTTCGCCGTGGCCGCGATGGCCGGCGTACAGGCCCTTGTCTTCGTACTTCACCGGCTGGCCGTTGAGGGTCAGCGCGTTGCCTTCGAAGCGGATTTCGTCGCCCGGAACACCGATGACACGCTTGATGAAGTTCTCGCCCTTCGCCGGATCCTGGTCGTTGTGGCCGGGGAAATGGAACACCACGACATCACCGCGCGACGGCTCGCCCACCGGGATGAACTTGGTGTTGGTCAGCGGCAGGCGCAGGCCATAGGCGAACTTGTTGACCAGGATGAAATCGCCGATCAGCAGGTTGGGCATCATCGAGCTGGACGGGATCTTGTACGGCTCGGCGATGAAGCTGCGCACCACCAGCACGATGGCCAGCACCGGGAAGAAGGCCCGCGAGTAGTCCACCAGCGCCGGCTCGCTGTCCAGCAGGCCGGCGCGACGGGCGCGACGACGGGCGAAGTACAGCTTGTCAGCCAGCAGGATCAAGCCGGAGGCCAGGGTCAGGGCAACCAGGAGGAACTCAAACGCTTTCATTCAGGGTCCTTAGCAACGTATCGAAGGCAGGGCGGCCCTACCCCGGGCCAGGGGGGGCCGAACGCTACCTTACTTGTCCATCTGCAGCACGGCGAGGAAGGCTTCCTGCGGAATCTCCACGCGGCCGACCTGCTTCATGCGCTTCTTGCCTTCCTTCTGCTTCTCCAGCAGCTTCTTCTTGCGCGACACGTCGCCGCCGTAGCACTTGGCAAGAACGTTCTTGCGCATGGCCTTGACGGTGGTGCGGGCAATCACCTGCGCGCCGATCGCGGCCTGGATGGCCACGTCGAACATCTGCCGGGGAATCAGCTCTTTCATCTTGTCGCACAGCTCGCGGCCACGGCGATCGGAGTGCGACCGGTGGACGATAAGCGACAGGGCATCGACCTTGTCGCCGTTGATCAACACATCCACGCGCACGAACGGGCCGGCGTCGAAACGCACGAAGGCATAGTCCAGCGAGGCGTAGCCACGGCTGACGGATTTCAACTTGTCGAAGAAGTCCAGCACCACTTCGGCCATCGGCAGCTCATAGCTGATCTGCACCTGGCTGCCGAGGTAATTGATGCCCAACTGGCTGCCGCGCTTTTCTTCGCACAGCTTGATGATGCTGCCGATGTATTCCTCGGGGGTGAGGATGTTCGCGCGGATGATCGGCTCGCGCACTTCCATCACCTGGTTCACCGGCGGCAGCTTGGCCGGATTGTCCATGTTGACGATGCTGCCATCGGTCTTCAGCACTTCGTACACCACGGTCGGCGCGGTGCTGATCAGATCCAGGTTGTATTCGCGCTCCAGGCGCTCCTGCACGATCTCCATGTGCAGCATGCCGAGGAAGCCGCAGCGGAAGCCGAAGCCCATGGCTTCGGAGCTCTCCGGCTCGAAGCGCAGCGCGGCATCGTTCAGGCGCAGCTTGTCCAGCGCTTCGCGCAGGTCCGGATAATCTTCGGCATCCACCGGGAACAGGCCGGCGAACACGCGCGGCTGCATTTCCTGGAAGCCCGGCAGCGGTTTGGCCGCCGGATCCGACGCCAGCGTCAGGGTGTCACCCACCGGTGCACCGTGCACGTCCTTGATGCTCGCCGTCACCCAGCCCACTTCGCCCGCGCCGAGCTTGGCCAGCACTTTGCGCTTGGGGGTGAACACGCCGACGTTGTCGACCTGGTGGTTACGGCCGGTGGACATCACCTGCAGCTTGTCACCGGCTTTGATCTCGCCCTGCATGACGCGTACCAGCGATACCACGCCAAGGTAGTTGTCGAACCAGGAATCGATGATCAGCGCCTGCAGCTTGTCGGTATCGCGCGGCACCGGCGGCGGAATGCGCTTGACGATCGCCTCCAGCACGTCGCGCACGTTCAACCCGGTCTTGGCGCTGACCGCGACGGCGTCTTCCGCGTCGATGCCGATCACCGCTTCGATTTCGGCCTTGGCGCGCTCGATGTCGGCGGTGGGCAGGTCGATCTTGTTGATCACCGGCACCACTTCCAGGCCCTGCTCCACCGCGGTGTAGCAGTTGGCGACGGACTGTGCTTCCACGCCCTGGGCCGCATCCACGACCAGCAACGCGCCTTCGCATGCCGCCAGCGAACGGCTCACTTCATAGGAGAAGTCCACGTGCCCGGGCGTATCGATGAAGTTCAGATGGTAGGTCTGTCCATCCACGGCTACGTACGGCAAGGACACCGATTGCGCCTTGATGGTGATGCCGCGCTCGCGCTCGATCGGATTCGAATCGAGCACCTGCGCTTCCATCTCGCGGGCCTGCAGGCCGCCACACAGCTGGATGATGCGGTCCGCCAGCGTGGACTTGCCATGGTCGACGTGGGCGATGATGGAGAAATTGCGGATGTTCCGCATCGAATCAGAGGACATAGAGGTGGCGGCGGCGCCGGGCGTCGTCAGGGTAACGTTGGATTATCGCACGGGAAGGGGGTCCCCGGTGGATGGTGACCGCCCGTGGTGCGTGACGCGTCATGCCGCTGCGCTCGCCGAGCATGGCTCGGCGCTACCCAGGACTCGAGACCCGTGAGCGGGTCAGCTGCCGGTCTTCACGGCCACGAAGGCGCTGTTGCCGCCGCTGCGCACCAGCAGCATGACCACGTCACCTTTCTTGTACCCCCCCAGCGCGCGGTTCAAGGCATCCACACTGCCCACCGAGGTGCGCCCGACCTGCAGGATCACCATCCCCGGCGACAGCCGCGCATCGCGCGCTGCCTGCCCGTTGACCCGGGTCACGCGCACGCCCTCGCCTGCTTCCAGGCCCAACTGCGTGCGCTGCGGGGCGGTCAGGTCGGCCACGTCCAGGCCCAGCAGGGCATTGGCACCGGCCTGCGGTGCGGCGGCTTCATTGGCGGCAGACGGGCGATCGGCCGCCGCCTGCGCATCTTCCGCCAGCTCGGTCAGGGTGGCGCCCAGCTCACGCTCCTTGCCATCGCGGACCAGCCCGATGCGTACCTTGCTGCCCGGGGGCAGCGCACCGATCAGCGGCGGCAGGTCACTGAACGAGTTGACGGCACTGCCATTCACCGAGCGGATCACGTCACCGACCTGGACACCGGCCTTGGCCGCTGCGCTGCCGACCACGATCTCGTTGACCAGCGCGCCCCGGCTGTCCGGCAGCCCCAAGGCCTGCGCATTCAACGAATCGATCTGCTGTACCACCGCACCCAGCTGACCGCGGCTGACCCGGCCGGTCTTCTTGATCTGCTCTACGGCCCCCATGGCCAGGTCGATCGGGATCGCGAAGCTGATGCCCATGTAGCCGCCGGAGGCGGAGAAGATCTGCGAGTTGATGCCGACGACCTCGCCACGGGTATTGAGCAGCGGGCCGCCCGAATTACCCTGGTTGATCGCGACATCGGTCTGGATGAACGGCACGTAGCGCTGTTCGGCGCCGCCGGTGCTGCGACCGACCGCGCTGACCACGCCGGCGGTGACCGAGTGATCCAGACCGAACGGCGAGCCGATCGCGACCACCCACTGTCCGGGCTTGAGCGAATTGGAATCACCCACGCGCACCGTGGGCAAGCCCTTGGCGTCGATCTTCAGCAAGGCCACGTCGTACTGCTGGTCGCTGCCCACCACCTTGGCGGTGAACTCACGGCTGTCGCCCAGCTTGACCTTCACCTCGGCCGCATCGGCCACCACGTGATGGTTGGTCAGCACGTAGCCATCAGCGGAAATGATGAAGCCCGAACCCATGCCGCGGCCCTTGATGCTGGGACCGCCGTCCTGATCACCACCGGGACCACCGGGGCCGCCCGGACCGGGCATGCCGAACTCCGGCCCGAAGAAGCGGCGGAAGATTTCCGGAATCTCGTCCTGGCTCGGGCCGGCACCGCCGCCACGGGCCTGGCGGTTGCTGCGCACGATGGTGGTTTCGATGTTGACCACACCCGGCCCGACCTGCTCCACCAGGTTGGTGAAGTCAGGCAGTCCGGTCACCAGCGGCTGCGCCGGTGCGCGCGGCGCGGCGGCGGCAGTCTGCGCAGCGGCCTCCTGCGCCAGCGGCGACGGCGACTGCGCGCAGGCGGCCAGCGGCAGGGTCATGGCCAACAGGCCCAGTGCCTGGGTACGGAACGAACGGGTGAGCGGCATCATCGGATTACAACCTCCGGTCAGATCAACGGAATACGGGGAAACGCACCTGCCGAGATGGCAGGCGCGAGGGGGACGGCGCGATCAGTCACGCCGTCCCGGCACCTGCAGTTCTTCCTGCAGGCGCGGTTCGAAGGGGTAGAACGTGGCACCGGGCGCGGTGCCCGGGTAGCTGGCATTGAGCGCGCCACCGGCTGCCGGGCCCACGCTGGAGCGCGGCCAGGGCCGTGCCTGCAACGCCCCGACATTGCCAAAGGGCAGGTCGCGATGGTTGCCCGCGGCCAACGACGGCAGCGACGCCGGCTCGCGGGAGGCCACGGCGGTCTGCGGCACGTCGCCGCGTTGCGCGGCACGGGCGACCTGCTGGCTGCGGGTCGCACTGGCGCGGCGGGCGGCCGCGTCCTGGCGCCGGCTTGCTGCGGCGACAGCGGCAGCCGGCACGCTGGCCACCAGCGCGGCGGCCTCGCTGCCCGTACCGGTCGCATCGCCGCCCGACGGCGCCTGCACGGGCGGTGCAAGCTCGGCCTGGCTGGCGATCACCTGGGTCGGCGCATCGACGGGGGGGTCCGGCGCATCCAGCGACTGCCGTCCCATGAACAACGCCACGGCCGCCACCGAGGCAGCCAGTGCGGCACCGCCACCCCAGCGCATCCAGCCACGCGGCAGCTCACGTCGTGGTTCAGCCTGCGGTGCCGGCTCGGCGGCCAGCGCCGCACTGACCCGTGCGGCGAAATCAGCAGGCGCCGGCGCAACGGCCTGTCCCCGCAGCGCATCGCCCAGCAGCGCCCAGCGCTCCTGGCAGGCCTGCAGCTCCGGATCGTGCTGCAGGCGGCGCAGCAGGAAACGCGCCTCGTCCGAAGACAGCTCGCCGTCCACCAGCGCAGACAACTGCTGCCGGTTATGCATGTCGATCTTGTCGACCGGTTGCTGATGCGTGTTCATGCGCGGCTTTTCTCCCGTGTGGCGCTGCCAACGTCCAGCAACGGCCGGAGCTGGATATCGATGGCGTCGCGGGCGCGGAATATCCGCGAACGTACGGTGCCGATCGGGCACCCCATCTTCAGCGCGATGTCTTCATAGCTCAGGCCCTCCACCTCACGCAGGGTGATGGCCAGGCGCAGTTCTTCCGGCAATCCGGACACCGCCTTCATGACCGTGTTCTCCAGCTCCTGACGCATCAGCTGGCGCTCGGGCGTGTCGTTATCGCGCAGGCGGGTGCCCGAGTCGAACTGTTCGGCATCCCCGATTTCGATGTCATCGGTGGGCGGACGGCGGTTGCTTGCGGCTAAGTGGTTCTTGGCTGTATTCACGGCAATCCTGTGTAACCAGGTCGAGAATTGGGCATCGCCACGAAAACTGTTGATCGCGCGGTAGGCGCGGATGAACGTGTCCTGGGCGACGTCCTGGCATTCACTCCAGTCGGCGATGTAGCGCCCCACGAGCGACACGACACGGTGTTGATGCTTGCGCACCAGCACATCGAATGCCGCGCTCTCGCCGCGCTGCACGCGCCGGACCAGTTCCAGGTCCAGCTCCTGTGGTGTTTCAACCTCGGCCATTCGGGACCGCACTCCTGTCAGCCCAACCGACGTCAGGCAATGAGACTGCCAATCCCGGAAAAAGTTCAGCGCCGCGCATGCGGGCACCGCACCAGCTTTTAACCAACGTTCCGTTAACGTATGCGTTCACGATATGAACCAGCCTGCCATATCCCACGTAATTGATTGGGATTTGACGGAACGGAAACAACCTCTGGATCATAGCCCCTTCTCCATACACAACCGGATGGAACGTCCATGCTCTCAGGCTTCGATGGGCTTCGCCTCGCGCACTGGCACCCGGAGATCCGCGACGACGGTGTCGCGGTGCTCAATCTCGACCGCCAGGACGCCAACGTCAACGCGATGTCCCAGGACGTCCTGCTCGAGCTGGGCGACCTGATTGAACGCATTGCGATCGATCCGCCCAAGGGCGTGGTGATCCAGTCGGTGAAGAAGGCCGGCTTCATTGCCGGGGCCGACCTCAAGGAATTCCAGGAGTTCGACCGCCGCGGCACCGTGAACGATGCGATCCGTCGTGGCCAGGTCACCTACCAGAAGCTGGCCGAGCTGCCCTGCCCCACCGTCGCGGCCATCCACGGCCACTGTCTGGGCGGCGGCACCGAGCTGGCCCTGGCCTGCCGTTACCGCGTGGCGTCCAGCGACAGCAGCACCCGCATCGGCCTGCCGGAGACCCAGTTGGGCATCTTCCCCGGCTGGGGTGGCAGCGCGCGCCTGCCGCAGCTGGTCGGCGCACCGGCGGCGATGGACATGATGCTCACCGGCCGCACGCTGTCGGCATCAGCAGCGCGCAACATCGGTCTGGTCGACAAGGTCGTGGCCCCGGCGCTGCTGCTCGACACCGCGGTTGCGTTGGCGCTGAAAGGCACGACGCGCCCGTTCAAGCAGCGCGCCACCGCGTGGGCGACCAACACCTGGCCGGCGCGCAAGCTGTTGGCCCCGCAGATGGCCAAGCAGGTCGCGCGCAAGGCCCGCAAGGAACATTATCCCGCGCCGTATGCGCTGATCAGCACGTGGGAACGGACCGGCGGCAAGCCGGTGCAGGCCCGCTTGGATGCAGAGCGCCGCGCAGTGGTCAAGCTGGCCAGCACGCCGACCGCGCGCAACCTGATCCGCATCTTCTTCCTGACCGAGCGGCTGAAGGCCCTCGGTGGCGGCGACCACGGCATCCACCATGTGCATGTGGTCGGCGCCGGGGTGATGGGCGGCGACATCGCCGCCTGGTCAGCGTACAAGGGCTTCAACGTGACCCTGCAGGACCGCGAGCAGCGCTTCATCGACCCGGCCATGCAGCGTGCGCAGACGCTGTTCGAAAAGAAGGTCCGTGACGAGAGCAAGCGCCCCGCCGTGGCCGCACGCCTGCAGGCCGACCTGGCCGGTGCCGGCGCCGCACAGGCGGATCTGGTGATCGAGGCGATCATCGAGAATCCGCAGGCCAAGCGGGACCTGTACCAGACGCTGGAGCCGAACATGAAGGCCGACGCGCTGTTGACGACCAACACCTCGTCCATCCCCCTGATTGAACTGCGCGACCATATCCAGCGCCCGGCGCAGTTTGCCGGCCTGCACTACTTCAACCCGGTGGCGCAGATGCCATTGGTGGAGATCATCCATCACGATGGCATGGCGCCGGAGACTGAGCGCCGCCTGGCAGCATTCTGCAAGGCGCTGGGCAAGTTCCCGGTACCGGTGGCCGGCACCCCCGGCTTCCTGGTCAACCGCGTGCTGTTCCCGTACATGCTGGAAGCGGCGACCGCCTATGCCGAAGGCATCCCGGGCCCGGTGATCGACAAGGCCGCCGTGAAGTTCGGCATGCCGATGGGGCCGATCGAGCTGCTCGATACGGTGGGTCTGGACGTGGCCGCGGGCGTGGGCGAAGAACTGGCCCCATTCTTGGGGCTGCAGATTCCTGCGGCGCTGCAGACGGTGGAACAGGGCAAGCGCGGCAAGAAGGATGGCCAGGGGATCTACACCTGGGAAAACGGCCGCGCCAAGAAGCCTGAAGTGGCCAAGGACTACCAGGCACCGGGTGACCTGGAGGATCGCCTGATCCTGCCGTTGCTCAACGAAGCGGTGGCCTGCCTGCACGACGGCGTGGTGGCCGATGCAGACCTGTTGGATGCGGGCGTGATCTTCGGCACCGGCTTTGCCCCGTTCCGTGGCGGTCCGGTGCAGTACATCCGGGCCACCGGCGCGGACGTGCTGGTGGAGCGGCTGAAGGTACTGCAGCAGCGCCATGGCGATCGTTTCTCGCCGCGACCGGGCTGGGACAATCCGGCATTGCGCGAGCCGGTGGTGTGAGCACAGTCCTGCTCAGGGACTGATGCGTGTACGGCAGCACGCCGCGAGCGACACCGCCGAGCAGGAAATGTGAGGCATAAAAAAAACGCGGCGCTGGGCGCCGCGTTTTTTCGTGTTCTGCCGGTCAGCGATCAGCTGGCCTTGGCGACGGCCTTCTTGGCAACGGCCTTCTTTGCCGGGGCCTTGGCCACGGTCTTCTTGGCTACCGGAGCAGCGGCGCCGACGGCGGCCTTGCTCACGATGTGCAAACGGGCGTTGCCGTAGCTGGCGTTGAAACGCTTACCCTTGGCGGTCTTGCGGTCACCCTTACCCATGTCTTGAACTCCTGGCTATGTTGATTCTGATTACCCCGTGCTGACACGGGTTTGGCGGGGCCGTCTTGCTGGACGCCCCCGCGCACGATCGGAAAGCCTACCACGACGGCCTCAGTGCGCGCAGCTCGCGTCATGCACATGGCCGTGGTTCAGCCGCAGGTTCACCAGATGCGCCACCCCTACCAGCAGGCCGCCCAAGGTCATCACCACCGCGTGCGGAACAGGGTCGTGGTGCAGCGGGGAATACAACAATCCCGCCCACAACGCGACCAGACCAGGCAACAGGAACCCCAGCGCGCGCAATGCGCGATGGCGGCGATAACCCCACACCAGGCTGAACAACCCCAGCAGCGTCACGAACACCACCAGCGCCGCTTCCACGCCGTCACCCAGCCACACCGACAGGCCCAGCGAAGGCGCCGCGGCCAGCACGATGGGAATCACCGCACAGTGCACGGCGCACAGCAGCGAGCCGGTGGCACCGAAGCGGTCGAGCAGATGGCGAAGGCGTTGGATGAGGGGCATGACTTCCAGCAGGGTCGGCGAAGCGTTATGGAATAATATAACATCCCTTCTGAACCCGCACGGCCCGTTTGCGTCAGCGTCTCTCTCTCCCGCTGCACCCGACGGGATTCGTGCGCCCCCTTGTTGATACGTTATAACAATTCATTGGATAGCCCCATGACTGCTCTGCGTTCCCGGCCCCGCCCGCATGCCCTCGCGTTGGCGCTGGCCGCTGCCCTTGTTCCCGCGTTGGCGATGGCGGCCGACGCGCCCGCTGATCGCGATCGCCACCTGACCGAACTGTCCGAAGTGAAGGTCACCGCCTCCCCACTGCAGGGCGACGCCGAATCACTGGCGCGTCCGGTCGAGGTGCTGTCCGGCGAGCGCCTGGACGACGCCAAGGCCGGCACCCTGGGTGACACCGTCGCCAAGCTGCCCGGCGTGCAGAGCACCTTCTTCGGCCCAGGCGTCGGCCGCCCGATCATCCGCGGCCAGGAAGGACCGCGCGTGGCCGTGCTGTCCAACGGCATGGGTAACATGGATGCCTCCACGGTCAGCGCCGACCATGCCACCAGCATCGAGCCGTTCCTGGCCGATCAGATCGAAGTACTGAAGGGCCCGGCCACCCTGCTGTTCGGCAGTGGCGCGATCGGTGGTGCGGTGAACGTCGTCGATGGCCGCATCGCCAGGGAGATCCCGGATCGCCCGCTGAGTGGCCGCGCCGAAGTACGTGGCAACAGCGTCAATGACGAGCGCAGCGGCATGTTCCGGCTGGACGGCGTCAACGGCAACTGGGTGCTGCACGTGGACGGCCTGGTACGCAATGGCGACGATTACCGCATCCCCGGCTACGCCGTGGTCGATGCATTGGAAGAACACGACCATGCGCATGACGATGGCGACGCCGCCGAGCCGCGGCGCGGCACGCTGGACAACAGCTCCATCCGTACCCGCGCCGGCGGCGTGGGCGCGACGTGGCTGGGCGACGGTGGCTTCTTCGGCCTGTCTGCCAGCACCTACCGCACCAACTACGGCATTCCCAACGGCGCGCACGTGCATGCCGACGGCGATGACCACGATCACGACCACGATCATGGCGGCGAGGAAGAAGAAGGGGACGAGCAC
Source organism: Stenotrophomonas sp. CFBP 13725 (assembly GCF_014841935.1). Taxonomy (NCBI): domain Bacteria; kingdom Pseudomonadati; phylum Pseudomonadota; class Gammaproteobacteria; order Lysobacterales; family Lysobacteraceae; genus Stenotrophomonas; species Stenotrophomonas sp. CFBP 13725. The sequence goes on along the minus strand of NZ_JACYUV010000006.1, from coordinate 234,360 downwards.
GACGTGCGCATCGACATGGTGCAGAACCGCTTCGAGTTCAAAGGCGGCCTGTACAACCCGACCTCGTTCCTGAAGAGCGTCACCCTGCGCACCGCGTTCACTGACTACGAACACGTCGAACTGGAAGCCGGTACCCCGGCCACCCGCTTCACCAACCAGGGCATCGAAGGTCGCCTGGAAGCGGTGCAGAATGAGATCGCCGGTTGGAACGGCGCCTTCGGTCTGCAGTTCGGCAACAGCGATTTCGGTGCGAAGGGCGAAGAAGCGTTCGTGCCGGACACCCGCACCGAAAACGCCGGCCTGTTCGTGCTGCAGGAAAAGCAGTTCGGCCCGTTCAAGCTGGAGCTGGGCGCACGCCACGATCAAGTCAAGCTGGACCCCACCGGCGATTACCAGCAGCGCAAATTCGACGCCACCAATCTGTCTGCCGCTGGTATCTGGACGCTCAACGATGCAGTGGACCTGCGCTTCGGCGTGGACAGCTCCGAGCGCGCCCCGACCAATGAAGAGCTCTACGCCGCCGGCGCGCATATCGCCACGCGTTCCATCGAGCTGGGCAACCCTGACATGAAGACCGAGCGCGGCCAGCGCATCGAACTGGGTATCCATACGCACAGCGAACGCGTGGACTTCTCGGCTTCGGTGTACCAGACGAAGTTCAAGGACTTCATCTATCTGGCCGACACCGGCGTGGTGGAAGACCTGCCGGTACGTCTGTGGGCGCAGCAGGACGCCACCTTCAAGGGCGCCGAAGCGGAGGCACTGGTCCATCTGTTCGAAGGCGGCGCCGGCGATTGGGACCTGCGGGTGTTCGGTGACTACGTCAAGGCCGAGCTGGATGGCAGCGGCAGCCGCAACGTGGATATCGCGGTGCCGCATGGCGACCACAACCACAACTACACCGTGGAACTGGCCAACGGCGGTTACCTGCCGCGCATTTCGCCGGCACGCGTGGGCGCGGACCTGCGCTGGTCGAAGGACGGCTGGCGTGCATCGCTGGGCGCCGTGCGCTACAGCAGCCAGAAGGACACTGCGCAGAACGAACAGGCCAGCGACGGCTATACCCTGGTCGACGCGCACGTGGCCTACCGCTGGGACCGCAGCGACAGCAACAGCTACGAGGTGTTCCTGGACGGCAACAACCTGACCAACCGCGAAGTACGCCCGCACACGTCCCTGCTCCGCGATTACTCGCCGCTGCCGGGACGCGGCGTGGCGTTCGGCATCCGCGCCTACTTCTGATGCACGCGTGACAAGGCGGGGTCCGGCATGCAGCCGGGCCCCGCCTGTTTCTCTCGGGATCACTGCCCTCTCACGAAGCCCACCGGACGCCAACGCGGGCGCCCGATGACGCAAACGGCCATCGCATTTCGGACACTTTTGTCCGAAAATAGCGTCATGACCTCTTTACGTGCCGACGCGGCAGCACGCCGCGCACAGATCCTGGATGCCGCCGACCATGTGTTCGGCAACCACGGCGTCACCGCGCCCTTGGACCTGGTCGTCGAGCGCGCGCAGGTAGGGCGGGCCACGTTGTACCGCAACTTCCCCGACCGCGCGGCGTTGATCGAGGCACTGCTGCAACGCACCGTCGAGCGTATCCGGCGACAGGTGGTTGAACTGGGTGATCGGGATGATGCGCTGTTCGAACTCCTGGACGGCATGGGTCGCCGTATCGTCGACTCGCCCGCACTGGCCGATTACTGGCGCGCAGTGCATCCGGACGAACCGACCGTCAATGTTGCCCGCGAGACCGTCCGCACCCTGATGGAAGCGCCGATACAGCGCGCCATCGCGGCGGGCCTGTGCCGGCCCGACCTGACCTCCACGGACATTTCACTGATTTCAGGCATGCTGGGGGCCGCGCTGCGCGGCAAAGACCGCGCCGAGCGCACTGAACTGGCACGACGTGCGCTGCAGCTGCTGCGCGCGGGCCTGCAGGGAACCGGCGCCGCGGAGGCCTGATGTCGCAGTACCTCAAGCCCATCCCGGACTGGGAAGAACACGAAAAGCCGACCCTGCCCGGGTCCGCGTCAATGCCGTGGCACCCGCCGCACCGGCGCATGGCCTATGCGATGGTATCGGTGCTGGTGGCAATCACCGGCGGTCTCGGCACCGCGCTGGTCACTGCCAACCTGCCCTTCCTGCAGGGTCAGCTGGGTCTGACCCCGGCCCAGGGCAGCTGGCTGGTGGCGTCGTACGTGATGGTCAACGTCACCGCCAACCTGCTGGCGTTCAAGTTCCGTCAGCAATATGGCATCCGCCTGTTCGCGGAGATCGGGCTCGGCCTGTACGCCGCACTCGCGCTGCTGCACCTGGTGGTCGGCACGTTCGAAACCACGGTGCTGCTGCGCGCGGCCAGTGGCTTTGCCGGTGCCGCCTGTTCGACGCTCGGCACGCTGTACATGCTGCAGTCGCTGCCGCGTCGCTATACCGGCAACCTGCTGGTCATCGGGGTGGGGCTTTCGCAGTTGGCGGTGCCCTTGGCGTGGGTGATTTCCCCCAGTCTGGTCGGCACCGGCCAATGGCACCTGCTGTACTTCTTCGAAGCCGGCCTTGCCCTGTGCGCGTTCGCGGCGGTGGTCCTGCTGAAGCTGCCGCCGGGCGTGCAGATCAAGGCCTTCGAGCCGATGGACTTCCTCACCTTCGCCCTGATGGCACCGGCCGTCGGCCTGCTGGTTGTGGTGCTGGCGCAGGGCTATGTGCGCTGGTGGCTGGATACGCCGTGGCTGGGCTGGGCCCTGGTGGCCTCGATCGCGCTGGCCACCACGGCGTTCGTCATCGAACACCATCGGCGCAATCCGCTGCTGCAGACGCGCTGGCTTTTCAGCCTGCCTGTGATGCATTTCATCGTCGGGGCGTTCCTGCTGCGCTTCCTGACCACCGAGCAGTCCTACGGCGTGGTCGGGCTGATGCGCATCCTCGGCATGGGGCCGGACCAGATGCGGCCGTTGTTCGCGGTGATCCTGGCCGGCGTGGTCACCGGCATCGCCGCCAGCTCGCTCACTTTCGGGCCGAAGCGGCTGATCCCCCAGTTGCTGATGGCCATCCTGCTGCTCGGCAGCGCCGCGCTGCTGGACCAGCACCGCACCAGCCTGGACCGTCCGCACGATTTCTTCGCCAGCCAGTTCCTGGCCGCCGTGGGATCGGGCATGTTCATGGGCCCGCTGATCATGCTCGGCATCACCGCCGTGCTGAAACAGGGCGTGGACCACATGATCACCTTCCTGGTCACCCTGTCGATCACCCAGACCCTCGGTGGACTGGCCGGGTCGGCCGTACTGGGCACCGTGCAGCTGCACCGCGAACAGATCTATTCCAGCGCCCTGGTCAGCCAGCTCGATCCCGCCGATCCGGTGGTGGCGCAGCGGCTGCGGCTGCAGCAGCAGATCTACGCCGCACAGATCACCGATCCGATGCTGCGCAGCGCACAAGGCACAGCGCAACTGGCGCAGATCGCCCGACGCGAGGCCAACGTGCGCGGCTTCAACGATGTATTCACGGTCACCGGCTGGATCGCGCTGGGGTTCCTTGGATGGCTGTTGCTGCTGTCCACGTGGACCGCGCTGATGAAGCAGTGGCGCAAGCGCCGTTCCTCTTCTTTCCCTCCTGTGGCGCCGCCTCCGGCCGCTGCACCACGCTGAGTCGATTCCATGTCCCCACAACAGCCTCCCCGCGATGACGATGCAGCGGACAACGTCAACCCGCCGCCGCCTACCGATGCCGCGCCTGCACCCGCGCCACCGCCACCGGTGACCCGCACGGCCACCGGCGACGGTGCGCCGAAGTACCTCACGCCCAGCAACCGCGCGGTGATCCTGGCGGTGGTGATCGCCCTGATCGGCATCGGGTTGATCCTGCGTGCATGGCAGCTGTGGCCGTTCACCACGGCCATCGCGACCACCGACAACGCCTACGTGCGCGGACAGGTGACGGTGCTGGCCCCACAGGTCAACGGCTATATCACCGAGGTGCTGGTCAAGGACTTCCAGCATGTGAAACAGGGGGAGGTGCTGCTGCGCATCGACGACCGCATCTACCACCAGCGTGTCGCCCAGGCGGAAGCCGCGTTGGACAGTGCGAAGGCGGCCTTGGCCAACTCCGATCAGTCGCAGGCACAGAACCGCGCGCAGATCGCCTCGGCCAAGGCCACGCTGTCGGCCGGACAATCCGAGCTGCAGCGTTCGCGTGCGGAACTGGCCCGGTATGAGCAGCTCGCCGCGCAGCGGCTCGTCGCCCTGAACGACCGCGACAAATTCCGCACCAGCCAAGCCTCGGCGCAGGCCGGTGTGCAGCAGTCGCAGGCACAGATCCAGATCGCCGAAGAGACCCTGGTGTCCACCCGGGTGGCGCGCAAGGGACTGGAAGCGCAGGTGGAAAGCGCCGAGGCTGCCTTGGAACTGGCGCGCATCGATCTGGCCAACACGGTCATCCACGCACCGCGCGACGGACAAGTCAGCGAGGCCAGCGCGCGCGCCGGGCAATACGTTGCAGCCGGTTCACAGCTGCTGTTCCTGGTGCCGGACACGTTGTGGGTGGTGGCCAATTTCAAGGAAGGCCAGACCTGGCCGATGCGCATCGGCCAGCCGGCCACCTTCGCGGTGGATGCGTTCCAGGGCGAGGTGCTGCGCGGCCATATCGAAGAAATCGCCCCGGCGACCGGTTCGGAGTTCAGCGTGCTGCGGCCGGACAACGCCAGCGGCAACTTCACCAAGGTGGTGCAGCGGCTGCCGGTGCGGATCGCGATCGACGCCGATCAACCGCTGGCGGTGCGCCTGCGGCCGGGGATGTCGGTGATAGCGAAAGTGGATACGTCGGTGGAGCCGGCGGCACCGGTGATCGCGCGTCCCGCGCAGTGAGCAGGTCGAACGGGTGACCCCCTCGCGGTTGGCTCTGACGGCCAGCCTACGAGCTTGGGGCCGGGCGGTGGGGCGGGACGGGGGACGGCAGAAACCGCATCCATGCGGGCCTCGTTTCGTGCCATCCATGGCACTCAACGCCCCCGCCCCGCCCCACCGCCCGGCCCCCTGACAGGTTCCGTGGCCGCCCGCCGCGTAATAAAAAAAGAAAAGCGGTAGCGCCGACCCATGGTCGGCGAGCGCAGCGGGCCGTTGGCGGGAACATTCCGCCGACCATGGGTCGGCGCTACCGATGGCGATGATCCGTCGGGTGTAGGGAGCCCCTGAGTCAGGGGCGGCCGCGAAGCGGCGGGGTGTGGGTGCTGGTGAGACGGGGGCCCACGGTTTGCGAAGCAAAGCGTGGGAGCGGCAGCGCGAATGCGATGACGTGGACCCGCCATCCATGGCACTCAACGCCCCCGCCCCGCCCCACCGCCCGGCCCGCTGACAGGTTCCGTGGCCGCCAGCCGCGTATGAAAATAGAAGAAAAGCGGTAGCCCCGACCCATGGTCGGCGAGCGCAGCGGGCCGTTGGCGGGAACATTCCGCCGACCATGGGTCGGCGCTACAGATTCAAAGGCCGCCATGGACCTGTCGAAGGTGGGGCGGGGTGGGTTGGCGGGGGCGTTGAGTGCCATGGATGGCACGAAACGAGGCACGCAGGACGCAGTTTTTGCCGTCCCCCGCCAACCCACCCCGCCCCACCTACACGCAGCCCTGCAGCCTTTGACGTTGCCGTTGACGTTGTCGTTGACGTTGCCGTTGCCGTTGCCTTCGACGTTGCCTCGAGCAGGTGCCGGGCCGCAGGCCCGGCAACACCACAAAAACTCACCCCGCGCAGCGGGCGCAAAGTCCGTGCACTTCCAGCGTCTGCGCCTGCGGCTGGAAACCCAGCTCCTTGGCGCGCTTTTCCAACTGGCTGACGATCTCGCGGTCTTCCAGTTCCACCGCGCTGTGGCAGCTGTTGCAGATCAGGAACGGCACCGAATGTGCGGCACTGCTGGGGTGATGGCAGGCCACGAACGCGTTCACCGATTCCAGCTTGTGCACGAATCCATTGGCCATCAGGAAATCCAGCGCGCGGTAGACCGTGGGCGGCGCATCGGCCCCCACGCCCTTGCCGCTGCGTACCCACTCCAGCAGCTCATACGCCTTGACCGGCTTGCCGGCCTCGGCGATCAGGCGCAGCACGTTCGCCCGGATCGGGGTCAGCCGCAGTCCACGCTCGCGGCAGACACGCTCGACCACCCCGACGAAATCCGTTGCGTCATGGACGTGGTGGTGTGGGGCCGTACAGGCGTGCTTGGCGGACATGCGGGTTCTCCGGTTCGGGGCGGGATCAGGCCGCTGCTATCTTGGTGATGGCAACATCGATGCGTTTCAAGGCCTCATCGCGTCCGGCAAGGTACACCGTCTGCGAAATATCCGGACTGACCTGGGTGCCGGTGATGGCCACGCGCAGCGGCTGCGCGACCTTGCCCATGCCGATCTCCAGCGCCGCGGCCGCATCGTGCAGCGCCACCCCCACGCTCTCGGCAGTCCACTCCGGCAGGGCCGCCAGCAGCTCACGCGCCTTGCCCAGCGGGACATCCGCGCCCGCCTTGAGGTGCTTGGCCACGGCAGCGTCGTCGTAGGTAGTCAACGGCTGGTACCAGACCACGGCCTTCTCGGCCATTTCCTTCAGGGTCTGCACCCGCTCGCGCAACGCGACCACGACATCCTCCGGCGACGGACCTGCGTTCAGGTCCACACCCAGCTTTTCCAGCTGATAGACCAGTGCCGGCGCAATCGACGCAGGCGCTTCGGTCTTCAGGAAGTGCTGGTTGACCCAACCCAGCTTGGCCATGTCCAGCCGCGCTGCCTTGGAATTGCAGTTCGTCACATCGAACAGGTCGATCAGCTCCTGGCGGCTGAAGATCTCCTGGTCACCGTGCGACCAGCCCAGACGGGCGAGATAGCTCAGCAGCGCTTCGGGCAGATAGCCGGCATCCTTGTACTGCATCACATCGGCCGCGCCGGTGCGCTTGGACAGCTTGGCCCCCTGCTCGTCCAGGATCATCGGCATATGGCCGAACTTCGGCACCGGTGCCCCGATGCCTTCGTACAGGTTGATCTGCCGCGGGGTGTTGTTGATGTGGTCATCGCCACGGATGACCTCGGTGATGCCCATGTCCCAGTCGTCCACCACGACGGCAAAGTTATAGGTCGGGTAACCGTCCGGACGGAAGATCACCATGTCGTCCAGCTCACTGTTGGCGATCTCGATCGGGCCCTTGATCAGATCGTCGAACACCACCGTGCCTTCAAGCGGGTTCTTGAAACGGATCACCCGGTTCGGATCCTCGCGGTAGGCCAGGCCCTGCTCACGCGCCGCGCCGTTGTAGCGGGGCTTCTCCTGCTTGGCCATGGCGGCTTCGCGCATCGCGTCGAGCTCGTCTTTGGTCTCGTAGGCGTAGTACGCCTTGCCGTCAGCCACCAGCTGCTCGGCCACTTCCTTGTAACGCGCCACGCGCTGGGTCTGGTAGATCGGACCCTCGTCATAGCCCAGGCCCAGCCACTCCATCGCCTCCAGGATCGCGTCGATGGCGCCCTGGGTACTGCGCTCGCGGTCGGTATCTTCGATACGCAGCACGAACTCGCCGCCACGGTGGCGGGCCTCCAGCCAGCAGTACAACGCGGTGCGGGCACCACCGATGTGCAGGTAGCCGGTGGGACTGGGGGCAAAGCGGGTGCGGCAGGTCATGGGACGCTCGGAGCAACGGTTGTCCCCCGATTTTACCAAAAGGGGACGGAGGGGATTAAGTCGCAATCCACCCGCCCCCTTCTGTTCATCAATTCAAGCCAGATACGACTTAATCCCCTCCGTCCCCTTTTAGGGTCTTGCGCGGGAACAGGTCGTCGCGGGTGGCGGCGTTGTACACGAACGAGGCGACGATGGCGGCGGCCTGCTTGAGGTCTTCCGGCTCGGCGTGGTCCCAGGTATCCAGGTGGCTGTGGTGGACGTTGCTGAAGTAATCCAGCTTGTCCTGGATGAACTGGAAGCCCGGCAGGCCGACGCGGTCGAAGCTGATGTGGTCGGTGGAGCCGGTGTTGCGGCTGGCCACCGTGGTGGCGCCCACGTCGTTGAAGGGCTTCAGCCAGGCTTCGAACACCGGCATCGCGGCCAGGTTTTCCTGCGCGTAGATGCCGCGGAAGCGGCCGGAGCCGTTGTCCATGTTGAAGTAGACGGAGAACTTGTCGTAGTCGCGGCGCTTGAGCAGCGCACCGGTGGGCTCGCGCAATGAGGCCGGCAGCGCTTTCTGCGCCGGATCGGTGGGCTCCGGGAACTGCGCGAAATGCTTGGCCACGTAGGCCTGCGAGCCGATCAACCCCTGCTCTTCGCCACTCCACAGCGCAACCCGGATCGTGCGCTTCGGCTTGGCGCCGACCGCTTTGAGGATGCGCATCGCTTCCATCATCACCGCCACCCCCGCCGCGTTATCCGCTGCGCCCGTGCCGGTATGCCAAGAATCCAGGTGCGCACCCAGCATCACCACTTCGTCAGCCTTGCTGCTGCCGCGTAGCTCAGCCAGCGTGTTGTAGCCGGGCTGGTTGGCTGCATCGGTGAAGCGCGCTGCCACGTCCACGCGCAGCTTCACCGCCTGCTTGTTGGCCAGCGCCCGCACCAACGGATTGAAGTGCTCGGAAATCATCGCCAGCTCGGGGATGCCAGCCGACTCACCGGCCCTACGCGAACCGCCGCCGGCGACGCGGATGATGCCGTTGTCCCAGCCGCTGATGCTGATCGCGGCCAATGCGCCCTCTTCCACGAAGAAGGCATTGGTGGCCTTGGCCAGCGCCTGCCGCTCGCTGTACTCCTTGACCCGCTTCTCCTTCTCGGCCGCTGCATTCTTCGGCAGGGTGAACTCCTGCAGGCCCTCCAGCGAGGTCGCATCATGGCGATGCGAGTCCGGTTCGGTGCCACGCTTGTACTCGCGTGCCTCGCCCAGCAGCAGGATCTTGCCGCGCAGCGTGCCTTTGTATTTTTCCAGGTCCGCCAGCTTCTTGATGTCCACCTGGACCAGCTCGCCTTCCACCGGTCCGTTGGTACCCGGCGTCCATGCCTTGGGCAGTGCATGCAGCGGCTGCACGCGCTCACCCAGCATCTCCACGCGGGCGGAGGTGAACTCCCAGCCACGGCCGAAATCATCGAAGGCTTCGTCATGCACGTTGCTCAGCCCCCATTCGCTGAACTTGCCGCGCGTCCACGCGTTGGCCTGCGCCATCGCCGGTGAGTTGGTCAGCCGCGGGCCAATGGACTCGGTGAGGTGGCTGAAGGTATCCATCACCTGCGAGCGATGGAATGCCTCCTGGCGGATCTTGCTGACCATGTCCAGGTCGACCGGCTCGGCGCGCTGCGCCATCGCCGGATTGCTCACGGCCAGCGCAACGGCCAGCACTCCCCACTTCAACATCGGCTTCCCCCGGCTCACACCATCATTGGTCAACCATCGAGTGTAGAGGCGACCCCGCCAGGTCGCAGATGCCTAAGGTCACGCAAAGAAGCAGGGCCACATTCCGATCCGGAATGTGGCCCTGCCAGGGTGATGCAGGAGGCCGGCTTCAGCGCACGCCGCTGCGCCCGTCACCGTCCGCAGGCAGGGCCGGCGGCCCGCCCATCCCCAGTGCATACCAGTCGACCCGGCGGGTCACCCACATCACCAGCGCCAGGATGCCGAACAGCAACAGCGAACCCATCAGCAGTGCATTGTTTTCCGACACCAGCAGGCCATACAGCGCGCCGTACAGCACCGTCAGCATCAGCGCGAAGCCTGCCCCCCGCTTCCAGTGCCCCAGCACGTTGGCCAGGTACACCGCCTGCAGCCCGATACACGCCAGCGCGGAAACCAGATACGCCTGCCAGAAGGCGATGTGCTCGGACAGGCTGATCAGCAGCAGGAAGAAGATCGCCAGCGCCAAGCCCACCATCAGGTACTGCAGCGGATGGATGCGCAGCTGTCGGATCAGTTCGAACAACAGGAAGCCGACGAAGGTCAGCAGGACGAACAGCACGCCGTACTTGGATGCGCGGTCGGCCTGGGTGTACACGTCCACCGGGTCCACCAGCGATACCTCCACCGACTGGGCCGAGGAATCGCCAGCACGCAGCTGGCGCTGTGCATCCGAGGCCAGCGACGAGACCGCCCAGCGGGCCTCGAAGCCCTGCGCATCGACGCGGCGCTCGTTGGGGAGGAACGCACCGGCAAACGAGGGATGTGGCCAGGTGGAGCGCAGGGCGATCTGGTTGTCATCGCCCACCGGCACCACGGCCAGCGAGCGGCTGCCATCGACCTGCAGCTCCAGCTCCACGCGGCTGGCCGCCAGCAGGCCACCGGCGGGATCGCTGAAACCGGCGACCTCGGCCTGCAGTCCGCGACCCAGCTCATCGGCCACGCCCACGCCGGGCTGCAGGCGCAGCGGCGCACCGTTGACTCGCAGATTCGGTGTGCCGACCAGACCGCGCACATCGCTCAGCCCGACCGCCAGATACGGCGTGCCGTACGTGCGGCCGGTCTTGATCGGGTAGTCATCGGCGGGGAATGCAGCCGTGATCTTGCCCTGCCAGCTGTACACCGGCACCTTGAACAACCCGACCGAGCGCTGGTCCGGCAGCATTCGGCCATCCACGCTCAGCTGCTGCGGCATCTGCAGCCAATGCCCCTGCGTGGTCTGCACTTCGGTGGTGGTCTTGCCCGCCTTGTCGACGACGGCGACCGTGGTGCGCTCGATCCAGGGCACCACGCGCACCGGCCCGACCAGTTGCTGCGTACCCGCACGGCTTTCGGCCACGCGACGGAAGGCTTCTTCGCGGTACTCGCTACGGTCGGTGATGACGCTGCGGATCATCATCAGCGGAACCAGCAGCAGCAGGATCAGCCCGCCGACAATGGCAAAGCGCAGGAACAGGTGAAGGGATTTCATGGTCCATCCTCGTTGGAGAGGACTGCAGGATGGACAGCACCGGTGTGCGCAGTTTGAAGTGAATGTGAAGTGGAGCGACCCGCGGCGCACGTCCGTTGCGGTCATGCGGCCGTCGCAACACGGCAATGGCGATGAGGCGGTGACAATGACGCCGTGGAAACGCCGCGCGGTGTCGAGCCGACCTGGTAGAGCCGACTTCAGTCGGCTGCCGTTTGCGGGCAAGCACAACGCAGCCGACTGAAGTCGGCTCTACCAGAACGGCATCATCCCACCAGCCAGAGCGGCATCACCCCGCCAGGCAAAGCAGCATCATCCCACCAGCCAGAGCGGCATCACCCCGCCAGGCAAAGCGGCATCATCCCGCCCGCCAAAGCGGCATAACCCGCCACCCAGAGCAGCATCAACCCGGCAGCCACAACGTGGCCACCGTACCCCCGCCGTCGCGGTCCTCCACCCGCACCCGGCCACCATGCAACCGGGCCACTTCGTGCACGAACGGCAGCCCCAGCCCGGAGCTGCGCCGTCCCGTGGCAGGCCGTGGCAGCGAATAGAACCGTTCGAAGATCCGCTCGCGTGCGTAGTCCGGTACGCCCTCCCCGTGGTCCACTACCTGCAGCGCCACGCCATCGCCCTCCGCCAGCGCACGCAGGTGCACCCTGCCGCCCACGGGCGAAAAGTCGATCGCGTTGTCCAGCAGGTTGTGCAGCGCCTGGCGCAGCAGGTACCCGTCACCGCGCACCGTCAACGCAACAGACGCGTCGATGTCCAGGCTGACCTGCGCCGCCTGCGCGCGCAGCTGCAGAGCCTGGGACACGCCGTCCAGCAACACCGATGCCGGCAGCACCTCGCGCGTCTGCAGCCATCCGTGCTGCTCCACTTCCGCCAGCGCCAGCAGTTTGTCGATCGTCTCGGTCAGCCGTTGCTGCTGGTCGACGATGCTGCGCGCGAACCGTGCCCGATCCTCCTCGGCCATGGGCTCCTGCAGCAGCTCGGCCGCGCCACGGATCGCCGCCAACGGGCTTTTCATTTCGTGGGTCAGCGACTGCACGTAGTGCTCCACGTACGCCTTCCCCTCCAGCTTGCGCCGCATGGTCTCCAGCGCCTGGCCCAGGTCGCCGATCTCATCGCGCCGCGGGCGGGGCGGCGGTACCGGTTCGCCCGCGCTCACCGCCTGAGCGTAGCGATTCAAGCGCCGCACGCCGGTCATCAGCCATGCTGTCATCAGGATGCCGATCAGCGCCGACAGCCCGATCAGCCACGCGCCGCGCAGCATGATCTGGCGCTGGCTGGCGGCAATGAAGGGGTCGATGCTGCGATTGGGCTGCGACAGCGACAGCACCCCGATCAGCCTGTGCCCATCGGCTGGGTCGTACACCGGCGCCGCCACGTGCATCACCGTGTGGGTGGGATCGCCGGGTACTTCGGGGCTGGACCGCGCACCGTACTCACCGCGCAACGTGCGATGGACATCATTCCAGCGCGAGTTGTCACGCCCCACGTCGCGCCCCAGCGAGTCATACACCACGATGCCCTTGGCATCGGTAATGGTCACCTGGTAATCCAGCGCGCGCTTGGGGAAGCGCCACACCATCGCCTTCGGGTCGCGGCGCTGGGCGCGTGCCAGGCTGGCAGTGAAACCGCCCCCCGCCAGCGTCCCCGCCTTCAACTCCGGTGCCGCCATCTCGGCCAGCACGTTGGCCGCATCCACCAGCGTGGATTCCATGGCCTGCCGCACACCCGGCTTCACTTCATCCACGAATATCCGCATCACGAAGAAGGCCGCCAGGCCCACGATCAGGAAAAATCCCAGGAACAGCTTCAGCCCCAGCCGCATGCTCAGACCTCCAGCGCGTAGCCGAGGCCACGATGGGTGCGGATCGGATCGTCCTGCGCCCCCGCCGCCCGCAGCTTCGCCCGCAACGTCTTGATATGCGTGTCGACGGTGCGGTCCGCACTGTCACTGGTAGCGTCCCAACCGCGATCCATCAACTGGTTGCGGCTGAGGATGGCCCCGGGCCGCTGCAGCAACGCCGCCAGCAGTGCGTACTCATAGCGGGTCAGGTCGAGCACCCGCCCTGCGTAATGGATGCGGTGGCTCTCCGGGTCGATCCGGAATGCACCGTGCTGCTGACCCTTCTCGTCAGCTACCGCCGTGGTGGCAACCGACGCACTGCGGCGCAGGCGCGCACGCACCCGCGCCACCAGTTCGCGCGGTGAAAACGGCTTGGTCACGTAGTCGTCGGCGCCCAGCTCCAACCCCAGCACCCGGTCGATCTCCTCGCTGCGCGCGGTCAGGAAAATCACCGGCACCTGCCCCGCCGGACCGGGCAGCGCGCGCAGCCGGCGGCATACCTCGAAGCCGCCCAGGTCGGGCAGGCCGACATCCAGCATCACCAGGTCCACGCGGTGTGCCTGCAGGTGCTGCAGGGCCTGCCCGCCGAGCAGGCAGTGGGTCGCCGCGTAGCCTTCGCTGCGCAGCGCATACAGCACGGTTTCGGCAATGGCGGTCTCGTCTTCGACCACCAGTACGTGGGCAGCAGCTTCTGTCATGGCGGCAGCATAGCCGCTGCGCCTGCCTACCCGTACACTGCGCCCCATGAACTACCGCCACGCCTTCCATGCCGGCAACCATGCCGATGTCCTCAAGCACATCGTGCTGCTCGCCCTGATCGACAGCTTCAAGCGCAAGGACAGCCCGTTCTTCGTGCTCGACACCCATGCCGGCCGCGGCCGCTACCTGATGGCCAGCGAAGAGGGCCGCAAGACCCTGGAGGCCGAAGAAGGGGTGATGCGCCTGATGTCCCAGCCCAAGCTGCCCGAGGTGGTCGAGCGCTACCTGAAGGCGGTGCAGGCCGATAATCCGGTCGGCGCGATGATCAACTACCCGGGCTCGCCGCTGCTGGCCGCCCAGGCGCTGCGTCCGCAGGACCGTCTTGCGGCCTGCGAACTGCAGCCCGAAGAAGCCGCTGCCCTGCGGAAGGTGTTCGCCAACGATGCGCGGGTCGGCGTCTACGAAGGCGACGGTTACGAAAAAGTGCGGGCCCTGGTGCCGCCGAAGGCCAACGGGGCCAAGATCGGCCGCGGGCTGGTGTTGATCGATCCGCCTTACGAAGGGCAGGACGCTGAGTACATCCGCATCCTGGCCACGTTGAAGGAAACCTACGAGCGTTGGCCACAGGCCACCTGCGCGGTCTGGTTCCCGATCAAGCAGCGCCGCACCATCCTCCACTTCCTGCGCAAGGCGACCGCGCTGCCGTTCAAGTCCGCCCTGACCATCGAGCTGCTGGTGCGCCCGGACGAATCGCCGTTGCGCCTCAACGGCAGCGGCATGCTGATCCTCAATGCCCCCTTCCAGTTCGACCGGGTGGTCGGCCCGGCCCTGCCGGCGCTGAAACAGCACCTCGGTGAAACGGGTGCCAGCACCCGCATCGATTGGTTGAAGACCGCCGAATAGGCCCCTGTGACGCCGTGCATCGCCGTGAACCATTCGTTCACGGTGTGCGGCCATGGGAATGCCACAATCGCTGGACCACCAAGGAACAACCCGGTATGGCCACTCGCAACCGCATGCCGCCCTGGCACGAGATCTTCAAGGCCCCCAGCGGCCACGAACTGCTGATCCGTCCGATCCGGCCAGAAGACGGCCCGCCGCTGCAGGCTGCTTTCAGCCTGTTCGGCCCGGAGGAAATCCGTGACCGCTTCCTGCAGGCGGTCACCGAGCTTTCGCCGGAGACCACCCAGCGGCTCACCCACCCCAATCCGAAGACCGAAATCACGCTGGTCGCGGCCGAATCGCTGCCGGCCGGTGAAGCCGTGGTCGGCGCGGTAGCCCGCGCCTCGATCATCCAGGGCACCCGTGAAGCCGAGTACGCGATCCTGATCAGCCGCTTCCTGATCGGCCAAGGGCTTGGCCGGCAGTTGATGCGCAAACTGGTGAAGTGGGCGCGCGGCAAGTACCTGGATCGCCTGTATGGCGATGTCGCCGAAGAGAACGAGCCGATGAAGCAGCTGGCTGACTCGCTGGGCTTCAAGCCGGTGCCGCACCCGCAGGGCACGCCCGGCCTGGTGCGGATGGTGCTGGAACTGGATAACTGAGGCGCGTGCGCCGGGCGCTGCCCGGCGATCCATCCCGGGCCACCGCGCGCGCCGGGCATGGCGCGACGCCGCGTTCGGGCTTGTTGCAGCGTTGTCCCGGTCTGCACAACGGCCTCTGATAGAATCGGCGGCCAATGTCGCGCTCTCCTTATCCCATTCCGCCGCTGCCCCGTCCCGGCCAGCTCCGCGCCTGGTGGCGCGCTCCCAGCTCCGCCACGGCGCTCGCGTGGTACCTCGCCCGTGCGGCGCAGGCACACGACGGCCCGCTGCTGGTCGTCGCTCCGGACAACCACGGTGCCAACCAGATCGAAGCCGATCTGCACACCTTGCTCGGTGCCGACGACAGCTTGCCTGTGGTGGCGTTCCCGGACTGGGAGACGCTGCCCTATGATCGTTTCAGCCCGCATCCGGACATCATTTCCCAGCGCCTTTCCGCACTGCATCGCCTGCCCGGCCTGAAGCGCGGCCTGGTGGTGGTACCCGTGCAGACGCTGATGCAGCATCTGGCACCGAAGCAGTACGTGATCGGCGGCAGCTTCGATCTGCAGGTTGGCCAGCGACTGGACCTTGATGCGGAAAAACGCCGTCTGGAAAGTGCCGGCTACCGCAATGTGCCGCAGGTGATGGACCCGGGCGATTTCGCCGTGCGCGGTGGCCTGCTGGATGTCTATCCGATGGGAGCCCGCGAGCCGCTGCGGGTGGAACTGCTGGATGAAGACATCGACACCATCCGTGCCTTCGACCCGGAGACGCAGCGCTCGCTGGACAAGGTCCAGGCCGTGCACATGCTGCCCGGGCGCGAAGTGCCGATGGACGATGCCAGCATCTCGCGGGTGATGGACGCGCTGCGCGAGCGCTTCGACGTGGATACCCGTCGCAGCTCGCTGTACCAGGATCTCAAGTCCCGCTTGGCACCGGCGGGCATCGAGTATTACCTGCCGCTGTTCTTCGACCGCACCGCCACGCTGTTCGATTACTTTTCCGCCGACGTGCTGCCGGTCATGGCACCGGGCGTGGGCGAGGCGGCCGCTGCGTTCTGGGCACAGACCAGCCAGCGCTACGAACAGCGCCGGCATGACGTCGAACGCCCGCTGCTGCCGCCGGACCAGCTGTATCTGTCGCCGGATCTGCTGCGCGAGAAGCTCAACGACCTGCCACGGGTTGAAGTATGGCCGCCCGAACACGCACGCATCGAGCAGGCCCAGCCACTGGGCGATACCAAGCTTCCGCCACTTCCGGTGGCCGCACGTGATGCAACGGCGGGCCAGGCACTGGCCTCGTTCGTCAAGGAATACCCGGGCCGCATCCTGATCGCCGCCGATACGGCAGGCCGACGGGAAGCCCTGCTGGAAGTGCTGCAGGCCGCTTCATTGAAGCCGCCCGTCGTGGTCGACCTGCCCTCGTTCCTTGCCGGCAGCGAGCGCTTCGCGATCACCGTTGCACCGTTGGAAGACGGCTTCGCGCTGGACGATCCGCGCATCGCGGTGCTGACCGAACGCCAGCTGTTCCCGGAGCGCGCGGGCCAGCAGCGCCGCTCGCGCCGCGCCGGGCGCGAGCCCGAAGCGATCATCCGCGACCTTGGCGAGCTGACCGAAGGCGCGCCGATCGTCCACGAAGACCACGGCGTAGGTCGCTACCGCGGCTTGATCGCAATGGATGTGGGCGGAATGCCCGGCGAGTTCCTCGAGATCGAGTACGCGAAGGGGGATCGGCTGTATGTGCCGGTCGCCCAACTGCACCTGATCAGTCGCTACTCCGGCGCATCGGCCGATACCGCGCCGTTGCATTCGCTGGGTGGCGAACAGTGGACCAAAGCCAAGCGCAAGGCCGCGGAGAAGGTGCGCGACGTCGCCGCCGAACTGCTGGAAATCCAGGCACGTCGTCGCGCGCGTGCAGGCCTGGCGCTGGACGTGGACCGTTCCATGTATGAACCCTTCGCGGCCGGCTTTCCGTTCGAAGAGACTCCCGACCAGCTGGCCGCCATCGACGCCACCCTGCGGGATCTCGCCAGCAGCCAACCGATGGACCGAGTGGTCTGCGGTGACGTGGGCTTCGGCAAGACCGAAGTGGCCGTGCGTGCTGCCTTCGCTGCGGCCAGCGCCGGCAAGCAGGTCGCGGTACTGGTGCCGACCACGCTGCTGGCAGAACAGCATTACCGCAACTTCCGCGATCGCTTCGCCGACTATCCGATGAAGGTGGAAGTGCTGTCGCGCTTCAAATCCACCAAAGAGATCAAGGCGGAACTGGAAAAGGTCGCCGAGGGCACCATCGACGTGATCATTGGCACGCACCGGCTGCTGCAGCCGGATGTGAAGTTCAAGGATCTTGGCCTCGTGGTGGTCGATGAAGAACAGCGTTTCGGTGTGCGGCAGAAGGAAGCGTTGAAAGCGATGCGCGCCAACGTGCATCTGCTGACCCTGACGGCCACGCCGATCCCGCGCACGCTCAACATGGCCATGGCCGGCCTGCGCGACCTGTCGATCATTGCCACGCCGCCGCCGAACCGGCTGGCGGTGCAGACCTTCATCACCCAATGGGACGACGCGCTGCTGCGCGAAGCCTTCCAGCGCGAGCTGGCGCGCGGCGGGCAGCTTTATTTCCTGCACAACGACGTGGAGAGCATCGGCCGCATGCAGCGCGAGCTGTCCGAGCTGGTGCCGGAGGCGCGCATCGGCATTGCTCACGGGCAGATGCCGGAGCGCGAGCTGGAACGGGTGATGCTGGAATTCCAGAAGCAGCGCTTCAATGTGCTGCTGTCGACCACGATCATTGAATCGGGCATCGACATCCCCAACGCGAACACCATCATCATCAACCGGGCGGACCGCTTCGGGCTGGCGCAGCTGCACCAGTTGCGTGGCCGTGTCGGTCGTTCGCACCACCGCGCGTACGCCTATCTCGTCGTGCCGGACCGCCGGTCGATCACACCCGACGCGGAAAAGCGGCTCGATGCGATCGCCTCGATGGATGAGCTGGGCGCCGGCTTCACCCTGGCAACCCACGATCTGGAGATCCGTGGTGCCGGCGAGCTGCTGGGCGAAGACCAGAGCGGCCAGATGGCTGAAGTGGGCTTCAGCCTGTACACCGAGCTGCTGGAACGCGCCGTGCGCAGCATCCGGTTGGGCAAGCTGCCCGATCTGGATGCGGGGCAGGAAGTCCGCGGCGCCGAGGTGGAACTGCATGTACCGTCGCTGATTCCGAGTGACTACCTGCCCGACGTGCATACGCGCCTGACCCTGTACAAGCGCATTTCCAGCGCGCGTGACAGTGCATCGCTGCGCGAACTGCAGGTGGAGATGATCGACCGCTTCGGCCTGTTGCCGGATCCGGCCAAGCATATGTTCGCCATTGCCGAGCTGAAACTGCAGGCCAACGAACTGGGCATCCGCAAGCTCGATCTGGGCGAGGCCGGCGGTCGCATCGTCTTCGAAGCCAAACCGAACATCGATCCGATGTCGGTGATCCAGCTGATCCAGAAGCAGTCCAATCTGTACAGCATGGACGGCCCGGACAAGCTACGGATCAAGCATCCGTTGCCGTTGCCGGAAGACCGCTTCAACGCAGCGCGCGCACTGCTGACCACGCTGGCCCCGGGCTGACGTCAGTTGGCTGCCGCTGCGCTCGCCGACCGTGGGTCGGCGCTACCGCGAACGCACCGATGCGTGACCTGACCCGCCGCTGCGCTCGCCGACCATGGGTCGGCGCTACCAATGGCCATGCCTCATCTACACTCCATCCTCTGCATCACAACACGGACGCATCACCATGCACGGACTCACGCGCCTCCCCGCCCTGCTTGCTTGCCTGCTCATGCCCTTGGCAGGCCACGCCAAGACGGTCGATCAACGTGCGGCGGGCAACCTGCAGGCAACCCGCTCGCTGCCCTGCACCGCGCTGAAGGATGTCACCGCCAACGACTCGCCGGCCGATCTGATGGCCGCCATCCCCAGCTGCATCCAGGCCGGGCGCAATACCGACGGCGCAGACCTCTTCTCCATCGCCGGTGTATTCGCCCACTTCGATACGCAACGCGTGGCAGACAGAACCGCACACGGTGCCTACGGCGCGCTCAAGATGAACCTGGTCGCCAGCTTCGAGTCTGCTGGAGACGGGCCGATGGCTGCGTTCAGCGCCGCGCTGCAGGACCGCATGGCCCACGCGGACGCCTACCAGAAAAGTCTGTGCCTCCTCGCAGAGCGCTTGGGTCCTCCGCGCTACGCCCCCACCTACATGCTGAGCCACGGCATGTCGGCGTTCACCGGCAAGGACACCGGACTGGTGCCGGGATTCGATGCCGCTGCCGCATGGAAGATCACGCAGCAGGAGTACCTGAAGTGCGACGAGATCGCGGCCGGCTGATGGATCTGCCTAGAAAAAACCCGGCTTTCGCCGGGTTTTTCATTTCTCAGCACACGCGTGCGATCACCAGATCACAACGCGCTTGTCATCGGCACGCACCATCGGCTGCCCCGCCTTGCATTCGAATGCTGCCGCGAACGACGGCATGTTCGACGGCGCACCATTGGCGCGGAAGTTCGCCGGTGCGTGCGGATCGGTGTTCAACCGCACGCGCAGTTCGCCGTCGGTGAAGTTGCGACGCCACACGGTGGCCCAGTTCATGAAGAAGCGCTGGTCCTGGGTATAACCGTCCACCGGTGCGTTCTTCGACGGATCTTCCTTCAGCGCCATCTGCAGCGCGTCATAGGCCACGGTCAGGCCACCGAGATCGCCGATGTTCTCACCCAGGGTCAGCTTGCCCTTGACGTTCACGCCGGGCACGGCCTCATAGCCATCGAACTGCGCGACCAACTGGTCCGTCCGCTGGGTGAAGGCACTGCGGTCGGCGTCGGTCCACCAGTTGTCGAAGTTGCCGTTGGCCGCGAACTGGCTGCCGGAGTCGTCATAGCCGTGCATCATTTCATGGCCGATCACCGCGCCGATGCCACCGTAGTTCAACGCCGGGTCTGCCTTGGCATCGAAGAACGGTGCCTGCAGGATCGCAGCGGGGAACACGATCTCGTTCTTGGTGGCGTTGTAGTACGCATTGACCGTCTGCGGGGTCATGCCCCACTCGGTCTTGTCGACCGGCTTGCCGATCTTGTCCAGCATGTAACGGTAGTTGTACGCGCGCGCCGCCTGCATGTTGCCGAGGAAGCTGTCACCGTTGGTCTGCAGGCCCGACCAGTCACGCCACTTGTCCGGGTAGCCGATCTTCGGGGTGAAGCTGGCCCACTTCTCCAGTGCCTTGTTGCGGGTGTCTTCGCCCATCCATTCCAGCTTCTCCAGGCGGGCCTTGAGCGCTTCGGACAGGTTGTCCACCAGATGCTGCATCTGTTCCTTGCTCTCGGCCGGGAACACCGCATCCACATACAACTGGCCCAGCGCTTCGCCCATGCCGTTGTTCACCGAATCCAGCACCCGCTTCCAGCGCGGCTGCATTTCCTGCTGGCCCCGCAACGTCTTGCCATAGAAGTCGAAGTTGGCCTTCTCCACGTTGCTGCTCAGATAGGGCGCGGCATCGTCGATGGTGTGGAAACGCAGGTAGGCCTGCCAGGTCGCAGCCGGCACATCGGCCAGCATCTTGTCGACCTCGGTGAAGAACTGCGGCTGGGCCAGCGAGAACTTCTGCGCGGCCGGTACCTTGAGCGTGTCGAACAGTGCGGTCCAGCTGAAGTTCGGTGTCAGCTTGTCCGCATCGGCGGCACTGACCGGGTTGTAGCGCTTGGACGGATCACGCAGTTCGATGCGTGACAGCGAGGCGGCAGCCAAACGGGTTTCAAACGCCAGCACGGCCTTGGCCTGCTCGGCCGCCTGCGCCGCGTCCACGCCGGACAGCGTCAGCACCTGGGTGACGTAGGCCACGTACGCATCGCGGATCTTCGCCTGCGATGCATCGGTGTAGTAGCCCTTCTCGGGCAGGCCCAAGCCACTCTGGCCGACATACGCGATGACGTTCGCCGAATCCTTGTAATCGGCATTGGCCGACAACGAGAACAGCACGCCCTGCCCCTGCGCCTGGCTGTCGCGCAGGTACTGGGTGATGGCCGCGGTATCGTTCAGCGCGGCGATCTTGTCCAGCTGCGGCTGCAGCGGTGCCAAGCCGGCCGCATCGATCTTCGCTTCGTCGCTGCCGGTCTTCCAGATGTCACCGATCTTCGCTTCCACCGAGCCCGCCTTGGCATCGCTGTCGGCGGCCTGCTTGACCAGCGCGTGCTGCACTTCCAGCGAGCGCTCGCGCAGGATTTCGAAGCTGCCCCAGGTGGTCTGGTCACCCGGCACGGGATTGGCGGTAAGCCACTTCTGGTTCACGAACGCGTTCAGGTCCGTACACGCAGAAATGGCCGTATCCAGATCGGCGCTGTTGAGCGAGATCAGCGGCGTCTTGATCAGCGACGGGTCGAAGGCCGACGTGGTGGCATCCGCCGTGGCGGTGGGCGCCGTTTCGGAATTGCCACAGGCAGCCAGCGATGCCGCGATGGCGACGGTCAGGCCCAGCGGGGCCAAGGTGCGCAACTTCATGGGACTCTCCAACAGGTAATCCCCGAGGGTAGCCCGGACATGCAGGACCGGGGACCGCCAAAGGTCACACCCGAATCCATCGGGGCGTGGGACACTGGGCTGGACCTCCCGATCAACTGGCCAGCGTGACCTTCATGACAGCACCCGACAGCAGCAAGGACCGCAAGGTGATCGACGACATCCAGCAGCACGGCTGGCATTGCCTGCATGTGCTGCCCGGTCCGGACGGTGAATCCGGGTTCTCTTATTCGATCGGATTCCAGGCGACCTACGGCGCGCCGGAAGTCATGGTCTTCGGCCTGCAGCGATCCAAGGCACAGGCGCTGCTTGGCGAATGCGCCACCCTGCTGGCCGCAGGGCACAAGATCCAGACCGACGTCGAAGACGGCGAGGTCCTCGATGGCGGTTACAAGGTCATCTTCCGCACCGTACGCGCGGACTGCCACGATGAATACCTGGCCACTGCCGTGCGCCATTGCGGCCCGCAGCCGCTGCAGGCGGTGGTGATGTTCCTGCCCGACAGCGCGCACCGCTTCGCGTGGCAGGCCGGGTATGACGATGCACAGGCCGATGAAGCGCTGGGCATCGTGCACGCCAACGCCCGGTAGTACCGAGGGTAGAGTCGGCGCTATGCCGACGGTCATGCCGACCGTCATGCCGACGGTCATGCCGACAGTCATGCCGACAGTCATGCCGACAGTCATGCCGACAGTCATGCCGACAGTCATGCCGACAGTCATGCCGACAGTCATGCCGACAGTCATGCCGACAGTCATGCCGACAGTCATGCCGACAGTCATGCCGACAGTCATGCCGACAGTCATGCCGACAGTCATGCCGACAGTCATGCCGACAGTCATGCCGACAGTCATGCCGACAGTCATGCCGACAGTCATGCCGACAGTCATGCCGACAGTCATGCCGACAGTCATGCCGACAGTCATGCCGACAGTCATGCCGACAGTCATGCCGACAGTCATGCCGACAGTCATGCCGACAGTCATGCCGACAGTCATGCCGACAGTCATGCCGACAGTCATGCCGACAGTCATGCCGACAGTCATGCCGACAGTCATGCCGACAGTCATGCCGACAGTCATGCCGACAGTCATGCCGACAGTCATGCCGACAGTCATGCCGACAGTCATGCCGACAGTCATGCCGACAGTCATGCCGACAGTCATGCCGACAGTCATGCCGACAGTCATGCCGACAGTCATGCCGACAGTCATGCCGACAGTCATGCCGACAGTCATGCCGACAGTCATGCCGACAGTCATGCCGACAGTCATGCCGACAGTCATGCCGACAGTCATGCCGACAGTCATGCCGACAGTCATGCCGACAGTCATGCCGACAGTCATGCCGACAGTCATGCCGACAGTCATGCCGACAGTCATGCCGACAGTCATGCCGACAGTCATGCCGACAGTCATGCCGACAGTCATGCCGACAGTCATGCCGACAGTCATGCCGACAGTCATGCCGACGGTCATGCCGACGGTCATGCCGACGGTAGAGCCGACTTCAGTCGGCTTGATTAATGCAGCCGACTGAAGTCGGCTCTACCGGGCAACTAGCCGACTGAAGTCGGCTCTACCGGACAACTAGCCGACTGAAGTCGGCTCTACCGGGCAACCAGCCGGCCGTTCGGCCGCCGCCGTTACTTCGCTTTGCCTTGGTTGGCCACGGCCTCGGCCGCCTTGCGCGCCGCTTCCGGGTCACCCAGGTAACGGAACGATTGCACGGTCAGGTCGTCGTTGAGCTCGAACAGCAACGGGATGCCGGTGGGAATGTTGAGTTCGAGGATCTGCTCGCGCGACACACCGTTGAGATACTTGTACAGCGCGCGCAGCGAATTGCCGTGCGCGGTGACCAGTACGGTCTTGCCGTCCTTCAACTGCGGCGCGATGGCATCGAACCAGTACGGCAGCACGCGGTCCAGCGTGGTCGCCAGCGACTCGGTGCCCGGCAGCGCATTGCGGTCCAGCGTGGCATACCGGCGGTCGTGGATCGGATGGCCCGGATCCTCAAGGTCCATCGGCGGCGGCGGGATGTCGTAGGAACGACGCCAGATCTTGACCTGCTCCTCGCCATGCTTGGCCGCGGTTTCCGCCTTGTCCAGGCCCTGCAGTCCGCCGTAGTGGCGCTCGTTCAAGCGCCAGCTCTTGCTGACCGGCAACCAGTCCTGGTCCATTTCGGCCAGGGCGCCCTGCAGCGTATGGATGGCGCGCTTGAGCACCGACGTGTGCGCCACATCGAACTGCAGGCCCTCCTCGCGCATCAGGCGACCAGCGGCGGCAGCCTCCTGGCGCCCCTTGTCCGTGAGTTCGACATCGACCCAACCGGTGAAACGGTTGTCCAGGTTCCACTGGCTCTGGCCGTGGCGCAACAGTACGAGTTTACGGGTCACTGCAGGGTCTCCAACATCGGGAAGGCAGGCCGATAGTGTAGCGCCGAGCCGCGCTCGGCGGCATTGCCCCCGGTAGAGCCGACTTCAGTCGGCTGACAGCCCTCGGTAGAGCCGACTTCAGTCGGCTGGCAGCCCTCGGTAGAGCCGACTTCAGTCGGCTGGCAGCCCTTGGTAGAGCCGACTTCAGTCGGCTGGTCCATCGCGAAACGCAGCCGACTGAAGTCGGCTCTACCAGGTGCCGGGCGCTCGGCATCAGGCACCACGCGCCAAGCACCACGTATCAGCCACCATGCACCGGCCGCTAGCCAACCATCTGTAGAGCCGACTTCAGTCGGCTGGCAGCCCTCGGTAGAGCCGACTTCAGTCGGCTGACAGCCCTTGGTAGAGCCGACTTCAGTCGGCTGGTCCACCGCGAAACGCAGCCGACTGAAGTCGGCTCTACCACCACCACCACCACCACCAGCACCACCAGCACCACCACCACCACCACCACCACCACCGGCGTCAGTGGTGCACGTGACCGTGATGACCGTGGTCGTGCGCTTTTGCCGTCGGTCCGACCGCGCAGGCGTCGCCGCAGTGGTCGGCTTCCAGTTGCAACGTGACGTGGTCTATTCCGTGGCGTTCGTGCAACGCGTCAGCCAGTTCCCTGCGTACCTGGTCGGTGTCCGCCCCTTCGGCCACCACCACGTGTGCGCTCAGCGCCGGGGTGCTCGACGCCAGCGCCCACACGTGCAGGTCGTGCACATCCACGACACCGGCGTGGCTGCACAGACTGCCTCGAACCTCAGACAGTACGATGCCCTTCGGCACACCCTCCAGCAGCACGTTTATCGCTTCGCGCATCAACACCCACGTGCGTGGCAGCACCCACAACCCGATCAGCACCGCCAGGATCGGATCGATGACTTTCCAGCCGGTCCAGCGGATCAGCAGCGCGCCAATGATCACCGCCACCGAGCCGAGCATGTCCGCCCACACTTCCAGGTAGGCCCCTTTCACATTCAGGCTCTCGCCGCTGCCCGCTTTCAGCAGGCGCATCGCAATGAGGTTCACCGCCAAGCCGATCGCCGCGATGACCAACATGCCGGTCGACGCGATCTCCTGCGGCTGGCGGAACCGTGCGATGGCCTCCCACAGAATGTATCCGGCGACGACAAACAGCATGCCGCCGTTGAACATCGCGCCGAGCGCTTCCAACCGGGCGTAGCCGTAGGTGCGTCGGGCATCGGGCGGCCGGCGACTCAAGCGCACTGCTACCAGCGCGATCATCAACGCCAGCGTATCGGTGGCCATGTGCGCAGCGTCGGACAGCAGCGCCAGACTGTTGGTGACAAACGCGCCGATCACCTCCACCAGCAGGAAGGCGGCCGTCAGGCCCAGTGCCCACCACAGCGGCTTCTCGTGGCGGATTTCGTTCGGAAGATGGTTGTGATCGTGTCCCATCGGGATCTCCAGTGCGATGCGTGCAGGCTACGCGCGCAGGGCGGTGGACACCATCACACGCGTTATAACATCGCGCCTGCGCGGCGCAGCGAACGGGCCGGCACGACGGGACACGACGCGGCCGGTCAACAGAAGTGCGCTTTGCAGCATCCTGCATGGCAGCAGGACCTTCGTGGGATCCAGCATTTCCTCACGCCTCCGCTGGAGAAGCACCGCATGCCCCTGCACCATCACCTCGGTCCGCGCAGCCACGAGGACCGCCCCCTGCTGCCGACCGGCTGCAGTTTCGATGCGCCGGACTGGTACCTCATGGCCCGCTGCTGGTTCCCGGTGATGCGTAGCGAAGACCTGCGCGCCGCGCCCCAGGCCGCCCGGCTGCTGGACCAACCGCTGGTGCTGTACCGCGCGGCAGGGAGTGTCGTCGCAGCCGCCGATGCCTGTCCGCACCGGGGTGTGCCGCTGAGCATGGGCACGGCGGATCCGTGCGGCATCCGCTGCCGCTACCACGGCCTGCTGTTCGGCGCAGAGGGGCGCTGCCTGGATGTTCCCTGCCAGCCCGGCCACCCGGTGCAGGCGCAGTTGCACCTGCGCACCTATCCCACCGTCGAGCGCTATGGACTGTTATGGACCTGCCTGTGGCCACAGGAGGGCGTGCAGCCCGATATTCCCGTGATGCCGCACTGGGACGAAGCGGGCTTCCAGCAGGCCGTGTGTCCCTGCTACCCGATGGACTGCTTTGCAGGTCGCCAGCTTGAGGGCTTCATCGACGTGGCTCACCTGCCCTGGGTGCACGCGGGCACCTTCGCCGATCCGGACCGGCGCGGTGTGCCGTCCTACGACGTGCATCACCGCAGCGATGGTTTCGCGATGGACTACGACAGCGACATGCCCAACTACCCCGTCGACTCGGGCCGCCGCGCCCCGGAAGGTCACGTGTGGCGACGGCACTTCGAGGTGCATCCTCCCTTCGCCGCGTCGCTGACCCTGCACTTTCCCGGCGCTGATCGTGCGGTGGTCATGAACATCGCCACGCCGGTATCGGCGCTGCGTACCCACCTGTTCTGCCCGGTGTCACGCAACTTCGACACGGATCGC
Source organism: Stenotrophomonas sp. CFBP 13725 (assembly GCF_014841935.1). Taxonomy (NCBI): domain Bacteria; kingdom Pseudomonadati; phylum Pseudomonadota; class Gammaproteobacteria; order Lysobacterales; family Lysobacteraceae; genus Stenotrophomonas; species Stenotrophomonas sp. CFBP 13725. The sequence continues at coordinate 207,934 of NZ_JACYUV010000006.1, read as the reverse complement.
CCGGCGGAAGAGATGATCGCATTCAACCTGCGCGTGTTCGACGAGGACAGGGCGCTGACGGAGGCACAGCGACCGCGCAACCTGCCGCTGGACGTCCGCGTCGAAGCACATACGCGTGCCGACCGCATCACCTTGGCGTATCGACGCAGGCTGCTGCAGCTCGGATACCGGCGGTTCTTCGCCGATGTCGCCTGAAGGCCATGTCAGCTGCCGCGGTAGGTCGAATAACCGTAAGCGCTGAGCAACAGGGGGATGTGGTAATGCGGCAGCTTCCCGTCGACATCCACGGTCACCTGGACCTCCGGGTAGAACGTGGTTCCGCCGTGCTGCGTGTACCACGCACCGGTAAGAAAGGTGACCTGGTAGCGGCCGGGATCGAGCGCCTTGCCGGGCGGATAAAGCGCGGCCACACGGCCGTCGACATCGGTGGTGCCGTTGCTGATCACCGCCCAGCGATCCCCTTCCGCCTTTGCCAGCACCACCTGCACCCCTTCAGCCGGCAAGCCGGTCTGCTGGTCCAGCACATGCACGCTCATCGGATTGCGCGAGGCCGCACTGACGCTGGCCACGGTGAACAAGGCCAACAGCAGCGCCGCGACCCGGATGATGTTCTTCTTCACGTTGGGTAACCTCTCCATCGGACGGTGCTGCATGGTGCGATGGGCACGCATGCAGCACTATCGGATCGGTCCTGATCCGCAACGCGTCGCGCGCATCAGAGCCTGAAGCGCGCACCCACGGTATAGGTCCGCTCCGGCGATGCGAAATCGCGCGGAAACTGTGGACTGCCGAAGTAGTTGCGGGTCGAGCCACCCAATAGGTTGGTTGCTTCGGCGAACACGGTGATGTGGTCATTGATGTCGTAGTTCAACGCCACGTCCAGCCAATCCTCGTCACCCTGGCGGATCTCGCTGGGCTGGTCACCGGAGCTGTTGAAACTGGTCGCATAGTCGGTGCGCCGGTTCCACGCCAGGCGCGCGGAGAAGCGGTCGTACTGATACATCAGTACCGCATTGAACGCGTGCTTGGACACGTTGGTCAGCGGCTGGACCTGTCCCGTCGGCGATTCGGCTTCAGCGCTGATGCGCGTGTAGTTCAGCTGCGTGCCGAAGCCGGACAGCCAACCCGGCAGGAAGTCATAGAACTGGCTGTAGCCCACCTCGAACCCTTTCAGCGTGCCCTCGCCGGTGTTGCGCGGCCGGGTGATGGAGTAGGTCGTTCCGCCGATGGTCTCGTCGTCCGCATAGCTCTGCACATAGCCATCCAGTTTGCGGTGGAAGCCTGCCACCGACAGCAACGAGCCCGGTTTGAAATACCACTCCAGCGACGCGTCCAGGTTCTTCGATTCCACCGCCTGCAGATCCGGATTGCCGCCGCTGCCACGCGCCGGCAGGCTGTCGGTGGATTCGAACAGGCTGAGCTGCGGATTGAGGTCGGCAAAGTTCGGCCGAGCAATCGTTTCACTACCCGAAAGGCGCAGGATCAGGTCCTCACGCAGCGAAAAGTTCGCGCTGGCGTTGGGCAGGTACTTTGTCTGGGTGGTGTCGATCTGGCTGGCACGGTCCACCCCATCCACCGTCCGCGTGCCGGCGAGCTGGGATTCCAGGCGCGTTGCGCGCACGCCGATGCGGCCGTCCACCGGAATGCTGCCCAGCGTGGTGCCCCAGTTGAGCTGCACATATGCAGCGTAATTGTCTTCGCGGGTGTCAAAGAACAGCGACGCCAGCTCCGCCGGCGCTTCCGGTGACTGCCCCATCACCTGCCGCACCTGCTCGGTCTGCTGCAGCAGATAGGCCGCGTTGGCGACTGCCCAACGGTCCGTGGAGAACGCGCGTGCACCGTCCAGCATGCCGCCCGGCGATACATCGGCCAGCCCAGGCACCTCGTTGGCGTACACGCGGCGGCCGGTCACGTTGTCCATCGCACCCGGCCCGCCGCCATGGTTCGACGCCGTACGGCGGCTGACCCGCACGCCGGCATCCAGCGAACTGAACGGCCCGGCCTCGAACGCGAACGTGCTGTCGCCACGCCACGCCCATTCTTCGCCTTTCTGCTCATCCCAGCTGTCGTAGTACTGGCTCAAGTACCAGTTGGCCGGGTTGGTGACATCGTAGGGAGACCCGTCGGTCTGGGTCGCCCAGGTATCGGGCACACCGCCCGCATCCCGCATGTGCATCAACGGCGCGTCCATGCCCATGTCCAAGGTCATGGCACGGTGCTTGTTGGTGCTCCACGTGTAGGCCAGCTCGGTCGACAGGGTGACGTTCTCGTTGTTCCACTTTCCACCCAGTGCGGCCTGGAACGTATCCGATGTCTGTTTGTGCGCCTGCGTGCTGGACAGTGTGTAGAGATCACGGGCGACGAAGCCGTCCATGACGTCGGTCCCGGGTCGCAGGCTGACCGACTGCACATTGCCGGCGTTGACCAAGCCCGGGAACGGCATCCAGTAGTTGACGTTGTTGCGGCCTTCGTAGTTCACGTAGAACGTGTCGAAGTAAACCTCGCTGTTGTCGGTCGGTGCCCACTGGAAGGTGAAGTTCGCCGAGCGGCGCTTGTGCGTGTTGCGCGCGACCAGCCCGCCTGCGTTGTAGGGCACGAAGATCTGCTGCGCAGGGTCAGCCGGATTCGCGACGCGGTCATACGTGCCGTGGAAACTGTTGCTTTCCTGATAAGGGCGTTGCTGCAGCGACACACTGCCCAGCACGCCCATTCGCCCATGGCCACTGTCCCAGTTGTGCGCGGCCGTCAGGCTGCCGTTCGGCTTTGTCTCATCGGCCTGATCCCCTTGCACGGCACTGATGCTGCCCGCCAGTGTCGTGTCCTTGTCCAGATCAAAGGGCTTGCGCAGGTGCACGTCGATGGTGCCACCGATGCCGCCTTCGATGAACTTCGCGCTGCCGGTCTTGTAGACATCCACACTCTGCAGCAGGTCGGCCGGAATATCCTGCAGCGCGATGCCCCGGCCGCTGGCGGTGAACACATTGCGACCATCAAACGTGGTCACCACATCGGGCAGGCCGCGCACCAACACGGTACCGACCTCCGCGCCACCTCGCGCGACCTGGACGCCGGTCACCCGCTGCAACGCTGCGGCGACGCTGTTGTCCGGCAATTTGCCGATATCTTCGGCCACCACCGAGTCGCTGATTTCCGCCTTCGACTGCTTGGCGTCGACCGCGCCGGTCGCACTGCCACGCACGCCCCGGACCTGCACGGCATCCAGATCCTGCGCACCCGCGGCGGCAGGCGTCTGCCCCTCGGTGGAGGCCGGTGTCTGAGCTTGGGCTTGGGCTTGGGCCACGCTCACGATGCCGAAGATCATCGAAGGCAGCAGCGTACGGCGCAGCAGGCGGTGCGTCGGACGGAATCGGGGCGCGACGGGCAAGGGCGAGGATGACGTCATGCGGGCAAGGCCTTTCAATGCGTGCCGCGTAGCGAAGGCGCGCACCTGCCCTGCCCGCAGCGTCGGGCGCACAGGTCGATCAGAGGGGGCGCACGCAACGACGCTGCGGCGATATGGATACTGGTTGTGAGCCGATCACGACAGAATCGGTGGCGGCATTAGAGCAACCGGAAACTTAATTTTCCGTTCGCTGACGGTGAGGCAGTTGTTGTGCGTGCCGATGTGGATCGCTGCTCGCTCCCCTCTGTCGCGCAGGGGACGCGACCATCGCGTGCCGACGCGCTACGCTCTGCCCCTGTCATCAACCAAGGTCTCTCCATGAATTTCGGCAGCGACAATCAATCCGGTGTTTCCCCGCGGATCCTTGACGCGCTGGTACGTGCGTGCAGCGGCACCGCCGCACCTTACGGTACCGACACGTACACCCGACAAGCAGAGCAGAAAATCGCCGAACTGTTCGAGCACGATGTGCAGGTCTTCTTCGTCGCGACCGGGACCGCCGCCAACTGCCTGTCGCTCTCAGCACTGGCGCAGCCTTGGAATTCGATCCTGTGCCACGCGCAGGCGCACCTGATCAGCGACGAATCCACGGCGCCGGAATTTTTCACCGGCGGCGCACGGCTTATTCCCATCGCAACCGACTCTGGCAAGATCACTCCTGTGGCCCTGCGCGACACGATGCAGCGCCTGCGGGATGCGCCGCCGCACAGCGTCAGGCCATCTGCGCTGACGCTGACCCAGGCAACCGAGAACGGCCTGGTCTATACGCCCAGCGAACTGCAGGCACTGACCTCCCTCGCCCATGAGCACGGTCTGCAAGTGCACATGGATGGCGCCCGCTTTGCCAATGCAGTGGCCCATCTCGGCTGTACCCCGGCGGAACTTTCGGTGAAGGCCGGCATCGATGTGCTGTCGTTCGGGGCCTCGAAGGATGGCGCGCTGGCAGCCGAAGCGGTGGTGTTCTTCAACAGATCACTGGCCCGCGACTTCGATCTCCGCCGCAAGCGCGCGGGTCAGCTTGTGTCCAAGGGACGGCTGTTCGGCGCGCAGTTCAGCGCGTGGCTGCAGGACGGCCACTGGCTGGAACTGGCCCAGGCGGCGAACGATCGCGCCGCCGCGCTTGCCACCCTCCTGCAGTCGCACCCTGCAGTACGCATGGCGTGGCCAGTGCAGGTCAACGAGGTCTTCGTGGTGATGCCGAAGATCCTGCTCGCCCACCTGCATGCCGCCGGCGTGCTGTGCTACGACTGGTATCCGGACAGCCTGCCGACCGGCTTCGTGCTGGGCGAAGACGAGCTGCCCGTGCGCTTCGTCACTGCGTGGTCCACGAGCAGCGAGGAACTGGACGCGTTCGCGGCCGCTCTGGCCGGATAAGGCACGGCGGCGCGCATAAAAAACGGCAGCCCAGAGGGCTGCCGCTTGTTAGACTCAAGACAGAGCGCGCTGCAGGGGTTACCTGTATTCGCGCTCGCAGCGGCGCTCCACCACGCGGTCGCCGTTCTTCTGCTGCTGACGACCCTGGATGTTGCGCCCGGCCGCGCCGCCCGCAACCGCGCCAGCCACGGTGGCCAGCTTCTTGCCGTTGCCGCCGCCTACCTGATTGCCCAGCAGGCCGCCCACTACGGCACCGGTCGCGGTGCCGGCGATGCGATTGGAATCCTTGCTGTTGCGCTGCACTTCGACATTGCGGCAGACCACACGGCTGCCGTCGTCGAAGCGGCGTCCTTCATCGCGAGGACCGTAATTCTGCGCCGAGACCGCCGTGGAAACGGCCATCAGGGCGCCAGCGCACAACAAGGGGATGGACATCTTCATGGTGGACTCCTGACACGGTTCGGTAACGTGCTGCCAGTCTTCGCCCCGCCGGTGCAAACCCGCGTGAATTCGCGTGCAGGCCGCGTGCACGACGACATCCCCATTCAGCTCGCGTCCAAGCTGGGCGTCACGGCAGCGTGTCCCCGCTTCAGGATCTGCCGAACAACGTGGCAGACTGGAAACATGAAAAAACACGACGACTTCGTCCGCGTGCGCGGCGCCCGCGAACACAACCTCAAGGACGTGGATGTCGATATTCCGCGCGATGCGTTGGTGGTGTTCTCCGGTGTATCCGGCTCGGGCAAATCCTCGTTGGCGTTCGGCACCTTGTACGCGGAAGCCCAACGTCGCTACTTCGAGTCGGTCGCTCCCTATGCGCGTCGACTCATTGATCAGGTCGGCGTGCCGGACGTCGACTCCATCGAAGGCTTGCCGCCTGCGGTAGCACTGCAGCAGCAACGCGGCACGGCCAGCGTAAGGTCATCGGTAGGCAGCGTGACCACCCTGTCGAGCCTGCTGCGCATGCTGTACTCGCGCGCAGGCAGCTATCCCGCGTCGCAGCCGATGCTGTATGCCGAGGATTTCTCGCCGAACACCGCGCAGGGCGCGTGCCCGGAGTGCCACGGACTCGGCCACGTCTACGCCGTAACCGAGGCCTCCATGGTGCCGGATCCTTCCTTGAGCATCCGCGAGCGCGCCATCGCCGCATGGCCGCCTGCCTGGCATGGCCAGAACCTGCGCGACATCCTGGTCACGTTGGGCTACGACGTCGATGTTCCCTGGCGCGACCTGCCGAAGAAACAGAGGGACTGGATACTGTTCACCGAAGAGCAGCCCGTGGTGCCGGTCTATCCCGGCTTCACGCCGGCGGAGACGCGCACCGCATTGCGTCGCAAGACCGAACCGGCCTACATGGGCACCTTCAGCGGGGCCCGCCGCTATGTGCTGCATACCTTTGCCAGCACGCAGAGCGCGTTGATGAAAAAACGCGTCTCTCGCTACATGGTGGGCAGCGTCTGTCCTCTCTGCGATGGCCGTCGCCTCAAGCGCGAAGCGCTGTCGGTCACCTTCGCTGGACGGGATATCGGATCGCTGTCGCAGCTTTCGCTGGATCGCATGGCCGAGGTGCTGCGGCCTGCTTCAGAAGGCCGTTTCGAGTCGACCCGTGAAGCCGGAAAGGCCACGCTGAGCCGCAAGGCCTCTGGCAAGGCCACAGCGCGACGCGTTGCCGCGGGCGGCTCAGCGCACGCCGGTGGGTCCGATGTACGCCGCACGCCGGAGCTCAGCGAAGACAAGCGTATCGCCGCACAGCGCATCACGTACGACCTGCTGCAGCGCATCGCCACGCTGCAGGGGCTCGGCCTGGGCTACCTGTCGATGGATCGGGCCACGCCCACGCTGTCACCCGGCGAACTGCAGCGCCTGCGCCTGGCGACGCAGATCCGCTCCAACCTGTTCGGCGTGGTCTACGTGCTGGACGAACCGACGGCCGGGCTGCATCCGGCGGACAGCGCCGCGCTGCACGCATCGCTGGATGCGCTCAAGCAATCGGGCAACACGGTGTTCGTCGTCGAGCACGATCTGGAGATGATGCGGCGGGCCGACTGGCTGGTGGACGTGGGCCCGGATGCGGGCCAGCACGGCGGTCGGATACTGCACAGCGGCCCGCCGGCCGGATTGGCGGCGGTCGAACAGTCGCGCACCGCGCGCTATCTCTTCAACCAGCAGCCGCCTGCGCCGCGCACCCCACGCACCGTAGAGGCCTGGCTGCAGCTGGAGGGGCTGCAGCGCAACAACCTGCAGGGGCTGTCCGCCCGCATCCCCCTGGGCGTGCTGACCGCCGTCACCGGCGTCTCCGGCTCCGGCAAATCCAGCCTGGTAAGCCAGGCGCTGGTGGAACTGGTCGGGCTGCAGCTGGGTCATGAGCCGCAGGTCGAAGAAAGCGAGGGGGATGATCCGCGCCCGAACCTGCTGGTTCAGTCCGCCGGGCGTATTGCCAGCGGCGGCGAAGGCATCCGGCGGCTGGTGAACGTTGACCAGAAGCCGATCGGACGTACACCACGCTCCAACCTGGCCACCTATACCGGGCTGTTCGACCACGTGCGCAAGCTGTTCGCCGCCACCCGGCAGGCACGCGCGCGCCGTTACGACGCCGGGCGCTTTTCGTTCAACGTGGCAAAGGGCCGCTGTGACACCTGCGAAGGCGAAGGCTTCACCAGCGTCGAGCTGTTGTTCATGCCCAGCGTCTACGCGCCCTGCCCCACGTGTCACGGTGCGCGCTACAACGCCAAGACGCTCGAAGTCACCTGGGAAGGCCGCACCATCGCCGAGGTGCTGGACATGACCGTCGACGACGCCCTGGTTTTCTTCGATCAGCAGCCCGCCGTGCACAAACCGCTGGCGCTGCTGCAGGCGATCGGGCTGGGCTACCTCCGGCTGGGTCAGCCGGCCACCGAGCTGTCCGGCGGCGAGGCGCAACGGATCAAACTGGCGACGGAACTGCAGCGCGCGCAGCGCGGCAACACGCTGTACGTGCTGGACGAACCGACCACGGGGCTGCATCCGTCCGACGTGGACAAGCTGATGGTGCAGCTGCACGGGTTGGTCGATGCGGGCAACACCGTGGTCACCGTTGAACATGACATGCGCGTGGTGGCCGATGCGGATTGGGTGATCGACATGGGGCCGGGCGCCGGTGAACGCGGCGGAAAGATCGTCAGCGAAGGCACACCGCGGCACGTGGCAAAGGCCAAGGACAGCATCACCGCCCCGTTCCTGAAGGCCACACTCGACCGCACTCCGTAGGCCCGAGCCGCGCTCGGCGGAGGACCGACCAACACCCCAGGGCCTACCGACCCCGCTCCACCAACGCATTCGCGCGTCGCATCAATTCTGCGGCGGCGAACGGTTTGGCGAGCACCTCCATCCCGTCTTCCAGGTGCCCCGCCCCCACTGCCGCGGTGGCCACGTAGCCGGTGATGAACAGCACCGGCAGGCCCGGGCGGCACTGCCGTCCGGCATCGGCCACCTGACGCCCGTTCAACGGGCCGGTCAAACCCACATCCGTCACCAGCAGATCAATCGCCTCCACCGAGCGCAGCATGTCCACAGCCGGAGGGCCCTCCGATGCTTCCAGCACCCGGTAGCCCGCCGACACCAGCACCTCGCTGACCAGTACCCGCACTGCGGTCTCATCTTCCACCAGCAACACGGTGCGCAAGGGACGACCCTGCAGGGCGCGCTCTCCCGTCTCCACCGGTGCGATGCCTGCCGGCTGCACATCACCCACCAACTGCGGCAGGTAGAGATGCATCGTGGTGCCCTCGCCCGGCCGGGAATCCACCCGCACCTGGCCACCGGACTGGCGGGTGAACCCATAGATCATCGACAACCCCAGGCCCGTGCCCTGCCCGATCGGCTTGGTGGTGAAGAACGGCTCGAACACTTTCTCGACCACCTCCGGCTCCATGCCGGTGCCGCTGTCCTGCACCGACAGGCGCACGTACGGGCCGGGCGGCACCTCCAGCGCGGCAGCCTCCACCGCTGCCAGATCCATGGCCTCGCTGGTGATGGCCAGCGTGCCTCCGCCGGGCATGGCATCCCGCGCATTGATGCACAGGTTCAACAGCGCATTCTCCAGCTGCGGTCCGTCCACCTGCACCGCGGCGCCGCCATCGTGGAAACGGGTGCGGATGGCGATGGAAGGCCCCAACGAGCGCGAAATGATCTCCAGCATGCCCTGCACCATCGTCTCCATCACCACCGCCGTCGGGGCCAGGGTCTGCCGACGGGAGAACGCCAGCAGGCGCTGGGTAAGCGCTGCGGCGCGGTCTGCACCGGAGCGCGCCATCTCGACATAACGGCCAAGGTCATCGAAGCGGCCCTGGGCGACACGCATCTCCAACAGCTCGAGCCCCATCGAGACCGCAGTGAGCAGGTTGTTGAAGTCATGGGCGATGCCACCGGTCAGCTGGCCCACCGCCTCCATCTTCTGGCTCTGGCGCAGTTTCTCCTCGGTCATCAGCAATTCGGCGCTGCGGTCGCGCACGCGCTCTTCCAAGGTAATGGTCAACTGCTGCAGGCGCTCCTCCGCCTCGCGTTTCTCGGTGACGTCGGTTGCCGTACCGAACCATTCGCTGACGTTGCCATCGGCATCCAGCATCGGCACCACGCGCATCAGCACCCAGCGATGGCTGCCCTTGTTCAGCGGCGTACGGTGGTGGATCTCCAACGGCTTCTTCTCTGAACTCGCCTTCGCGATTTCGGCCGCCAGCAGTGCATGGTCATCGGGATGGACGAACGCCTCTCGCCAGTTCCAGTCCGGCGGCAGCAAGCGCACCGTTTCGCCTTGGCGCAGTATCTGCCGACGTTCCGTCCAGTCGGCCGACAGCGCATACAACACCTGGGATGATGCGCCGACCAATGCACCCAGTCGCCGCTCGCTGTCGGCCAACGCATCGATGGCGGCGCGCTCGGCACTGCGATCACGCAGCACGATGACAAACCCATGCGCCGTACCGTCCTCGTCCCGCAGCACGGTCATCGCGCCCTGCGCCGAGAACGTTTCGCCCGACCTGCGCAGGAACGGTCGCTCGCCGGTCAGTCCCCCCTCGGCCAGCGCGACGCGCATGCCGTGCTGGAAACGCTTGGCGCGGCGATCCACCTCGTTGTACAGCCGCTCCGGGGTCTGCCCCAGCATCTCTTCTTCTGTCCAGCCCAACGTACGCCGCGCACCCTCGTTCCACAACGTGATGCGCCCCTGCAGATCCATCGCGAAGATGGCGTAGTCCATCGCGCTGTCCATGATCTGCCGGTGGAGGGATTCGCTGGACCTCAGACTCCGCTGCAGGTCGACCTGCGACGTTACGTCCAGCCCCTGCACGAATATGCCAAGCGGGGCGCCCTGCGCATCCTTGACCGGCTGGAACACGATATCGAGCAGGCGTTTGTCGCCCAGTCTGCCGTCTACCGAGAGGGGAGCGTAAGAGACTTCGGTGCCGATGTAGGTTTCGCCGGTACGGTAAACCTCGTCCAGCAACGGCAGGTAGCCTTGGTCGATGGCTTCCGGCACTGCGTCGACCAACCGCTGCCCGATCAGATCGCGATGGCCGACCAGCTCGGTATAGCGCGGGTTGGCCAGTTCGATCCGGTGCTCGGGCCCGTTGAGGAAGACCATGAACATCGGCGACTTCTCGAACAGCGCGATCAGGCGCTCGTTCTCGTGCGCCAGCCGTTGCTGCGCGACCACGATCTGCGTGACCTCGCGCGTCACGCAGAACACGCCCTCTATGCATCCTTCGTCGTCATGGATGGGCGAAAACGAGAAAGTCCACCAGGTATCTTCCGGTTCGCCCTGGCGGTTCATCTGCACCGGCACGCTGTCGAAGCGTGAGCCCTCGCCCGCCAACGCCTGTTCGATCGGCACGCGCACCGCGTCCCATGCATCGGCCCACACTGCGCGCAGCGGCTTTCCCATGGCCCCGGCAAGGCGCGGACCCAGGATAGGGCTGTACGCATCATTGAACAGGAACGTCAGATCCTCACCCCAGGCGATGTACATGCTTTCCGGGGAAGACAGCATCAGGCTGGTGGCCTGGCGGAGCGCAGCCGGCCACTGCGGCGGCGGCCCGATGGCCGTGTCGGCCCAGTCCCGCGCACGGATCTGCGCCGCCGCCGGGCCATCGTGGAAAGGGAACGTGCGGGGGGTGACGCTGGAGGAAAACGAGATGGACAACCTGCGTACGCCACAGCCTTAATGGTGGCAATTTATTCCAGCCGCGCGAAGAACATGTCAACGTCCACCCCGCCCAGGAGAGCCAGATGACCGACCGCTTCATCATCGAAGGATCCCGCATCACCGACGTACCGGCACTGTATGCCGAGCTCAACCGGGTGTTCATGGAAGACGAAGACTGGACGTTGGGCGCCAGCCTCGATGCGCTGGACGACCTGCTGTACGGCGGCTACGGGAAGCTGCTGGGCATGGAGCACGCCACGGTGGTGTGGCGGGACATGGACATCAGCAGGGCGTCTCTCGGCCTTGAAGCCACCCGCGAATGGCTGCAGCAGAAACTCGCGCAACCCGGTTTTGCGACCACCCGCATAAACCAGCAACTGCAGGCGCTGGAAGACGGCACCGGTCAGACTTATTTCGACATCGTGCTGGAAATATTCGCCGCCCACCCGAACATCCACCTGCAACCCAGCCGGTAGAGCCGACTTCAGTCGGCTGCCCATCCACACCCAACCACATCCCTGGTAGAGCCGACTTCAGTCGGCTGCTCAAACACGCCCCTGGTAGAGCCGACTTCAGTCGGCTGCTCAAACACGCCCCTGGTAGAGGCGACTTCAGTCGGCTGCATATCGGCGAAGCCGACTGAAGTCGGCTCTACCCTCCGCCGGTTACACTCGGTCCTGCACCGTCAGAGGAAACAACACACGATGATCTGCTGGTCCTGCAACCACTGTGGCGCCGCCGTTCCGCAGGAATCCGACGTCTGCGGCACCTGCGGATTCGATTCCACCGCACCGCTGGCTGCGCATCCCGGTGCTTACGCGCCCGAGCGCTGCCTGCGCTGCGCATCGCCCATGCAGTTCGCCGGCACCCTGCAACTGCATGAAGGCACGCGCATGTGGCCTCTCCTGCTGGGTAACATCGGTGAGCTGCTGGTCAACCGAAAGCGCTTCGAATCGTTTCTCTGCACGGGCTGCGGCAAAGTGGAGTTCTTCATGCCGCCCGAATCGGACGCGACCCCGTAGCGGGAATGGGACTGCGCGGGGCGATGGGACTGCGCGGGGCGATGGGACGGTGTGGGGACGATGGGACTGGGTCGGGCGATGGGACTGTGTCGGGGCGATGGGACGGTGTGGGGGCGATGGGACGGTNAGCGGACTAAATTCGCCTCTACCTCGGCCTTGGTCCAAACCAGCCGACTGAAGTCGGCTCTACCTCCGCCTTGGTCCAAAGCAGCCGACTGAAGTCGGCTCTACCACGCGGCTCTACCACGCGGTTCTACCGGCCTGCATGCGTTACGGGTCGGTTTTGCTCGGTCCGGGCAGCAGATGCTTCAAGCCCAACGTGAACCCGCGCGGGGCGACCGTCAGGTGGTCTTCATCGTTCAACACATCCAGCCTCAGCTTCAGTGACGGATACTTGCGCGCGCGCAACGTGCGCTCCATCCGGCGGGCATCCTCCACCATGTCATCGTCCTGCAGGTAGCGCGGGTTACCGACCTTCTTGGCCTCATACTCGCCGATGTAGAAATACACAGTGGCCGGCATGTCACGCAGCGTCTGGGCAGACTCCCGCTCCATGCGGTCCATGACGTGGTCGTCGTACCAGTAAGAGGGGCTGCCGAGCACGTAGCCGGAGAAAAGCGCGGGATCACTGAACAGGATCTGCGTACCCAGCAGTGCCCCGTAGGAGTGCCCCAGGAACAGCCGACGCGTTTCATCCGTTCGGAAACGCTGCGCGACGAAGGGCAGCACCTGGTCCCGCAGATAGGCGGCGTGTGCGGCACCACCGCCATGCACCGCGCCATCCGGCGCATCGGCCGCGCCCAGCGCCGTGGGCGTGTAGTCGCGCCGCCGGCTGGTCGTGCCCTCTTCGCCTACCGCGTAGGACACGCCCACCAGAATGAATTCCTGCACCGAACTGCCCAGCCGCCTGCCCACCTGGCGCAGGACCGGGAAGGCATAGTCGGCGTCGGTGACATACAGCACGGGGTAACGGCGTGCAGGGTCCTTCGCATACGACGCCGGCAGGTTGACGAACACCTGGTACCCGCGGCCCGACACCGGATCGGGCACGTCCCACACCTCGCTGCCAACGATCTCATACGGCTGCCCCTGGCCCCGCTGCGCGACCGGCACGGATGCCGATGCCGATCCGCATCCCACAAGAAAAACCGCCAGCACGGCAGTCAACACCATGTTCATCCCGCTATCTCCGATGCGTCTGAATCCAAAAGCAGGGACGATTCCCTTTCGGCAGGCGAAAGAGCGCCGACGCCTGCGCGTGCAGCCTTACAGCGCGCTGCCGATGCGGTCCAGCACCGGCGATGCGGACATGTCATTCGGATTGGTTCCCGGTGCACCCTGTGGAACCTCCATACCTTTGCTCTTGTAGAAATCCACCCAGTACGACGATATCTCGCCCGTCTGCAGGTTCTTGAAGTTCATCGGCTGGGTAGCGAACACGTGCTGTGCACGAAACGCGCGCTCGATGAAATCAGAACAGTAGTAACTGCCTTCGTCCTGCACATAGGTGAAGTTGTACGGCTTGCCCAGCAACGTACGCGCACGTGCGATGGCCGCCGGGATCGCCGTGCGCGCTTCGCCTTTCAAACGGTAGACGATGACCTGTCGATGTTTGGCCCGCGCATCGGCGAGGAAGCTGTCCAGGTGCTGCGCGCGGGAACCTTTCTCGTCCGCGTGCAGCACCACCTCGCCCTCCTCCTCGTGCGCGACCAGTGCAACGTGGTCGTAACTCGCCGCCCCCTGTTTGCCGGTGGCATCGTGGATGGCCCCGCTGAGCCCGGTACGGGCGGCGGTGACGAACAGCAGATCGCCGTTCTGCGGCTGCACCGGCGCGGCCTGGGCCGACAGCACGGGCGCAACCAGCATGACGAGGAAAAGCAGCAGGCTTGGCATGAACACTCACGGGGGCTGGGGCAAGACGGTGATGATGCCATGTCGTAAACGGCGGGGTGCAGCCGACGGTGGCGCAGGCCCGTGCACTCCCCTGTATCAGATCGGATGCGCGGCCCTACCCCGCAGGTTACGTCCCGACAGGGGTGGCGGCGCCACATCACAGCTTTTCTCATGGACGAAAGCGCATTCCGCTGTCCACGATGGCCCTGCTGACGTGGCAACACGTCAGTCGGGATTGGCGTCCCGTGCTTGAAACAAGTCTTGGACTCTGTTCTGCCCCTCGGGGCACGGCGGAGAATGCATCGTCCTGCCGATCCTGCGGCGGGTGATGTGTGGGGATGTCTCTCAATCCGCCGGTTTTTCGACTTGTTTCTCCCGGTACGCCAACCCGCATCGCCCGCCACCCTGCGCCTTGACGCAGGTGGCGTCACCGCCTGCGAGGTCCGCCGATGCCACCCTATTCCCTCTGCCCCGATCCGCTGTCGGCAGCCGCGCAAAGCCGGCTGCAGGGGTTGGCCGCCCTTCTGGAAATCCTGCATGCCGCACACATCGCCCAGCGCGACGGAGACGTCGATGGCACGCTCAGCGAGCACCTGCAGGAGGGCCTGATCGTAGCGGCCAGGCAGCTCGTGCGCGCGTCGTCGGCTACCGACTGGTGCGCGCCCTGAGCCGTGCACCGGCTAGTCCTTCGGGTATACCGCCAGCACCTCACAGCCCGGCCGCGCAAAACGGGGCGTGCTGGCGCGCAGGTCACCGATGATGGCCGACGGCGTCATCACGATGCGGTCGCCCGGGTTGCCGCAGATCAGACCGTTCTGGAAGCCGGACTGAAAGTCCACCGACTGCGCGCCGGCAAGAATGCTGCAGGACCCGCCCAGCTCCACACGGTAGTAACGCACGCCGCCGTTGCGGCGTGGATTGGTTTCAACCACCACACCCTGCGGATCTTCATTCCAGCTGCGTACGTGGCGGGTGGCAAAGCAGAAATCGGGCGTGCCCTGGAACGTATGCCGCGCACTGCGGCGTGCGCCCTGGGCATCCCCGTCGCCGGTCACCGTGATGCCCGGCAGGGTAGCGGCGAACTGACGGCTGCTTTCACGCGCAGCCTCAGCGAAATCCCGATTGTCGATCACCGTCACCGCACTGATGCCGCAGTTCCGCCCATCCACGACAACCTGCTCGCTGGGGCGGCCGCAGGCCCAGCCCGCCGGTGCGTCCAGCCGCACGTGGCTGGCTTCGTTGATGCCCGGGCATCCCGCCCCGCTGAAATCAAGCCGATACGCCTGCCCATTGCCGCCGCGCACCGCGATGGACTCCACGCTGGCCTGTTCTACCTGACGGATATCGCGCGCATCCAGGCAGTGGGAGGCCGGCGGCACCCGGTCGGCAGGGCCCTGCTGGGCAAGAACCACGCCCGGAACCAGCCCGGCCATGGCAAGGGAAACAAGGCGTAGGGTCCTGATCACGATGCTGTCCTTGCACGGGGATGGGTCGAACCTAGCATGCACCCTGTAGCCGGAACATTGCCGCCAGGTTACCGCCGGCCCGCCGTGCACGCAGTCGGCACAGCCCGTTGCCGATGATGGGCTTCCCCACCGGTTCCCCCGCCATGGCCAAGCCCTCCGGCTCCCGTCTCGTCATCTATGCCGCCCTCGCCGGCAACCTCGCCATCGCCATCGCCAAGTTCGTCGCCGCCGGTATATCGGGCAGCTCGGCCATGGTCAGCGAGGGTGTCCACTCGCTGGTCGACACCATCAACGAGGTGCTCCTGCTGTACGGACTGCGCCGCGCAGAGCGCAAGCCGGACGCGGCCCACCCCTTCGGCCACGGTCGCGAGCTGTATTTCTGGAGTTTCATCGTGGCCCTGCTGGTGTTCGCGGCCGGTGCAGGCGTATCAGCCTACGAAGGCATCCAGCACATCCGCCATCCGGAGCCGGCCACGAACCACACCGTAAGCTATGTGGTGCTGGGCGTCTCCATGGTGTTCGAAGGCGCTTCGTGGTGGATCGCGCTGCGCGAGTTCCGTGCTACCAAGGGCAGCATGGGCTACTTCGAAGCGTTCCGGCGCAGCAAGGACCCCACCACGTTTACCGTCCTGCTGGAAGACAGCGCCGCCCTGCTCGGGCTCTTCTTCGCGATGGCCGGCCTGCTGGCCGCACAGGTGCTGGACATGCCCATCCTGGATGGCGTGGCGTCGCTGTGCATCGCCGGCGTGCTGGCGCTCACGGCCTTCCTGCTCGCCCGTGAAACCAAGGGTCTGCTCGTCGGCGAACCGGCGCACCCGCACGTGGCCGAACGCATCATGGCCGTAGCCAATGCCGATCCTGACCTGCGCCACGCCAACGGCCTGAGCACCATGCAGATGGGGCCCAATCAAGTCGTGGCGATGCTGAGCGCGGAGTTTGAAGATGACTGCACCACGCCGGAAATCGAGGCCTGCATCGCGCGCATCGAGGCCACGGTGAGAAGCGAGTACCCGGAGCTGACGGCCCTCTTCATCAAACCGCAGACGCCGGAAACCTATCGCGCACGACGTGCCGCGATGCTGGCCGGTCCCGCACCGGCGGAATGACGGACGCCTGCTTGGCACGCCCCGCCGTTCGCGGCACCATGATGCTATCCACTCTAGAGACTGCTGATGTACCTGGAACGTTTCTTCGGCACGGGCGGCAGCCCGCATCCCTGCGCGGGCTGCCAGGGTGACAACCGACTGGATTTCGACGTCCGCATGGCCTTCCAGCCCATCGTGGATGCCCGCGACGAATCCATCTTCGGCTACGAGGCGCTGGTGCGCTCGATGGACGGCGGCAGTGCGGCGGATGTCATCGCCCAGGTGCGCCCGGAGCAGTTGTACCGTTTCGACCAGACCTGCCGGGTAAAGGCCATCGAGACCGCCGCGCGCCTCGGGCTGCGTGAGCGGCTGTCGATCAACTTCTTTCCCAACGCCGTGTATGAGCCGGCCACCTGCATCCGCCTGACCTTGAGCGCTGCGCAGGCCTGTGGATTTCCCACCGAAAAGCTGGTTTTCGAGACCACCGAAGCCGAGCAGATGCGCGACCGCCTGCACATCACCCGCATCTTCCGCGACTACCGCGCCCGCGGGTTCCTGACCGCGATCGATGACTTCGGCGCCGGTTATGCCGGGCTGACCCTGCTCGCCGATTTCCAGCCGGATCTGTTGAAACTGGACATGGCGCTGATCCGTGGCATCGACACCGATCCGGTGCGCCAAGCCATTGTCAGGGGGGTCGTGGACATCGGCACGTCGGTCGGCTCGACGGTGCTGGCCGAGGGCGTGGAGACCGTGGCGGAGTACCAGTTCCTGCGCTCGCTGGGCATCGCGTTGTACCAAGGCTACCTGTTCGGGAAGCCGCAACTGGAGGCACTGGGCAGGGTCGATGCCGCGCTCTGGGAACAACTGCGCCTGCCTGCCACGGCATCGGAGTGACGGCACCCGTGTGCGCGAAGCAGCGCGCGCATCCCGCATCGTGGTCAATATCCTCACGGCGACGCGTTAAGGTGTCTGGCCTTCTTCCGCTTCCTGGAGCCCGACGGCGCTATGAAGAAAGCACTCCCGTTGCTGTTGGCCACCGCGTGGTCCAGCACTGAACTACGCGCAGAGGATGCGCCGTCATCCACTACCGCGCCCTACGCTGACATCGGCGGCGCGGTACGCTTCAACTACGGATGGCTGGACTATGGCCCCACCAGCAGGCTGCAATTGGAGCTGCTGTGCGCGGATATCAAAGCAGGCAGCGGGCCGCTTACGTTCTCGGCACAGTATCGCTGGTACGACGGCTTCGACGCGGTGCATCACGCGCAGGTCGGATGGCAGGCAACGGAATCCACGCTCGTCACCGCCGGCATCCAGCAGGTGCCCTTCGGCCTGCTGCCCACGGTGTCACAGAGTTTCTGGTTCGGTGCGGGCTATTACCTCGGCATCGAAGACGACTACGATCCCGGCGTGGTGGTGAGTCACCAGCGGGGTACGCACGCGTGGCACATCGGCTGGTTTGCCGGCGACGAATACGGCACCGGCTCCCGCACGGATCGGTATTCCTTCGACGTGGCGCAGGTGCCGGGGCTGCCCTACCGCGAACGCGACCGCGTGCACCTGCGCTACGAGCGGAACACCGACTGGGCGGGCGGCGAGGTGGTGGTGGGCGCGTCGGGCTTCAGTGGCACCGTGCAGAACACACAGACGCGCCGCCATCACGGCCACCACGGTGCTGCCGTGCATGCGCAGTGGCAGCGCGAAGGCTGGACGGCGCAGGTGCAATGGGCGCGCTACCGCTACGACGTCCCCGGCGAGCGCATCGCGCTGTCCGCCTTCCAGGCGCCGTTCGAGATCGCCGCGCACGCGGATGTGCCGTCGGTGAACCTGGCTTATTCGTTCGGCGAGCAGCGCTGGCTGGATGACATCACCTGCTACAACAACCTGAGTGCGGCGCGCCCGGTGCAGCGCACGGCGGGCAAGCGCACCTCCGCGCAGAACGTCAGCGGCTGCAGCCTGCAGAAGGGCATCATGCTCACTTACGTTGACTGGATAGCCGGCAAGGACATGTGGTTCGCTGGGGGTGAAGGCATCGGCATCAATGACGGCGGACCGTCGCGCTGGCGCTCGCGGTTCAATCTCAATGTGGGGTTCTATTTCTGAGGACTGCGTAGCTCAAGGACGCATTGATACAAAATATTGACCTTTACGTGCTTTTTAGTCAGTTAAAATTCAATATTTTGACGCTTCACTCCTGAGATGCTAGTCTTTGCCCCATGGAGAAGACCATCAAGTTTTCGCTCGCAAGTCCTAAAGAGATTGAGGCCGAGATGGCACAGCGGATCAGGCTGGCACGCATCGGTCGCAACATGACGCAGGCTGATCTGGCAACGCGCGTTGGCGTCTCGGTAGGCACCATTCGAAATCTCGAGCGCACAGGTGACTGCGCGTTCAGCACCATCATCAAGATCGCACAGGCCTTACGTCTGGAAGCCGGTCTTGAAAGCCTTTTCAAAATGGACATCCAGTCCATCGACGATCTCATTGAACTGGACCGTGCGCGGAGTACTGTGCGTAAGCGAGCAGGCAGGTAAAAACTGATGGCGATACAACTACTGGATGTGATCTACGAGGGCTGGGGCGAGCAGTGGTCGCTGGGACGTCTCGCCGACGATGGCGAGCGCTTGTTGTTTCAGTACTCAAGCGAGGCGCTCGAGGAGGGGTTCGCTCTTTCTCCCAATCTCCCGCTGGTGCCGGAGGCTTTCCAAGGATATGACGACTATCAGTATCGTCTTCCGGGTGCTATTGCCGATGCTCTGCCTGATGGGTGGGGTCTGCTGGTCATGGATCGGCTTTTCAGAAAGCGAGGCCGCGACCCGCGCCGCCTTTCACCGTTGGATCGCTTGGCCTTCATTGGCGATCGTGCCATGGGGGCCCTCAATTTCAGACCTCAATCCACAATCGAGCTCGGAAACGAGGACCTCAGCCTGCTCGAACTAGCCGCGCAGGTGCAGGACGTTGTTCACGACAATGATGCGTCGGCGCTGGTCACCTTGGCCAGGCTGGGCGGATCCCCGCAAGGTGCGCGCCCGAAAGTACTGGTGGATTTCGAGCCCCGAACCGACATCGTGAGCACCCAACCATTGCCCGGTGGAGAACCGTGGCTGGTCAAATTCCAAGCGGGGAACGAGCATCCTGAGCTCTGCGCCGTGGAAGCCCTGTACGCCCAGCTCGCTCTTCAATGCGGCATCGAAATGCCGGACACGCGCCACTTTGAACTTGGGCCAAAACTGGCAGCATTCGGAATCCGGCGTTTCGACCGGCACGACGGAATGCGCGTTCCAATGCTCACCTTGGCTGGCGCTGCAGATCTCAACTTCCGCATCCCACAGATCGACTACTCCGGATTCCTGAGACTGACCCGTTCGATTACCCGAAGCCAGGCCGAAGTGGACAGGGCATTTCGACGAGCGGTGTTCAACGTGGTTTTCAACAATCAGGACGATCACAGCAAGAATTTTTCCTTTCGACTTGACCGCGATCGAGACTGGAAGCTCGCACCGGGTTATGACCTGACCTTCAGCTGGGGACCGGGCAGCGAACATCACATGGACGTCTACGGTGAAGGCAGGGAGATCAGTCGCTCGCATCTGCTGAAACTGGCCCAGGACCATGACGTGCCGAAGAAGGACGCCGAGGCCATCATCGCGTTGGTCTGCGATGTGGCGACGCGCTTCGCCGATCTGGCGCAGGATTACCCGATCCGCCGGATGACTCGCCTGCAGATTGGCAAGGTAATCGGCACGCACCTGAGCCGGATGCGCTGAGTAACCGGGGTGAGCCCTATGCCTTGGTCTCATGCAGACCAAGCCATCGCCCCCATCGCCCCCCTCCCCTACAATGATCCACCCGCGGCCACCCCGTGCCCGCACCCGTATCCCGATGGCTCCCGCGTGACCCAGAAGCAGCCCGAACACACCCCCCTGATGAAGCAACATATTTCAGACGTAAATATATCGCGATAAAGAACTTGTTTGCAGCGCTTTCATCATCCACACCTGATCAGATTCTATCCATGGTCCGTCCATGGTCCACGATGACAGCGACCCGTAACGCGGGGGCGACCGCGAGGCGGTGCTGGCACCGAGCCAGCCCCTGCGCCTGCCGGAAGCCGAGGCACTGGTCGGATGTTGCGGGGAACGCTTCGGAGGAAACGTCGAGGAAAATTCTCGAAGCCATTGCTGCGCAGCCGGACATCACCATCCCTGAGGTGGCGGCGCAAGCGCCACGCCCGAAGTCGTTGATCATGGTCGCGATAGCTCTGCCCCATTGCCCTCATCAATTGGGTAACCGGAACCACGAACTGTTCGCCACCCATGCCCCCCTGCTCCTTGGCAAGATGGATAGCGGCCTGCCAGGCCTTGAAGTGTTCCTGGTTGAGATGCGGCCCGGTGTACTCCAGCCGTATGTCGAGCGGGCCGTTTTCGACATCAATCTTTTTCCTGTACGCCCGTTTGCCATTCAAGGACACGCTAAACAACGCACTGCGGGTCATACCCAGGGGTATGCTCACCTGTGGCTGTGCCTTTCCTTGCGCGGGGGCTCTGCGAACCAGATCAATATTCTTGCTCTTCATTCCCACAAGCTAAGAAAAGCCCGCAATCCGTCAAGCTACGGCGTTGATTTGCTACATATGTCTGACCTTCCCCCTATGCAGCCACCGTCAAAGAGGGCGGTTATCTGCTACCGACACTTCTCTCAATTTATTGTTTTACAAAGTTTTTTAGGCATTTCGCTGCCTATAGGCTTTAGGTTTTAGAGGCTTAAGGTTGAGGGCGTGCTGACGCACGCGGGAACTTTTTATCCCGCGGGAAAGCAACAGCAACAGCGCCGGGGGCTGCGCCCCGCCGGCCTGAGACGAGGAATGAGACTTCCCAACCCCTGGGCAAACCTCCCCCATCCCGACGCTCCCTGCGGGAGCGGACCACCGGCCGGTGGCCAGGACCTTGGCCGCCTGCCAGCGGCCTGCCTTCGGCCTTTGCCCTGTATCGCGCTCAGGAGCCCGCCAGCGCCTGCCCGGGGGCAAGCCCACCCCGACCTACCCCAGCGCGGAGCAGCGGCGCGCCAGCGCCGCATAGGCTTGCTCTGCCCCAGTTGTCCGGGCCGCCACGAGCGGCCCAGAACCGTGCCCACCTCTCCGCCCTGAAATTCCCTCGCCCGCATCCAAACCACAACAGGCGCACTGCTGCCACACCCGCAACTATTGCCCGGCCGTGTCGATCGGCCGGGCGAGGGAAAAGCCAGTACCCAAGAACACCGCGCTCGGGCAATCGCTGCACCTGGCTGCGCGACCCAAAGAAAAAAGGTACAGGCTTTTGGCCTGTACCTTAGCTGGTGCGAAGAGTGCCTTCCGGGACTGATCAAAAGGTGATCGTAACCCCGATGGTGTCGGAGTAGTCACCGATCTTGATGTCCTGTCCGGCCTCCGTACGCGGCCCCTTAGTCGGGGCCCATCATTCCGACCTAAGGAGTACTAGCTACTCCTCCGTGCTGCCATCCACTTCCATGCCGGCGTGAGATCGACCCAGTCGAATTCGTCTCCCAGACTACCGTCATCATTGACGATGCGCAGACGTTTATCCTCCTTCGTCACGAACAGCACCTTTCCGTAGGTCTTGGGCGTTCGCTGGGCCTTACGACTAGCGTCCTTGGTACTTTCCTTGGTCTCCACCATCCGAAACTCTGGGGGCTCCCCCAGGGGGTATTCCAAGCAAACGATGAAGTCTGGGTAGAAGTAATTCTTGTGCTCACTTCGCACAACCCGGACGGACCAAGGCTTACGCGACGGGTTGCGGTGCCACCACACGACGTGGTCATCGCGCTCCATCGACTGAATGAACTCCCGCTCCTCCTGATTGACGCCCGCCGACCCATCGATCCCGAAAACCGAGATCGCCCCGCCGGAGTGGGCCAAGGTCTCCTTGAACATGGTCGTCTGGCCTTCGATGTCGAGGCTGTCACGGGCACTCGCAATCGTTCCATCCAGAGGCGGGATAACGCCGTAGAGGTTTTTCTGTGCCTGGTCCAGCGCCTTGCTCAATGGGTAAAGCAGGAACTGGGGCAGCGGCGAGGCACTGCCGATCGTCGAAAATTCCGCAATTGCGTCCTGGACCATCTCACCGATCCGCTGGGCGTCTCGGCGGACGACCCAGCAGGCAGCGTCTCTCGCCAATCGATCCAGCTGCTTGTCGTCCAGTACCGATGAACTCGAATCAGAAGGAGGCACTGCCACATCCTCCTTCAGTCGACCGGCCAGCGTCCCAATGATGATCTTGACGTCGGCGTCTTCCACCTGCGGGATCTTCTTCAACTGGGAAGCCGCATCCCGAGCCAGCGAGCCTCGGTCTGTGATGACCGTGACCTCCTCCGTTCGGATGTTGTCTTCATCCTTGGTCAGCTCGGTGTGGATCTCCTTGTCGCGCAGCAGGTTGTAAGCGGCACGCACTGCAAAGGCGACCTTGTCCTCAGTCAGCGGCAAGTTCATGGCCAAATGCGCCGACACCTTGGCCATGTTAGCCATTGCCGGCCTACTCTCCTGCTGGAACACCGTGGGCGCGCATGGCAGCTTCAAGTTAAGCTTGTAAGCCTTGAGTCCCTGCTCCTTGAGCCGTTCCAGAATTTCTTTTTCATCCGCAGGAACGACTGCGGGCTTGGGCGTGGTATCCACCACCCAGTCTGCCTCCATGATCGTCGTGCCCGTGTCGGCACACGTGTCATTGCCGAACAGGCTAGGTTGAACGGTACCGGTGCTGGGCAGCCCGTCCTCGTCTTCCTCGTCCGGCTCATCAATGGTCCTGGCCGGTGCCGGTTTGGTCCCGTCGTAGAACGCCGGCAGCTGTGGCGAGGTCTTATTGCTGATGACCGTCGCGCCGCTCTTGGTCTGCTTGACTATCATCTGCTCGGTCTGGCCTTCCAACTGGCTCTTGACGGCACCGACCGTGTTTACCGCCGACTGGAAGCCCGCCTGAGCTTCTCCATCAGCCAAGTAGATGAATGCCGTGTCCAAGGACTCGGGGATCTCCTGAGGCTTGGGGAAGCCGTCCCGTACCTGGGGCGCCACACGCATGACGCGCCCGATGAATTGCATGGCGAAGTCAGCGTCATTGACCAGCTTCGTCGATGCCAGAACAAACGCCCGCGGAGCATCGAAGCCAGTGCCAGCCGACTGCTTGAAGATCAGGACTTCCTTGCTGTGGTCGTTGGCGATGGCAGCCATTAGGACCGGATCGGGCTCATCTGACGAATGAACGCCAATGGCCCCCAGGGGCACGCGGCACAGGCGGATGAGATCCTCTCGGGCTTCGTCCACGGTTTTGTCGCCGTTGGCGACCTGAACCAATAGAAGCGGCGTCAGGTCTATCCCCTCGGCCTTGAGGATCTTTTTCAACCATAGGTGCTTCTTCCAAGCCTGACGCAGCACGGTACGCTTAAGGTCTGCAACGGTGGAGATGGTCCGTTGGAGATCGTACTTCACCGCCTCGATGTACTTCTTGTTCAGGCGTGCTTCGACCGCTTCGGCCCGACTCACGACGAATGACGTGCGGGCCTGCTTGCCAGACTGTGCCAGGAACTGGTCTAGGACCGAGTCCTTGGGCGTGGCCGACGCCATCACCATGTAGTCGGGATTAACCCACAGTGCGAACGCGCCAAACTCGGTGCCGGTTTTCAAGCCAATGTGCGCTTCGTCCACGACCAAGCCGATCTTGAGCTTGCGGGCACGCGCCAGCTCTACGAACTCGTTCAGCGCCCGTTGATCGTCATCTGCTCCACTGGAATAGCCGGTCTTGCGGTCTTTGGCACTGGCCACGCCCGCCGCCGTGGATAGCAGCACCATGCCTTTGCTGGGCTCCTGGTTGCGGCCACGGGATAGCATGACGGGGAATAGCTGCCCATCGGCATTACCCAGGATAGCGTCCTCGGTCTGCTGTACCAGGTTCACATAGGGCACGAACCACAGCCACACGGTTTCCTGCGCCGCCGACACCTTGGACAAGGCTCGCACAAGCATGAAGGTCTTGCCCGAGCCGGTAGGAGACCGCAGCAAGACAGGCGGCGAGGGATGGCTTAGAAGGGCAGCCGACAGATTGTTGATGATGTCCTTTTGGAAGCCGATGGGCTCATGACTGGACGTCTGCGCAGCGACAAAATCCATGATCATGCGCGGCCTCCGGCCTGGCCACTGAGCAGCGTCTCCACAAGGCTATGACAGCTGGCATCGACGCCACGAGCGTCCAGCGCCTCCTGCAACGCAATGGGCCGATCGCAATACACGGATAGACGCTGCACGCCATGCGCCTTGGGCCATGCGGATAATTCCTCCACGGCACCTTCGGTGACCTCAGAACATAGAAGAATGTCGTAGTCATCTGCCCTGGCAATGTGCTGAACGAGTCCTTCGTTGAACTCCCACACAGCATGAGCCAGACGCAAACTCAGTAGCGCCGCCGCATTGCTTGTCTTGACCTCAAATGGAAGATCCGCTGCCGCCAGCTTATTGAGCATTAGATAAGCGAACTCCCCACCCTGTTCTACGGTATATCCAGCATTTCCGTTGTACCCGGTGATGACCCGTCGCACGCGAGCGGCGCACACGTCCCTGCAAACATTCTTACCAGGCTCTTTGTCGGTTGCCTCTGTACTTGAGCACAGGATGAAGCGTCGCTGCCCGCCATCTTTGGCGTTCAATTGGAGCAGCGCATGGGCCGTGGTCCCGGACCCCGCAAAGAAATCCAGCACGGTGTCATCCTGCCGCGTCGCCTGTTCCAGCAACCCCTTCAGCAGGCTCAACGGCTTTGGATAGGGGAAAGCCTTCCCGCCGAGAACCGACTTCACTTCCTCGGTTGCGACGCCGCCACGGGTGCTGCGCATAGTGATGACAGCCTCGATGTACTCGTCATCATCGTTAACGTCTTCATTGATACCCGCGATCCAGCTGCTCAATGGCGCCAAGCGCTCTTCTTCAGGGCGCGCGGTCCAGTGCTCCTTGCGGGAGGGGCGTCCGGCTGCAATCGGCTTTCCGATCCAGAAGTCCAGGTCTGGGAGCTCTTCTCGCAGCAGCGGCGTCTTCTTCTTGGGCAGGACCGGCCCCCTCCCCTCTCGGATAGCCGCCAGCAGATCATCCCGGGTGTCGAACCGCATGACATCCACAAGATTGCACGGGGGGAAATAAATCAGCTTCTTCTCGATGAGCTGCTCGATGGTGTCACTGCGCAGTCCATCAAGCGCTGCGGCAACAGCATCCTCATCGTTGTCGAGTCGCTTTCTGATTTCCTTCTCAGATGCGTATCGCCAGACGTTGTCTGGATCGCAGGGATACCAGTACCCGGTCTCTGGATTCTGGATTGGATAGTACGTATTTCCGCGCTCGCTATACGTGTGAGACTTAGTCAGTGGCTGTGGTGACCATTCGCCGCGCTCGTCGTTGTCTGTGTTCCTGAACTTCTTTCGGTCCGTAGGACGCCCATTGAATGCGAACCCAGGATTGGCATAGACCAGCACATGCTCGTGGACATGACTGAACCGTTGAGATAAGTCGTTGCCGGTATCTTTCGTCCGCCAAACCAAACTCCCAAGCCGCCGTCCAGGAAAGACTTCGTCCATCAGCAGTTCAAGCCGAGCCCTATTCTCGTCGTTGATTGACACCAGAATGACGCCGTCGGGTGCCAAAAGCTCCCGCGCAAGCAACAGACGTCGATACAGAAACTCCAACCACTGGGAATGCCTCCACCGGTCAGCCTTTCCGACATAGTGATCGTTGTAGACCCAATCCTTGTTTCCGGTGTTGTAAGGCGGATCGATGTAAATAACGCGGATCCGGCCCGCGTGAGTAGCTTTTAGCAGGCGTAGAGCATCGAAGTTGTCACCTTCAATGATCAGGTTGCGGTGCACGTACTTCTCGCCAGCATTCGTTGGCTTGTAGCTGAGTTCCGGCACGAGTCGAGGCAGAACGATGTCGGCGTTCAACGCCTCATCGTGCTCGATGGCGTTGCGCTCCCAGGTCAAGCCCAACTTCCGCTTGGTGAGGTGCTCCACCAGCAGTCGCCGCAGTTCGGGGGCGCCTAGCTGGCCAAGACGGGTAAGAAGGTCTGTCTGTTTTTCGGTTTGGGTCATGGGCTCGATCTGACTACTTCAGGGCCCCTTTGGCGGGGCGCAGGTTTGTTCATGATTGTCACACAGGGCCTTGGCACGTTCCACGACGGCTGATTGATGGCGTGGATCGTGCCAAGGCCCTGTCTCATCTACTGATTCGCTCATTCCGTACACTGCCATAAACCTCAATGGATCGCCCCATGTCTGGCCGCAAGCACCACTATCTGCCCCAGCTGATCCAACGCCCGTTCGCCTACCGTCAGCGGGGCAAGGAGTTCTATGTCCACGCCCACCATCGGACCCGAGGGCGATTCACTCCCAACACCAGTGGGCTGGGCAAGGAGCTGGACTTCTACGGTGGCCCCGAGGACACGAGCCTGGACGACGCCATCACCCGTGGCGAGGACACACTGGCCGAGACCGTGCAGGCCATCAACCGTGGGGATGCCGTTGCCCCCGCGGACATGGCCACCCTCATCTGCGCTTTAGCCTTCCGCACGAAGTCTATGCGGGAAGCGCTGGTAGCGCTCTTCCCTGCCCTTCTGGAAGCACTTCGCTTGAAGCTGCTCGACCCTATGCGTCTGCGGCGCGACCTCATGGCCAGCCTGTCCGACCCCAAAGAGCAGAAGCGCCTCATCAACGATGAGATCAACAAGCGCTTTGGACATATGCATCGCGAGCAGCGGGCCAAGGCCTACAGCTTCATCACTTCGCAATGGAAATACCACGTCGCGACCAATGAAGCCCAGCTGGTGGCCGAGGCTTGGCAGGTTGCGTATACGTTCCTGGCCAAGGCGCGCGCCGAGGCTGACATCATGGCCAACCGCGCCTACCTGAATGGTCTTGCCAAAGATCCAGCGATGCCCATCCGCGCCACCCACATGGCCAACGATTTGGAGTTTGAAGTAGTCGATGCCCCATTAGGGGAGTTCTTTATCCTGGGCGATTGCGGCCCTATTGCGATGTTCTCCGACGGAAAGCCCAGACTGGTGCTAGCTACCATTTCCAGTGATGTGGCAATCGAGGCTGTGTTCCTTCCGGTTTCACCCACACGCTGCATTGTCGGCCACCTCCCAAGCACGCCGCCGCGCCTCAGCGTGGCTGACATCAACCACATAGGCGCATCGCTGTCCTTGGAGTTCTTCGTCAGCGATCGCGACACAGGTGGCGATCTGGATGAACTGAGGATGTTTATCGGCTCCCTAACCCCGATTGAAACCGAAGACGACATCGTTCGATCATTGATCCAGGACCAAGACTGACCTCCCCTTTCACCTGATAAATCGCACCCGGAAGAACGGCGGATGAGGAAAGGCCCTCCAAAAGGTCCAGCAACGGAGAGCAAACGCTCAGCCCGGCCAGCCGGCCAATCTACCCTCTTGCTGATTGGCCAGTCCATCTAGTATTGAGAGGCCATCGCCACTAACGTCGCCAACACACATGTCCTCACCCATCCTCGCCCTGCAGGGAAACGTCATCCAGGCCTTTGAGAACCCCAACGGAAGCGCCGTTGAACAGCTGCTTCGGGCCGTGAACGAAGGAAAAGTCTCAAACCAACTGGACATGGATCAGGCACCCGGCATCCCGAGGGCTCCCCGCGCGGTTCAAGCCAGTGGAAGTCCCGCATCTTTGGTGCTGCAGGTGGCCCACTTGGAGCTCGTCTGGGCCTTCATCTACGGTTGGATGGTGGTCTACGAGTGGGGCGTACAACGCCCTATGTTGGCAGGCACCTTCGACGGACGTATTCACTTCGACACCCCGCTCAAGGAGCGGGCCGCACGCCTGCTGGACTGGGCCGCAAGTCTCAAATACGGGTACACACCTTGGCCCCAAGGACTGCCGTCCCCAGAGCACCAGCAAGACGAGGAAGAACGCGACCTCTGCCTCAAGGCGAATGGCGTGTTTCAGCATGCGGTAGCCTTCTACCTGTTCCACGAGTTCGCGCATGCCCAGCAAGGCCATCTAGGTTTCATGACAGTAGCCCCTTGCGAAGATCTTGATCCCAACAGCGTCCTGGAAATGGAAAAGGAAGCTGATGATTTCGCGTATCGCATGATCGTGTCGCATGAGGACGACGAAGGCGCACTGCGCAGCAAGGCCTGGCCCATTCTTGCGGCGGTGCTCTCATCGTTCTACCTGATCCACGACCCTCATGAGGTTTACCAGGAGCGCCACCCGCACCTTCACCAGCGGGTGGCCCAGATGCTGGCGAAACTAAATTTCCCGAAAGGCCAAAGCCAGGACTACTACCACTACCTGGCCTCTATCGTGTTGAAACTCAGCATGCAGGGCCCCCTGCTCGTGCTTCGAGACGAGTCTGAGGCCAATAAGCAACCGGAGATATTCGACACCGCTCTCGACGCTCTCGACGCGGAGCTCGATACGTTGGATGGCCATGTGGAGGCTATACGAGCCGCCGCCAGACGAGTCTGAAAATTAGTACCAACAAGGGGAAGCGCTTGAAAACCACCGTAATTACGGACACGGAAGCTCTGTTCGCGGCGTTCCATACGCTCACTCGCACGTCGTCTATCGTTGACCTGTGCGTGGCATGGGCCACTTCAAGCAACGGCCAAGGGCGACACTGGAAGGCCCTAGACTTGGACAAAGTCCGCCGTGCCGTTGTGGGTACCGCCTTTGCCCAATCTGAGCCATCAGCGCTCAAAGAGCTGGCCAACAAGCCTGGTCGCCTCCGACTGATGATTAATTCCGAGGGCACCTTCCATCCGAAGGTGATCTTTGGCAGGAACGGGGATCAGGTCTGCGCCATCGTGGGCTCGGCCAACTTCACGACTGCGGCCTACACGGGGAACACGGAGCTGTCGGTCCTACTGGAAGGTACTGACCACGATCCAGAGCTGGTGGCTATCGAGAGCTATATCGAAGAGCAATGGCGAAAAGGCACCGAGCTCACCACCGAGTGGCTTGCCGAGTACGTGCTGACCTGGAAAGCCGCCAAGATTCAGCGGATTTTGGTGCCCGGTGCCAAGCTTGAGGTCAGCTCGTTGACCGATCTGGAAATGCCGTGGAGCACGTACGTCCAGCTCATCCAGAAGCAGGAAGGTCGCAAGCTGGCCAACGGCACGCCGATCCGCGTGACCGGAACCTCGCCCTCCTACATGGAGGAATTGCGATTGGTTCGAGAGGTCTTCCAGCGCGAGCCGCGCTTCGAGAAACTCACCAAGGACGAGCGCAACCTCCTGATGGGCATCGGCAGCGCGTCCAGCGGATTCCTTGGCTCGATGAAGCCCGCCGGCTACGCCCGCGGCTTGGTCGGTAGCGAGCCGGAGAAGATTGGCAAGATCCTCGATCGCTTACCGCTCGCTGGGCCTGTGACGCTTACGGAAGCAGCAAACCTCCTGAACGAGCTGACCCAGCTCAAGGGTGTAAAAATCGGTGTGACCACGCGCTTCTTTGCGGTAAAGCGCCCTGACCTCTTCGTGTCGGTTAACAACGGCAGCAACCCCCAATTGGCAAAGCTCATGGGCGGTCGGGAGGTCACGTCCGTCAAGCAGTACATCGCCCTCTTGAGCGCGGCCTGGGCCACGGAGTGGCACCGATCCCCCCGACCTACGGACGCCCAAGAGGCAGGCCTATGGGAGCGCCGCGCCGCCCTGCTGGATGCCGCACTGTACGAATCAGTGTGATTAGGCGGGGGCCATGACGTGCGCAACGCTTGGGGGTAGCGGCAGTCATGAATTATGAGCCGGTACGTTGCCGGTCACCCGACATCCATCCCGATACCGCGAGCACCCCAGAAACGGCCCATTGCGGCCGTTCTTCTGTTGGATCACGCCCTGGCCGCAAGCCGGACAGTCCTGCCCCACCACAACACCCTTTTCTAGCCGCCTAACTCGCGGGATCTCGTCATCGGCAGGGTGAACTGAGCGCGTACAGTCACACGCGGGGAAACGCGAGCAACCCAGAAACGCTCCACCTGATCTGGGTACCATGACGCCGCCACAGTCTGGTCGCGAGCAAGGTTCAACGCCCTCTCCATCCACCGGCTCGATCTTGAGATGGTCATTCTTGACCAGCTCAACGAGGAACTGGGATGGCTGCGCCAGCGTTGTGTAGAAGCGCAGCTGCTTCCGGGCCCGGGTCATGGCCACGTAAAACAGCCGTCGCTCCTCTGCAAAGGGGAATGGATCAGGTGCCGGCATGGCCAGTTGCAGCGCTGGATCATCCTGGATCTGGCTGGGAAAGCCATGCGTGCCCTGCAGGACAGTGAGGACGAACACGTATTCGGCCTCCAGCCCCTTGGAGCCGTGGGCGGTCTTGAAGTCGATCGCCAACCGATCCCCGAACTGCTCCTGCCAGCGCTCCAACGTGTGGGGGCGGTCGCGTCGATACCGCCCCAGGAACAGGACGGTTACCCGCGCCCCCTTGGCCGGGACTAGCTTTCCTTCCCCCACGTAGCGATGCATATCCGACAGCTGTTGTTCGATGTAGCCGAGAACAGCACCCTCGTCCTGAAACCCGTACGCCTGCATGGGCGCCTTCTTCAACGGGTTGGTCGTCGTCACCTGCTTTCTGATCTGCGCGGGGTTGGCCTGGACGAATTGGCTTGACACGTCGCACAGGTGCTGCGGACAGCGAAACGTGGTGTTCAGTGTCAGTCGCGTGGCGTAATCGAACGTCATCTCGAACTCGGTCATGACCGAAATGTCCGAGCCTGCGAACCGGTTGATGCCCTGCCAGTCATCGCCCACCACGCACAGATGAGTGGGGACGCCTGGGTTTGCCGCCAGTGCCCGGAGCAGCCTGATACGGGCCCGCGAACTGTCCTGGAACTCGTCGGCCAAGATGATCTGGTAGGGGCTTGCGTAAGCCCCCGACTCCACGTGTCCTGCGGCCTGGATCAGCATGTCCTCGAAGTCGACGTACTGCCCTGCCCGCAGACGTCGCTCCCACTCCTGAGCGATCCGCTCGTAAATGGACAGGTACATGCGCAGACGTGCTCCATACCCGTCCTGGGCTTGTTCGTGGAGCGCCTGCTCCAACTGCGCGTGGCTCAGGCCATTGTTCTTGACGTGCTGCTGGAACACCCGGAACGAACGCGCCAAGTCTGCCTCTTCCACGGGTGGCATCCCCACCCCTTCCCGGGACGGATCGAAGACAGGCGTCACGCCCCGCTCGACGAGGGCCCGTTCCAGCACGGTGATGGACTCGCCGGTCATAAGACCATGCGACGTGGTCTCCACCAACGCCGTGCCCATGTCGGCATGGAGTTGCCGCTTCCACGCTACGCCTTCCAAGTAGCCCTTGAAGTCTTCTGGCGCCTCGCCCTTGGCATTCAGTGCAAAGTGCTCGTGATACAGCTGGGCGTCGGGGTAGTAGAAGTCGGGGAAGTACTGCCGATGGTGTTCGGTGGCGGTCTCGTGTTCATACGCCCGCGCATAGGCATACGCAACACCGTTGTAGAACAGCCAGTTGGCGATGACGCGCTCTTCCTTGCTCTTGACCACATCACCCTGGGCGGTGAGGAAGCCCCGCTTGCCATCGATGTACGCATCAGGCTCTTGCCGCTGCCCCCACTTTCCCACGTCCCGGGCGTAGATGGTGCGGAACTGGTCCCAGTCGCGCTTGAACGAGTCGCTCAGGCCTGACAGCGTCTTGATGATGTTCGACACCTCTCGGATGTCCGCGCCCGGATTGTCAGGGCTCACCCAGGGCGCAAGCGATGGCTTCTTGCCCCTAGCTTTGGCGATGACCTCGATACCGAAGGCATGGAAGGTGTTAGAGCGGACGCGGCCCACGTTCGGTACGTCTTTCAGCTGCTCGGCAATGCGCGATCCAACCTCGTCGGCAGTTGCACGATTGAAGGCCAATAGCAGGATCTGCTCCGGCGTGGCCAAGCCTTCGTGAAGCGCATAGCCGGTCTTGGCCACCATCGTGGATGTCTTGCCGGATCCTGCTGCGGCCACCACCATGACCGCGTCGTCCATGCAAATGCACGCATGGACCTGCTCGGCGGTCAGCGGGTTTTTCTCTACGGTGTCGAAGAACGCCTTGCGCACCATTCGCTGACTAGCCAAGTGTCGCTTATTGTGCTTCTCGAACGCACTGCGAAGCGTGTCCTCCGGCGAGCTGTCCCTCACCGCCTGCTTCCACGTCTTGGTGCGATGCTGGGGCGCCGGATGCTGGATCAGGAAGCGCCGAACCATGCTCTTCGGGATCCAGCGCCCGCCATTGATGACGGCGTCCATGTGACCCCGCCACGCCTTGAAGGCGCTATCGAACTCGGCCTGGGCCAGACGCTCCTGCTCCTGCGGTGGGTCGACGGGTCTGGGAAGAGGGGGGGTGCGTTGAGCAGGAACCAACGTGGTCTTCTTGCACCCGAATATTGTCCACGCCAGCCAGACCGTCCCGAACTGGACGACGCTCAGCCACAGCGCGAACACTTGGAGGATGGTCCAGACGATCCAGAAGGCGACGACCCAGCCCCTGGCCCTGCCCGCCAACGCAATCGAGAAGAAGATGATGGCCTGCCAGACCAGTACCGCAATCGCCATTGCCACCCCATACCCACTGTCCCCGCCCATCGGCTATCTTGCCATGGGTCCCTGGCCACTGATGATCGCCTCATGAGTACCGCCCGCCAACGCTCGGCCGAGAAAGCTGGTTTTCGCTATTTTGAGGTGCCTCTGGCGTGTGGCGCGAATGGCAAGGAGTGGGTGTGCCCACAGCGCGGCGACACCCTCTCGGTGGAGCGAGCCGTACTCTCGCATCTGGAGGGCTATGGCTGGCGGGGCTTCTGGGGGGAAGGTGGCCTGCTGCTCAACCTCATCAAGTGCATGTCGTTCCCTGAGTTGCCGCTGCACCACCGGCTCACGTACGTCGAGGCCATCTACGCGCAGATCATCGCGTTCGAGAAAGAAAAGGTGCCAGTCAAGCACTTGCTCTCGGCCCTCATCGAAGCAACGCCGGCTCAGGTCCAGCGCAACTTCACCCTCATGCTGGATCGTGGCCCCTTCGTCACCAAGCGCAGCTCCATTACCACCACGTCCACTGGCTCCGTACTCGACTTCTTTCCAGGCTTGGAGCCTTGGATGCTGGCGGGGCTTTTCCAGGTGGCCGGCCACGATCTGCTTCACCGCATCGCGTCCACCTTCGCCCGTGATCCCTACGAATACCGTCGTGGCTGGCCAGACCTCACCGTGTGGAAAGATGGGCAGCTGCGCTTCGTCGAAGTGAAGGCACCAGGCGACTCACTGGGCCAGAGCCAGAAGACCATCGCCACCACATTCCGCACTCCGCTTGGCCTAGATTTCTCGCTGGCGGCAGTTGTGCCAGATTGACCCCCGACCAACTGGCCACGCTGGGCCCTCACATGCAAGACAACGGCATCAAGGCTCCCAATACTCACCGATATCCACCCGTCGGAGCCTGCATCTACTGCGGAACCACAAGTGGTCGGCTGACGGATGAGCACGTCATCCCCAAGGGACTGGGGGGCACCCTAGTGCTGCCAGAAGCCAGCTGCGACACCTGCGCGAAGATCACTTCCTTATTTGAACAGCATGTAATGCGCGGCTTCATGGACAGGGGCCGGCAAGCGATGGGAATCAAGGGACGGAAGCAGCACAAGCGCCCGAAGGAAACCGCCCTCACCCAGACATTCATTCAACCTGACAACGTCCTGCTTGAGCAGGAAGTACCTGTCGACCAGGCGATCCGCGTCATGCACTTGCCGGTCCTCCCGCTCCCTGGCTTCCTGGATCCACTTCATCCACCCAGGCCTGACGCTGAGCAAGTCGACATCACCGCCTTCGACACAATCCAGTTCGGGACAGATCAGTTCCAGGCCATCCGGCCGCACTCCGCAGTCGGCGTGCAAATCAAGGACCGCATGGCCATCTGGGACTTCGTTCGCATGCTGGCCAAGATTGCCCATGGGTACCACGTAGCCACGCGCGGCATGTTCCCCTTGGAAGAGAGCCCGCTTGTTCCGATCATCCTGGGCACCCGCCACGATGCCAAGAACTGGATAGGCTGCATCGCAGAGCACCCACTCCCTTTAGATCGTCCGGCGCTTCATCTGCTCAACGATGAGACCCTGGAAGGCGATGGCCAATCCGAATGCGTGGCTTTGCGGATCAAGCTGTTCGCCACCCAGGGAACCGCCACGTATATCCTCGCCTCCCGCATTCGATATCTCTCCACCGGCTGATTACATGCCGATTTCCTGATCCCATCTCGGTGGTCTAGGCGGCTCGGGTGCTGTCGGTAACCTCGGCTGCGTCGGCAACATACCCGGCCGCTTTCTGGGCGCTGGTGCGGGGTTTCGCATGGCTTCGGGGTCGACACGCGTAGACACCTCCCGGTCCGGGAAGCGGGAGGTCTCCCAGTCGATGTCTTCAAGCGCCACGGTGGAGCCAGCACCCAGCACAACCGTTTGCCTCTCTATGCCAGCCAGCTGCTTCTTGATAGCCACGCTCTTCCGTCGATCACGTTCTATCTTTCGCCGCTGGCGCTCGGCTAGCCGAGTGAAGAACACTTCCTGGTCGGCCATGACCTGCCGCGTCTTCTGCCAGCTGACATCTCCGACAGGCGCCGGCGTCGGCTCAGACTGGGTAGGCTCTGGCGCCGGGCGGGCATGTTCCAACGGCGTACCGATGTCATTCAAGCTGATCTGATTGCGTTCCAAGAAAGCAAGCCGCCGGTACACCGCCCGCTCCCGCATTGTGGAAATCCGCGTCGGGGCGTTGCGCAGATCCTTGTCGCGCTTGGCCGCTTCGCTTCCGCCGATGTAGAAGTCATCCAGCCACGTCCTCAACTCTTTGCTGTGCCTGTCCTTGTGCTTCTCAGATGCCAGCGTCAGCACGGCCTTTCGCTCCTGCAATTGCTTGAGCTCCCGCATGGCCTTATCGTACTTCTTCTTCAACGACGCCTCGAGGTAGGGGTCATCGCCGCCCTTCATGTCCTCGTAGCGTTGGATGTCACCGTCTGGTGCCTCCAAGGCTTCCAACCGGCCTGACACCGCCGCACCCTCTTCCAGGCAGCGCTCCTGCCACATGGACACCCATCGACGCAGGTTGTTCAGATGCCACGCGTGAACCTCGGCCGCCTTCGCGTCACCTTCGCGCTGCGCCTTGGCCAGCTCCTTGGTCCTGACTTTCGTCTTCATAAAGCTATCGTCGGCCCGCCAACGCAGAATGCGTTCAGCGAAGTACGCCACTGGCAGCAGCTGGAACTGCCCGTTCTTGGTGTCGTGGAAGCGCACCTGAGAGCCGCGCAGGCCAGTCGTGGGATTTTTCTCGTCGGGACTGGGCGCAATCCACACCCAGGACACCAGCCGCAGGTCCAACTCTTCGGGCGAGCAACTGTCATACCAGCGGAGCTTTGCGCTTTCGTTCCGGCGCGCTCCCCGCAACAAGGTCAGCAGGACGTAGTCCACCCCCACGGCGTTGTGGCCGTTCTGCATATCCCTTCGTCCCACCAGGGCTTTGAGCACCATCGGCAGCGTCTGATTGCCAGTATCCGCAGTATCAGTGCCCAGTGGATTGCGGACCTTGGCATTCTCGTAGTGGTCGGCCAGCTCGCGCGAAGACCGGTAGCGTTCCAGCTCGTACAGAACCTCAAACGGGTTGTAGGCGATGGCCGCCTTACGCTCTGCCTGGGTGGCGGCCTTACGCTCGGCCGCGATCACCCGCGCCACCGCCCTGGACGCATTGCCCATGGTCTGCTCAGTGGCCGTCAGCCCTGCCGAGTACGCCAGCTCTACCGCCTTGCCGGTGAGCCCCCGAAGCACGAGTTCTTCTCGCGACAGGTCCCACCACTTACCCTTGGCAGTCAACCAGTCTTTCAGCTCGGGCTTCAAGCGGTTGGACAGCAACATGCACGAGTGTCGCAGCTTATTCCAGGCGGCCAGGATGTCCTCATCCTTTAGATCCACAATGGCCCTGTCCGCCAGCCCGACATCCTCGCGCTGCAAGCGGGCCAGCGAATCCTTGACTCCGTCAACGCCGCCCGCTTTGGCCTTGCGCCGCTTCACCCGGTCCTCCAGATGAGCGATATAGTCCTTCAAGGCCTCTTCGACGGTCTTGCCTCGTGCACGCTGTCGGGCGGCTTCCGTGTGTACACGCTCCCGCGGATCTTCCCCGGTCTGGCGGATATGGTGGCGCTGCGCCCCGGCTAGCTCATGCGCGCGGGCCAGCGTGAGCTCCTGGACCGACCCCAAGGCCAGCCGGCGCCGCACGCCATTGTGCTGGGTGCGCAACTCGTAGAACGCCCCCATTGGGCCAACGTAAAAGCCAAAGCCCAGCGGAGCACCGGGGGTTGCATCCCCGAAGCGGTAGGGCTTGCCGGTTTCATTGGGCACAAGAACAACGCGCCCGGCCACATCCAGCTGGAGACGTTCGGCCATCGTTAGTGAACGCAATTGAGCCTGAGTCAGGCGATACTTCTGCAAGGCAACTTTGGCCATGGTTCGCGTCTCTCGCGTGGCTAAGTGATGGTCCATGCGGACCATAATCAGCGCCCCGCCCTTCGATTGTGGTCCATATGTGGACCATCGAGGTCGCCTTGAGAACGATTCCACCCCCTTTTCGAGCCCTAAAAGCAAGTGTCAGACAAAAAGCAAACCATTGATAGAATTAACAATTCTCGAAAAGAGGCCGGCTTGCAAGAACATACTCCGTTGATGAAGCAGTTCTTCGCCGCAAAGTCCGAGTTCCCGGACCTGCTGCTGTTCTTCCGCATGGGCGACTTCTATGAGCTCTTCTACGACGACGCCCGCAAAGCCGCCCGCCTGCTGGACATCACCCTGACCCAGCGCGGCAGTTCAGGCGGCGCGCCGATTCCGATGGCCGGCGTCCCCGTCCACGCCTACGAGGGCTACCTGGCCCGGCTGGTCGCGCTGGGCGAGTCGGTCGCCATCTGCGAACAGATCGGCGATCCGGCCTTGGCCAAGGGGCTGGTTGAACGCAAGGTCGTGCGCATCGTCACTCCCGGCACGGTCACCGACGAGGCGCTGCTGGATGAGCGTCGCGACACCCTGCTGATGGCGTTGTCGCGCAGCAAGTCCGGTTACGGGCTGGCATGGGCCGATCTGGCCGGTGGTCGCTTCCTGGTCAACGAAGTGGACACCGACGACGCGCTGGAGGCAGAGCTGGCCCGTCTGGAACCGGCCGAACTGCTGGTGCCCGACGAAGACAACTGGCCCGAGTTCCTGCGCCAGCGCAAGGGCGTGCGCCTGCGCGCGCCGTGGCTGTTCGACGCCGATAGCGGCCGCCGCCAGTTGCTGGCTTTCTTCAAGCTGCACGACCTCAGCGGCTTCGGTATCGATGACAAACCGCGTGCCACCGGCGCGGCCGGTGCGCTGCTGGGCTATGTGGAAGAAACGCAGAAGCAGCGCCTGCCCCACCTGACGTCCATCGCGATGGAAGACGCGGGCGAAGCGATCGCCATGAACGCTGCCACGCGCCGTCACCTGGAGCTGGATACGCGCGTGGACGGTGATACGCGCAACACCCTGCTCGGCGTACTCGACAGCACCGTTACCCCGATGGGCGGCCGTCTGCTGCGCCGTTGGCTGCATCGCCCGCTGCGCCTGCGCGATGTGCTGGTGCAGCGGCACCACGCGGTGGAAACGCTGATCGACCGCGGCGCGGAGGCGGACATCCGCGAGCAGTTCCGTCGCTTGGGCGACCTGGAACGCATCCTCACCCGCGTGGCCCTGCGCTCGGCGCGACCGCGCGATTTCTCCACGTTGCGCGATGGACTTGGCCTGCTGCCGGCCGTGCGCGAGGTGCTGGCGCCGCTCGATTCGCCGCGCCTGCAGGCGCTGCATCAGCTGCTGGGCGAGCATGACGACTGCGCGCGTCTGCTGGCCAGCGCGATCGCCGAAATGCCACCGCTCAAGCTCAGCGATGGCGGCGTGCTGGCCGATGGCTTCGATGACGAGCTGGACGAACTGCGCCGGCTGTCCACCCATGCGGACCAGTTCCTGGTGGACCTGGAGCAGCGCGAGCGCGAGAGCAGCGGCATCGCCACGCTGAAAGTCGGCTACAACCGCGTGCACGGTTACTACATCGAAATCAGCAAGGGCCAGTCCGATCGCGCGCCGGTGCATTACACCCGCCGCCAGACACTGACCAATGCCGAGCGCTACATCACTGAAGAACTGAAGACCTTCGAAGACAAGGTGCTGTCAGCGCGTGACCGCTCGCTGTCGCGTGAGAAACAGTTGTACGAGCAACTGCTCGACACGCTGGGCGAGTGCCTGGAACCACTGAAGCAGTGCGCCGGCGCCCTGAGCGAACTGGACGTACTGGCCGGCTTCGCCGAACGCGCGCAGGCGCTGGACTGGTCGCGCCCGGAGCTGGAAACGGCGCCATGCCTGAAGATCGAGCGCGGTCGCCATCCTGTAGTGGAAGCGGTGCGTGACCAGCCCTTCGAACCCAATGACCTGGATCTGCATCCGGACCGCCGCATGCTGGTCATCACCGGTCCGAACATGGGCGGTAAATCCACCTATATGCGGCAGAACGCGTTGATCGTGCTGCTGGCCCATATCGGCAGTTTCGTGCCGGCCAGCCGCGCGGTGATCGGTCCGATCGACCGCATCCTGACGCGCATCGGTGCAGGCGACGACCTCGCGCGCGGGCAGTCCACCTTCATGGTGGAGATGGCCGAAACCAGTTACATCCTGCACCACGCCACGGCGCATTCGTTGGTGTTGATGGACGAGATCGGCCGTGGCACATCGACGTACGACGGACTGGCGCTGGCCGATGCGGTCGCCCGTCATCTGGCATGGCACAACCGCTGCTACACGTTGTTTGCCACGCACTATTTCGAGCTGACCGCCTTGGCCGACGAACAGCACGAAGGGGGCCGCAGCGGCATCGCGAATGTGCATCTGGATGCGGTGGAGCACACCGACCAGGGCGGCAACGAGCGACTGGTGTTCATGCATGCGGTAAAGGACGGGCCGGCCAACCGCAGCTTCGGCCTACAGGTCGCGGCGCTGGCCGGCCTGCCGCGGGCAACGGTGGCGCAGGCGCGTCGCCGTCTGGCCGAGCTGGAACAGCGTGGTGGCGAGACCCAGTCCGCTGCGGTTGCACCGCAGGCGCTGGATGCACCGCAGCAGTTCGGCTTGTTTGCCGCGCACAATACGGCCGCGCTGGACGCCCTGGCGGCGGTCGATCCGGACGAGCTGACCCCGCGCCAGGCGCTGGAAGCGCTGTACCGGCTGAAAGCGCTGATCTGAGCCCTGCCGGCGCGGTAGTGACGCGCCGGAATCAGCCAGGCAAGCGGCAGCGGTAACGTTGCCGCCGCCGCACCCAGGTAGAGCCGACTTCAGTCGGCTGCCGCTACGCAATGCCAGCCCAACCGCTCTCAGCACTGTCGTGTCTGCCACTTGTCCGGGAGGACCATCGCTCTGATCCTGCGGCATCGTCTGCCACGGAATCATCCATGTCCTACACGACACCACGCCGTGACAACGCTATCGACGGCCTACGCGCGCTCGCCGTCATCGCGGTGATTTTATTCCATGTCGACGCCACGCTGCTGCCCGGCGGCTTCACCGGCGTCGACCTGTTCTTCGTCGTCTCCGGCTTCGTCATCAGCCAATCACTGGCCTCACGGCCGAACGACCACGCCGGCCGCTTCCTGCTGGATTTCTATCGGCGGCGGGTGCTGCGCCTGCTACCGGCGCTGCTGTTGGTGCTGTTGGTTACCTTCCTGCTGTCCGCACTGCTCATCCCGCGTGCGTGGCGGAACGAACAGTTCGACCAGACCGGCCTGGGCGCACTGCTGGGCGTCAGCAACTTCGTTCTGGCGTGGCAGGGTGGCGATTACTTCTCGCCCGGCGCCGATCTCAACCCCTTCCTGCACACCTGGACGCTGGGGGTGGAAGAGCAGTTCTACCTGCTGTTCCCGCTGCTGTTCCTGGTCTGGCTGCGCGGCAGACACACACAGGCGTGGTCGCGGTGGCTGCTGCCGGTGCTCGCACTGGCATCGCTGTGCTTCGGCGCCTGGCAGACGCGTTCTGCGCCGGTGTCGGCGTTCTACCTGCTGCCCGCACGATTCTGGGAACTGGCCTCGGGCGCGTTGCTGTACCAGTTCGTCGCCACGCGTCGGCTGGCCCCCCACTGGCAAGGATGGGCGCTGCCGGGTCTGCTCCTGCTGGTGGTCGGTTTCCTGTTCGTACCGGAGTTGCTGTCCCCGGTCCCAGGGGTGATAGGTACCGTCGTCGGCACGCTGATGTTGCTTGCGGCGGCGACGGCGGCCGCCAGTGCCCAGCGCGCGCAGCCGTTGCTGCGCGCGCTGCAGTGGCGTCCGCTGGCCTACCTTGGCCGCCTTTCCTACGGACTGTATCTGTGGCACTGGCCGCTGCTGGTGCTGCTGCGCTGGACCTACGGAATGCAGGGCATCGCGTTGTGGGCCTATCCGGTGCTGTTGCTGATGCTGGCCAGCGCGTCCTACCACTGGGTGGAATGCCCGGTGCGCGCGGCAGGCTGGGGCAAACGCTGGCATCCCGGCAAGATCCTGCTCGTCGCAATGGCCGGGCTGGGTGTGTCCACGGCAGCCGCCTGGACCACCGTCCAGTACACAGACAGTCTGTCACTGAGCACCACCGGCGACGGCTACACCTGGCGGGCGCAGCGGCAACCGAAGTGGATGCCGGTTGAAACGATTGATGCACCTGCACTGGCGGGCCGCAATCTGTTCGTGGCCGGCGACTCGCACGCGGCGGCGTATCGCAACATGGTGAGCATCGCGGCGCGGCAGTTCGACCTCAACCTGCACATGGATGAGCGAGGCGGTTGCAGCATCGTCAATCTGTTGCGAGCCAGCAGCGACCAGTGTGCGCCGTACCTGGAACGCGTGCTGTCCGGGATCGAACGCGATGCGCGGCCCGGCGACATCGTACTGCTCGCGTCCCTGCGCATGCCGGAACTGCGCGATGTGGACTTCAGCGGTGGAGAGGAGGCAGCCTTTGCCACGCTGCGTAGTGAGCGCAGTGCGGCTGATGAAGCTGCAGCCGAGCGTGAGGCGGATGCTGTGCTGGCGCGACTGGAACCGCTGAAGGTGCAGGTCATCATTGATGCCCCCCTGCCGGTGTTTCGTTCGGCCGCTTACCGGTGCTCTGACGCTTTCAACCGGATGAACCCGGCCTGCGCCGGTGGGCTGAGCGTGTCCCGCGCACAGATGGAAGCACTGC
The DNA here is from genome assembly GCF_014841935.1 of Stenotrophomonas sp. CFBP 13725. NCBI lineage: Bacteria > Pseudomonadati > Pseudomonadota > Gammaproteobacteria > Lysobacterales > Lysobacteraceae > Stenotrophomonas > Stenotrophomonas sp. CFBP 13725. The sequence continues at coordinate 166,246 of NZ_JACYUV010000006.1, read as the reverse complement.
GGGCCCCACAGATGGCGCTGCTGCAACGCTTGGCCGCGCGGTACCCCGCCGTGCACATATGGGACCCCATGCCACTGCTATGCGCAGCTGAGCGCTGCACGGCGATGGATGGCGAGCAGCCGTTGTTCTTCGATCAGGATCACCTCAGCGGGCACGGCAACCGGGTACTCCTGCCTGATTTCGACCGACTGCTGCTGCGGATTGGCCAAGGCACCGAGGAGTGACAGGGGCCGGGCTTGTGGTTGGCGTGTTCGAGCGCGGCGTGAGGCCTTCGCACCGGACGAGTGCACGCAGCGCTATGCTCGGGCGGTTTCCCATCCACCGCCCAGGAGCTCCGCCATGAATGCTTCCTCGCTCACTTCCACTCTCCTCCAGCAACTGCAGCAGGGCCCTGCCCTGCAGCAGGTATCCAAGACGCTGGGCGTGGACAGCAACCAGGCAAGCCAGGCCATCCAGTCCGCCCTGCCGCTGCTGATGGGGGCGCTGGGCAACAACGCCAGCAACCCCCAAGGCGCGCAGTCGCTGCTGAATGCCTTGCAGCGAGACCATTCGACCGTCAGCGCGGCCGCTCCAGCGGCTGCGTCGGGCGGCCTCGATCTGGGGGGCCTGCTCGGTGCGGTGCTGGGCGGCGGCGGTGGCCAGGCCACCAACGGTGCAGGCATTCTCGGCCATGTGTTCGGTGGCCAAACGCCGCAGGCTGCCCAGTTGCTCGGCCAGAAAACCGGCCTGGACAGCGGCAAGTCCAGCCAGTTGCTCGCCCTGCTCGCGCCTATTGTCATGTCGTACCTGGCACAGCGTTTTGCACAGCAGGGCAATGCCGGCCAGCTCAGCCAGGAATTGGGTCAGGAGGCGCAGGCCTCCGGCATGGCCGGCGGTGGCCTCGCTGGCCTGCTGGATCAGGATGGTGACGGCAAGTTCGGCATCGGTGACGTCATGAAGATCGGCAGCGGCTTGTTCGGCAAGCGCCCCTGAGTCGATTGCGAAAACGCATGACGTGCAGGCCCTGTCCTATAGCCCAGACCTATCAGCATGGTTGAATAAATCGACTGTACCGATTGCGCATACGTGCTTAGGTTGGTCAGGTCGATCCTCCTCGCCAGTACACAGGTAGCTACCCATGAAAAGCGAAGCAAAATGTCCCTTCAACCATGCCGTCACTGGGGAAGGCACCACCAATCAGGACTGGTGGCCCAAGCAGCTGCGCGTTGACCTGCTCAACCAGCATTCCGCGCGCTCCAATCCGCTCGATCCGCAGTTCGATTACGCCAAAGCGTTCAATCAGCTCGACTACACCGCCCTCAAGGCCGACCTCACGCAGCTGATGACCGATTCGCAGGACTGGTGGCCGGCCGACTTCGGCCATTACGGCGGCCTGTTCGTGCGTATGGCGTGGCACAGCGCGGGCACGTATCGCGTCGGCGATGGCCGCGGTGGTGGTGGCCGGGGTCAGCAACGCTTCGCTCCCCTCAACAGCTGGCCGGACAACGTCAGCCTGGACAAGGCACGCCGCCTGCTGTGGCCGATCAAGCAGAAGTACGGCCAGGCCATCTCCTGGGCTGACCTGCTCATCCTCACCGGCAACGTCGCACTGGAGTCCATGGGCTTCAAGGTGATCGGCTTTGCCGGCGGTCGTGCGGACAGCTGGGAGCCGGACCAGGACGTCTACTGGGGTCGCGAAACCACGTGGCTGGGCGGTGACGAGCGCTACAAGCACGGGTCGGAAGGCGTGGAGAAAGCCGGCGGCGTACTGGTGTCCGATGACGATGCCGATGGCGATGTGCATTCGCGTAAGCTGGAAAACCCGCTGGCCGCGGTGCAGATGGGTCTGATCTACGTCAACCCGGAAGGTCCGGACGGCAACCCGGATCCGGTTCTCGCCGCGCATGACATCCGCGATACGTTCGGCCGCATGGCGATGGACGACGAAGAAACCGTGGCCTTGATCGCCGGTGGCCATACGGTCGGCAAGACGCACGGTGCCGGCCCGGCCGACAATGTCGGCGTTGAACCGGAAGCGGATGATCTGGAACACCAGGGCCTGGGCTGGCGCAACCGCTACGGCAGTGGCAAGGCCGGCGACACCATCACCAGCGGCCTCGAAGTGACGTGGACGCGCACGCCGGCGCAGTGGAGCAACGACTTCTTCGAGCACCTGTTCAAATACGAGTGGGAGCTGACCAAGAGTCCGGCCGGCGCGCACCAGTGGGTGGCCAAGGACGCCGAGGCGGTCATTCCCGATGCCTTCGATCCGTCGAAGAAGCACCGTCCGAGCATGCTCACCACCGATTTGGCGCTGCGCTTCGACCCCGCGTACGAGAAGATTTCGCGGAAGTTCCTCGCCGACCCGCAGGCCTTCGCCGATGCGTTCGCACGTGCATGGTTCAAGCTGACCCACCGTGACATGGGGCCGCGTGCACGCTACCTGGGGCCGGAGATCCCGGCCGAAGAATTCGTCTGGCAGGATCCGGTGCCGGCCGCAACGCAGCCGCATATCGATGCCAAGGACATCGCCACGCTGAAGCAGAAGATCAGCGCGACCGGCCTGAGCATCGCCGAGCTGGTGTCCACCGCGTGGGCCTCGGCATCGACCTTCCGCGGCGGCGACAAGCGCGGTGGCGCGAACGGTGCGCGTGTTCGCCTCGCCCCGCAGAAAGACTGGGCGGTCAACCAGCCGCAGCAGCTCGCCAAGGTGCTGGCCGCACTGGAAGCGGTGCAGTCCGAGTTCAATGGCCAGGGTGGCCATCAGGTTTCATTGGCCGACCTGATCGTGCTCGCTGGCGGTGTCGGCATCGAGCAGGCCGCCAAGGCGGGGGGCCATGACGTCAGCGTACCGTTCACCCCGGGCCGTACCGATGCCCGCCAGGAACAGACCGATGTCGACTCGTTCGCGGTGATGGAGCCGGCGGCCGATGGCTTCCGTAACTACCTGAAGGGCCGTTACAGCGTCCCAGCCGAATCACTGCTGATCGACAAGGCGCAGCAGCTGACCCTGACCGCGCCCGAACTCACCGCTTTGGTCGGTGGCCTGCGCGTGCTGGGCACGACGGTGGACGGCAGCAAGGACGGCGTACTGACCGACCGGCCGGGCACATTGAGCAACGACTTCTTCGTCAACCTGCTGGACCTGGGCACGCACTGGAAGGCTGCAGGCGATGGCTATGAAGGCATCAGCCGCAGCGGCGGCACCACGCGCTGGACCGCAAGCCGTGCGGATCTGGTGTTCGGCTCGCACTCGGTGCTGCGTGCGCTTGCCGAGGTATATGCCAGCAACGACGGGCAGAAGAAGTTCGTGCAGGATTTCATCGCCGCCTGGACGCGCGTGATGGAACTGGACCGCTACGACCTGCACGCGTAAGCCTGCGCAGTGCGGACGACAGGTACCGGTGTGATGCCGGTACCTGTCGGCAAGGCCGGGCGAGCGCGTTCGCTGAAGCGGCGCGCGCCCATGATGCAGTTCCATTACGGCCACGTCATAGGTAGAAGCGTCGGTTCCTGACCTATGCGATTGACGCCATGACTGCTAGATAGCGTCCAGATCACCCAGGGCACGGATCAACTTGCGCGCCCGCTTGTCCGGCTTGTGTTCCGGCGCTTGGTAGCCATCACGCGCAGCGATGCGCAGTGCGCGCTTCTCGGCACGCCGCGCCTTGGACGCCTCGGTTTCGACGTACAGCTGCTGCGCCACGGTCGCCGGCCCGCGTTGATCACTGAGCGCGGCCACCGCGATCTCGAAGTGCTCCTCGCCCCGCTCGATCGTCAGCTGCTCACCCACGCGCACCGCACGTGAAGACTTCGGTCGCTGTCCGGCCACGGCCACCTTGCCGGTGTCCACCGCCTGCTTGGCCAGGCTGCGGGTCTTGAAGAAGCGTGCCGCCCACAACCAGATGTCGAGACGGACGCTGGGCTGCGGCAGGGAAAGCTCGGTCATCGACAGGGGTTGCTCCGTTCGCGGATTCAAGGTGATTGTGCTCAGGACATGCGGGCTTCCCTCCAGCAATCAAGGTTCGCCCGGCTGCCTGCAGTACCCATCGGTGAATGATTCACCGCCACATCCTGCAGACCCGCCAAGTGCTAGTGTTCGCGCACGTCCGTTCGATCTCCAGTCCATGGCAAAAGCGCCCCTTGACCTGACCTCCGGCCCGATCGGCCGCAACCTGCTGCTGTTCTCGCTGCCGATCCTGGCGGGCAACATCGCCCAGTCGTTGAATGGCTCGGTGAATGCGGTCTGGGTCGGGCGCTTCCTCGGCGAGGCCGCGCTGACGGCGACAGCCAACGCCAACAACATCATGTTCTTCCTGATCGGTTCGGTCTTCGGCATCGGCATGGCATCGACGATCCTGATCGGGCAGGCCATGGGCGCCAAGGACATCAGCCAGGCGCGTCGGGTGATGGGCACCAGCGCCACCTTCTTCATCGGCCTGTCGGTGGTGATCGCGGTGGCCGGTTGGTTCCTTGCGCATCCGCTGCTTTCCGCCATGGGCACGCCGGCCGAGTCGCTGCCCCTGGCCGAGGCCTACCTGAAAGTCATCTTCCTGGCGATGCCCACGCTGTACGCGTTCGCCTTCCTCAGCGCCGCCATGCGCGGTGCGGGCGATTCGCGCACGCCGTTCCGCTTCCTGCTGGTTTCGGTCGCGCTGGATATCGTGTTCAACCCGTTGCTGATCTTCGGCCTGGGCCCGTTGCCCGAGCTCGGCATCGCGGGCGCCGCGTGGGCGACCCTGATCGCGCAGACCCTGTCGCTGATTGCGTTGCTGCTGTACATGCGCCACAAGCGCCACGTGCTGTGGCTGGGTCGCAAGGATATGGCGCTGTTCAAAGTGGACCTGCCGATCCTGAAAGCGCTGGTGGTCAAGGGCGTGCCGATGGGCCTGCAGATGGTACTGATCTCGTTGTCGATGATCATGTTGATGACCATGGTCAACCAGTACGGCACCGATACCGCAGCGGCCTACGGCGCTTCACTGCAGCTGTGGACGTATGTGCAGATGCCGGCGATGGCGATCGGCGCGGCGTGTTCGTCGATGGCCGCGCAGAACGTGGGCGCGCTGCAGTGGGGACGGGTGCGCGCCACCGCGCGGCAGGGCGTGCTGTTCAATTTCCTGATGACCGGCGTGCTGATCGCCCCGCTGATCCTGCTCGACCGCTACACGTTGGCGTTGTTCCTGCCCGACGGCAGCCAAGCGCTGGAGGCCGCGCGCCACCTCAACCACATCGCAGTGTGGTCGTTCCTGTTCTTCGGTGTCAGCTTCGTGATCTCCGGCGTGGTGCGGTCCACCGGCGCGGTGCTGGCGCCGTTGCTGATCCTGGCCGGGTCGTTGTGGGGCGTACGCGTGCCCTTCGCCGAACTGCTGCAGCCCTATCTGGGCGTGGATGCGATCTGGTGGAGTTTCCCGGCCAGTTCGCTGGTGTCGATGCTGCTGTCGCTGGCGTATTACCGCTGGGGTGGCTGGCGCAAGGCACGGATGATGGGTACCCCGGCACACGGCACGCCCGCCGAGGTCCCGGCCAGCCCGCCGTCCCCGGTCGCCGACCCGGATGCCGCGCTGGAGATGGCGGCACCGACGGCCGTGTCCCCGGCCGCCCCACCGCGCTGAGCCGCCGGTGGCACGCCACTACCGCCCGCGCCCCCCGGATCCGGATCCTGGTCCGGGTAGAGCCGACTTCAGTCGGCTGCTCCATGCCCGGATCGGGTAGAGCCGACTTCAGTCGGCTGCTCCATCGAAAAGCAGCCGACTGAAGTCGGCTCTACCGAGGCACGAATCATCCCGTCGCGTCGAGTCATCCCGCCGCGTCGATTTATCCCGCCGCGCCGATTCATCCCGCCGCGTCGATTCATCCCGCCGCGTCGATTTGCCCCGCCGCGCCGATTTATCCCGCCGCGCCGATTTATCCCGTCGCGTCGATTCATCCCCGCCACGCCGATTTATCCCGCCGCGTCGATTTGCCCCGCCGCGCCGATATATCCCGCCGCGCCGATATACCCCGCCGCATCACAGGGCGCGGCGCGATCTCAGTGGTTGATTTCGCTCCACAACGGGAGCCCAAGGCGCTGGCGCTGGTAGCGCAGCAGCAAGGCCATGCAGACGCCGAACAACAGCCCCGCCAGCAATCCCGCGGCCACCATCGTGGCGCCGGTCATGCCGGTGGTGCGCCAGAACAGCAGCCACATCGCCAGTCCCCAGCCGGCACCGAACCACAAGCCGGTGGTGAGCACGTTGGTGGCGAAGCTGGCCAGCACCGGCGGTGCCACGTCCCAGCCCAGTCGCCAGAACAGGCGATAGAGGGGCGGTGCGGACATCGCGCGTTTCGCACCGGCGGCATCCAGTTTCTGCAGGGCGCGCTGCACCTGCGGTGGGTAATGTTCGGGAATCAGGGGAGGTTGTGCATTCATCCCCGGAACATAGCGGCTCCCGCCACCCAAACGCAAACGGCCGCCCGAAGGCGGCCGTTGCGGCGACAACCGAAGTCGTCGACAGGTATTACTGAGCCTTGGCAGCCAGGCGCGCGGCCTTGGCCTGCGCAGCAGCAGCCAGATCTTCCTTGATGCGGGCAGCCTTGCCTTCCAGGCCACGCAGGTAGTACAGCTTACCGGCGCGGACCTTACCACGACGCTTCACTTCGACCGAGTCGATGATGGCGCTGTGGGTCTGGAAAACGCGCTCGACACCGTAGCCGTGCGAGATCTTGCGGACGGTGAATGCGGAGTTCAGGCCGCCGTTCTTGGTCGCGATGACAACGCCTTCATAGGCCTGCACGCGCTCGCGGTTGCCTTCCTTCACCTTCACGTTGACGACAACGGTGTCGCCCTGGCTGAACTTCGGCAGTTCACGGGTGATCTGGGCAGATTCGAAATCTGCGAGGATGGACTTGTTCAGCTTGCTCATTGGGTTACACCGATTCGTATGTTCGGGTGGGCGTGTCGATTGACAACGTAGGGCTCATGCAGTCACTGGACTGTGCTGCACGTTTGTTATGTGTAGTGCACGTCGGCGGTGAACGGCCGAGGTAATCCGCGATTCTAGCCCACTCCGGGGCCAGCGCGCTAGGGGTTTTGATCCGTTGGCGGGACCTGGCGGGCCAGCTCCTGCCTGCCCTGCTCCAGCAGCTTGCGATCCGCCTTGGACAAGGTGGCCTCGTCCAGCAGCTCCGGCCGCCGCTGTGCAGTGCGTACCAGCGACTGCTGGCGCCGCCAGGCAGCGATGGCCGCGTGATTGCCTGACCGCAGCACGTCCGGCACATTTCCCAGTGGATGCTGGGCCGGCTGGCTGAAATGCGGGCAATCGAGCAGGCCCAGTTCCCCTTCGAAGCTGTCCTGGGCGGCGGATTCGGCGTCGTTCAACGCCCCCTCCTGCAGCCGGGCAACCGCGTCGATGATCACGGCGGCACCGAGCTCGCCGCCCGACAGCACGTAGTCGCCGAGGGATATTTCCTCGTCGACCTCGCCCTGCAGGAAACGTTCGTCGATGCCTTCATAGCGGCCGCAGAGCAGGATCATCCGCGGCAACGCCGCCAGTTCCCGCACCTTGGACTGGGTCAGCGGCCGTCCCTGCGGGCTGAGGTAAATCAGCCGCGCCGGCGTCGGATCTGCCGCCCGCACCGCCGCCAGACACGCCTGCAACGGTTCGATCAACATCACCATGCCGGGGCCACCACCGAACGGACGGTCGTCCACCCGGCGGTAATTGCCTTCGGCGTAATCACGCGGATTCCAGCCATGCAGGCTGAAAAGCTGCTTTTCCTGTGCCCGTCCGACCACGCCCAGCCCAGCGGACTGGGCGAGGAATTCAGGGAACAACGTGATGACGTCGAACCGCATCAGAAGTCGGGATCCCAGTCGACCACGACGAGATTGGCGTCGAAGTCCACCGATTTGACGAACTCCGGCAGCACGAACGGAATCATCCGTTCACGGTCGCCGCGGGTGACCAGCACATCGTTGGAGCCGGTGGAAAACAGGTGCGACACCTGACCCAGCGACACGCCCTCGACGGTTTTCACGTCAAGGCCTTCCAGATCGACCCAGTAATACTCATCGGGCTTCGGCGGCGGCAGCGCACTGCGGGCCACGTAGACCTCGGTGCCACGCATCGCTTCGACCACATCGCGGTCGTCGACGTCGGGGAACCGTGCGATCAGATGCTTGCCGGTGTCGCGTCCGCGCACGCCGGTCAGCGTCGATTCCTGCCCCGAGGGGCTGCGCACGATCCACGGTTGGTAATTGAAAATGGCGGAACGTGGCTCGGTAAACGACTCGAGCTTTATTTCGCCGCGCACACCAAAAGCGCCGGCAACCCTGCCCAGCAGGATCCGGCGCTCGATATCTTTCATCTGCGTAGGCCAGACGGGCCGCGCGGGGCGCGGCCCTTCATGATCAGGCCGCAGCGGCCTGGGACTTGGACGCTTCCTTGATCAGGTTGCGCACCTTGTCGGTCGGCTGGGCGCCGTTCTTGACCCAATGGTCAACGCGGGCCAGGTCCAGCTCGATACGCTTCTCGGCGCCCTGGGCAACCGGGTTGTAGAAACCAACGCGCTCGATGTTGCGGCCATCACGGGCGCTACGGACGTCAGTCACGATGATGTGGTAGAAGGGACGCTTCTTGGCGCCGCCGCGGGTCAGTCGAATCTTGACCATGGTGTATTTTCCTATGTAACCCAGTCGCCAGGATGGCGCGGTAAGCCGGCGATTATAGCGGCAGCTTTCGTCCGCGCCAACCCCAGCGGACCTTTCCGGGCTGAATGGGCTGTCAGGCCGGAGGGCGGGACGGCACCGCCCGCTCGGCCAGTGATTGCCAGGCAACGGCGGCCATGACGCTCCGGGCACGCTCGGCCAAGGCGATGGAATCCGGCAACAGACGCCCATCAATGCCACCCAACGGCCAGATGCCGCTCGCGTTGCAGGCAAACGCCGCTGTGGCCGTGGCCAGTTCCGCCGCGTGATAGGCGCGCTGCACCTGAGGCCCCTGCCAATGCGCCTGCAGCAGTGCCTCGGCCGTACCGCGCAAGGCTGGCGCCTGCGGCCACACCAGCTGCTCGCCATCGAGGAATGCCACATTCCAGGTGGTGCCTTCACTGACCAGACCATCCGCGGTCAGGAACAGCGCATCGTCGAAGCCGCCTGCCATGGCATCGCGCCGCTGCTGGAACAGGCCGAACGTCCCCACGTGCTTCAGGGCCGGCAGCTCACGCTGATAGCCGATGCTGCGCACCGCGCGCACGGCGGCCAACTGCACCGGCGCCCCCACGGCCACCAGGACGTCCACCGGCACGGCAGCCAAAGGATCGCGGAAATCAAAGGCGCGGGAAAATACGGTGACCCGCATTGAAGCGTCCGCCATCTCCCCGTGTTCAACCGCATACGCCATCCAGCGCCGCACCTGCTGCGCCTCCAGCGTCGTGCCGAACAGCGTGCCGGTGGCCTGCACCAGTCGGTGCAGGTGCAGGTCCAATCCCTGCACCGCGCGATCGCGCACCTGCAGCGATGTGAAGTGGCCGTAATTGACCAGCGCGGCGGACAACGCGGCGGCGTCTGCCGGCTCACCGTTGCACCAGACCGCGCTCATCACCGGGCGATGATCAGCGGAACGGCAGGCCGCGGCCGCCCATGGCGCCCATCATGCCCTTCATGCTGCGCATCATGCCCTTCATGCCGCCGCCGGCCATCTTGCTCATCATCTTTTCCATCTGCATGTACTGCTTCATCAGCTTGTTCACGTCAGACGGCTGGGTGCCCGAGCCGCGCGCGATGCGGGCGCGGCGCGAACCGTTGAGCAGGCCCGGATTGCGGCGTTCTTTCTTGGTCATCGAGCCGATGATCGCGATCATCCGCGGCACTTCCTTGCCCTGGCTGACCTGCTGCTTCAGGTGCTCCGGGATCTGGCCCAGGCCCGGCAGCTTGTCCATCAGGCCGCCGATGCCGCCCATGTTCTGCATCTGCTCCAACTGGTCACGCATGTCGTTGAGGTCGAACTTCTTGCCCTTGGCGACCTTCTCGGCCAGCTTCTGGGCCTTGTCCTTGTCGACCTGCTGTTCAACCTGCTCCACCAGCGACAGCACGTCGCCCATGTCCAGGATGCGGCTGGCGATACGGTCGGGATGGAAGACATCCAGGCCGTCGGGCTTTTCGCTGACACCAACGAACTTGATCGGCTTGCCCGTGATGTGACGCACGCTCAGCGCGGCACCGCCACGCGCATCACCGTCGGTCTTGGTCAGCACCACGCCGGTCAGCGGCAGCGCATCGCCGAAGGCCTTCGCGGTATTGGCCGCATCCTGGCCGGTCATGGCATCGACCACGAACAGGGTTTCCGCCGGATTGACCGCTGCGTGCAGGGCCTTGATCTCGGCCATCATCGCTTCGTCGATCGCCAGTCGGCCGGCGGTATCGACAATCAGCACATCGACGAACGACTTGCGCGCATCGTCGATGGCCGCGCGGACGATCGCTTCCGGCTTCTGGTCGGCGCTGGACGGGAAGAACAGCACACCCACCTGGTCGGCCAGCGTCTTCAACTGCTCGATAGCGGCCGGACGGTAGACGTCGGCCGACACCACCATCACCTTTTTCTTGCGCTTTTCCTTCAGGTGCTTGGCCAGCTTGCCCACCGTGGTGGTCTTGCCCGCACCCTGCAGGCCGGCCATCAGGATGATCGCCGGCGCCGGCACATTGAGGTTCAGCTCGCTCGCTTCAGCGCCCATCACCGCGGTCAGCTCGTCGCGGACGACCTTGATCAGCGCCTGGCCCGGGGTCAGCGACTTCAACACTTCCTGGCCGACCGCGCGCTCCTTGATGCGCTCGATCAGGGCCTGCACGACCGGCAGGGCAACGTCCGCTTCCAACAGCGCGATGCGTACTTCGCGGGTAGCGTCGCGGATGTTTTCCTCGGTCAGGCGGCCACGGCCACGCAGGCGCTCGATGGTGCCGGAAAGGCGCTGGGTCAGGGACTCGAACATGCGATGCAACCTGTCTGGAACGGGGAACAATGAGGCATACAGTATAGCCGGTCCGGGAAACGGGACCGGTAGCGCCGGGCCGTGCTTGGGGGACTCTGTGCGGGATTGTGATGCCCGACGCGGGCCGCGCTTCGCGCTCGCCGACCATGGGTCGGCGCTACCGGGGTTCAGGGCCTCGGTGCCGCCGGCCCGGGTGCGACCGACGGGTCGTCGCTACTGTGCTGGGGGTGTGCGAAACTTCTACGATGACAATCGTTCTCATCGCTGCCCTGCTCTACCTGACCGCTTCCGTGATGCTGGTGCGCGCGGTCGGCAGCGATGCGCCCCGCCCCGGTCGCGGCTGGGTGTGGGCGGCGGTGCCGGCCACCTTGCTGCATGCGGGCTACCACGTGCAGGTGGCGCTGCAGAATGCCGGCGGTCCGGACATGCACTTCTTTGCCGCACTCTCACTGGTGGGCCTGGGCATGGCCGGCCTGACCTCGCTGGTCGGTGCGCGCGGGCGCATGGCGGCGCTCGGCGTGGTCGTGTTCCCCTTGGCCGCGCTGCTGCTGGCCGCGTATCACGGCTATGGACACGAACCAAGCCGGGAGCTGGGCTGGCGCTTGGCCAGCCATGCCTGGCTGGCCCTGCTGTCCTACGCCACGCTGAGCATCGCCGCCCTGCTGGCCATCATGCTGTGGCTGCAGGAACGCGCCTTGCGCCGCCGCGAGTTCCGCCCGTGGCTGCGCGCCCTGCCGCCGCTGGCCGATCTGGAATCACTGCTGTTCCGGGTGATCACCGTGGGCTTCGCCCTGCTGACCCTGACGCTGGTCACCGGCGTGCTGTTCGTCGATGACCTGCTGGCACAGAAGCTGGTGCACAAGACGGTGCTCAGCGTGCTCTCGTGGCTGGTCTTCGGTGTGCTGCTGATTGGCCGTCGCCGTTACGGCTGGCGTGGGCTGAAGGCCGTGCACTGGACCCTCAGCGCGATGCTGCTGCTGTTGCTGGCGTTCTTCGGCAGCCAGTTCGTGATCGAACTGGTATTCGGGCATACGACCCGGTAAAGCATCGGGCCGTATGCCCACGCATTCCTTACCGAGCGGCCGCGACACGCGATGACCCGGTAGCGCCGAGCCATGCTCGGCGGACACCCTCGCCGCACGCAAACCGCGAAGTGCGCCGCTGCGCTCGCCGAGCATGGCGCGGCGCTACCGCTACTGCGCAGCGGCTTCCAGCGCTTCGGACAGCCGCTCCACGGCGATCACTTCCATGCCCTTCACTGCCCCGCCCTTCGGCGCGTTCGCCTTGGGCACGATGGCGCGCTTGAAGCCGTGGGTCGCCGCTTCACGCAGGCGGTCTTCGCCATTGGGCACCGGACGGATCTCGCCGGACAACCCGACCTCACCGAAGGCGATGGTCTTTTCCGCCAGCGCGCGATCCTGCAGGGACGACAGCACCGCCAGCAGCACCGGCAGATCCGCCGCGGTTTCCTGCACGCGGATGCCGCCGACCACGTTGACGAACACGTCCTGGTCGCCCACCACCACGCCACCGTGGCGGTGCAGCACCGCCAGCAGCATCGCCAGCCGGTTCTGTTCCAGCCCCACCGCCACGCGGCGCGGATTGGACAGCGGGGAGGAGTCCACCAGTGCCTGCACCTCCACCAACAGCGGGCGGGTGCCCTCGCGGGTCACCATCACGCAGGAACCGGGCTGGCGCGTACTGCCGCCGGACAGGAAGATCGCCGACGGGTTGGAGACCTCTTTCAGGCCCTTGTCGCCCATCGCGAACACGCCCAGTTCGTTGACCGCGCCGAAGCGGTTCTTGAACGCCCGCAGCAGGCGGAAGCGGCTGCCGCTCTCGCCCTCGAAATACAACACCGCATCCACCATGTGCTCCAGCACGCGGGGCCCGGCGATGCCGCCCTCCTTGGTGACATGCCCGACCAGAAACACGGCCGTGCCCGTCTCTTTGGCAAAGCGCACCAGCCGCGCGGCGCTCTCGCGCACCTGGCTGACCGATCCCGGTGCGGCAGTCAGCGACTCGGTCCACAGCGTCTGGATCGAGTCGGCCACGATCAGCCGCGGCTTGGCCTTGCCGGCATGCTGCAGGATGGTTTCCACGCAGGTTTCGGCCAGCGCGTTCACGCCTTCCAGCGGCAGTTCCAGACGGTGCGCACGGCCGGCCACCTGTGCCAGCGATTCTTCGCCGGTGACATACAGCACCGGCAACTCGGCCGCCATCAATGCCACCGCCTGCAGCAGCAGAGTGGACTTGCCGATGCCGGGATCGCCACCGACCAGCACCACCGCACCTTCCACCAGGCCGCCGCCGAGCACGCGGTCGAACTCGCCGATACGGGTGCTGACCCGGATGTGGTCGGTCTGCGCCACGTCCTTCAGCGCGGTGACCTTCGGCGGGTCGATCTTGCCGGCCCAGCCACTGCGCCGTGACGCCGGTGCGCCGGCAGCGGCGGCGCTTTCCACGACGATCTCCGACAGCGTGTCCCAGGCCTTGCACTCGGTGCACTGACCCTGCCATTTGCTGTAGTCGGCGCCACATTCGCTGCAGACGTAGGCGGTACGGCTCTTGGCCATGATGATTCCGGTTGCGCGTTGGACGGCGAGCATAGCCGAGCGCCGTCGCAGGTGCTGCGACCGGGCGACCTGACCGTCACCTGACCCGTCGTGTGAGGCCGCGCTCAGGTTGAAGCCGGACCGGTCGATAAGATACGCGCCGCTTTGCCCGCACCCCCACGTTTCCCAAGGATTCCCCATGACTGGCAGCTACAGCCAGAGCCTCGTCCTGTTCTCGCTGCTGGTCGCGATCCTTGCGTCCTATACCGCGTTGGACATGGCCGGACGACTCGCGACAACCCAAGGGCGCGTGGCGCGCTGGTGGCTGGCCGGCGGGGCGACGGCAATGGGCCTGGGCATCTGGTCGATGCACTTCATCGGCATGCTCGCCTTCAAGCTGCCGATCCCGATCGGCTACGACCTGGCCATCACGTTCTATTCGCTGGCCGTGTCAGTGGGCGCTTCCGCATACGCGCTGTGGCTGGTCTCACGCCCCCTGCTGCCGACCCATCGCCTTGTCGCCGGCGCGGTGCTGCTGGGGCTGGGCATCGCGACCATGCATTACCTGGGCATGGCGGCGATGCGCATGCAGCCGGGCATCGACTACGACCCGCTGTGGTTCACCGCCTCCATCCTGATAGCCATCGGAGCCGCCGGTGCGGCGCTGTGGATCGCCTTCCGCCTGCGCGCCGAGCGGCGCAACACCCGCAGCCTGCGTGGTCTGGCCTCGCTGGTGATGGGCGTGGCCATCGTCGGCATGCATTACACCGGCATGGCCGCCGCGCGCTTCCCCGCCGACAGCCTGTGCGGCGCGGTGATCGATGGCGGCATCGATGCGCAGTGGCTGGCGGTGCTGGTGATCGTCACCACCCTGGGCACCATCGGCATTGCGCTGGTGGCCTCGCTGTTCGACCGGCAGATGCGCGAACGCACCGGCCTGCTGGCCGAGTCGCTGGAACGGGCCAATGACAAGCTGCTGCAGGCCGCCCTGCACGACCCGCTGACCCAGCTGCCGAACCGCTCGTTGCTGCAGGATCGCATCGAACAGTCCATCGAAAAGGCGCGCCGCCGCCACCATGGCGTCGCGGTGATGTTCTGCGACCTGGACGGCTTCAAGACCGTCAACGATGCCTACGGCCACCAGCTGGGTGACCGCCTGCTGGTGAAGGTAAGCCAGCGCATCGGTTCGTTGTTGCGACCGCAGGACACCCTGGCGCGCCTGGGCGGGGACGAGTTCGTGATCGTGCTGCCCGTCGACGAACCGGACGATGCGGTGGTGGTGGCAGAGCGGATCATTGCCGCAGTGGGCAAACCCTTCAGCATCGAGTCGGCCGAACTGCAGGTCACTGCCAGCCTGGGCATTGCGTTGTATCCCGACGATGCCAACGACGAGCGCCAGCTGATGGCCAATGCTGATGCGGCGATGTACCACACCAAACAAGGCGGACGGAACGGCTATACGTTCTTTACGCCATCGATGCAGGTCAGTGCGAACCGCCAGTTGCGGCTGCTGCAGGACCTGCGCCGCGCGACCGACCGCGGCGAACTGCTGCTGCACTACCAGCCGAAGTTCATGGCCTCCGGCGCACCGGCCGTGGGCGCCGAGGCCCTGCTGCGCTGGCAGCACCCGGAGCTGGGGATGCTGGGACCGGATGTCTTCATTCCTATCGCAGAGCGCAGCGGGCTGATCCTGCCGATCGGTGACTGGGTGCTGGACCAGGCCTGTGCGCAGCTGCGTGCGTGGCACGACGCCGGCCATCCGCACTGGACGATGGCAGTGAACCTCTCCCCGCTGCAGTTCGCCGCCCCCGGCCTGGTGGAAACGGTGAAAGAGACGCTGCAGAAGCACGGCCTGGAGGCGGACCGGCTGACGCTGGAGATCACCGAAACCACGGCGATGAAAAACGTGGAAACCAGCCTGCAGATCCTCAATGCGCTGACCAGGCTGGGCGTGCGGATCTCCATCGATGATTTCGGCACGGGGTATTCCAGCCTGCTGTACCTCAAGCGCATGCCCGCGACCGAACTGAAGATCGACCGCGCCTTCGTGCGCGACCTGGAGCAGAACGCGGAAGACGCGGCCATCGTGTCATCGATCGTGGCGCTGGGCCGTTCGCTGCAGCTGAAAGTGGTGGCCGAGGGCGTGGAGACGGCGGGCCAACGCGATTACCTGAGCAACCTGGGCTGCGACCAGTTGCAGGGCTATCACCTGGGCAGGCCGATGGCCGCCGAGGATTTCCTGCGCAAGGTGGGATGAGCCACCGGGCCGCTGCGCTCGCCGAGCATGGCTCGGCGCTACCGATGAACACACCAGGCACCATGCACGGTAGAGCCGACTTCAGTCGGCTGCTCGTCCCAAACCGATGAAGCCCATCACCCAAAGCAAAAGGCCACCCCGAGGGGTGGCCTTTCGCGTTCTGCGGCAACGTCGACTGGACGTCAGTGCATCATGTGCACGTTCATGTTGTGCATGACCCACAGGGTGCCGGCGACGATGATGCCGATCACCACGACGGTGAACACCGCCGCGTTGACGTTCCAGCGGCTCTCCGACGAGCGGTCCAGGTGCAGGAAGAACACCAGGTGGACCAGCATCTGCAGGACCGCAGATACGGCAATCACCACACCGCTGACGGTGCGCGAGAAGTCACCCGACATCACCACCCAGAACGGGATGACGGTCAGGATCACCGCCAGCACGAAGCCGATCAGGTACGACTTGACGCTGCCGTGGCTCTCGCCGCCGGTGCCATGCGCGTGGTCGTGTGCGTTGTCATGTGCCATTACAGCGCTCCGTTGAGGTAGACGACCGAGAACACGCCGATCCAGATCAGATCCAGGAAGTGCCAGAACAGGCTCAGGCACGCCAGGCGGGTCTTGTTGGTCGGGGTCAGGCCGTTCTGCTTGACCTGGATGAACATGACCAGCAGCCACAACAGGCCCGCGCTCACGTGCAGGCCGTGGGTACCGACCAGGGCGAAGAACGCCGACAGGAAGGCACTGCGGTCCGGGCCGTAGCCCTGATGGATCAGGTGGTTGAACTCCCACACTTCCATGCACATGAAGCCGAAGCCCAGCAGCCAGGTGATGCCCAGCCACAGGTACAGCTGACCGACCTTGTTCTTGTGCATGGCGATCATGCCCAGGCCGAAGGTCAGCGAGGAGGTCAGCAGCAGCGCGGTTTCCCACGCGACGAACGGCAGCTCGAACAGATCACCCGGGCCGGGGCCGCCGTCGGTACCACCGACCAGCACCACGTAGGTGGCGAACAGCGAAGCGAAGATGAGGCAATCGCTCATCAGGTACACCCAGAAACCGAAGACGGTGTTGCCGCCGGTGTCGTGGTGCTCGTGGTCGTCATGGCCATGGGCCGCCGCGTGTGCGGCGTGCCCGTGGTTCACGGTAGGGGTATGGGTGCTCATGCCTTCAGCTCCGACTTCACCAGACCCTGGGCAACCAGGTGCTTGCGGTGTTCGTTTTCAATGCGCTCCACCTCGGCAGCCGGGACCCAGTAGTCCACGTCCTTGTCGAAGGTGCGGTAGATGAACGTGCCGATCATGCCGACCAGTCCGATGATCGCCAGCCACCAGATGTGCCAGATCATCGCAAAGCCGAACACCATGCTGAAGGCACCGATGACCACGCCCGTGCCGGTGTTGCGCGGCATGTGGATGTCGGTGTACTTGGCCGGCTTCGGCCAGGCTTCACCGCGCTGCTTGCGGGCCCAGAAATCGTCCAGCTCGGTGACCTGCGGCAGCGTACCGAAGTTGTAGAAGGCCGGCGGCGAAGAGGTTTCCCACTCCAACGTACGGGCATCCCACGGATCGCCGGTCAGGTCCATGTTC
Source organism: Stenotrophomonas sp. CFBP 13725 (assembly GCF_014841935.1). Taxonomy (NCBI): domain Bacteria; kingdom Pseudomonadati; phylum Pseudomonadota; class Gammaproteobacteria; order Lysobacterales; family Lysobacteraceae; genus Stenotrophomonas; species Stenotrophomonas sp. CFBP 13725. The sequence goes on along the minus strand of NZ_JACYUV010000006.1, from coordinate 148,896 downwards.
TTCTTGCGGTCGCGGACCGAGATGAAGATCTGGATGACTTGGCACAGGATGCCGGCACCGACGATGAAGGCACCGCCCGCAGCGATCAGCAGCAGCGGCTCGTAGGCCGGGTTGACCGTGCTCTGCAGGCGACGGGTCATGCCCATGAAGCCCAGCACGTACATCGGCATGAAGGTCACATAGAAGCCGATGAACCAGCACCAGAACGCACACTTGCCCCAGAACTCGTTGAGCTTGTAGCCGAACATCTTCGGCCACCAGTAGGTGATGCCGGCGAACATGCCGAACACCACGCCGCCGATGATGACGTTATGGAAGTGGGCGATCAGGAACAGGCTGTTGTGCAGCACGAAGTCGATGGCCGGGATCGCCAGCATCACGCCGGTCATGCCGCCGATGACGAAGGTGATCATGAAGCCGATGGTCCACAACACCGGAGTGGTGAAGTGCACGCGACCGCGGAACATGGTGAACAGCCAGTTGAAGATCTTCACACCGGTGGGAATGGAGATGATCATCGTCGTTATGCCGAAGAAGGCATTGACGTTGGCACCCGAGCCCATGGTGAAGAAGTGGTGCAGCCACACGATGAAGGACAGCACGCCGATGGCGGCCGTGGCGTACACCATGCCCTTGTAGCCGAACAACGCCTTGCGCGAGAACGTGGCGATCACTTCGGAGAACACGCCGAAGGCCGGCAGCACCAGGATATAGACTTCCGGGTGACCCCAGATCCAGATCAGGTTGATGTACAGCATGGCGTTGCCGCCACCGTCATTGGTGAAGAAATGCGTGCCCAGGTAACGGTCCAGGGTCAGCAGCACCAAGGTGATGGTCAGCACCGGGAAGGCGGCGACGATCAGGATGTTGGTGATCAGCGCCGTCCAGGTGAAGATCGGCATCTGCATCAGCTTCATGCTGGGCGTACGCATCTTCAGGATGGTAATGAAGAAGTTGATGCCGCTCAGCGTGGTGCCCAGGCCTGCGACCTGTAGACCCCATATGTAGTAGTCCATGCCGACGCTTGGACTGTACTCGATGCCGGACAAAGGCGGGAACGCCAGCCAGCCGGTAGCGGCGAACTCGCCGATCCACAGCGACAGCATGATCAGCACCGCACCGGACACGAACAGCCAGAAGCTGAGCGAGTTCACGAACGGGAACGCGACGTCGCGCGCACCGATCTGCAGCGGCACGGCCAGGTTCATCAGGCCGGTGATCAGCGGCATCGCCACGAAGAAGATCATGATCACGCCGTGGGCGGTGAAGATCTGGTCGTAGTGATGCGGCGGCAGGTAGCCCTCGGACCCGCCGACGGCGAGCGCCTGCTGGGTACGCATCATGATCGCGTCGGAGAAACCACGCAGCAGCATGACGAAGGCGACGATGAGGTACATCACGCCGATCTTCTTGTGATCCACCGAGGTGAACCACTCCTTCCACAGATAGCCCCACAGCTTGAACTTGGTGATCAGGGCGACAACGCCCAGACCGCCAAGCATCGCGCCGATCAACGTCGTCAGGACGATCGGATCGTGGGGGATCGACTCAATAGAGAGCTTACCCAGCATGTTCATTCTCCCGAGCCCTCGTGGCCGGCGTGGCCCGCGTGCTCGTGTTCGTTGGTGTTGGCGTCGAGGTTCTCGCCAGACGCCTTGGACTCGTGGTCGTCCATGGGGGCGTGGCCCTCATGCTCTTCCTGCGTGCCCGCATCGGCTGCAGCGGCACCCGGGTGCGCGTGCTTCATGCCGTAGTGCTTGTTATCGCCCATGTGCTTGGCGATGACCCAGTCGAACAGGCCTTCTTCCACCTGACCGTAGTAGGTGACCGGATGCCAGTCCGAATTGCGCTCTTCGCCCAGCGCCTTGAACGTGTCCTTGTTCAGGCTGTTGCCCTGCTCGGCACGCACTTGGTCCACCCATGCACGGTATTCCGGCTCGGTGACCGAATGGGCCGTGAAGTGCATCTTGGCAAAGCCCGCGCCGCTGTAGTGCGAGGACATGCCCGGGAACTCACCGGTCTCGTTGGCGATCAGGTGGAGCTTGGTCTCCATCGCAGCCATCGAGTAGATCATGCTGCCCAGGTGCGGAATGAAGAACGCATTCATCACCGTATCGGACGTGATCTTGAAGTTCAGCGGGGTATCGACCGGGAACTTGATCTCGTTGACCACGGCGATCTTTTCTTCCGGATAGACGAACAGCCACTTCCAATCGAGCGAGATCGCCTCGATGACGACCGGCTTGACGTCCGATTCAATCGGGCGATACGGGTCCAGCGCGTGCGAGGAGCGCCAGGTCAGCACGGCCAGCACCAGCACGATCATGCAGGGGATCGACCAGACCACCACTTCGATCGCGGTGGAATGCGACCAGTTCGGCTCGTAACGGGCCTTGGTGTTGGAAGCGCGGTACTTCCAGGCGAACGTCAGGGTCATGATGATGACCGGGACGACGACCAGCAGCATCAACACGACAGCCGTGATCAGCAGGGTCTTCTCATCCTGGCCGATCTGGCCCTTCGGATTCAGGATGGCCGTGTTGCAGCCGGTGAGAAACACCGCCAGTGCGAACAGCAGGCCCGGACGCAAACAGCGTCCAAGGGTTTTCAACGGAATCATCGGTCGATCCAATTGCGAGGGAATGCCACCCCGCCCTGCCCAGTCCGGCAAAAGCCGGCCCGACCTGCCAAGGATCGACGGGTTCGGAGAACGGGGGAGAGTCAGCCTTTCAAGTTTAGGCCGTCACCGACCATTTAAGAAAGCCATTGACATTGATCTGACGCAGAATTCGACGTTTTCGGCATGCGACACGTTGTCGCAGCGTCGTTTTTTGGGGCATTCAGCCGGGTTGGACGAGAGGAGCCACACGGCACCCTACCCGCAACCTCCATCCCCTGCAACGGAAAAAAAACGGCGGATCGGGAAGACCCCATGCAACGCCCAGCCCCGAACCGGGTAGCCGCCGCACCATCCGCCGTGCCCGAACAAGGAGGGCAAAAGGCAATGACCGCTCCCTGACGGAAGCGAAACGGCCATTGCCGGCTGGAGGAGCTGCTTCCAGCACACCCATCCTGTCTATCGGCGACACAGGCGTACATGAGGAAAGTTGCGAAGTGCGCTGGGAACTGTCCGGAACGGCATTTCCCGATGGCGGCGAGTTGGCTCAGCCGAGCAGAGTCTCTACACCGCAGACAAGGCCCACGGACAGTGCAGCGCTGGACAGCCCACCGCTATAGTGCAATAGTTGCACCGCTTTCGATGTATCAATCGTATGGCGGCACCTAGCGATGCCTACCGTCGCCAGACTTGGCAGCTGCACCATCACCATGTACGCCGCCGACCATCCACCGCCCCACTTCCACGTACGAACGCGCGATGGTCGCGAAGCGTTGATGGTCATCCAGGGTCTGGCGTTACTTTCCGGTCACGTTTCTCGACGTGAGTTGACTGAAGCAGTCATCTGGGCCGAGAGCAACATCCAATTGCTTGCGGCGCGTTGGCGAGAACTCAATCCATGAAACAGACGCATTTCAGCCTCAGGCACGTGGCAACAAGGGATGGCTGCAAGCTGCATCTCGCTTATGCCGATGGATTCGAAGCGGTGGTCGACCTCGCCGATGTCATTGAACGCCACCCTACACTTCAGCGTCTGCGCGCTCGTCGCGTTTTCCAGCGTGCGGCGTTGGACGAGTGGAAACTGGGCGTCGTCTTCGACGCGGACGACCAGCTCAGCCTGCCGAGTGATACCCTGCGCGCCCTTGCCGTTGAGCAGGCGGGGGGCTTTTCCCACCAACAGATCATCACTTGGATGGCGCGTCACAGGATGTCGCTGGACGCCGCTGCCGACGCGCTCGGGATCAGCCGACGCATGCTCGCCTACTACCGTAGCGGTCAGAAGCCTGTACCCCGCTCAATCGGGCTCGCGATGATCGGTTGGGAGGTCGTCGACGTACGCGGCGTGCAGGACGCGCTGCAGTACAACGCAGCGTGATTTTGACTGCGCGTGAAAAAAGGCGCAGCAAGCGCGATGCCCTGCGTGGCAGACCATGGCGGCGCGCCTCAGGCAATGCGCCGCGTGCGGCTCACCCCATCACCATCGACAGCACCCACGTGCACACACATATATAAGCCAGCAGTCCTAGGCTGATGGCCAGCGTGGTGCGCATGATCGCCGACTCCTGCCCCACCAGCTTCACCGCAGCGGCCGCGATGGCGATGGACTGCGGGGATACCAGCTTGGCCATCACCCCGCCCGCCGTGTTGGCCGCCACCAGCAGGGCCTCCGGCACACCGATCTGGGTCGCGGTGACCGCCTGCAGGTGCGCGAACAGCGTATTGCTGTTCACCACCGAGCCGGTGATGAACACGCCCATCCAGCCGATCACCGGCGACAGCAGCGGGAAAATGCCCCCGGTCTGTGCCAACGCCAGGCCGATGGTGGACGAGGCACCGGAGTAATTGGTGATGTAGGCCACCGCCATCACCAGCGACACCGTGGCCAGCGGTTTCCACATCTCACGCCCGGTCTGCGCCAGCTCCTCACGGGCCATGCGCACACTCAACCGCGGCGACAGCAGCACCGTCAGCAGGGCGGCAATCAGGATGGCGGTGCCCGACGCATTGATCCAGCCGACGTTCCATACCGCCGGCAGCGTATGCACCTGGCTGACCAGCGGCGGAAGTTCCTGCACGCGCTCGTGCAGCAGGCCGATGGGCAGGTGCAGAACCGATCCACTCAAGGCGCCACCGGCGGCGAACAACGCCTTGAAGGCCGGCAGGCTCCACAGCAGGATGGCGGCGGTCAGGATGTAGAACGGTGACCACGCCAGCAGCACGTCCTTCAACTGGTAACGCTGCGTCGTGCCCGCGGGAGAGCCCTCCTCGCGGTAGATGCGCTTGGGGCGCCAGAACTGCATGAAAGCGGCCAGCCCGGCCATCGCCGCCAGCGGCCCAAGGATATCCACCAGCTCCGGCCCCAACAGATACAGCGTGAGGGTCTGCACCCCGCTGAACACCGCGCCGACAAACAGCAGCACCGGCCAGGTGTCGCGCACGCCGCGCCATCCATCCAGCATCGCCACCAGAATGACCGGCGTCAGCAGAGCGATCACCTGCACCAGCGCGATCAGCATCAACGACATCGCGTCCAGGCTGACGCCGCCCTGCTGCGCGCCCACCAGCACCGGAATACCAATGGCCCCGTATGCGCCGGCTGCCCCGTTGGCCAGCAGGCACAGCATGGCCGCCTTCAACGGCCGGAAACCCAATTCCACCAGCAGCGCCGCACAGATGGCGATCGGCACGCCAAAACCCGCCGCCCCCTCGAGAAAACCGCCAAAACAAAATGCGATCAGCAACACCTGGATGCGCTGGTCCTCGGATATCGTCGCGATGCTGCCGCGGATGACCTCGAACTTGCCACTGCGGATGGCCAGTTTGTACAGCCACACCGCCATCAGCACGATGAAACTGATCGGGAAGACGCCGTTGGCGATGCCCAGCAGCGCCGCGCCGGCGATGGCGCCGGCCGGCATGCCGAACACCAGCAGAGATACCGCCGCAGAAACCACTACCGCCAGAACGGCCGCAGTGAGACCTTTCAATTTGAAGACCGTCAGGGCCAGCAGGAACACCAGCACCGGCAGCGCCGCCAGGATCGCGGACAGATTGGCATTACCCAGCGGATCGTAGTTCTGCTGCCACATGGTTCCTGCTCCCCGTTATAGATCCCATCACGAGCGGCGGTGCATCGCACCTGAGCCCACGCTACGCCTTGGTTACCCGGTTGGGGCACTCGGACCCGGCCGCGAAATGCACCAGATTGCCCAGCGTGGTCTCTGCGATTTCCTGCAGCGCCTCGGCGGTGAAGAAGCCCTGGTGACCGGTCACCAGCACATTGGGGAACGTCATCAGCCGCTGGAAGACATCGTCGTCGATGATTTCGCCGGAGCGGTCCTGGAAGAACAACGCGCTTTCCTGCTCGTAGACATCGATGGCCAGGTGGCCCAGATGGTGCGATTTCAGCGCCCGGATCACCGCATCGGTATCCACCAGCCCGCCGCGCGACGTATTGACCAGCATCGCACCAGGCTTCATCCGCGCCAGCGAGGCCTCATCGATCATGTGCTGGGTCTGCGCCGTCAGCGGGCAGTGCAGCGAAACGATGTCCGACCGGGCCAGCAGTTCATCCAGCGGCACGGTGCTGCCCAGCGCATCGAATTCAGGCGACGGGTACGGGTCGTGACCCAGCACCGTGCAGCCCATGCCATGCAGGATGCGCGCCGTCGCCAGCCCGATCTTGCCGGTGCCCACGATGCCGACCGTCTTGCCGTGCAGCGTCCGACCCAGCAGCCCATCCAGCATGAAGTTTCCCTCGCGCACCCGGTTATAGGCGCGGTGGGTCTGCCGGTTGAGCGTCATGATCAGCGCGAGCGTGTGCTCAGCGACCGCCTCAGGCGAATAGGCCGGCACGCGGGCAACGAAGAAACCCAGCTGCTCGGCGGCGGCCAGATCCACATTGTTGAAGCCGGCACACCGCAGCACCACCGCGCGCACGCCCAATGCATGCAGAGCCTTCAGCACAGGCGCATCCAGGCGATCATTGACGAACACACAGACCGCATCGCAGTCCTGTGCCAGGGCCGCGGTATGGGCGTCCAGGGTGGCATCGAAGTAAATGAACTCGAAGCCATCTGCTGCGTAGCCTTGCTGGTTGCAGGCATCCAGCGAGCGGCGATCGTACGGGCGGGCACTGAAGACGGCGATTTTCATGCAGGACTTCCCTTCCCGGAACATGGGCGGACTGTAGCACCCGCGAATGCCGCGCCGCATTGCGTTGGGTCAATGCGCAAGCGGGGGTTGGACCCTGCCGATCAAGGGCCACCGCTGCGGTGGACCGGCCTCCCCCGGTGGCCTAGTATCTTTTTTATTGCGCGGCGTGATGGAGGAAAGTGCGTGGAAAGCTTTGAACGATTCAACGGCCGCCGCAGTGGCTCCGGCAAAGAAGTCGCGATCCTGTCACATGGTTTTGGTACCGACCAGACCGCGTGGACGGCGCTGCGTCCGTGGTTCGACGAACGCTTCGATGTCATTTCCTTCGACCTGGCCGGCTGCGGCCCGCGCGGTGCGGACACCTACGACTTCGAACGGCACGGCTCCATTTTCGGCTACGCCGATGACCTGCTCGACATCATCGACGACCTGGGCATCCAGAACTGCACCTACATCAGCCATTCGATGAGCGGCATGATCGGTGCTGCCGCGTCGGTCGCCCGGCCGGAGGTGTTCCAGCGCATGGTGATGATCGGCGCCTCGCCGCGTTATCTCGACGACGAGGGCTATACCGGTGGTTTCAAACCGGCAGATCTGGAAAACCTGTTTGAAAGCATGAGCGCCAATTACCAGGCGTGGGTCGCCGGTTTCGCGCCGATGGTGGTCGGTGTGGACAATTCCGAGGTCATCGCGGATTTCTCCAACGCGCTGTTCCGGATGCGCCCCGACATCGCGCTCAACACCTCGCGCACCATTTTCACTTCGGACGTGCGTGGCGTAGCCGCCCAGATCTCCACGCCGGTGCATCTGATCCAGACGGAGATCGACGTCGCCGTGCCCGTGCAGGTGGGCGAATGGCTGGCACAGGCCATCAACGGCGCCACACTGGATGTGATCGCGGCATCGGGTCATCTGCCGCACATGACGGCAGCCGACGAAGTGCAGAAAATCCTCGAACACCGCCTCGGCAAGACAGTCGCGTGACCACCACCGACAGCGAGGCACTCGCCAGCCTGTGCCACTTCGCCCAACTCGCCTCAGGGGCGGATCTGGTGATGGCGGTGGAAGTTGAATCGAATGGACGCGCCGCCTGGACGGCCTCGTCCCCCGCGTTACCGGTAGCCGGCTTCAACCTCGCGCGAAGCGGGCTCTTTGAAGCACCCTGGAGTGGGCACGCCGTGGAGGCGAGCGCATTCCGCCTGCCGACCGCCATCGTGCACGCCCTGGGCGGACCGGCACGGCAGCTGTTGTTCGTCCCGACGCCAACCCGTGATGCGCCGCTGAGTGGTGTGCTGCTGCTGTGGCGCAGTCCGCAACCGGCCGGATCCATGACCGCGCAGGTGCCATTGCTGGCCAAAGGCGTGGCCCGGCTGCTGTCCGCGCGGCGGGAGAGCGCGCGCGAGGTGATCGTGCAGAATCAGTTCATCGACCTGGTGGAGAGTGTTCCCGCCGGCATCGTGCTGATCGATGGCGATGGCATGGGCTCGGTGATCAACGAGCACGCTGCCAGCCTGCTGGGCTGCGCCCCGGGCCGTCTTCGTGCCGCGGATCTGCTCAGCCCCATGCGCGCCCTGCGCGAGCGCTGCGACAACCACGCCGAGCTGGAACAGGCATATGCCGCACAGGTGGGCAACGTCAACTTTGCCGCGAAGATCAATTGGACACTGGGCGAACGCACGTTTGAAGTGGACACCCACCCGGTGCGGGGAAACGGTGAGTACGGGCGCATCTGGTTGTTCACTGATGTCACCGCCGATCTGCTGATGGCCGCCGAGCTGCGGCGCCTCGCCTCATCGGATCCGTTGACCGGTGTGCCCAATCGCCGCCATTTCGAAGAACGCTCCGCCCAGATCATCGCAGCGCGTGAGGCGAGCGGACGCACCGTGGCAGTGCTGATGGTGGACGTGGATCATTTCAAGAAGATCAACGACACCCACGGCCATCCCGTGGGCGACCAGGTATTGAAGGTGGTCGCCAAACGCTGCCGGGAAGCCCTGCGCGAGCGCGACCTGTTCGCGCGTTTCGGCGGTGAGGAGTTCATCGCCCTGCTGGCCGCGCCTGCGATCGACGAAGTACCGGCGACCGCCGAGCGGCTGCGCAGCGCCATTGCGTCGGCGCCGATCAATGTCGACGGCGTCCGCATCGATGTGACGGTGAGTGTGGGCGGCGCGCTGGGCGAAGCCCTGCCCGGTGGCGATCAGAGCCTACTGGAGGGACTGACCGCGCGCGCCGACGAGGCGCTGTATCGCGCCAAGGCAGAGGGGCGGAACCGGGTCAGCATGGCCAGCTGAACCAAGCTGATCCGTTCACTTCCGGGGCCGGCGCCGTGGCTTGAAACCACGCCGGCCGGTCGCCATCACTGAGCCGCGCCCGCGGTTGGGCGCTCTCAGGAGAAATGCATGCCGCACCATGAAAAAGTCGCCCTCGCCGGCGTCATCGAGCACGTTTTTGCCCATCGCTTCACCTTCATTGCCGACGACCAGGCGTACCTGGCCGATCTGGGACCGAAGGGCGCGGAGGCCTTCACGCTGGAGGAAGGCTTGGCGATACGACTGGAAGGCGAACAACGGCCATCGGAAATCAAAGTAACCCGCATTGGCAAAAAAGGCGGACGCTTTGTCGAGGTCGAACACAAGAAGCCACATCACGGCCCGAAGCACCACCAGCCGGATGGAAAGGCCGATCCGCATGCTGCGCTGGCTGCAGTGGAAAAGGCGGGGTGGACGGTGGGCAGTGATCCGGATCGTAAGCCCAAGCACTTCGAGATCGTGGCTGAGCGCGGGGATGGCGTGTGGATGGAACTGCACGTTGATTTTGCCGGCACGATCTATAAGGAAAAGCGCGCGGATTCGGACAAGTGGGATCTTCCTGCCTGATGCGTAGGTAAGTTGATGAACGAAGGCTCCGGGCGACCGGAGCCTTTTTGCTGGGTGTCGCAGGACGCCTGCTCGGGTAGGCGCGCTGGGCCTATCAGCCGAACGGGTGGGACTGGGATGCGCGGAGGCGGCGGCGTCGAGGGTTGGCGGCTTCTGCCCCTATCGGATGCTGGCCTAAGCGCCCTACTTCGCAATTTTCCTCATGGACGCGCGTACTTGGCGCTGCGCACGATGGTGATGCTGGTGCCACGGGGCATCGGCCGGGATTGGCATCCTGATAGCAAGTCAACCAGTAGCTCTGTTCTGCCCTCCGGGGCACGGCGGAGAATGCACTGCATCGTCTACCGGTTACACGGCGGGCGGTGTGTGGGGATCCCTGATCCGCCGGTTATGGTTTGCTTGCCCGGTATGCCAACCCGCATCGCCTGCCACCCTGCGCTGCCGCGCGGGTGGCCTCACTGCGAGGTTGCCGCAATGCCTATCGACCATCCGCCGGGTTCACCGCGCATGACCGCCCTGCTGGGAGATCACATCCACACGTTGCCGCCCTACCTCGTCGAGAGGCTGGAACGATGCCTGGCGCATTGGGAGCAGGAGCAGCCTGCCCGCGTGCGAGCGACCCATCTGGCCTTGGTGCCGGATCTGCCAGCGAACCGGCCTGAGCGGTTTGATGAGCTTGAGCGATCGGGCCACGTGGCCGTGCCCCTGCGGGTTCTGGAAGCGGTGGATGCGGTGCTGGAGATACTGCATGCCGAACACATCGCGCGGCGCGATGGGGATACGGCGTCGCTGCTGGGGGAGCATTTGGTGGAAGGTCTGTTGGTTGCAGGGAGGGAGATGATCAAGGGGCCCGTGGGTAGGGAGTTCAGGGGGCGGTGATGCGGATGATCCCATTCTAATCACTCGTAACCTCGAATACCTCCGAGTACCAAAAAGCACTTGGATCCCTGAATCTCTTTGATATTTTAGGGACTTCTAGACGTTTGAGCTCAGGCAACGGAATCAGATAGCGACGAAAAAGTGAAATGAATTCGAGCGCATCGTCAAACGTAAGCTCGTCCCTGTCAACGACGGCGTATATAGCTCGCCCTTGGCCAAACACTTCAGACACCGATCCAATATCTTTCAACCATGTGAAGAAATACAGCTCATCCTGCGCAGAATAAAATAGAACATCAGCCATCTCTATTTCCAGAGGACCTTGGTCACTCATCGTCTTTTCCCTCCCGGATAAAACTTCTCGTAATCTCTATTGGGATCCTGTAGGGCCCAGGTGACGCGGTTGCGCCAACCGAAGAATGCGGGCGGCACCATCCCGGCACTTCAGACTCTCAACTTGACATGCCGCCTACGGCTCAAACGGTGATCGGCACTTGATCACTACGGCACGTATACCATGACAATCTCATAGCGGTAGCCATCATCAACTTCATACACGTGCACCTGAAGCACTAGATCGCTTCTCCCTTCTTCCTCCGTGTACAGATCGATTAGAACGTCCCAGAAATCCCCGTACCAAATGCAAACAGAAGAGTCCCAAGACTCCTCGGGCAGACTCTTAAGGTTCGCCCCATAGGCTCGAACGCTCTCCTGCGCATCTTTCCATGTTTCCTGAGCTTGAAGGGTGACCTTCGGCAGAAGTAGCTCTTCCTCTTTAACCAGAGCATCAACAATGGCCACCAACGTAGGCCGCCAGACAGTAGGCACAGGGAACTCAACTTCTTCGCCCTTACTTACAGCCCCATCATTCATAGCCAATCCCTCGAATGCAATTCTTGCGGAACTCCATGCGAACCTCTTAGTGGTCAAGCCCCGTTTTCGGGCTGCTATCGGGATGATGCTTGATATAGCACTCCGCGAAAATAATATTGCCATTCGACGCCCTGCCGCCTCGGGCACCCCGACATTATCCGATAGACGGCATAAAACAGAGCCTTGACTGAGGCGACGTTTTTCGCCCTGTTCGAAGCGACAACCCGGCCGCTGGGGTGGCGGCACGTAGAGCACCCGATGAAATCCGCTGATGAGGTATTCAATCTTAAGGACATCGTCACCCATGATTGCAGCGCTGGTTGCACTCAGTACTTCATCGCCTGTCATCGGCCTGGGTCTCCGAGGCATTGGTACTGGATCACCATCTGTCGGCTGCCACAATTGCCCAACCCGCGGTGAGAGAGACAAGTCATAGGGCCTTGCAGATTCGCGTTGCAGCCACAGCAAGCAACAGCGGGAATGGTTCTTTCAGGTCGGCGCTCATGGTCCAAGCGAAACTGTAGAGGTGGCCTTAGCTCGCTGCCTTTCGGGCGGCTGACAGAAAGGCGAACGTCGCCAAGAAGTGGATCACCGGGAACAGGGCCACGTAGATGTCGAACCCAGGGCCAAGGCGCAGACGATGGGGAACGAACCCCAAGCCAAAAGCGGCCAGACCGGAAAGAACGACGATGCCAGTAAGTGTGGTCCTGACTTGGACGCTGAACGCATCGAGGTACATGGCGAGGAACCACAATGCGCCGAACACGCCATACATGAGGATTTCTTGATCCTTCGTGTAAAGGAAAATCTGGGCGAGGTAGAGTGCCAGCGACACCAGCAAGGAAATGGAAGCCAACGCTTTCATGGCTGCTGGGCTCTCCGGGTAATCTCCTCTGCGCTCTGCGACCACACTCCCCTGGATTGGTTGTTCTTGGGATCGAAGGCGCGTTGCAGGAAGGAGTCGCCTTCCCCGTACGTATCGATGTTCTGCGCGCCGTTCTGACCGGGCTGAACCATTCGCATCACAATTCCCCAGGTGGCAGCATGATCGCCAGTCGTAACATTGAGAACGGCGCTGGCGCCATCTTGTAGGGGCACCTGATACGACATCACGTTGTCCTGCCCCGTGAGCCTGCTGATCGCGTTGTTGGCGTTTACGTCGATCTTATTGCCCTGCAAGGTGGCGTGCTGGTTCTGCATGGGCGTTGGGTTGTTGACCAACTGATTGTTCAGGCGTTGACCGTATGCGGCATCGCCACTTCCGGCAGCATCAGTGAAGCGGCAAGCGTGATGAAAGGTGGAATCAGTCGGACTGATGTTCGCGGGGAAACCTTCGGGCCTAGGGAAGTTCATGGTCGGAAGGTTTCCGCCAGTCGGCACTAACTGACAGGTGTTGCCGGCACATTTGATGTCGCGGCCATCAGGGTCCACGAACTTGTAAGGGTTGTTCGCCGCATAAGAGTAGCGATTGAAGCTTGCAACCGTATTGGGGTTGGCCTTCACCGGATCGGTCGATGCGTGAGCGGTAGCCGCTGCCAACGTCATCGACAGTACACTAAACGTCAAGATTACGCGCATCACGAACCTCCTTGGCTCTGTGTTTTCATGTTGTTGAAGTGCTGTAGGTAGCGCTGCCTTTCCGCCGGCCCCCATTGGCGCCACCCCAAGGCCTCGGCCTTTTCGTACCAAGCCAAATTTTGCTTACTGTAATCCAGATACTCGGCGCGTAGCTCCAACGGTATCTGCTCGGCCTCCGGATACTTGGCCCTGAAGCGCTGTTCGATGAGCATGTAATAGGCATCCCCACGGAAGGTCATAGCGTTGACATCCTTGGGATTGGCCGCAAGGATCAAGTCGCTTGCTGCCAGCATGCGTTCGGCCTGCTTCCTCTCCCGGTAGTGGGGCAATAGGGAAGCGGTTGCGAACAGGGCCACCGTTTCCCGCTGCGAGAAAGGGAGTAGGAACGTGTCGTTGCGCGTCGCCTCGGACGGAATGCTCATGGCCTGTTCGTAGCCACTATCCGGATGGAACAAGGCGCTTGTGGCCTCAAAGTTCGTCCACTGGCCCTGTTCTTCATCGCCGTATTTGACGATCAAGTGATACGGTGCCGTGGTCATGGTCAACGGCAACCCCAGCCGCTGGCCGATGACCAAGAAGGCGATCGGCCAAGATGCTAGCGGTTACTGCAATTGGTCGGCACGGATACGCATCATCCACAGTTGGCTGCAATTGAGCTAAGGCGCACAACGACTCGAGACAAAGCCCTTCTCTACCAACAGGTTCCGACCCGCCACAAACAAAACGTCCCGACCAAGGCGTGGGCTTTTTTTGAATCTGGTACCGGAAATAGGGATCGAACCTACGACCTACGCAATGCCAGTCACAAGCTACTGCCAAGAGGCTCGTTTGAATAAGAAAGTGTGCCGAACAGAAGAATCAAACTTACTCATTCAATCGCTACGAAGGAGTATTCATTTGCTGGAAACTGCCAAGAAGTTGGAGCAGCCTCTTCTGGCATGGTCAAGAGAAGCGCTCCAGGCACGTCCGAAGCCACGGCTGAGAAGGTCCGGCCATGGGCGAATTGCAAACGAATACCGCAATCAACGATCAGCCCTCCGCCTTGCCAACGAACAATCTCAGCCCGGACAACAACAAGGACTTCCGGAAACTGCAAATTTTCCCATTCGCACATTGATTCGACAGCGGCTCCGGCCAGCACTTCGACATTTATCGTTCCAAAATCGTCCCATCCCTGAGCAACGGCACTAGAAGATGTCAATTCAAGGTACACATCAGGATCAAAAATCAAGATCACCTGCCAAGCCGATCTGGCTGTCTGCATCTTGGGAACTTTGCATGCAAGAAGCCGGCGCCCTCGGAGCAAAGCTGCCAACTTACCCAGCTCCACTCCTTGCAATTGCAGCGGCAAATAGTGCCCACCGTCGGGACGTTGTTCGATCGTAGTGTAGGGTTTCATGTGGCTTACCACCATTGGCAGGGATGTCGATACTTTTTCCACCGGAGCTTTTCGTCTGGCGACTAAAAATGCCATTCTCCCCGATTTGTGCCCCAGGGGGAGCACGGTCCCCTCGAACCGCAGGCCTTGTATCCCCGGCGAGCGTCTTGAGATCGTCTTCGTATTTCCCGGTGCCGCCGAACTCCGGCTTTAGGTTGCCGCTTGTATGCCGCGTGCCACTCTTATTTCCTCCTGCCAGAGCGCTGCTCTGATCACCAACCAGACCCGTTGGCATTGAATGCCGGCGAGGTTGCTGCCGATGTACTGCGGAAAGCCGGGGCGGGGAAGCCTTGAGCTTGAGAGAGGCCTTGGGCTTCCAGGAAGTTCCGCGTCTGGCTGCGGCTAACCTGCGGGGCGATTAAGAGCGCCCACTGAGGATGCTTGGCTAACAGATCACGGAACGACCAAGCATTATCTTCCGCAGTCCAAGGAAGACTGGGCAAAAAAGACCGAATCGCCCCGCTGAGCAAACATTTCCGGGACAAGTAGCGGGTCATGCCTAGAAAGATCGTATGGACAGAACACGTCCGTACAATATCCATCCTTATGCTCAAAAAATACTTTGACCGCATCGAATCCGACGCCATCACTCTGCGGCAGCCAAATGTTTGAAGCCACACCACATGCAATGGCGCAATCAGCCCGCTCTTGCAAAGCCGAATACAGCAGGCTCATTCGATCTACCGCGCCGCCCCCATCCATCTGGACACCCATGTGAACCACATTTCCAGAGGACGTGAGGTAGCCGCCAAATGGGTGAAATTCCCCATGCTCGACAAGCATCTTTCTAGCGAACTCCAGCAAATCGCCGAGCAATCCTTCAACCTCTTCTTTGGGCGTCATCTTTTTGGTCCTAGGTCATCTCGGCGAACAACTGTCGACTGCCGCTCTACTGTAGAGCTTGTTGCACCAAAGGTAGTACGAGCCCTCGCTAAAGCCATGCTGGCCGCAAAGGGCCTTGATGGGCATGCCGGCCTCAGCTTCGCGTAGGAAGCCGATGATCTGCTCTGCGGGCCTTTCAACAGACGAATGTCTGGTCAAAGCGCTTCTTCACGTCCAATCTCCTTGTCATTGAGGATTGGGCTCCAAACCGCTCCGCTACTCAATCTCCGGGGGACGTCGCAGCTGGGACGAAGACAATCACCGAACGACTACAACTATTCGATCAGGCTCGTATTGGTCGTTGACAAACACTCTGACACCTGTAGTCGACTTCTCTACCGGTAGAGATAGCAGCCTCACGTTGGTGACGTCACACACCGAAATCTCCAGACTCGGCGTTTCCACCGAACCTTCATACACGCACAATCCCGTGGCGCTACATTCCACTTCGTTAATCAATGTGACCTCACTAACACCATCCGACGCTGGCTTTGTCCCTATTGCGACACATGATGATGTCGCCGAGACAAGAGCAGATCCCATACTACACGGCAGCGATCCAGAGTCATGATCCATCACGAGGATCACCGCATTTGACACAGCAAGCACTACCGATTTCTTCATAACTCCACCTGGCATCTCCGAGCAGGCTAGTCGCGTCAAAACGCCCACCCCAAAAAAAAACAATACCCAACGCGCAGACGTGACGTTTGAGCTACCGATCGCTAGGCGGGGAGAGTAGTTGGCAAGTCCTCATCATCCTGATCGACATAGTTCCCAACGCGCCCATATCAGTGCCTAAGAAATACATCCAGATTGGAGCAACATGTCGCGTGCGGCACCATCCCGGCACTTCAGACTCTCAACTTGACATGCCGCCCACGGCTCAAACGGTGATGGGCACTTGATCACTACGGCACGTATACCAAGACGATCTCATAGCGGTAGCCATCATCAACTTCATACACGTGCACCTGAAGCACTAGATCGCTTCTCCCTTCTTCCTCCGTGTACAGATCGATTAGAACGTCCCAGAAATCCCCGTACCAAATGCAAACAGAAGAGTCCCAAGACTCCTCGGGCAGACTTTTAAGGTTTGCCCCATATGCTCGAACGCTCTCCTGCGCATCTTTCCATGTTTCCTGAGCTTGAAGCGTGACTTTCGGCAGAAGTAGCTCTTCCTCTTTAACCAAAACATCAACAATGGCCACCAACGTAGGCCGCCAGACGGTAGGCACAGGGACTTCGACTTCTCCGCCCTTACTTTCAGCCCCATCAATCATAGCTAATCCCTCGAATGCAATTCTTGCGGAACTCCATGCAAACCTCTTCATGGTCAAGCCCCGCTATCGGGCTGCTATCGGGATGATGCTTGATATAGCACTCCGCGACAATAATATTGCCATTCGACGCCCTGCCGCCCCTGGCACGTCGACATTATCCGCTAGACGGCATAGAACAGAGCCTTGACGGAGGCGACGGGTTCTTTCGATTTTTGCCTAGAGCTCGGAATGGCACCTATGATCAGCTATCTAGCCCCACTTCAGATGACCTTCCCTTTCGATACATCCGGCTGTTCCGCGGCCGGCCCAACGAAATCAATGAGCGCTTCGATGTCCAAACCTCGGCGATTGGGCTCGTCGTCAGATCCTAAGCCTACCTCTAAAAGCTCTTGCAATAGAGCATCAATCAGCAACTCGCGCTCACTGTCAATGAGGCAGCTCACTCCCCCTTTCGGCAAGAAAAAATGGCGCTTCGCCGCAATCGCAACCAACTCCGAATATTGCTGAGATGAGATAGATCTCTTCAATTTACTTAACCTCCGGGTCTCTCAACCCATGGCTATTTCTCGGAATGAATCACTCCAGGTTTCGGAGGTCGGCTGGTTCAACTCAGGAGGCCACCGCGAGGGCTTGATTGGCTAGTTGCCGATTGTAGTTCGCCTCACCCACGGCAGATGGACTTTAGACGGTGGGTTCCAGCCGCCGCTGATGATTGAACCATGCTGCCCATTCCAGTCTGGACAACGACAAAGCCGGATGTGGGTCACCGTTTGCGCGCTCGCAGAGATCCGCGCATCTCCCCTTGCGTTGGCGTCCGTGCCTATCCGGAACCTACGTCATCAAGGGCCAACGTGCTACTACCAGCCAAGCGTACTGGGGATACCAGGCGAACTTGGATCAGTGAGGCCATGGAACACCTTCATGTAAGTTGAGATGAAGCCAAGTGATCAGGACCAACACAACCCGTGCGCACGGCAACAGCCATCCGCAACTCGCCCCAATGAAGCCCAGCAGCAATCCGTCCGCCACGAACCTCTCACCAATCAAAGATTTCCAACAGCCGCACAAACAAAGCGCCGACCAAGGCCGCGGCTTCTCGCCATATCTGGTGCCGGCATAGGGATCAAGCTTACGATGTACACCATCACACCCCCAACCTGAAAAGACAACATACCTAGGGATACGTGTATTCCGGAAAGACAGTCTTGATCGCTTCCGATACTGCTGAAATATCGAGCCCCGCATCGAGTGCTTCCAGGACCAAGTATTCACCCGTGTACGAATCAAGCCCACCGGACTGGGCCAATGCACTCCAAACTAGCCGATCAACCGAATCCGAGAGCGGCTGATCATTGAGCCGTGTGGAAAAAAAATCCAACCACTTCTTGTACTCGACACCATCGCCTACCGCCCAGAAATGTCGAGCGGCCTCGATGGCAGACTGCCGTTCTCAGTCGAGTCGGTTGCCCAGCCGATCACACAGCGCGACGGCCATCATCGCACTGGCGCGACGATCCTGTCCGAGCCCAGCAGCATCCAATGCATCATCTAGAGCATCGATCAGCTGACGTCGCTGATCATAAGAGGTGTCCTTGAAATTCATCAATCAATCCTAGAACGGGCGTGCTCTTACAGGAAGTACCGCACGGACACCTTGGTCGTTGGCGACCGCAGCGCAGCTGACACAGGACTCTATGACCTGCCCGGCATTCGAACCTACGGTAGGCGCTGTCGCCATGGTGACGGCGTCTATATCTCCGACGGAGTGTAGCGCGATGCTCACCTGAGTTACTTCTCCGCAACTGCCTCGGGAAGCAAATCGAGGCCTTGCCGCGACCCCATCCAGCGATTTTTGGATAGCAGCTTTCGTTGCCCCGCCCGGATCACCAAGCAGCGTGGCAGCAGCGAGAACACCAATGGACGTGCTTCGACAGTTCCTGCCCAAGGGCGTATATCTGAAGGGCGCAAGCCAAGAATATCTCAACTACGTAGCGATGCTTATGAGCACACCGACGCGTAAGACGTTTGGCTGGAAGACACACGCCGAACTGATGGACAAAAAAATCACTGAAGTCAGATCACGTGTTGCCGTTGCTACTAGAGACCACTCTCTTCACCTCGTTCACGGACGGGCAACAACCCAAACCGTCGATCTCACATGATTCAGCGGATATGTTGATCACACCACCTGATTGCATCTCAATCTTCAAAGACACCACGTCCGCGCCATCGCTATCCATCCATGAATCCTCATTGATCGAACTGCTCGGCCCCCAGTGCTCCCGCCTATCTGCATATATCTCGCGGAGCCCTCTAAATCGAACTAACCGCTCTGAAGAGTACTCATCCAGAACGCGGAGCTCTGCCACCCCGCCAACCCAATCAACACTGATATCCAACAGCGTCCAATCGTGCATTTTGCGCCTCACTTTGTCTCAAGAGGAAGATGCACCTCGGGCGACTCCGGCGCAACACTCTTACCATTGCTATCCAGACGCTGGAAGTCAACTGTGATGTTCTTCGTGCAGCGAGATGGGACAGGCGGGAAACGCCATTTCGCTACAGCGGTCAGGACAGCACTTTCATAAGCAGCACTATCGACCTTCCTCCGATGGAGTTCTTTGAACTGAGAGCGCGCCATGACCGGATTCGTTACCCTGCCATCTTCTTCAACGACGAGTGTGGCCACGATAGAGCCGCACACCTGCGAATCCGCCGCCGCAGGCACGATGGGGGCAACGGCTTCCACAGGACTGTTTCCGACGCCGCACGGAGGCGGGAGCTCGTCGTCGACCCAACATGAAACACTGGATAAAGCCAATGCAATCATCAGAATGCGATTCACTCAACCCCCTTGATTGATAGTAGGGGAGCAGACTTTAACTGTACTGTTCGTATCGCTGTAGCTTTTCCGATCGGGCTCACCCGCTTCACGTGCAGCCGGGCTCTCTAATCTCGTCGCCGCGCCTCCTCTAGGAAATCTCTCGAAGATCCACACATGCCTCCTCGACGGCACTCAGGAACTCCAGCACCGGAAACTTCATGTTGACATCATCGGCTAGAAGCCTTGCCTCATGAAAAACTTCTATTTCCAGCGTTCCATCAGCGCTCTCCCTGTCAATACGACAAAGGATTTGAGAGTCGTACGATATCTCCACCGCCAGCGAATCAAAATTCGTCGGGCTCACAAAATCTGTTGAGAAGTTCCCCATCACTACACCCGTTTTTTTGACCCACGAAAGAGTTGAGTGCTCGATCCGCCTCAAGACGCAGACCTCTACCGTTCGCCCCCAGTAATCGAATCGACTGCGGCCGAAGGCTCTCTTGACAGTTTCCGGAATTTTCGGGATTTCTTCAAGCAGCCGCCCAGCCGATTCTTTCTTCTCGAGTGTGCAACTAATTGCCTTGGACTTCGCTGGGGCGGGCAATCCCGAATGAACGTACTCAGCAACTGTTTGGCGAGCCTGATCACTCGCTTGATCCAAGCTCAGGTGTTCAACCCAGCCCAACGTACTACGCTTGCTGTGCACCCAGGTGATGACCCAAGCCTTGTGTCCGGAAGGCTACGCACGAAGAGTCAAGCCGCGAACCTGAGCGCCTCCGAGCTCCCAGGGCGATCACGTGGTTCTGACGAAAAAAATTATGCGCCTCGTGAGCGCACATGACATTGATCGTATTGCATGGGTGGCGATGGCGCCGACGTAGGAGAGGAGGCGAGGCGGTGTTTGGATGCGGATCCTGCTTACCGAAATTAAACTTCTCTAGACCCAGGACTCTGGTCACCGAGCCACAGGCACTAATGAGAAGAAAACTCTGCTGTCCGACCCGGGATACGTGGATATGTAATTCCTCGCAATATCGACGCTACGTTCAATGTACTCGCTCATCTGCTCACCATCGTTCCTGTTGCAATACCAATTGTCGTAAGTCGTTTCAAGGCGACCGTTTTCCCGCTTGTACACATCACCACCGGCGACCGCGATCCTCTCACAACTCAACCTCTCCACTGCGTCCAGCGCTCCAACCCTGTCAAGCGCCCAGTTACGAACGCCCAGCATTTCCAGAAATTCGCCTTCGCGCAGCATCGGATCTATCTGTTCTGACCATACATACTGAACCACGTTCATAACCCCCTTTCTGGCTTAATGAAATTATCGACCCCGGGCTCCCCTACGAAGATCAGAAACTGAAGGATCATCTCCTCCAGATTTAACACGCCTCCGCAAGCAATGTAGCGCCGCTCTGATATCTCCGACTGGACCCAGTCTGCTTCTGACCGATCAAGGCGATTGCGCGGCAGCAGACGTTCGCTGAACTCCGTATCGGCCAAGTCGACGGTAAGAATCCACCCCGGGTTGTCCAGCGTATCTATCTTGACGCCGTAGGAGTGTTCCCAATCTTCATCGCAGTGCCGCGCATACCATTTTTGCAACAACGAGATAGCAGTATCCATAATTGATCTCACTTTAGCTTCGGCAGTCCTTCTGGCAGTGCCAGACGCACACCCTTCTGACCTGCTTATTTTACGTGAGGCGTAGCGACCGTAGATACGTCAACTGGGTTGGCGCGGGCCTTTCTGGTTACATCCACAGGCTTCACCTTTTGGAAATCAGATCGAATATTGTAATTCGGCTCGCACGTCGCGGCATTGCTAGCGATGACTGCACCTTATCCTTCCTGCTTCATCCAGCCCGCACCTGCACTCCTAATAAAATAGCCCGAGGAACAGGCCGCTATCAGACTCACAATCGACCCATCAATCAAAACGGGGGCATAAAGCCTCAGCCCGGACTCACCAGCTCACCCTCAACCCCATGGGAGCCTCTTCGTCAGCCGATATGGTGATAGTGATAGAGCACATTTCGAAAGTCACGGCATGCACCAGCTCAGAAGTCAGATGGAAAACGAGATGGATCAAGTGGTTCCCTGGAAGCGTCTGCTGGCGCTGATCGAGCCGTATTCCCCCCGCTGACAGGCCGTCGCGGCCGTCCGCCGCATCCGCTTGCAACCAAGTTGCGTATCCACTTCCGTCAGCAGTGATACGCCTTGAGCGACCCGTCGCTGGAAGAAGCGCTGTACGACACGACGGTGATGCGCAGATTCGCTGGCATCAACAGTCTGGAGCGTATGTCCGATGAGACCACGATCCTCAACTTCCGCCGGTTGCTGGAGACTCACGGGATGGGCGCCAAGATGCTTGAGGCGGTCAACGCACACCTGCAGCACCAATGCCTGAGCCTGCGTGCGGGAACGATCGGGGATGCCACGATCACTAATGTGCCCAGCTCCACCAAGAATGCTGACAGGACACGTGATCCGGAGATGCGCGAGACCAAGAAGGGCAATCAGTGGTATCCCGGCATGAAGGCGCACATCGGCCTCGATGAGTTTTCCAGCCTTGTCCACCATGTGACATGCACGGCTGCCAATGTCGGCGACGTCACGGTCACGCACGAGCTTCTGCACGGCAAGGAGGACTGAGTGCTGGGCGATAGTAGCTATACCGGTGCGGAGTCGCGGCCCGAGCTTCAGGAGTCCAAGGCCGCCTGCCTGATCGCGAAGAAGCGCGGCAAGGTGAAGGGGATCAAGAACGCGCGCGACCGCAAACAGCACGAGCGCTGGGAACGTTGCAAAGCCAGCATGCGTGCGAAGGTGGAACATCCCTTCCGGGCGATCAAGCAGCAGTTTGGCTACACCCAGGTGCGTTACCGTGGCCTGGCCAAAAACAGCGCGCGGGTGCTGACGCTGTTTGCGTTGTCCAATCTGTGGATGGCACGCCGGCAGTCTCTGCCGACGATGGCATAAATCCGTCTGGAGGTGCCCCCCGGTGCCTCCGAAACCTCACTTTCATCGAAATCCACCGCAGCAGGCGATCCCGGGACGCGCTCGTCTCATGAATTCAACGGTGCGGGTGATCTGCTCAGACCTTCCCTAGCGTGCGTCGCCGGATCCTTGGCGCTGCCCTAGCATAGGAATCGGGTAGAAACCGTGCAGATAGTTCATTTTACACCCAGGGATATCTGCGCACTCGCCCCGAATTTCCCTCACCGTCCTTATCTTATCCAATTGAGTGATCTCCGTCAGCCGACCAGCAACCACCAAGGGCATCACCACTCCCTCGCCCACAGTTAGTGGCTTCACCTGCTGAAAACGGCCACGAACCCGGTAGTATCCTGGAGACAATTCGGGGCTATCGTCTAGATTCCTCTCACCGACCTGTCCATGTCTATCGAAGACGAATGCTGATGAGAGGTCGTGAATATCCGCAGATTCTCCTCCTGAAAAGAGAAGGCTCGCGTTATAACCGGGATAGTAGAGCGTTACGGACACGGTCTTCCCGTCGAAATCCTGCCCACTGGCCAGGAGGTGCGGAGCAGAGACTTCGCAGGACGAGGGCGCGCCATTGGTCTTTATAGCGCATGGATCCGGCGCTTTGGCGTCAGAGGGATGGTCGACGGCCTTGCACGAAGCGACAATAACTACGAAGCAGATCAACAATAAATTTTTATTCATTTTATTTCTCTGACCAAATCACCGAGGCGGACGTGCGGTCCCTCCGACGTATTCGACATTGCACGCTGATAACTTTCAAAGCTGAACTCGTAGATTCTTCCATTTCGAACCATCGCTGCATCGATTCCGCGATTAACCGCTGTAGACAGATCGCCGTAATACGAATTGGGCCCTCCGGAGAACATGCTTCCCGTTGACCTCGATACCAGCATATCAGCCGAACTCATGATCGCACGGCGCGGATGAGTGTGTATGAAGCCGCTCTCTTTCATGCCGCGTCCCGTTGTCTCGAACACGCCGGTGACGCTTGTCGGCTGCCCGTCGCTATGAGCTGGGCCGAGACGCAAGCGCCCGCCCCCAGCCTTGTAGATGAGAGAGGCAATTTCGAATCCCCAACTTTCTGAAACAGGCTCAACGT
Source organism: Stenotrophomonas sp. CFBP 13725 (assembly GCF_014841935.1). Taxonomy (NCBI): domain Bacteria; kingdom Pseudomonadati; phylum Pseudomonadota; class Gammaproteobacteria; order Lysobacterales; family Lysobacteraceae; genus Stenotrophomonas; species Stenotrophomonas sp. CFBP 13725. Next base: position 125,384 of record NZ_JACYUV010000006.1, on the reverse strand, counting down.
TCTTCGCCCACACGCCATACATCTCGGATCGTGAGTCGAACGGCCTGAAGGCGTCAGCTTGCTTGAGTGCTTTGTTCGCTTGTCGCGCCGCACCGGCACCTGCGGTGCTGGTCACCAGCCCCGCGACTCCGCCGGCTTCGCACACCGCCGTTACATGAGTCCCCGTGCACTGTCTTCCATCGGGATCAAGGTTTCCGATCGGATTCCCGTTTGCATATCTATAACGATTAAATTGCGCCGAGCCATTTCCCAAGGGAGTGACAGGGTCAACACTCAGAAATACACCGATACCGCTGTCATAATATCTTTGCTGCATATACGTGAGGCCCGTCTCAGAGTCGCTCACATGCCCGGTATACCCGGGACCGTCGGTCGGCTCTCCACCGACCGATGCGCCGTACGGCTCGTACACACTTCGCTCTATGACAGTTCCGCCAGCATCGGACACCGCCACCGGCGATCCCAATGCGTCGGTGTGGATGTACTCCACCGTTTCCTGCGCACCCACTGCCCCTGCCAAGCTCAACGACGCCAGGACTGCAATTGCCTGCCTGATGATCTTCATGATCGTTATCTCCATCACCGTCACCATGGGTTCGTCAGGTCACCGAGGTCCACCACGGGCTGATCCTTCGGTGGATCGGACCAAGCCGAGCATCCGTTCGCATTGCATGCCCGGATGATGTGGTTGATCGCGCAGTAGGCTGAGCCTTCGGCCTTGATCGAGGTCAGCGGCCCCACGTACTCCGTACTTCCGCCATAGGCTTGGAACTCGTAGCTCGTTGCGCCAGTCACTGGGGTCCAGGACGCCTCGCATCGGATCTTTCGAGCGCCATTTGCGAGCCACACATACTGGACCGAGGACGTGATGGTGGGTGTGGTAGGCGGTGGGTTCGAGGCCACCGAGGCAACGTTCGAGTAACCGCTGCACCCCGCTGCATTGCACGCCTGCACCCGATACGAATACGTTGCGAAACCAAGGCCAGATCGGTAGGCCTGCGTGGATCCGTCGTTCTGGATCGCAGCCCACGCCGCACCTTCTACGCTCTCTTCGAGCACGTAATTCACTGCCATCGCAACCGGCGTCCAACTGACGACTGCCGTTCCGTCCGCCGAACCGGCCGGGGCGGAGAGTTCAGGCGCCACGGGCGGCTGGATGACCGCAACAGTCGCCGCTTCCGAATACGCACCCCACCCTGCGTCATTGCCTGCGCGCACACGATAGGCGTAACTCCCCGATGCCTTCCCGCTGAAGGCTTGGTTGGTGGACGCCAGCGTTGCCACGGCCGCCCAGGCTGCGCCGTTGGCGCTCTCCTCGAGCTCATAGCGGGTAGCATCCGCAAGCGGCGACCACTCGACCGTATAGGCGCCGCCGAGGCTCTCCCCCGTCACCGAAACACCGACGATTCCCGCCGGTGGATAAACCACGGTCGTGGACGCCGGTGAGGACACCGGTCCGCAGCCAGCTGGATTACACGCCTGAACGCGGTAGGAGTAGATGCCTGCTGCCTTGCCGGCAGCGGTGAAGCTGTTGGCAGCAGCGTCTGCCACCACGGACCAAGCGCCGCCGCCGGCATCCTCTTCAAGCCGGTACGTCGCCGCACCGGGAACGCTGTTCCAGGACACGACATACGTGCCGTTGAGCGAAACGGGGGCGAGGGAAACGGCCACGCCACCTGCCGGCGGCTTCTGCACGGACACCGAAGCGGTCGCGCTCCAGCTGCTGCAGGCCGATGCCTGACACGCACGTACGCTGTACGAAAACGTTCCCTCTTCCTTCGCACTGGCTGACCAGCCAAGCTCGGGGCCGTCATAGACCGTAGTCCAAGCCAGCTCATCTGACTGTTCCCTCAGTTCGTAACGGGTCGCCAGCGGCACTGCGGTCCAGCTAAGCGCATAGGCACCGTCATTGCTGAATGTGGGGGCGCTCAGCACAGGCATGACAGGCGCAACCACTTGGCTCACTCGGGCGACGAGGCTCCCATTGAGATGAATGTACTCGGTATTCTTCCCCGTCCGGGCATTGTCCTGGCGCCGCAAGATACCGTCGTTCCCATAAAGCGAGCGGATCGTTCCGCCGTCGGCAGCGGTTGAGAGAATCCGTCGACCCTGTGCGTCGTAGCGATATTGCTCCGCCTGAGCCACCGCACGCAGTCGATTGCCGAAGTCGAACGAGTAACCGAGGCCACTGCGCATGGCCACATTCCCCTGGACATCGTAGGTCAGGGCAATCGTCGTGGCACCGCCGCTGTCCTGGACATTGGCGAGGCGATTATTTGCATCGTACCAGTACACATGATCCTTGATTCCAGCAAGATTGGCGCTGCGGAGGTTATCCACGGCATCATAGGAGTACCGGAATAACCCATCACCGCCGAATGACGGCGAGGCCGCCTCTACCAGACGATCCAATCCGTCGTAGGTCATCGCGCGGGTGCGGCTTTCATCCAAGTGATCAACGATACGACCGACATTACTGTTCGGATCGTACTCATAGCTCGTGTCCAGTGCGCCACCGCTGTCGCTTGTTCTGGCAGGCAGCTGGCGCGCATTCTGCTCCATGCCGTGGACCAGTCCATTCCCGTAGGTGAACTGCTTGATCGCACCATTTGGGTGATACAACACGCCGGTAGCGAAATCCCCTGCCTTGGTTGCCTGCCCGAGCGCGTTGGGCGCGTAATCTACGTACCGCCCGCTTGGGTAGGTCAGCCCAGCCACTGCGCCAAGTGGATCATAAGCGTAACCAAGCGACTGGATACCCAAGGTACTGTCGCTGGACGTTTCCGCTGTCAGCAGGCCTCGCTTGTTGTAGGTGTACGTGTTCAATGCCTGCGTCGCACCCGCCTCATTGAGCGTGGTGACGGTGGCTGGTTTTCCGTCCGGTGTGTACGTCCAGTCTTGGTTGCCATTGGCATCCGGGAAGCGCAAAGAGACGAGACGGTTCCGCGCGTCGTACCCACGGGAAACTTTGCGGACATCCGCTGCAGCCGAGTCCAAGCTACAGGTCGTGGCATCAGCCAGATCCATCCCGGCTGCGCTCCAGATCAGATTGTCTGCCGCATCGGAAGCCAGAAGTGTCGCGCCGGTCTCCGGCTCCACCGATTTGCACAAGCGCTGGCCACTGTCGTAAACGTAGCTCCGGCCTACGCGCACACTGCCGTCCAGATTCCTCCGCACAATGGCAACCGGCTTGCTGAAAATGTCCCGGTTGATTTCGGTGATTGTGCCCTCCGGATGTGAGATGGCCACGGGGCTTTCCGTAGACGGCTCACCAAAGGCTTGGAACTGTGTGGTTGTTACATTGCCCCGCGGGTCTGTCTGCCTGATCTGTCCGCCACCGAGGTACTCGGTCAGCGTAGTCAGCAGCCCGGACTCAGCGTCCACCGACACCGCGCGAACTCTGCCCAACGCATCATGCGTCGTCCATGTGCCTGCAGTGAGTGCGGTGCTGCTTCCCGGGTAGGAAGAGAAGACCTGACGGCCCGCTTCGTCATAGGCGAATCGCTGAAAACGCTGCGTCTCAGGGCGCCACGCATTGTCGTATTCTTCGGTAAGCACGGGACGCCAGAATGCATCGAAGTAGACGTGCTTCCGCAGACCGCCCATGACGACATCCTGGCGCCAATGGCCGGGACCGATGCCATGTTCATCCGTTCCGATCTGGCTGAACGATTGTGTCGTGCGAGCCCAAGCAACGCTGTCACCGGCCGGCCAGTCAATACTGGCAATGCGCCCCATCGCGTCGTAGGCATACACCGTTGCCGAACCGTTCTCGTCGGTGATCGACCCGATCCAGCCATTGTCATCAACAACCGCAGACTGCGACACCCCGTCAGCGAAGGTGATGCTCTGTGGCATCCCACGCTTCCAGTCGTGCAGAGCAGTGACATGTCCAAGGCCGTCGGCAACCGTGGCGACGGTGCCATCCGCGTTATACGAGAGACTTTGTTTCAGCACACCGAAAGCGAGCTCCTCGACGGGTCGCATGAGTTCGTCATAACGCGTCTCAGACGGAACCAAGCCGGTGTCTTCGTTTACCTGCGTCGCGGGCTGTCCCAGAACCCACAGAGCGGAGTTATCCTGGTAAGTCGTGGCATCTGTTCGTGACCCCAATGCACTGGACCGATTGACCCGGATTGGTCGGGCATACCCATCAAACGAAAGCATGCTGGTCTGATAGCTGACGCCGTCCTGATCAATCGCTTCGGCCACGACGGGCCGCACCTGCGCCGTACTGGGGTCATCCGAACCGTAAATCAAGCCATACGCGGATGCGAAGGGCTGCACTGCGACCTCGGCGGCTGACATGTAAACACTGGACCGCGTGCTCACCACATTGCCAGTCGCGTCTACGGTGCTGGTCCCGAGCAGCCGTCCCTCATTGAGGGCGTATTGACTGCCGTAGCGGTGTACCGTACTCGTTCCGTCAGGATTAGCGACGGTTACGCTTTTTTCCTGCTTACAGGTGGTGCACGGATAAACCGCGGGTGAGCCAGCGCTTCCCCACAGGGGCTCGAACCCGTTCCCGTAACTGTATGACCAGGTCAGCGGCGTCGGCAGCCCCGGACCAGAGATTGTCTTGTCCGTAAGTGAAACGACATCAAAGAAGTTCGGCGTGGAAAGAATGTAGTAGTAGACGCCTGTGGAGGCATCCGCATTGCTGACGCGCTGGAGACAAGTGCTCCTGTGCACGCCACTGCGCCCGTGGCGCATGTTGCGGAAATTGAATGTTCCGCTTGCGCCCGATGGATGGCCCACCACCATGGTAAGCGCACCAAAGGCTTCAACGGGCTGCTCGGCGCAGTCGGGCCGTGAATTGCCATCCCACACGGGCGTTTCGCTTACCAGCGCACTCGAGTAACCGTAGGTCCAAGCGCTCCCGTCAGGCTGCGTCACCGACGTCAGGCGCGTTTTGCCTTCAACCGCGCCGTAGGCATAGGACCAGCTCCTCCCGTTCGCCGTCGCCGTGGCAAGGTGCTCGCCTTCGTAGACAAGCGTGATTTCGCGTCCATCACTGGACCAGATCCTCGTCGGCCGCCCCTCAGCGTTGTACGCGTACTGGACCCAGTTCCCGAAACGATCTTCGACCTTGCTGGCCTGGAGATACCTGCGAACGCGGCCCACCCGGGCGCGACCACCCTCCCCCATCGATCTGTCCAGGGTGCCGGCCAGTCGGCTGGTTGCTATATCGAAGTAATACGCTACGCCTTCGGTAGTCTTCAGGCGATATCCTTCCCCTGAAAGTCCTGCCTGCATGGGAATGCAGTCGATGGCATCTCGCTGCATGGTCGTCCACTTCCGAGCGATACCATCGTCTGGACGTGGTGAATCCGCATTGAGTCCGAGCATGGCGCGGTCACCCTGTCCCGGGATGTGCACCTTGTTGCCCTGCCATATCTCCGTCAGCTGGAATGCAGATGGATAAGAGGGAACCATGTGTCCGCTGCAGCGGTCGTCGGCCCATCCCGACGTTGGGAACGTTCCCGAAATATGGGGGACATCGATCTCCCAGCCACCCACACCGTCGATATTCGCATTGAAGGTGGTGTCACCCACAAGATCGAGTTCGATGCTGAATCGCCGGCGCAACTGGACAGCAAGCGCGCTGTTGCCCGGCAGGCTAATGTCCGTGACCGCAAACTCCGTCTGTCCATTGTAAGGACTGACGCTGTCGCCCATCAGGTCGTCCTTGAGCGCCGTTAGATTCTGCGCAGACTCGATGTGCTTGCGGTACTCCTGATACGGCTCGATGGCAACCGCTTGGGTGGCGCATGCGGCTGCGACCAAAGTAATCCCAAAACGCGTGCTCCATGCAAGATGCTTCATCCCTGCGATCTCCTCGATCTTCATCTTCACGTGACCAACCCATGCGGCTGTCAACGCGTCCATGCCTGTGTGAGTGATGTCTATGCTAGGGCATTAGGAGCATGATTTGACGGGCATGGGTCGCAGTTTTTTTCGCTAGGCGCTTTTTGAGCAATCCATCGATATCCCCGGAGAAGGTAGGGCGGTCTCAAGGAGCGAGCGCAACACGTGATCTGAATTCAGCGATCTCTTTGTCTATCACTTCGGCGGGTGTCTTCCAGCCCAGCGCCTGACATGCTCGCGTGTTGATGGGCATCGCAACGTGGTTTAGATATTCTTGGCTCACGCAGGGCAGATCGATGCCCTTGGGCAGGAACTGCCGATGCAATCCGTTGGTTTTCTCGTTCCTGCCACGCTGCCAAGGCGCGTGTGGATCAGGAAACCACACGTCGATATCCAAGGGGTCCATCAGCTCTGGGGAGCACGTCAGCTCCGTGCCTCGGTCATAGGTCAAACTAGCACGCGTGAATTCGGGCAGCTTCTTCATTTGGCGACTGAAACCCTCCGGTGGCGTTTCAGCTGTGCATCCGTCCATCCTGCAAAGGATCACAAAAGGCGTCTTTCGTTCGACCGGTTTCCCTACGCGGGAGCGGTTGAAAGCCCCCTTGATCAAATCGCCTTCCCAGTGGCCAGGAATCAGTCGTTGCCGCACGTCCTCCGAGCGATGCAAGATACGCAGCTGCTCAGGAGCCCCCGTCCTCGTGGCCGCCGCCGTACGGCGCAAACCCCGCGTCGGCTTGCTGTGCAGAAGTGCCTGCCCGCACCAGCCACGATGCAAAGTGATGCCGCAGGTCATGAAACCGGAACTCGTCAACGAGGGCATCGGTTATGAGCTTGCCCCACCCTTTCTTGATGTCGGTCACGTCGAAGACCTTACCCACGCTGCTCTCGCCCGCTTGACTAGCCCAACGCTGCAGGACTTCCATGGCTTCGGCGTTCAACGGGATGTGACGCTGCCTACCGGACTTGGCGTTCTCTGCCTGGATGGTGCGCCTCTTTGCCTCCCAGTTGATGTCGGCCCATGTCATCGACAGCAGCTCACCCCGTCTCATACCGGTGTTCATGGCCGTAAGAACCACGGGCGCTAGGTGATCGACATACCCGTCCATCGGCAAATCAGGCAGAACCGCTTGCCGATAACGGCGACGAGCAGCATTGGCATTTGCCCTGCCCTCAACCCCAGCTAGATCGCGCGCTGCCAGCGCGGCCCGGAGCATTGCCTCCTCATCAGGGGACAAGAACCGCACGACCTTCCGGCTAGCGGCTGATCGCTGGCGCATGCCCATCAGGGGATTGGTCTCGATCAGCTTCCACTCAACGGCGCGAGACAATGCAGACCGCAGGCACGCGAAGTCGCGCGCTGCCGTAGCCTTGGTTACGGCATCCGGCCCAGCGACACGCCCACGCCACCACCGTTCCATCGTCGGAACGTCAATCTCAATGATCTGACGGCGTAGCAGCCATGGGAAAACTGATCGGATGCGATCCGGGTACTGACGACCACCCTTGAGCTCAGCAACAGCCCAAGGCTCGAAGTGATCGTTGAGCAGAGTTTCGAGTGTGCAGCTAGTGAGCTTGCACTTTGCCAGCGTCGGCAATCCCGAATGAACATACTCAGCTACCGCCTGCCGGGCTCGGTCCCGGGCCTGGTCGAGTGTCAGGTGTTCTACTGAGCCCAAGGTACGACGCTTACCATGCGCCCAGGTCACGATCCAAGCTTTGTGCCCTGAGGGCTGCACACGAAGAATCAGACCACGAACCTGAGCGTCCCTGAGCTCGTAGGGACGATCTCGGGGCTCCGAGGTAAGAACGATGCGTTTGGTGAGCGCGGATGACATTGATCGGTGTCCCGTAAGTGGCGATAAGGCCAACTTAGGACAGCATTCGAGGCGATGTTTGGATAAGGATCGTCCTCGATAATTTTCCCCCGCTTAGCTCAGATAAGATTACATTGGGACGCGCCGCAACTAGGTTCTTCTCAGATTGATATCAAAAATCTCACCATCTTCTATGTACAGCACAACACCACTATCGGAAGCTAGGCGCATATCAAGTATCCAGACCTGAGGAGCGCCCTCCAACGCTTCGCATAACCCGGCTGTTGAAATATGGCAACCTCGTCCAGAAACCTTATCTCGTAGTGCATCGAGTGATGGAGATGAAAAATCTCCCGATGGAACATCCAAGAAGGATAGTTCCCAGACGTCTTCCGGGCTGAAGTGTCGCCTAAGGACCTCACTGACTTTCTTTCCAGTTATGGGGAATCCCCAGTCTTCAGCATTCATACTGCTCAACCTTCATTGAGTGGCCGGGCCTTCGCCCGAGATGGCGTCCCACCAGTACCGTTGGACTCGTAGGGGTGCTCATGAGGGTTTGTATGGCTTCCCGGTCTCCCGTGGTCAGTGAAGTCGATGGTCTTGACAGGTCGACCCTGCCCATCAAACTCTTTCGCAGTTTTCTTGTGACAGGCAAAGAGGCCCGTCAGCGGCAGAATTAAAGACTACATCGTATCGGTTTTCCGTCGCGCGGTCAGTCACAGAAACGCTGAAGTCCTTAGAGTCCGCACGCCGAAGCTGGGTTGCACAGGCCGGTATCAACATGCACAACAAGGCAGCCACCAATAACTTTTTCATCGATCCTGATCCATGATGTGGTCCGATTGATAAGGCGCTGCTCACTGGGCAACGTCTTGAAGATATTTTGCTGCTGAGGGGTTCCAAACTTGTATGCCGTGTCTCCATTGAAGAACTGGTCCTGCCGATCATCCCGACTGACTGCATCTAAACGTTCAAACAAACGTCACTATCATTTGGGGAATCACGCCAGGAAGCTTTGTAATTACCTACATCACCTTTGATCAACGTCATCTCTTGGAACATAACCTTCAAACTCCCAGTCCATCACTTCAGCCAACCTATGGGCCACCTCATCCCAACTGCCATGCGGCACGGCGGCGCAAACAAGCTCAACTGCTCGTTTAACTGCCTCACAGCTGACATCACTTACAACAAGAAGCTTTGGAAGGATTTGACCTTCTTCGACCATGCGCTCCAGCCACTCGCGGTTACATGCAGTAAAACCAAACAATTCCGCACCCTTGGCGTCATCTGGACCGATAGATGCCTGAAAGTAGCAACCAAATAAACCAGTTTGACGATACTTATCATATGAAGCATCCCAATCAGCCGAATCGATCCCCATCAACTTTGCTTGAGTCATTTTATTTTCTCGACATCGAGATGAGCATTGTTGGTCCACCTACCTCCAGGTATGGAGCGAGATTCAAAATTGGCCTGAACACCGGTAGAAGCGTGAGCACTGTTGGGTTTGTCTGATGGGAAACGGTATTGGCGCAAACCATCTCGACTAATGAGCGCATTCCCAGAACTAGACTGGCTCGCACCCGATCCAACCCATGCTCGACCCATAACATCAGCTTGCTCAGAAGTCGCATTACCAATCCCGAAATTTCCTTTTCCACGAGCGGCATCGCGAAGCATGCCACTCATCTCAGCCACCCCCTTAGCCCCACCCACCCTCGCCTCTGCCGAAACCATTGCCCTTCCACCGGCGCCAGCACCGATGCCAGCCGACATCGCAATTGCGGTATACAAGACAACATCTTCCGCGCTGTGCGGCTGACTTAGTTCAGTTGCAAGCTGTTCCCCCACCATCTGACCTGCACTGGTCCGCGCATCTGAGGGACCAACCATTGCCTGATGTACTGTAGCGAACGAACCGGGACGTCGCCAAAGACTCCCACCAATAGTGCCTGGTTGAATCAATCCCTTGTATTTCGACCAGCCTTCGAAGCAGCAGATCCGCATCAGACGCTACTGAAACACTGCCATACCCAAGAGAGCAGATTTGTTTAGATGCCGCCACAGCACCACTATCTTTCGTGCTCATTGATCTTTCCTATCCGGCCTTGATGGATGGCGTTCTCCGGAATATGGGATATTTTCCACGCTGTGCACCCGTCGCCTCTCTTTCCCGCAGACTGCCAGCTTAAATGCTGGGTGTCATGGTGAGGCCCAGGACTGGGATGTGGTCCATCGTATCCAATCTTCGCCCCACCCTCCCCCTTGAACTCCACAGCTTTACCGGTCTTCTCATCAACCTTTGAGAAGGCAACCTTGATGGGGTCATTCATCCCAGCGCTCTCAAACGCACCACGTCTCGCGGAGTCGAGCCTGTCTCCCGCTTTTTCTGCCGTACGTGCACCTTCAACAGCCCTCTCAAGTCCTCTAGCTGCCTTGATCGCTGTACCTGCGCCATCGGGCACGAAGGGTACAGCCGTAGCCGTTGCATCAATGGCTACGCCAACTGAGTCGAAAATGCCCGCGCCTTTTGCGCTAAGGGCCAACGAAGCCAGACCAGACCTTGGTGGCGGTCTCGACAGGTGCTCGCGTCAAGCGGACCTGCAGTTACCGGCCAGCGGCCGGCACTACCACCAAGCGAGCCGCAAACAAAAAGCCCCGACCAAGGCCGGGGCTTTTCGTAGAACTGGTGCCGGAAATAGGAATCGAACCTACGACCTACGCATTACGAAATATAAGCTAACATCCTTTTAACCACTAAATATCAATTACTTATTGACGAACAGGGAAAATTCTGGGAAAACTAGTCACCTCTAATGATAGGGACTATCAAGCATGGCTCGCCCCAAGAAGGAACTGACAGGCCAAGGGGTCTACGACCGCGGCAGCGCCTGGCAGGTCCGCGTGAAACGCCAGGATGCGGCCGGCAACATTCACCGAATCAACAGGACCTTCCCTTACAACAAGCTGTCCGCCTCAGTTGCTGCGGACAGCCGAGCCGCAGTGTTCAAGCATGCGGCCGCATTCGCCGCCAGCGAACGCGCCGCCCTTCATGTTGAGAAGCGCCCCGCTTCTGACCTGCTGGGCACGCAGACTCTCTCAAAATGGATCGACCGCTACATCGCCGAGATCTGCCCGAAGAAGAAAGCCGGGAAGGGAGATGAGCGGCTTTTGAGGTCGATTCAAGAACGCTTTCCAAAGCTCTGCAACCGTCCTGTGGCGGATCTCTTACCACGCGACTTCGGAATGACCTCCCTTGGCATGGGCCACACCCTTGACGAGACTTACCTCCTCGCACCGGCTACCGTGCGCCGGAACCAAGCCGTTGTATCTCAAGTGTTCACGGCCGCCATTGAAGAGTGGCACTACTCGCTGAAGGAAAACCCGCTACTGAAGGCCACCAAACCTGCCATAAGCAATAGCCGTGAACGCGTGGTTTCACCGGAGGAATGGCGGTCCATCCTCGACTGTCTTGCACCCATGCGTCCAGCCACCCGAGCCGCCATTTTGTTCATGCGGTGGACCGCCTGTCGACGTGGCGAGGCCGTCAAGCTTCGATGGGAGGACGTCAGCCTTGAAGGGACACCTCAAGCCATCTTCCGCGACACTAAAAATCCAATAGCGGGCCAGGTAAGCAGCCGCACAATTCCGCTGACCAAGGACGCGGTCAGTGCGCTGAATACGCTTACGGCGGAGCACCACGCCGTATGGCTAGCTCGGCATGGCAAGACCCTGAAGAACCATCCAGTGCCGGCCAACCCAGGACATGGTCCCGTCTTCTCGGTTGACGAAGGTAATTCGCCAATCGCCGCGGACAGCCTCACGCAAGCTTGGGAGCGTGCGTGCCACGCCGCGGGCGTAACAGGTGCAACCCTACATGATCTAAGACACACGCGGTTGACTGAACTCGCCAACCTACTCCCTTTACAGAAGGTTATGCGCATCTCCGGTCACAAGACCGCTCAGATGCTCATGCGCTACTACAATCCGAAAGTTGAAGACTTGGCAGCAGATCTGGAAGCAGCCATTAGGACAAAGAATCGACAGAAGTCTAGTGGCAGAACTAAACAGCAAAATTAGAGCTGGACTTCCCGAGCTCACCGCCCTGACCGCCCTTCTGCTGGAAGGGCAGCCGAGGCAGCGCATCGTTCAGAAACGACCGGTCGTGGGATCAGCTGGCGCACCAGGCGACGCCGGTTTCACTACCTTCTCTAGCAGATCCTTCTGAAGCACCGAGTCAACGAATCCATTAAAGGCATCATCGCTCCCCTGCTCAGCTATGCCAAGCGCGAGTTCGGCCGCCAACAAATTAGGTGCCGGTGGTTGCACATCATCGAGCGAGGAAATGTGAGCTACTAGCTTCCAGCGGATCGAGGCGATGCGACAGTTGATACACCGAGCGCGCTGAATTGCACGTTGCACCGGTTCGAGCTCGACATGGGCCGCCATCCCACTGTGACCAGCAAAGAACATCAACGGCATACCTTGCAACGCCGTCCATGTCTCCCTTACAACCTGAGCCACGTAAGGTCCATACGTGTCCAGGGTGTTGGCCGCCCTATCAGCCACTGCGTCTGCCGCAGCTAGGCTGTAAATGAACTCTTTGAAGAGATCTTCCTTTGACTTGTCCTGGTTCTGTTCAGTCATGGTCTCATCCTTGGGGTGTGAGCCCAGATGCTAACCCATAACAGTGGTTCCACAACGCGGATCCGCAGAGACCGATGAGCCTTCTCGGTCGCAGGGAAACCGCAGCAGTGTCCGTTGATGCCCCCCCTTGACGTTCGGGGCATTTATGTTATCGATTCAAACGAGGCGAGCCTTTTAGTTCGTCCCTTGCCTCACTAAGCCCTCGGCGACAGGTCTCCTCCCCCGGGTTGCCGGGGGCTTTTTTATCCAAACCCCTTGCGCTTTCCTTAAAATCGAATACCCCTGAAAGCATCCATTGATCTTTCTGGGAGGAAAGCATGCAACCCCGTATTAAATATTTTTCCGTGCTGACGGCCATCGTTTCGATGGCGCTGGCCGGATGCTCAACCGTCAAACCCACCCCCTCTAATCCATCACCGCCCTCTCTGGCAACTCCAAAAGCTCACAACCCCGTTTACCGCTTCTTTCATCCCAAGCAAAAACGAGTCTGGAAAGGGGTTTCGCCCTCGTTGCGCGAAAAGGCAGAAGCCGTCCTGGCCCAGTTGGCAGCAGAGGGGTATGACGTGCGGCCGGTGGAGGTCTATCGAAGCCCAGAGCGGCAAGCGGCGTTGATGGCGTCGGCCAGCGGCGTCACGAGTGTTGGGGCTTGGTCCTCTTGTCACAACTACGGCCTGGCGTTGGACGCAGCCGTCTTCGTCAAGGGGGAGCCAAGCTGGAACTTGAACGATCCGCACGTGATGGCCGGCTACCTGCGATTTGGGGAACTTTCGGAAATCGTGGGGTTGAACTGGGGCGGGCGATGGACCAGCCCCAAGGACTATCCACATGTTGAACTCAAGTCCGAATGCGGTCAGGCCAAGTGGGCCTACCGCCGCGGCCAAAAGCTCCCAACCTTTGCTGCCATCGGAGAACCCTCCCCTGAGGTCCTGGCGCGGGCACTAGCGCCGAGCTGGTGCCCGGCTGGCGCGCAGTGGGCTTGCAACGGCGCAACGCAACGATGGGCATGGAATTTCTCCACACTCTCAATCAATCGCGCTTCATGCGCCGCTATAAACCCTAACAACCGATTATATTCCTCCCCAAGCGCTTGACGAACCCGGATTTTGTTTTATGGATCAAGGAAGTTATCCATAAAGCCGGGAGGCCTGCATGTTGCGCATTCGTTTTAAAGCACTGTCGTTGCTCGTGGGGGCTGCCTTATGCACCTCCCCTGCCCTTTTCGCCCAAACCCAGGTTGGCGATGGAGCCCAAGCGAATGAAAGGAACACGACCGCGGTAGGGAACGCTTCCAAAGCGCAGACGTGGGGAGCCACCGCATTAGGGGCGGGAGCCGTGGCAGATGGGGGACAAGCTTTGCTTCCTGACGGCACGATGGGCGGCTGCGTGGGCGCTACGGCAGTGGGCACCGCGGCGCACGCCTTGGGCTGTAGCACCACCTCCATCGGCTATGACAGCCGGGCCGAAGGAGTCGGGGCAACGAGCACGGGTGTCGCTGCTAAAGCGTCTGGGAGCAATGCCGCTGCCTTCGGCACGTATGCAGAGGCAAACGCTCTGGGAGCCTTCGCGGGGGGCGCATACAGCCTAGCGTCTGGCGTGGGCAGTGTGGCAGTGGGAGTTAACAGCGAGGGCAGCGGTGACGCATCGGTTGCGATCGGCACCACCGCTCGTGCGACGGCCAACGGATCGACAGCCGTCGGACGCGCAGCTGTCTCGATCGGGAACTCGAGCCTTGCCGTCGGGACATCCGCCAACGCTTCCGGAGACAGCGCTGCGGCGTTTGGCTCCAGCAGCAATGCTTCTGGCGACTACTCCGTTGCCTCCGGGCTAGGTTCCCAAGCAACTGCCGAAGCCGCCACCGCCACCGGGCCGTGGGCAAAATCCTCGGCTCCTTACTCGATCGCGATAGGCCCAAGCGCGGCGGCAGAAGCGGAAGCCAGCGTTGCTATCGGTAACCGCGCCGCCGCGACCGCGCGTGGTTGCGTGGCGGTGGGGTCTAACAGCCGATGCAATGAAGAGGCAACCGCCGCGTTTGGGGACCGTCGATTGACTGGCGTCTCCCGAGGCATTGTTGATACGGATGCCGCTAACGTGGGCCAAGTGCGCTCTGTCGTGCAAACCTTTGGCGGCGGCGCTGACGTGGTCAATGGCGTCTACATTGAGCCGTTGTTCGAGTTCCGCGGTGGTGTCAGCTACAACAACGTTGCGGACGCCATGTATTACTTGGACGGTCGAGTAGCCAACCTAGAGCAGAATCCGGGCACGGGTCCCGGCGCACCTGGACCGCAAGGTCCCCAAGGACCAGCGGGTCAAGACGGTAAAGATGGGGTGGACGGAACCGCAGGCACCAGTTCCGGCTCAGTGGCCAAGGCGGGCAAGAACGTTGAGGTCACCACCAACGCGGACGGTAGCCAAACCGTTTCAGTCAGCGACAACGTCCAGCTTTCGGATGCTGGATCTGTCCAGGTCGGCGCGACCACGGTCAACGCCCAAGGCGTCTCCATTCAAGGGGGGCCCTCGGTCACCACGGCGGGGATCAATGCAGGCAATCAACGCGTGAGCAACGTTCAAGCAGGCCGGGTCGAGCGTGGCTCGACGGACGCGGTCAACGGCGGTCAACTCTGGGACGCGCAGCAAGCCTGGAACGACCGCTGGACGGACACCGAACGCCGCGTGCGTCATCAGGACCGTCGCATCAATGCTCTGGGAGCACAGCTCGGCGCAATGAGCCAAATGGCGACGGCTGCAGCACAGAACGGCGGGACGGCGGTGGGCCAAGTCAACCTCAACATGGGCGTCGGCTTCTCTGGGGGCGAGGCGGCGGTGAGCGTCGGCTGGGGGGCCCGTATCTCCGAGCGCACCAGCGTTTCTGCCGGCCTGTCCTTCGGCTCCGGGAACAAGCCGGTTGCCGGGTTTGGGGTAAGCATCAACTTGGGGCGCTAAACGATTGCGTGGTGGACTAAGGAGGTGATCGATCTCGGCAAGGGTCCTTCGGAGCCATTGTTCGTTGAGCCCCTTGACGAACCCGGATTCTCTTCTATGGGTATGTAGGTATAT
Organism: Stenotrophomonas sp. CFBP 13725; assembly: GCF_014841935.1. NCBI lineage: Bacteria > Pseudomonadati > Pseudomonadota > Gammaproteobacteria > Lysobacterales > Lysobacteraceae > Stenotrophomonas > Stenotrophomonas sp. CFBP 13725. Next base: position 109,998 of record NZ_JACYUV010000006.1, on the reverse strand, counting down.
CCATTGATGGAGGAGCCTTGGTCTGGAAACGCAACCAAAAATACTTGCCCCGCCCCCGACATCTCTACGGCCTGTTCTTCAACAACGGCTGCTGCTATGTCGGGCAAACCGTGGACTTGAAGCAACGGGAGCAGCAGCACCGGAGTAGTCGCGGAGGCTGGCAGGGACAACCGTTCTCCTTTGTTCCGCTCTCCAGCATGACCGGCACGCAGGCCGACGCTGAGCAGCACGAATTTGCGTGGCGCTACAAGGCCTTTCAGAAAGGCTGGCGGATGTACTCCAAGCCGCCGGGCGTCCTCATCCGGGATCCCCGTCGGCGGACGACGTGGCACATGAAAAGTCTGGCGCATGGGTTCATGTGGCCAGCACGCGCACCAGCACTTGGACGGCATGCAGCGACGAGCAACGGCCTGCTTTGGGGTGCCTTCAAGTGGCTGTTTCTCTACCCCGTTTTGCTCGCATTGGCGCTGTCGTCGTCACGCATCGTCCTGCGCTAGGTATGCCGCCGGAACAGGCCACTACCGTCTCTGAGCTCGCGAATCAGGCATCACCATGATCGATGTGCTGACTTCACTCCTCGCGGAGCGCATCGTCGGCCATCCGCTCATCAAGCGTATTGAAACGCTGATACAGATCTTCCACATCGCCCAGAAGGTCAACGCCCAGATGGTTTGCAAGCCGCTGTATACCCACGAAAACATAGCGACAGGACGTCATCAGAAGGTGATCAAAGTCCCTTTCCTCCGGACCTATGCGTATCGACTCTAGAACGTCCCCGTTGGTCACCAACAGGCCTTCCAAAGACTTCGGTGAAAAATGAAGCGCCTCAGAGGCCATGACGAACCTGCCATACATCAGCTGATCCACGCCACCTATCTGAGCCCAATCAAGTGTCTTGATGTCACGGGCCGTCCGTCCTTGCTGATCTTTGAAGTGGGTCAAACGGTGGGTAGCCTCTGCTATTTCCTGCCGCAACTCCTCATCCGACGGCTCGGGAACCATCTCAGGCGGCCAGTCCTGGCGGAAGTTGAGGATGTCGCCCAACATCTTCTTCCGATTCAAGACGTCTTGGATCAGATAGTCCTGAAGCAACTCAGGGCGAGCTACTAAAGCCGACAGACGGGCCAGCGCCTCCATTAGGCTTCGTTGGTGTCCCAGCGCTTCGGTGTAGAACCCGTTCACTGCCAAGAGGGCCAGCGCACGAAGCGCTGACACCTGCCTGATGAGAAGGCAGGTAGGGATGAGCTGATGCGGATCGTCGGCCGATATCTCAAGCTTGGCGACGAAGAGTTCACCAGCAGTTGCAAGAGAGCCAGTGATTTCCAAGGACTCAGCATGGCGACCAAGCATCTTTTCGATGTATGGACCCCGGCCGTTGATGGGATCAAGACACTGCCCAGACATTGAATCTGCTCCTCTTATCACTGAATCATCCCGTTCGAACTGGTTGAGAGCGAAAACGAGAGATGGCTATTGTCAGAAAACGACAGCCGTCAGCGAACACTCTACTGTCCACGGGCGTTCGCCAAGACCTCTTCGGCCTGCAATGGCGGGATATAGATCACCATGGCAACGCTCTTGGCGTCAGATGTCATGGTATTGATCAATCCGTGCCTACGGACGTCTTGTTCACTAACCGATGAACCGTAGGGAATGAAAACGCCGGCGCGGACTGCGGGATTCTGCGGGGCAGGCACACGGAAGGCGTTGAACGATTTGATGATATCCGCCTCCAGCACGGCCGCTGCCTCACCACTGACCTGAACACCACACACTCCCAAGTTGTTGATCACGAGGTTGAACGATGACGTCCCATTTCCTTTCGACGGGAGCGTATACATCTGTCGCCGCCCTCGCTGAGGCGCCCTGGAGTAGCCGCTGGCCGCCTCGTCAGCAGGTTGTAATGCATCAACTTCAATTAACCGCGTCACCTTCGCTGTATCGCTCTGGGTGTCATAGCAATACTTCCGGAAACTAGCGATAGCGGAGCTTTCCTCGACGCTCGAAGCAGAGGGAGCTTCTGAAGGAACATCCGCCGGGCTACTAACCTGCGGGCCATTGTCGACCGCAACGGGGGCAGTTCCGACCGGTGCCGGTGTGCCACCGGGCTGGCAAGCCACCAGCAAAGCCCCCATCGCTCCGGCAAAGACCGATCCGCCAAATCCATTCGCTTTCAAGCTGGTTCTCCTTGAGCACCACACGGCTCTCCGCGAACTATAACGCACCCGCATGTCGTCAGCGCCCCAGTCCCTGCTGTAGCCGTGAGGCCGGAATCCGGGCCCCTTCCAGAGATCCTGGTGGTATGGTCGCTCGTTGACGGCCATGATCGAAAACCTCCAAGAGGCGGCGCGCTTTGCGCTCGCCGTCACTCATTGCCCGTCGTGTTTCTTGCCCTTCTTTGTGCTCGTGGAACAGCGCATCGAGCTTGCTTTGAAGAGCCCCGGCCTGTGTCCTGGGACTCTGGGCTGGGGGCATGGCCCCCTGCCGCTCCTTGACCCCGGCATCGAGCACGGTTGCCTTCAATCGCTCCAGCCCCAACCGGCTATTGAGCTGCTCCACGTCGTCGTAGGTCCCGTAGAGCTTGTAGCTCCCCTTGGTGAGCCGGGTAAAGGCCACGAGCGACGACGCGTTGTCCATCATCCCCAGGTTCATGAGGTGGAACACTTCGCGCCTGCCCTGCCCCTGTGACTTGTGGACGGTCACGGCGTAATCGTGGACCACCGCCTTGTGCTCGTGCGTGTTCCAAACGACCTTGCGCCCGTTCTCCTTGGGGTTATCTGACCGCAGCGTGCCGGTGATGTCGTAGCCGCCCGCTCGTGACGGCTTGATGGACTGAATCGTGGCTTGGGATCCGTTGACCACCCCCAGCTCCATGTTCTTTGCGGTGAACATCACCCGATCCCCTTCCACCAAGGCTAGATCGAACTTGCGGCCATTGACGCGCCCCTCCACCACCACTTCATCGGTGCCGATCTCGCCGCGGTCCTTCAACCGTTGGCGAATCTTGGCATTGAGGGCATCGACCTCGGCTCGGCTATGCGCCAGCACCAGCTTGTCGTCCAGCGCGGCGTTGTTGTTGAAGTAGTCGTTCACCAGGCGCTCGATGGACTTCTCTTGGGAGTGCGCTTCCACGATGGAGTCCAATAACCGCTCCTTCTGCTTATCGCCCATGTCCAAGGTTTCGCGCCGGCTGCGGGTGCCCTTCTTCAGATCGACCACCTCGCCGTTCACGTCCTGGGCATAGAACCCCATTGCCGTTTCGCGGTCCTCCTGCCGCGCTTGCCGGCGAATCTCGGTCAACTTCACGTCGCCCACCGCCCTTTTGGTGAGCTGAAAGCCGGATCCCGCGCCGATGGGCTGCAACTGCTCTGTGTCGCCCTGGAGGATGACCTTGGCCTTCGCTTTCTCGGCATGGGCTAACAAGGCTCGGGTGTCGCGGGTGTCCACCATGCCTGCTTCATCGATCACGATCACGTCGTTGGGCTGAAGCAAGCGCTTCCCGTCATCCAAATCGAACAGCATCTGGGCCATAGACGTGGAGGGAATCCCCGATTCCGCTTCAAGCTTCTGGGCGGCCTTGTTCGACACGCACACCCCCAGGAGCACCATGCCTTCGGATTCCAGGGCCTCCTTGTAGAGCTCCGAAATCGTGGTCTTGCCCGTGCCTGCCAGGCCGCTCAAGTTCGCTACTCCACCACTGCCGCGGCAGATGTGGTTCACGGCCACTCGCTGCTCTTGCGACAGTTGGAAGCCCTTGGCCTGTTCGTAGTCCGCGACGACACGCGTCACGGTCTCCGGGCTGGCGTGGTGCTGGGTCTCATTGGCACGGCGGTTGGCAATGCCCACCACCGCCTGCTCCGCTTCCAGCATCCATGGGGCGCAGAACCGATCCTCGGTGTGCTTGCGGGCCAGCGTCAGCCCCCGGTCTTCGTCTGCCAGGCGCTCGGCGTTGACCAGCACCAGGCCATTGTCTTGCTTGAACTGTTCAATGCGGGCATCGAGCCCGGCCGCGTCCAGCTTGCCGGCGTATTCCATCCCCAGCACCCGCACCAGATCGATGTCGTTAAACACAGCCTCGTTCTGATGCAGCAGCTCCAGCAAGTCGGCGTCGCTCATGTGCTCCACTGCGTCCAGGTTGCCCTGCGCCGCTTTTAACGTTTCCGGGGTCAGCTCGAAGCCCTTCAACGCTTCCTGCCAGTGCTCCGCCAGCTCGGCATACGTGGGTTCGTGCTTGTGCTTGCGGGTGGCCTTGTTCGCCTGCTGGTTGGTGACCCCGTGCTGCTCTGCGTATTCGAGCAGGGCCTTCCGGCGCTTGCTGAAGTGGTCGATGACGTCCTGGTCGATGCCGGCCAGGCGTGCGTAGGATCGGTCGGTTTCTTTGCCGTCGTCGTCCAGCTCCCGGACGTGCTCGACCTGGTAGCCCAAGTCCTGAAGGTTCTTGTAGAGCTCCAGCTTGTAGATTTCGTCCATGGCCCGGGCATGCCGGTAGATTTCGACGGCATCGAAGGTCGATTCCTTGCCGTCCTCGCCCAACGCCACCCCGTAGACCAGGTGGTGGGTGTGGAGATCCATGTCCAGGTCTCGTCCCGCGAAGTGCTGGTGGCTGGACCACACCAAGCCGCTGACGCCGATCACGTCTTTGCCGCCTTTCCCGCGGCGGGTCTCGACCATCGATTCCAGCCGGTTCATCGCCGTTGCAGAAGCGGCCTGGTGCGCCTTGAGCACGGCATCGCGCTTTTCGGGCGACTCCATCGCAAACAGGATCCCCACGTCCTTGGGCGCCGACACCGTGACGTCGTAGCCGACCCGGTGACCACCGACGACAACAACCTCGGGCTTGCCCTGGGCATCCATGACGGGATCCCCGTTCTTGTCCACCTTTGGCCGCACCCTCCCCTTGTGCCCTGCGTTCTGGCATAGCGCCCTCCCCGTCAGTGGGTCGAACCCCTCGGCCAACTTGCTCATTGTCTCGCGTGTCACCGCGGCAGAGAGCAGATTGAGGTGCGCGGCCATCTTGCCGCCCCAGGCCATGGTGTCCTGCGCGGTTCCGTCTTTGTCGAGGTAATACTCGGTAGCCATCAAATACTCAACGACGGCTGCACCGGACTTGTTGTCCGTGCCTTGGGCGGTCAATGCGGTGACGTTGAACATGGGTTCCCCCTCGTGCTGGCTATCCCTTCAGATCTACCAAATCCCAGCCACTCCACAACCCATCACTTGCGAAAAATCGCATCCAACTCGTCGTTTGATACGGCGCGTAACTTGGGCGACACCGCGCCCCGCTTTTCCAGCTCCGCGGCTGCCTGGTCGGCGGTCATCTTCAAGACCTGCTGGACCTCCGCCGCGCTTTGCGCATCGCTCGGGGGCAAGGGCTTTTGCTCCACCGGACGCGCGCCCTGCTTGGTCCATTTCGCGCGTTTCTGCCCCTCTCGAACTTTCGGGTAGCTCACCCCAGGCCAGTCCAGCAGGAGCAAGTCTCCGGTCGTCTGGAGGATCGCACGGATACCCCAGCGCTCAGGGCCGAAGGTCTTCCCCTTGCGGAATCCCAGGTCGTCGGTGAGTCGCCCTGGCCCCACTATGGCCTTTGATTCCTCATGGGTTGTCGCACGGTCGTCGTGCGTGCGCCAAGCGACCGTGCGTTTGCCCAAGTTGCGGGAGATCTTTTCCCGGGTCTCGCCAACCTGGAGCTGACAGACTACGTGTATGCCAACCAACCCAGCAAATGCCTGCGCAGTCTTGTCGCCGTAAACCTTCTCCACTTGAGACCAATCCTGCACGGCCATGGCCGCCACCACGCCCTTGCTTCTTCCCAAGGCCAACAATGGCTCGATGTTGAGCTTGCCGGCAGAAGTAAGCTCGTCAAAGAAGAAGCCCAGGAATCGTCCGGATTCGTCATCCGGGAGCGAGGGACCGATGATCTCCGGCACCCCAACATTGATCATGGCGGAGATGTAGCTGCGCGCCAGCACCTCATCGGGACCCGATTGCACGATGACTTGCTTTCGCCCGCTGTAGTCGTCCTTGATCCAGTCCAGCATGGAGAACATTCGGTCTTGCTTGCGATCTGGCCAGGCCAGTGCCAGGCGCTCAATGATCGCGGTGCCGTTGGCAACGCACGCCATCACACTGCTGGTGGTCCCGCTTTCCGGATTAGCGATCAGGACAGCAGCCCGGGGATAGTGAACCGAAAGGGCTTTGAACATCGCGTCAGCTGATCGAGCCACCAGTTCGGCCAGCTCTGGCCAGCCCCAATTCGTCTTCTTCGTGGCTTGGAGCTCGCGCACGCAGCCTTCCAGGATCGACTGCGCCGCAGCACTCCAGAAGGCCCCTGCGCCTTCTTCGCTGGGAATGATTGATTGGGCAAAGGCAGAGGCTTGAGTGACTGTGGCCACGTCTCGGCCCACGTCCCAGATCCAGCTGCGCTTGTCGAAGGGGCACACGATGGCCGGGCGGCTGAAGATCGACGTGAAGTCTCCTTTGATGTCATAAATGAAGGCCTTCTTGTCGAGCCGCACCACCTGCTCCAGCAGGTGCTTCATGATGACGCTCTTGCCGCTGCCCACGCTCCCGTAAAGGAACATATGACGGGCCAGAAGCTTCTTGCTGCCCCCCCAGTCCGGGTGCAGCGACAGCGCATGCAGCTCGTCTTCCTGCTCTTTCTTTGTAAGTGACCGACGGCGCGCTTCTGCCAAGGCTTCTTTGCCTTGGAGCAGTTGAGCCCCACTGACGTGCCAAGTGTTGGAACGCGGAATGAGCCCCCGGCGAGTGACCCATGCAGACGCCCATCCAGCCAGCCCTGCCGCAACGCCCACCCGGACAAAGGTTCCAAAAGTCGCTTGCTCCTGGGCCATTTCCCAGAACGCCAGCGCGGGCTCGCGCATCGAGATGGTGGCCGTCGCTAGATTCACCAGCGCTGCGCTGCTTCCCCTGAGAGCCTCGGTGTAGTTCATCAGGGAGTGCGCACTGGGCACCTGCCACGTCAGCCAAAGCGCGGCTGGGTAAGCGATGGCAGCGACAACTGAACCGGACAGGATGGCCTGCGGCCAATACCGGACCTCCCTGCTGGGTTCAATCGAAGAGGGAACCGTCCAGCTCCAGCAGTTATAAACCGGCATGCACTGCCTCTCGACGTTGCGTCCCTGGCTTACGCCCTGAAAAATCCAACTGCCCCGGGTCCGCGCCCCCTCCCAAGAGGGCCAAACAGACATCCGCATGCCCCTGCTCCGCGGCCAAGTGGAGTGGCGTCTCTCCATGAGGATTGCCGTGCGTAGGGTCGGCCCCCACCTCAAGCAGGCGGAGGACGACGCCGTGACGCCCCAAGCGTGCCGCGATGTGGAGCGGCATATCGCCCCGCGAGTTGGGCACGTTGGAGTCTGCACCCATCGACAAGCACGCTTCCATGCCGTTGGCGTTGCCTCCCGCTATGCACTCGCATAACCACGATTGCCACGGGGGGCCAGACACCACGCTAGGGTGAGCGTTGAAGACGTAGGCGGCGCCCAACACCTCTGCGACATGCATTCCGGACAGGCGATCCCCATGTGTCTGGGCGAGCCATGTCGCCGTGTCCATGGCCACTTCTTCGGGGACGTCGTAGCGCTGCAACAAACGGCTGATGCCATCGGAGGAGAAACGAAGGGGCAGCGGAAGTTCACGCCGGCCCCGTATCGACTCCAGCCGATCCGCCGCCACGCGGTTGGCCTGAACCTGCTCCAAGCTCTCCTGAAGCTCACCCAGCAGGAAGCTGCGTTGATGGGCTGGCAGCATTGCGTAGGCTTGGGCGAGCCGCGGGTGTCCCGCCACGCCCGCGTGGAGCGTGGCGTCGAGTTGAGCGACAGGGATGCCCGGCTCGGTTTGGATCAGGGTTGCAAAGCCGCCTGTGCCCAACTCCACGTTGACCCGGCGAGAGAAGCGGCTCGGTGTCATGACCCAGTCAAAGCCCACCGAGGTTTCGGACTCTGCCCCGGTGACTTGCGCGTGGCGGCAGAAGCGTTCTGCAAAGGCCAGTGCCTCTCGGGGTGAGTGCTCGGCCAGCTCCGTTTGATGCTCGCGGTGAAGCGAGGCCATGGTCTGAGTCGGAACGCCGGTCTGGTGAAAGAACGACTCGTGGGAGCGATTCATGAAATCGCCCCCTGCTACATATTTAACGGCTTGATTGATTGGGGTTTCCATCCCCCATGCATAGCGCGTTTAATCGATTTGGCAATCAGCTGTAGAGGCGGATCACGTAGGCGAGACCAACGAGCGCAAACACTTGCATACAGAACGAGATGTTGTGCCAATCCACCTGCTCGAGATCCTTCTTGATCCAGGCACTCATGCCAGATACCCGGCGATATTGGCGACTAGGTAGCTCACCACCGCAAAACCACCCAAGGTGAACAGCAATCCGCCCACGTCATCTACGGCGAACTCGTAAGCGTCTGCGAAAATATACATTGGGACCTCCCCCACTTGTTTTAACTCATTACAGTTAAGCACAAGTCATTACATTGGCAACCCAAAAAAATGCCGAGCAATCGACAGTTTTCTTATTTAGTCAAATCTTTTTAATCTGCGGCCAATGCCTTTAAAAGCAAGCGATTGACCGCCTCAGAAAGAGAGAGCCCTTCTTTCCTCGCAAATGCCTCCAGAGCTACCCGACACGGGAGCTCAATCCGGGCGTTGATCGTCTCAGGTCGAAGAGGCTTTAATCGCAAGCAATGTGTTCTTTTGTTCATCGCTTCAGCATGCCCGCGCTTCTCCCTTTGTCAAACCCCCATCTGCGCACTTGCTTTGAGCCGCTTCTGACGTTGCTTTTATGGGTAGATCGATGCACTCAGATTAACCGGCCGCACAAGAGAAGGGCCCCGAAGGGCCCTTTGTTGGAAGCGTGGATACGTCACTGCCGGAAGACGTTGGGCTGGCGCTCGCGATCCTGCTTTTGCCAGTCGAACTCGTTCTCGTATTTGCGCATCTTTTCCTGTTCTGCCTTTGCAGTGGCAGCGAAGGTGGCAAAGCCGAACTTGCCGTGCCCGTATTGGGGCACATCGGTCTGCGCTCCGCCCTGCTCTTGCTCGGCCTTCTGACGGTTCTTCCGCCACTCGTCCACCCGCATCATCGGGGTTTCAACCGAACCGTCGACGCGCTGTTCCTGCTTTTTCTCTTCCGATGGCAGCATGCCCAGGCCTTGGCGCTCCTTCACGGTTTCGTTGAGCTCGTTTTGCTTGCCTTGCATGCGCGCCTGGTGCTTGGCCACCACCTCCGGCTCGGATTGCCGGGACCATTCCCGGATGTCGTTGCGTGCTTCCTTCAGGCCTGTCTCGATGCCCTGCAGCTTCTCGTCGTATTCGGCCCGCTGCTTCCGAAGGAAGAGGCCGGGGCGCCCGGCCACCTCCATCTCGTGGCGTTGAAGGCCCAGGCTCTGAACCTGCTCCTCCAACTGTGTGATGCGCTCCGGATCAAGGCGCGTGTCCAGCGAGCGTTGCATCTTGTCCACGTCGCGCTGCTCGCTCTCGGCTTTCCGGTCCAGGGAGGTCCATTGCTTGGCCTCCTCGCTGGTGGAAGCGGCCATGCGATCGCGGAACTGTTGGTCTTTCTCGGTGTGATTCATGTTGATTGGCTCCTACAGTGGGGGATGGTTGGGAGGGGGGCTTACGCCGCCCTCGATGCTTTGATGGCCTTGACCACGTCGTCTACCTTGTCCAAGGGCAAGAACGGGGTCTTGCAGATGTCAGCCCGGCGAACCCCGGCACGGTTGAACCAGAGGATGGCCCTGCCCTGCTGGTTCAGCAGACCATTGAACTCGGACTTAGAGAACAACGGCTGGGACTCACGACGCCCACTTGCTGGGATCTCGAGGTCCTTTGTCGCTTGGATGCCCGTGAACTTCTGCCCCACCCATCGAGCTTTGCTGACGGGGTCGATGTGGGTAGCCACCACGCGACCGGCACCGGCCTTGCGCAGCTGCTTCATGCCGGCTGCATTGGGGTGATTGGGATCGAACAAGGCATTGTCCAAGACCATGTCAAGTCCGCCGTCGTAATCCAGACCGGCAGTTTTGTGCTTGAACATGGTCATTTCTTCTACCCCGAAGCGCAGCTCCATGTATTCGTAGCTCTGAGGCGAGGTGCGATACAAGGCCCAGTTCTGGAAGCTGTTGCAGAACTGCTGGGCAGCGGCTTCCGGCAGTTTGGCCAAGATCCCTTCGTAGCCTTGCGTGGCGTAGATGCACGCCATTTTGGTTGCGCGAGAGATCGGCAAGATGCGCTGCTCTTCCCGGCCGATGAGGTTCTGGCATTCATCCATGATCTGGATGACGGGCAGCTCACCGCGTCCGCGCCAGTCCGCTTCAGTGACTTCGTTGCGAAGCTTGATGCCGGTGTAGAGTCGCTGACTGATGAGGTTTTGGACCAAGATGCCGGCCGTCCCGTGCCGGGTATCTGGGACGTTGACGCCCATGGACGTCCCCTTCAGCACGTCGCCGACGTTGACCGACCCGTGCTCGATGCTGTGCCACGGCACCCCTTGGTCGTCCACCAGGTATTTGCCGCGCATGAGGGGCACCAGCCGGTTCTGCACGTTGGCCATGAAGCTGCCACGGGTCTCTGCGGCAAAAGCCGGCCACGTCTTCAGCACCCAGCCGAACGACTGCTGGAGCAGCGAACCGGGCTGCAGCAGATCCGGATGAATGGTCTGTGGGGCCGTTGCCAGACGGGCCGCCCAGTCTGCCTTACGCGCGACAAAGTCTTCGTCATTTCCAAGGTGAATGGGTTGCACACCTATGTAGTTGGCAGCAGCCAACAAGCCCTCGCCAGGAATATTGCTGTCGGCACGCACGTCACCGATGGCTTGAATCAGCTTATCGAAGCGCTCCAGGGTCCATTTCCATTCGCGCTCTTCGGAAAGGGCGTGAATGCGCTCTTCCAGCTGCTCGCCAAGCCGGTTCAACGCCTCATCAATGTCAGCAACGTCGTTGCCATTGGCTTCGTCGCGATCCCTGACCTGAAGCAACCCTTCGATCTCGGTCTCCAGCTCAAGCTTTTTCGCTGCATCCAGCGCACGCAGCTTGAGCTCGTGGTGATGGAGCGCTTCGAGGATCACGGCGGCGTGGTCAATGACCAAACTCGAGATGCCCGTCCAGATGTCCGCGTTGTCGTCTTCCATCTTGGTGTTGGTCAGCGCCGCTTTGAGTCCCTGCGCGTCCAAGCCTTCGATCAGTCCCAGGTGAACGCCGGTCTCAATCACCATGTCCAACATGCCCCGCACCTCGCCCGCCAAGGCGCCCTTGCCGCAGAAAACGGCGAACGCACATGGATAGCCGGATTTCAGGATTTCGGCCATCAGCCAGCGGATGTAAGCCGATTTACCCATACCGGTTTCGGCCCAGATCATGGCGTGCATGAAGAGGTCTTCAATGGAGATGCCTGCCGGCGAGTTGGTGTCGTAGGACTTCTTGACGCCTTTCTTCCGCAGGTGACCCAGCGCCACACCCCATTGGATGAAGGGGCTGGGGTCGGCCAGCGCTTTGCGGACCTGTGTCTCAAGCGCTTGCCTGTTGAAGTCCTCCATCAGCCCTTGCTTGCCCAGGTTAAAGCGTGCGCTCTGGGACTGAAGAACCAAGGTGCGCTCTTTGTAATCCCGGGCGTAGTAGACGAAACCATAAGCCCCGGCCATCACAAACCAGAGGAACCCACCGATGACCGGCGGGAAGAGCATCGTCATCGCGATGGCCACCAGGCCTGCGGTGTTCCACAACGCAAACCCTTTGATCCGCGTCCAACGGCCTCCCCAAGCCTCGTCATCCTGTTCAACAGGTGCAATCAGGCAATAGAGCAGTCCGAGAAAGAGGTAGACGTTGAGAATCGTTGCAAACACGCCAAACACAAGCTCGTTGGATCCAGCCGCCATGAGGAACCCTTTGGCTGCTGCAAGGGGAAGGATGAAGGTCAGCACGGTTGCCCTGAACGCATCGGGCGCTTTCTCGCTGCGCGCGATCGCGCGAATGTAGGGCACCACCGCCGGGAGCAACACCCAACCCAACCAACCCACAAAGGGGATCGAAGTCACGGCAGCGATCACGGCACCGATGATCGGCAGGGCCGCATACATCAGAAAGAGCGCGGTGCTGTCCCCGCCTTGCAAGCGATCGTGCGGATGGACCAGGCTTTCAATTACCTGGCCGTCCCTTGACAGCTCGGCACGTCCCTCCTGGTTCTGGAGGTCCCGCGGAGCAGAGGGCCAGAACGGCGCGAACTTAGCATCTTTCTCATCCAGCGCGTCAGGGACAACATAGGTATTGGTTGCCGCGTCGTAGACGGCCCCCAGTGCCTCAGCTCTGGGCCCATAACTCGCGGGCACCACCAACGTGCGGCTCGACACCCGGTTATGGGCGTTCACTTTTCCGCGAACGTTGGCAAAGCGTGCGGCGACGTTGAACCACATCCTATCGGCCACCGGTCGAGCCGGTGCTCGCAACAGCACGCGGTGCTTGAACTGGATAGCGATGTCCAACAGCGAATAGATGTTCATGATCATTGTCCCCCCTTGGTTGCCAGCTCGTTCCACACGCTCGAGCACACCGGAATGTCACTATTCGTATAGCGACCGGTCCTGAATTTGTTTTCGCAATCTGCCCTTACCGTGGAGTCGTCGGTCGCCTGCGCGGCTTGAGGAGATGCTTTAGAAGCCATCAGCGCCTTAACCCCCTTCTTCACGTCCAACTTGGTCAGCAGTGAAGTGCCTTGGCCAATGGGGGAGCCTTTCCAGTCGGCAAACGGAGCAGCCACTAGCGAACAAACCAAGCTAATCGCGACGACGGCCAAAAACGTTGCTTTGGGGATCTCCGCCTTGCTCACGAGCCGGGCCTCTTCCGCGTGCTGCTGGTCGATCTGCCATGTTTTGAAATCGTGTTTGTGCTCTTGAACCGGACGGTCCACGGCCAAGTAGTAATAACTATCAAGGACATCCTGAAGTATGCCGCGAAGACCCAAGCCCTCAGGACGACCGAGGAATCGCTCACCATGCCACCGCATGAAGCGGGAGGTAAACGAAACCCCTGTGCTTTTGTATGGAAGAAACAACCAACCCAACATGACGCCTCCCTTTGGTTTAAATACCCATTACTTGTAATGGATCATTTGGTTTCGGCAAGGGGATCAGTTGATCCCTGCCTTCTTTGCCCATGCATCCATGTCGTCGCCGGCTTTTTCCTGCCATCCGTTTGTTTCATCAGGTTTTGGCTGGGGCGCGGGGACGACGGAGGCTTTCGGCTTTACCGCTAGCCGGACCGTGGGCATCGAAACCTTGGATGTGGGTTTGGCATTGGGTGTGATCGCTGGGACAAGCTTTGTGGCCGGCGCTTCAACCGGCAGGATTGCATCCGGTAGGGGAGTAGCTTTTGCGTCAACGGGTGACGCAGGCACGCGCTCAATCGGCACGGCCACCGGCAGCGGATCAACGACGGGCGCTGGACGCGGGGTAGCCACGACCGGGGGCATTGCTGCCGGGGCGGCCGTGCCTGCGGCCACGCCCGGCGTTTCGGAATCATGGCGAGTGACCCACCGTGCCGTGGCGCCAGCAAGCACCAGGACAACAAAAGCAGCCGCGGCCAACATTTGATAGCCCTTCTTTCGGCTCGGCCCATTGTTGGGGGCATGGTCCGGCGTTACCGATACGACGGGCTCCCCCTGGGGAATACTTTCGGGGGCGGATGGGGAGTGCTGATCAGGGGTGACAGGGTCCACCACTTCATCGGGCAGGTCGCGCAACTGCGGGAGCGTGCCCATCCCGTCGTAGATCAATGCAGCGACTGCGGGGTTCTCACGAACCGCTTTGGTTAGCTCTTTGGTTACCTTTTTCGCATTGGCTTTCATCGGAGCCAGTCGCTCGAGCCGCGCTGCCTCGTCCTCCGACTCGACCATGGTTTCCGTCACAACAGGCGGAGAAATCGCCTCGGGTTCGACCTGCAGCAGCTCGGTTGGCGCAGCGGCTGGAATCGCGGCGGCGGCGTCTTGCGCTCGCTCTGCTTCTTTCTTCGCCTTCGCCTCTGCTGCCCGGCGTGCGATGGCGTCCTGGGCTTCCTTGGATTTTTCGACCGCCTTCTCTGAGAGCTCTTTGGCCTTGCTCCCAAACACGCGGCCCCAATGCTTGGCGGCATTCATGACCTCGCTTGCGCCTGGCGAAGGAGCGGACCGCTCAGGGCTCGGCGTCCCAGGCATGGATGTGCCGTCGTCAAACATTTCAGCCAACTCTTGGAGGCGGCGCAGCTCTTCAGGGGATGGGGTGTTGCTCATGGTTCCTCCAGGAGATTGAGAAAGATCTGGACCAGGGGCTCACGCCCCCGGTCCACCGCTGGCATCAACGAACGTCAGGGATGGGGCTGACGGTGATGGCGTGGTCGCCGGTCCCGCAGGCGTCCTGGACGGTGGCGTTTGCCAACGCCCCCCGTTTGGCCAGCTCAACCAAGGGCACCTCGCACACGCTTGCGTCGGCACCGCTGAACGAGACGGTCAACTTTTCCTTGCTCGACTTGAGCAGCGCGCCCAACTTGTCGAGCGTGTTTGCCGTGGCCGGATTCAGGGACTTCATGTCTGCGACGGGGTATTTGATGACCAGCTTGTCCAGTGCCTCAGCTTGGCCGTCCTTGGTCTCCACTGTCTTGGTCTGGACTCGCGCATCCAAGCCCGCGGCCTTGGCTGCATCTGCCACTTCCTGGGCTTCCTTGACCTGGGCGCGGTAGCTGGCAATGCCACCCACGACGGCGGCGGCAGCACATGCCACTGCCGCCTTGTCTTTCTTTCCGGTCAGATAGGCCAGGCCACCGCCGGCCAAGCAACCGATGCCACCGGCCTTGAACATGCGCAGCTTGTCCGTCTTCTTCTGCGGTTCCGGTTGTCGCGAGTCCTGGGCAGACGACAGACCCGGAGCAAGCAGTGCGGCGATGGTGAGAGTGAGTGCGAAACGTTTCATGGATGACCTCCTTTGAGGCAGTGGGGGAAGTGTTAAGAGCCGCTGGCGTAGCGCTGCCAGTCGGTCGCATCGGGTTTGGAAGGCGTCTTCGCCGTTTCTGGACGGGGCGTGCGCGGGCTTCCTTGGGATGGCTGGGATGGCGAGAGGAACTGGCTGAAGGCCTGAAGGGTTTTCATCACCAAGTCCTCGTTTGCCTGGAGTGCTGCCGCCTGCTCGGCGCGCATGTCAGCCAGCGCGCTTTCCAGCGCCAAGGCATTTCGGGACTCGGCTTCGCGCACCGTGGTTTGGATGTATTTCAGGGCATCGTTAGCTTCCAGCCCCTGCACCACGCCGCGATTCTTTTCGAGAACCGCCAGGCGCAAATACTTGTTGAGGGAGACCCCCCCCTCTTTCGCGAGATAGCGCGCACTCTCCAGCTCATCGCTGGCGATATTGAAAGACTTCATTAGTAGCGACTGGCGAACCACTTAACCCCCTGCGATGAAAATCCATACCTAATGGATTAGCAGGAGTTTTCAGAAGCGCAAGCGGGCTAAGCCGGAGATCTTTTGATTCCCAGTGCTTTTCTCATCTTTTCAGCCGAGCTGTTGGCCAAGTTGTTAGCCAAGACGTAGAACAAGGCGCAGCAAGGCTTGACCGGGTGGAAACGCGCAGCGTTTCTAGCCAAGCCGGAAAAACACCTTGGTGCGACTTGTGTATGGCCCACTCCCTTCACCTTTCGGAAAACCTTTAACGGTGACTAGGGAGACAAATCGGTTCCTCGCAATCGCCCCCCAGTTTTCGCTCCACCGCTCTTGCCCTTCCGCTTTTCCCCGGTAGAAGTTTAGGAAAGCCCCAATCCTCAACGAACCCGGAGACCCAATGCCCACCGCCTTCGCCCCACCGCTTCCGCCCAATCCGTTCCGCTTCCCCCCTGCAACCCATCCAGCGAAGCACCCCGTCAGCCTGCTTCCCAACGATCAGCCCCACGCCCACTTCCGTAACGGCCCCCCTTCCAACCCCCACGTCCCCGCACCACTGTCACCCCCTGTTTCCGCTGATCGATTCCTTGGGTTCGGGTGGTCGAGTGCTGGGGTTCTGCAGTGCTGCTCGGGTGTTCGGAAAGCCCTGCCTCAATCCGTTTTAGTCAACGCTGCTCGGGGGCTCTGGCGGTCGAGTGCTTGGAGTTCGGCGCTCGGCTTGGTTGCGCGAAAAGCCTTGATTCATTCAGTTTTAGTCAAGCGGGTTGCCCAAACTCTCGTTCACCGCGCCTCGGCATTCGATCAGCGGCTGGAGGTTCAAAGCTGCCCTGAGAACGCATCGGCGAAGCGAGTTCTGGGTTTGAGATCGGGGGTTGCTGGCGAGGTTCGACAAGCTCGGCAAATCGTTTTAGTCAAATCTTTTTCAAGCACCTGCTACGCTCCCCTGCCCCCGTCCTGCGATCCTGGCGCTAGTTCTGGTTTGAACGGCTTTGGGGCTTCCCATGCTTGAGCTCGCCCCCTTCCTTGATGCCATCGCCCGAGCCGACGCCCCGCTGGAAGGCAAGGCCAATGGGTGGCAACGCAAAGCGGGCTTGGCGGAGTTCGGCAACGCCTGCGCCTTCTGCTCCGATCCTCTGGACCTGCCCTCTCCCAAGTCCTGGACTGCTACGTCGCTGGCCCCCGCGCAACTGGGCGGCCCCGCTGGCGTGGTGGAGAACTGGGTGCCTGCCTGCCGTTCATGCGCTGCTGCAAAGGGCCTGCGCGATGTCGTGAGCTGGTCAAAGTGGAAAGCGTCGGCGGCCCCTGACCGGGTTGCCTTGCTGCTGGCCCGGCGGCACGCTGCGTTGCTGTATGCAGAGAACCACTTCACCCCGTTGAGCCGTCACTCGAAGCGTGAGCGGCTGCTGGCTCACTTGGGTTCTCGTTTCGACAAGCCCCGCTTCCGGGTCTACGCGTGGGCTGGTGAGGTGGATGGAGAGCGCTGTTGCTTGGTAGGCTGGAGCACCCGCGCCGGGGATCCCACGGCGACTGGTGAGGCCCTACTGGCGTTACAAATTAGGGATGGGGCCGAGGTGCTGGCCGAGGGCCGGCTGAGCCTTTTACGGCTTCCGACTGATGGGTTCCTGAAGGCCCTGTGGGCGCTCATTGAGGGCCATGGGATCGTGCTGCCGCTGGACGTTCCAGGCGATGGCCCGGTGGACCCTGGTGACTGGCGCGAGTGCTGGCGCCACCGAGTGATGGACCCGGTAAGCAACCACAAGCGGGTGCCGATGACCGGCGGGCAGGCGCTGCCTCATGCCCCCCGTGTGCTCTCTACTAATCCGGATTCAGTTCGCCGGCTGGCCCAACTGCAGGCCGCGAAACGGGCCGACAGGCTGGAGGAGGCCGAGCTGTTGTATCGAGAAGCGATAGCCAGGAAGAGCAAATATGTGGAGCGAGTGAAGCGCGGACTGGAAGCCCCAATGCCGCGGGACGAATACAGGGCATGGGCGGATGAAGTGAGATCTTTACAGACTGCCTGGGCGCGCTTGGTGAGCGAGCAACGAGCCATTGACGCTTCTACGCGATGAAGCGCAGTATCAGCTCGAGGAATCCGCTTTCTACTGCGGCGTCTCGGTCAGCCAGTTCTATGCCCGAGTCGAGCAATACAACCTGGTGCCGCGCGAGTTCATGGGCAATAAGCTCTATGAAAAGGCGGAACTCTACGAAGCAATCTATAGCGCGCAGAAATAGTCAAAGTCACAATTTACTGGCGGGACGACGTCGCGTACCTCAACTGGCGTGATGGCGGTTCCCGAAGCCGCGTCGCCATCGGTCGCCTCAGCCCACGAGAGGCTGAGGAGATACGATCTGCGAAAGAAGCAGAACTAAGGCACGGTGTCCGGATCATTCCCCGCATGCCAGCGCTGCGGGAGTTCCTGGACACTTGGCTCACCTGGTACAAGGCGGAGCATCCGACCACCCACAAGAAGGCCAAGAGCGAACTTCGCATCATCATCGCGAAGCTTGGTCATCGCCCCATCGACACTCTGCGGCCGATCGAGCTGGAGGCCTACAAGACCCAGCGGCTGGTCACGGACAAGATGGCACCTGAGACGGTGGGCAAGGAGGTTCGCCGCCTCCAGGCTGCGTTGAGCTGCGGTGTCCAGTGGAAGGAGCTGGACGCCAATCCGTTTGAGGGCATCAAAGCCCCGCGCGGCGTACGCAGCGTGGCGGTGAAGTTCTACAGCGCCAGCGCCAAGCAGCAGCTCTATGCCGCCAACGAGGCCAGGGCGAACCTATGGCGGTTCATGGCGCACACGGGCATACGCCGCGGCGAGCTCATGCACTTGAAGCATGAGAACGCGGTCGCTGGTCGGCTACTGATCGAAAGTGACCCCGATGAGGATGGCAACGGGCGGACGAAGTCAGGGAGGTGGAGGGAGGTGCCATTGAACAGCCAAGCCGCCGCCGCGCTTGCCGCGCTTCCGGATCCGCTGGTGAGCGTGCACAAGGACACGGTGAGCGACTGGTTCGCCAGCGATGCAAAGAAAGCAGGCGTGGGCGGGAGCCTGCACCGCTTGAGGCATACGTTCTGCGCTCATATGGTCATGGCTGGCGTGCCGCTTCGCCGCGTGCAGATACTGGCGGGCCACTCGGATTACGCCACCACGGAGAAGTACTACGCACACCTGACGCCTGAAGGAGACGACAGTGCAGTGGCGACGCTAACTTATTGATTCGTCACTGTGACCACTGTGACCAATTCCTGAGAATTCTGGAATTTTATGGACTTATGGCACAGTGCCAATCGGCGTAAGTATTTGATTTCTGGTGACCCCGGCCCGATTCGAACGGGCGACCTTCCCCTTAGGAGGGGGGCGATCCAGCTACTTGTAGCAGCGCTGTTACTACCAGCTGTGCCAAAGGTGTGCCGATTTGCTGCGATTTGCAGCTACTAATGCTTAGCCGTATGCAGCAAGCTGCCACGGCATGCACCACCGCAGACTTCCGCCCAAAAGATATGTTCCCGCGACCACAGACTTAGCAGGCCATCTCACCACCTCATGAGACTACGGCACTTGACGCGGCCGAGCATTTAAGCGCTATCCTCCCTAGAAGGATCAAGGAGTATCCTATGCGCACTTGTTCGGAACTGCAGTTGAGCGCTCTTAAATGGCCGCGTTGAACCTCTCTCTCACGGTCCTCGACTGGGCTGCTAAGGAAGCCGGCAGAGACCGCCAATCTCTCGCCGAGGAAATCGCCAAGCGAGACGACGACCGGAGGCGCATCCTCCAGGGTGAGTTGACGATACGTCAGGCGGAGAAGGTAGCTAAGTTGGCGAGGATTCCATTTGGATTCCTTTTCCTACAGGTGCCCCCAGAACCTAGTCGCCCTTCTATCCCTGACCTAAGGCGGGTGACGGATGCCGCACCGTTGAGCGATGATTTTTTTGAAGTCTTGGCAGACGCGACTTCAAAACAGGAATGGTTCATTGACCATCTTCGCGAGGGAGGCGCGGACTCGCTCCCGTTCGTAGGCCGCTTCCGCTTTGCAAGTCGCCCAAAAGTGGCCGTCGTCGCGGAGGACATTCGCCGGACTCTCGGCGTAACCGTGGCTGATAGAACATCTAGCCAAGACGCCGACGCATATTTCCGGAAGCTATCCGACCGAGCTGAGGACCAGGGCATCTTGGTCATGAAGTCGGGAATCGTGCGCGCGTTTACTAGACGTCGCCTCTCGGAAGGCGAGTTTCGTGGCTTTGCAGTCGCGCACCCCATGGCGCCTATAGTTTTCATCAATGGACAGGACGCCGTTGTCGCCTCCGTGTTTACGCTGATGCATGAGATTGCCCACATCTGGCTTGGGGAAAGCGGAGTTTCGGATCTCAGTCCGACCACAGACCGCGGCATTGAAATCTTCTGCAATGCTGTATCTGCCGAGGTCCTAGTTCCTAATCATGAATTTTTGGCGCAGTGGACTAATACGCCGAACGTGGAAGCGCTCGCGAGATTATTCCGCGTAAGCCGAGCCGTGATTGCGCGCCGTGCTTTCGACAACGGACTCATTAGCTGGCCGGAATTCGAGCTCTATCTCCGGCCGCTTCCGAGGAAGCCGCGCGAGCCAGGCGGGGATCCATTCAGGACCATACCTGTCCGGAATAGCAAACGACTGACGCGAGCAGTAGTTGGAAGTGCGCTCAGCGGCGAGACCTTGCTTCGCGAAGCTGCAAGTCTTCTAAACAGCAAGCCTGACACGGTGATCAAACTTGGCAATCGTGTATTCGGCAGGGAAGCCTAAAAATGTATCTAATAGACACTAACGTGTTCCTGCAGGGCAAGAATTTTCACTATCAGTTCGGGTTCTGCACTGGTTTTTGGGACTGGGTAGTCAACGCTCACGCGAGCCAGAAGGTCTTCAGCATCAATAAGGTGAGAAAGGAACTGCTAGACGGGCCCGCAGGTGATCCGTGCGTAACCTGGGCCAATGCGATGCCAGCTGCGTTCTTCCTACCAGACGATACCGACCCCGGTGTAATGACCAATTACGCGGCTGTACAGCAATGGGCAGCGTCTAGCTCGCATTACCAGCCGCGGGCCAAGGCGGTATTCGCGAATGCAGACAAAGCGGATGCCTTTTTGATCGCTACGGCGATGCACAAGGGCTGGAAGATCGCTACGCATGAAAAATGGAATGCCGAGAAAAAGAATGGCATCCCCATTCCTAATGCCGCTTCCGCAATGGGCGTACAGACGCTCACAATCTATGAGCTCTTGACCCTGCACTCAGCTCCAACGTTCAATTTTGTCCCCTAGGCCGGTAGAGGAACTCGGCCTGCCGTCATCGCGGAGCCGCCCTCGCGCGCACCCAGCGCGCCTTTCCTGCGTGCTCTCTTGTCATGGGTCCATTGTCCCGCCGGCCTGTCGCAAGGGCCGATACGGAGGCAACGGCAGCTGACTGGGCCGTAGACTAAGGCGCAGACCTAGCAGAGATACCCATGAATCAGCCGATAGAGCAGATCCTCGAACGCCTGGCGAGATGCGAGCTCGAACTCCAAGCTTCACGCGGCTACATCAAGGCCCTGGAGTACGGCCTACAGGCGGTCATAGCCTCCCACCCTACGCCTGCAGCTCTGGCGGAGCTGTGGTCCCACGTACTACCCGAAGTGGCAGACGTGCATGGCGGCGATGGCAGCAGTTCCCCACTCTTCGATGCCGCTTTCCAGCAGGCGCTGGCTGGGCTATCCGATCACATCCAAGGTGCAGCAGACCGGCAAGCTGGCAGCGCCGAGCAGGTCTAGGCCGGACCGAGCACGTCGCGGGGGTCCAGTTGCTTCCCCCTGCCCCGCAGCACCACGTTGTCCTGGATCCACTGTAGCTTTTTGGCCACCTTCCGCCGCAGCGCCTGCTCGTGGCGCAAGGCCCACATCTCGCAACCGCGCCGGCCTGCATCAAACGAGCTGCAGTGCCGGAGCAGCAGCGGTGCATGCACCCCATCCTCGGGGGTCAGCCTGGCCAGCCACCTGCCATCGACCCTCTGCTGCATGGACGCTACCTGCTCCCCATGCAGGAACAGGCCTGTCGGGAGCGTGTCGAGGTGGCAGCGGGGCTTCCAGTAGAAGCCGTCAGGCATGGGGGTCAGGGTCTGGGTGTCGGCGTCCATGGGCAGGAGGATAGGCCGGCGCAGTCTCATAGCCCGATACAGCGGTGAAGGGTTCAGCCTGCGCGGCACTCGTCCTGCCGGTGCCGATCCATGATTCTGACCAAGTGGTCCATCGCCGTTGGCCGCAGCGAGCTTCCGCGGCGGACGAAGCTGTTCCAGTCCGCGACCGCGATTGTGCCGAGGTCTCGTCGCGGCGTACCTACCATGGTCATAGACCAGTACGGAGCCAGCCGGCTACCGACCAGCCCTCGAGCCAGCTGCACAATGTCGAAGTGGCTGCTCGCGATGAGCACGCGGCCATAGGCCGCACGCAATCCATCATCAGGGCCTTCCAGGTACTGCAGAAAGCGTTCCCCGTCGAATAAAAGCAGGCCGGTCACGCCTGCGATCACGTTGAACCTCGCAGCGTCCTGAACAAGGGCGTCCAGACGCTCTGCTGGTAGCTCAGCGGCCACGTGGCTGGCGTAGACGACTGCGTGAATCGGCATTGCCGGCTCCTGATGGGGAGGTCGAACATAACCGAACTGTGAATAAAATATTGTGATGCTCTAGGCGGAGTAATCACGCTGGGTGCCGTAGATGTAGCTCATGTGCGGCCGATTCGTCCAAACCCCCATCTTCAAACCTGATCAGCTCGGCCTGCCCGACCTGGCCCAGGACCTGCTCGAGCTGCCGCCCAGTTACAACCTGGCCCCGAGCCAGCGCGCATCGGTCATCATCGACCGCGGAACGGGCCGGCAGGTCACCCGAATGGTGTGGGGTCTCCTGCCCTTCTGGGCCAAGGCGAAGAGCCTGCAAGGCTCGACCATCAACGCCAGGATCGAGACAGTAGCGACGAAGCCGGCATTCCGGACTGCCTTCAAGAAGCGCCGCTGCGTGGTGCCGATGGCCGGCTACTACGAGTGGTCGGTCAACACCGAAGACGGCAAGAAGGATCCGTGGTTCATCCATGCGGCTGGGCCGCTGCTCGCCGCCGGCCTGTGGGAGGACACCAGCCCCCTCCTGGCCGAGGGCAACCTCGGCACCTTCACCGTCATTACCGGGGACAGCAGCGGGGTATCGGCCGATATCCACGATCGCATGCCGGTGTGGCTGCAGGCGGACCAGGTCGACGACTGGATGGCCGCCGAGCCCGACGACGCTATGGCGATGCTGCTGGCCAGCGAGCCCCCTGCGATGGAGGCATACCGGGTTAGCCGAGCGGTGAACTCGCCGCGCAACAACGTCCCGGAGCTGTTGCAGCTGGGCGGCTAGGGCAGGTTCGCGGATATCCAGTCCCACCAGTACCCCCGGACATCTGATTCACGGATCACGCCGACGCGCCCTCGTCAGTATCTGCCACAGGAGGCACGGCAGTCTCGGCATCCCAAACCCGCTCGGTCGCCGCCTTGATCAGCGCCATCAGCTTCCAGCCCGGCTCCACCGACTCTTCACCGGTGAACGGATCGGTGATCGTGTACTGGCCGTTGATCAGCCCAATGTCCTGCGGCACGGTCCGGTCATAACCCCGCGCGTTGACCATGCGGGTGGAGCGGTCCCAGTCCACCCGTTCGAAGTGGAACAGCACCGGGCCCGTGTTGGTGCGGAAGTCCCACTGCACATCGATGCGGGTAGCGAACATTTCCACCGCATTGTTGCCGCCCTCGGAAAGGATGAGGCTCATGCTCATTGCTCCACTGAAATGATTCCAAGGCTCTGCTGTATCTCAACATTCACAGTGCCACTGCTGGGTGTTGAGGCAGCGACGTTGCGGCTGATCAGAATTGCACGATATGTAAACTGATCGGTGCCCGGCGTGTTGTCGTTGAACGTATGCGCACCGCTCATGGTCGAAACAAGCTTGGACGGCCCGCCAGTCTCGTTCAACACCTCGAACGCGCCATTGACCACAAAGCTGTTGATCATTTGCTCTGGGCCATTTCCCACCTTCCGGTAGATGTAGATCGTAGCGTTCACTGCACCGCTCGGCGGGTTCCATGTGCCGGTGGTGGCCGTGTCCGTCTTCCGCAGGCTGTAGCTGACCACCACGCTCTTCTGCCCACCCAATGTCGAGAATGGACCGTTGATGATTTCGGCGTTGCCTGCAGTGGATGTGGTCTGTACTGCGTTGCGCAACGTACCCGCCGACAAGCTGCCACCAAAATAGGCGTTGCCCTTGTTGTCGATCCAGAAGATGCCGTTCGCCTTGCTGGCGGCGTTCGGATCTGAGCCGATCCCGATGTAGTGCATCAGATCACCGGTGGTGCCGAACGGCTTGCCGTGCACCTGCATGTACCCGCCCGAACGGGTCACCCACCCTACACTGTTCAACGGTGCCATGGTGCGCGCCATCCTGTCGGGCGCGAAGACGCAGACCCGGCGGCTGATGAAGCCGCAACCTAGCGCCAACATCGTGCGCACGGCATGCATGATCGAAGGAAGTCCCCCGCTCCGTGGCTGCTACTGGGAGTATGGCGGCCCAATCGTGTACTGCCCCTTCGGCCAGCCCGGCGACCGGTTGTGGGTGAGGGAGACGCACGCCATCTTCCCTACGTACGGCCAGCACCGCGCCGATGGTGAGCGCTGGGGCCCATGGGGCGGCCTGCCATCCACCGTGTCGGATGACGGCAAGCAGATCGCTTACTACCGCGAAGGCTTCGCCCGATGCGATCCGGGCCGGTGGCGCCCCAGCATCCCCATGCCGCGCTGGGCGTGCCGCCTGGTGCTGGAGATCACCGACGTGCGCGTGGAGCGGCTGCAGGCAATCAGTGAAGCCGATGCGCTGGCTGAAGGAATTGAGCAACTCAACGGTCGGTTCACCTTCAACGGCGGCGCGCACGAATCGCTGACTGTCCGCAGCATGACCCTGTGGGATTCGACCGGCGGCATCTGGGCGGAAAACCCGTGGGTGTGGGTGATTGAGTTCAAGCGCGTGGAGGTGGCAAGTGGCTGACCTGCTGAAGGAAGAAGCGCCCGACCACCGGGCGGTGGGCCACGAGCTGGCCCGGCGCTCCGGGGTGGACCTGACGCGCGCACGGAAAGGCGTCGTGCGGCTGTGGGACGCGCGCGGCTTGGCGCTGATCGCTTTGGTGCGCGGTGACAAAGAAGAGGTGGCCAGGATCATGGCCAATGCCAATAACAGCCGCCGAGGCGGCCGGAAGGCGGGTGCTGTCCAAGCACCACAGGAGGAAAGCGATGGGTGCGGCTGAAGATCTCAACCTATCGGGCAAAGATTGGCTGACGGTCCCTGAACATGGAGCGAGAGCGATAAATGGACCTTGCAATGGTTGAACAAATCTCCTTGAGGGATCGAAGCTACAGGCCGGTTGCTGCCGCTATGAGCGTGCTTGCTCCTCACTTCACCTCACCTTGGAAGCTATGGGCTCAACCGTATGGCGGGAACGGAGCTTCCAGTCTATTCAAACTTCACTTTAAACACGAAGGCAGGGATGATTCGAACTATCCATCAGCAATGGTGCTTGATGTCTATCCAACCGTGATTGAGATACCCAACGTCATTCTCCCTGACCATTTGCGCTACCAAGCTTTGATGTATCGCGCCCTAGAACAGGTCGTGCTTGTTGCGGAGGAAGATGGTCAACACGTTGTTGTTTCGGACTGTGTTGATCGCTATAAGCGAAGCCTTCTCGCCAGAGGAGCCACCCAGACGCCCAACGTCGTCGACGCCGTTGTTCTCCACCTTGAAATGGATTTCGGCCTGTCAGAAATGAGTGCCCAGCCAAAGGCATGATGGCTTACGCTGAACCTGCTACTGCTCGTCTTTCAGAGAACCACACCGCATAGGGCGAGTTCTCCACCAGGTGCCGGTTCCAATCCGGCGGCCCATCGGTCCACCACACCGGGCCCCGTTCGCCCTGGCCTCTCTTCGCGCTGTCCGCGGCACGCCGGGCGGCGACCAGAGCCTCCTTGTCCCCGTTGGACTTCGCCGACTTCACGGCCCGCCGCGCGTCCATCAGCTCGTGGACCAAGCGTTCCCTCTCCGGCCCGCTGAGGCCAGATTTCGTGGCTCGCCAGAGCCCCCCCCTCACGATGAGGTAGCCAGCCGTGTAGTGTTAGCAACGCCACCTAAAAACACGGAATACAGCGTTCGCTGACGGGACTAGAGCCTACGCGTGTTGATGTTTCGGATTTCCGTAAGCGCATCATTCCAGCCATCCGAATAGCCACCTTCAGCCCGCTGGTTCGCGCTAGAAATGTCAGGCTTTCCTGGGAACTTGATCGCATCAATTGGACGCTCCTCAGAACTAACGTGTTGCGTATGCTCTTCAAGTTGAATGCGCCCTATAAGAGCTCTGAAGCGCTCCCATACAGCTATAGGAATGAATGCTCTTTCCGCAGGAATCGAGTTCCCTGATTTATAAAAAGGGTCGATCTCGTTAAGCAGCTTAATCAACTCTTCGTATGTAACCTGATTACTCATCTACCGCTCCATGATGATCCGTCACCTGAGATTATCAGATCGGCAAGTGGTTTCCCCAAGCGCATGTGCGCCGGCCCTAGACGCTGGACCTCATCGAACCGGAGCTTGTAGGCCTCCACCTCCCAGAGCCAGGCCTCCTGGACCTCGTAGGCAGGGTTGTAGAGGATCCAGATCAACCGGTCCCAGTCGTAGTTTCTCGGCTTCGGCACCCAGGTCACCGCGCTCCCACGCTTCCCACTAGGCCGGTTTCCCTACACTTGGCAGCGCAGGCCTCGGTAGACGAAGTCGTAGCCCCGTTGGACTGCCCTTGCAGCCCTCTTGCTTGTGGAGTAATCGGCCAGGGGACAGCCAAGGAGCACGGCAGCATAATGCTCGGACAGAGCCGATGTGATGGATCGGGCGTTGCCGAATGCCCTTTCCCAGCTCAAGGTGATTTCTACCAACTGTCGTCGAGGATCTTCCAAGATTGATGCTCCTTCCGAATATTCTAAACGTGCTTTGCCAAGCACATTGAAGCAATAGCTAAGCATTCCAATCGCACATGAGCGTGCTTCGACCGTTCACCTATTCTGGTCCAGGCACCGGTCCATCGACTGCCGTAGGGCCCCGGCGAGCGAGATCTCCGCTGCCCAGACATCGGAAACGAACCGCTCACCCACCTCATCAAGCACACGGAAATCCAACTATACGGCGGTGTGGCCCTTGCCATGGCCATTATTCCGCGTCGGCCTAGAGCTGGCTTTAATCGGCGGCCCGGCCCTGCCTCGCGCTCCCCCTCGGCCGTTGAAATACCTCGTCCCGATGGATTTGGAGGTAGCGCTTCAACTCACCCCCGGGCAAGCTTCTCAGACGCGCCTGCGCGGGAATGAGCTTTTTTGCAATGAGTTCTTCTTCTATGAAAGCGTCAGCAAAAAGCGCACAACCATCGTCGTTGAAGGTCATCAAGCCCGAATCGAACAGCGCATCAAGGGTCGCCACAAGCGGCAGCCCATTGTTAGGATCCAGACGTGGATCCGGCGCGCCCGGTAGCGACTGATTGGCTTTCACCACGTAAGCCCAAGGCTGAACATGGGAGGCGCGAAGCAATGCCTCTACTGTGCACCCAGTGACGGCACAGCGCCGGCCCCAGCGATCAAGCACCTTCTGCCGAAAATTTCCTTGACCTAACCGCGCATCGATCAGTTGCACTCGCGTGGTAATGGATGGTTCTGAAGAAAGCTGCTGAAGTTCCCCCAGTAGAAGGGAGCCTTGCTCATTGTGGCCATCGTTCAAAAGATAGTCAGATGGCATCAACGACTCACCTTCGATCCAGACTTCGTAAAGATCCTCGTGTTCTTTCTTCAACCAGGTGCCAAGCCTTTTCATTTTTGATGCGAACACTGAGCTATTTTCTGCAAGCTTTTCCAGGGGGTAGACCTCACCCTTGATCAAATCGCCCCAGGTCCCGGCATCAAAAAAATACTGGAGCACTTGACGTCCGCTTTTCTGAGACTTGGCGAAGCCCAGCACATAGGTGTTACGAACTTTTCTGACTATCAGCAGCGGATTCCCTTTCCGAGCATCAACGGCTTTCCTACCAAAAATCAGCGTAGGGTTCCGCATGCCTGCATACGTGGCCATATAGGCATCCAACGGGCCTAGCAACCGCCTCACCTCAGCCAATGCCCTATCGAGCCCAGCCGCCTCTTCGGGTGACATTCCCAGTGCAACAACCGCAGGTTCATTGCTGATGAGCATCTTCCATGCCTCTGCTAAACTTAAAAACACCCCATCTGAGGGGCTCGATCGCCTACTACCGCCATTGCGTGGGGGGATCAGCGAGTTTTTCGACTTTTTGCGACGATGGCCTTCCGCACCTGCTTGCGCACCGGGTCCAGGTCATCAGTCGCCGTCGTCACCACCAAGCGCCGCTTGGTCTTCTTGAGCTCTTGGCAGGCCCAGGACGCGAGGGCGATGATCGACGTCGTGACGATGGGCTGCTCCTCCCCTGTGATCTCTTGGAGCTGCTCTCGCAGTTTTGGGGGAACGGTGACCATCGTTCGCTCTACACGCGTCCCGTTCTCGTCGCGGTAGTCGAACATCGTTGAATCGCGCCCCACCTCCAGGTAGATCCTCTGCCCGGATCGGGTGTAGGGCGCTTCTTCGCTGTAGTCGAAATACGTCTTTCGCGCAGGGGCGTCCCCTGCAGCCACCATCAGCTCAGCCAACTCCTCCTCAGAGAACTGCCCCAAGTCGATGAGCGGTGCATATTCCCGCTCCGGCTTGGAGTGAACCACCTTGGCGGCGGCGGCCAGGTTCTTGCGGACCGGGGCTTTCTTACGCATGGCGTTCTTGACAGGGTTCTTCTTGGTAGCCATGAGCTCAGGCAGGGGCAGCAACGGGGCCTCCATCATGCAGCCCCCTTAGCATCGGTCAACCTTTTTTGGATAGCTCCACCCACCCTCAAAATGTCTTCCCGTGCATCCTTTACGCCTGCGCCACGCATAGAGAAGACGGTCTCGCCCAGCTCGTAATAGCTCGCCAGGGCCGCACGCTCGGGGATGACAACGGCCCCTGCTAGGCTCGGGTCTCCCAGCCGGCGGCGGTGTTCTGCACGCTTGAGGTTGACCCGGTTAGCCACCGGCAGGAACGGCTTGCCCTGACGTCGCAGGGTCTCAATGGTGCGCAGGTAGACCACATAACTGCCACCGTCCAGCAGCGTGGGCACGATGTAGAGATCCCCGTCCGGGAGCTGGTCTTTCACCGGTGCGCTGGGCGGCAGGTCCTGGATCTCCAGATCGAACCCCGGGGAGGACGAGCGGCCCACGGTGAACGGGGTTTCGTCAGACAGCGCAGCCCATGCCACTGAACCGCATTGCGGGTCACGGTCGTTGACCAGCACGCGGGACTGGCCGGCGAAAGCGGCCGCGAGGTTGAGAGAAAGCGTTGTGCGCCCCACGCCCCCTTTGAAGCAACAAACAACAAGTCGCATGCGGATATTTCCTTTTATGGATAGGTCGTGCAACACACTACGATGCAAACCTATTCCCGCAAGGGCCGTGCAGCTAGGGGGTTGTAGCCGTGCAGACGTCTTGGGTTAAGCAAGGCCTGGGCCCGGCGGAAGCCGTGGCCCTCCCCTCCTTTTCTCCCCACCGCTTTTCGGCGGCGAGCAGCCGCCGGCTCTGGCTTCAGGCGACTTCCGCGATGTGCCGTGGGGATTGAACGAACGCCGGGTGGTGTCGGTGGAGTTCGGTGTTCATCCGGTCGACGGTATACCGTTCAAACCAGGCCTCCATAGCGGGGGCGAGAACGCTCTCGCAAACTTCAGCCAGCGTCTTACCATCGGCCACCCGACGCCGTTCGAGCTTCCCGGCATGGTTTCGCCTCACAACGAAACGCTCCCCGATCCGCGCCAAGGGATTGGCTCCCGCGTCCAGAAGCGCTGCAACCATGGCCGCATACCCCCCTGCTTGGTGACGGTCTGACTTGAGCACATTGGCATACATGACCGCGGCCACCGCCAAAGGGGTGATGCCCGGATCACCGGCCACGCCGGCATCCAAGGCTGGCGTTCCCCTGAGCGCGTGCAGCCATCCGTAGAAGGCCATCGAATCGTTGGTTTGAATGGCCCGGATGAGGTTTTCGGTCCCAGCGCTCATTGCCCACCTCCCAGGATCCCGATGAGCACCAAGGCCGACAAAACGTATACGGGCAACAACATCACGCGCCACCACTCCGCCGATACGTCCGGAAGAACGCTGCTTTGCCGACGTTGGGCCGGTAGTTGGTAGAACCGGAGCAATCCACGCCCGGCGTCAAGGGGGTTGGCAACCAGGTCCCGGTAGAACACCGCAGTGCTCAGGATGCCGACCAAAAGCAAGGCCATGTTCAAGCTCATGCGAAGCGCTCCGCTTCCTTGTTCCATCGCCGCTCATGGCGGGCGCGGGTGGCCAGGCGCTGGATTCGGCGGTGCTTTTCGGCCAACTGATTCAGGCCATTGGTGCGGTCCAGGAACTGCATGGCGGTGTGGAGCTGGAAGTGCGTCAGGTCGTTGCTAGCGGGCTCTACGGGATGGATCTTCATGCCTTCACTCCCTTTTTGTGGGTAGGTCGATTTACCCATTAAGCCGCTCCTACACCACGATCCAACCACATCTCCAACTGATGTCAACCCATTGATTTCAACCATTTTTGACTAAAAACAGGAGATGCTCTCAGGGCTTGTCAAAACGCGGTTCTGTCGCATGCTGAAGTGAATGACACCGCATGCCCGCCCACGCCCACGTTCGCCCACTCCAGGCTTTGCCCTGGCCGAGTTGCTGCTGGCCTTGGGTGCTGCCGCAGCCATGGGCGCAGCGGCGTTGTTCTTCTATCCCCGCGTCCAGACCCGGGTGTATGTGGCAACGGATGTTGAGAACCTCCGCGCGATGGCGAACGCCATTGATCGTTCCTACGGCGTTGTGGGCACGTATCGAAACGTGAGTGCGTCTAGCGTGGTCGAGGACAACCTGGCGCCCGCCGACTTCCGAAAGGCATCCTCTGGGTCGGCGCTGAGCAACGCCTGGGGCGGTCCCATTGCCATCACTCCCTCCACGGTTCGCCGCTTTGGAGACAGTTTCACCGTGGCGTTCTCCGGCGTGCCCCGCCGGGCTTGCGTGCCGTTCCTCAGTGCAGTGGCAGGAGACGCTTACGTCCAGGACGTTCGTGTGGACGCGACCTCGGCGAAATGGAACACGGGAGGCCAGTTGGATGTGCCCACGTTGGCCGCCGCCTGCCAGGAGAGCGGGAACGTGTTGGAGGTGGTGTATTACTCGGGGCTGGCAAGCGGAGGCTCGGTGGCCACTGTCATTGAACCGGCTGCACCCGTGCCGTCTCCCTTCCTTGATGCACCAACGACCCCAGCGGGACCCGTGGCATCCGCGCCTTCGGTGGACGATGCACTCCCAGGGAATCCCGTCACGCCCTCGCCTGAGGGGCTGCCTCCTGCCCCTCCTCCAGTTCCAGCCCTGCCCCCTGCCGCAGCGACCCCGTTGGTGCCGCAGCCCTCGCCCATCGGCCTTCCACCGACCTTGCCGCCGGCGTTGGTGCCCTGTCAGCAGGCAGAGTCGTTGACGCAAACGGGAACGTGCCCGGCGGGGACGTGGGGGACGGAAACGCTTCGCACCCGCACCGTCTGTCCGAACGGAGGCGTTGATCCCAACACCGACGCGGCGTGGGAGCATCCGGAAGCCTGGGCTCGTGCTGTCGAGGTAAAAAAGACGATTGCCAGCAACTGCCAGGCGTGCCCCACCAGCGAGCGGCAAACGCAGGCCCAGTGGGTCACGCGCACGGGGTCATGCCCTTCCGGGATGACGGGGACCGTGTCGCAGGAATGGGAGCAGGTCCGTTCGCGGGATATCACCTACGCCTGCCCCGCCGGTCGCACAACGGTTCCATTGCCTAACGTTGGTGGATGGTCGGCCTGGTCGGATACCGGCAGCCAGCGCAATTCGGTCAACACGTGCGTGCCGACGGCCCCGCGCTGCAGCGATGGCAGCTTGCAGGTCGCTGCGTGGCATTCGGCGGCCGTGGACGAGTTGCCACCGCCCCCTGGATCGAGTGGCGTGGGGTATTGGTATCACGACTCAGTGGTCGGCCTGACGGCAGCAGAGAAGGCCCGCCTGGCGTGGGCCATCCAGAACGTTCCTGTTGTCCGCACGGAAACCCCTGCCCCGATGCCCGGGAACTGGCCGGCGAACGTCAGCGAGTCAGCGAGCTACGCGGAGCAATGCAACGCATTGGGAGACGTTGGAAACATCAACTACGCCTACTCTTATGACTTCGAGTGCGTGTCCAACATGGGCATGCACTATTGCGACTACAACTGGACCGGCGGGGGCACATCCATGGCGGTTTGTCGCCAGGCCTGCGCGTCCGACCTGGTGGGGAAGACGAACAACCCCTATCGCTGGGAATGGCCCAGCAGCTCGGCGCTTGCGTCCGTTCCTTACGTGACCTGCACGGGGCAACCCGGATGCACCCCCAACGGCAGTTTTGGAAACCAATCCGGCCTGCCTGCATGCAGCGAGAACAACGTGGGCCAAGCCACCGCTTACCGCTGGTATCGGCAGTTCTACAACCCAGGACGGGTGGACTACCAGGAGTTCAGTCTGACGTGCATTGGTCCTCCGCGATGACCGCACTGCCCCTTATCCGCGCGGTTGAACGCCTGTTTATTCATTCGCCCTGTTAAACGAAGCAGCAGTAGTGTGTGAGGCTGGTCACTGAACGTTCTTCGTTTGACTGATAGCCTGCTTTCTCCCTACGCATTGCATGGCGCTGGGATCAACCTACAGGGACACGGAGACCCTTATGAAATGGAAGCTTCTCGGTTGTTCATTCTTGCTTTGCCTGTCGACGAACGCTTGGGCACAGGTGCCCGATCCGGACTCCGAACTAGGCGAGGAGATGCAAACATTGGTGAAGAATTATGTGACCGAGCATCCCGAAGTATCCATCGACGACGCGGTCACCCGACTCGCAGTTCAGACCGAAATACTGCAGCCGATGGAGGACCTTCGGCAGGAATTTTCAGAAAGACTGACCGCAATATCTATTCAGCAGGGGCCGGATCAACACATCCTGGTCGAACTGAAGGGCTCAGAGCCCGTGAACAGCAGGGTTCTAAAAACAGCCAGCGGCACCACCCGCGTCGTTATTGAGACCGGCCGCAAGCATAACGAAGAAGAGTTTTACGCCATTGTAGATAAGCATCGAGACCTACTCTATGGCGCAATACCCGGCATCGTGGGCACGATGGGGCTGCCCGGTCAAGACCTGCTTGTGATCCACATTACGGGTGATGAGGCAAAGACTGAGGAACTCAAGACGACCCTTAAAAAGCTTGAACGCGTCTTAGGCATTTCTCTCTCCCTCAGGCCTAACATGTCCAAGTCGTTGAACATGGAATACATCAACGGCGGCGCGGTGCTTCAGAACAACAACTCTTTTTGCACCTCAGGATTTCCCGTCAAGCATACCGCGACGGGTCGGAAAGGTATTACGACTGCTGCCCATTGCCCCGACGCTCTGATTTACGGCAACTACGGCTACCCCACCAAGTTTTCCACGCCGCTGACCTACGTCGATGGCATCAACGATGCCAGTCATGACGTTCAATGGCATACGGTCGGCGCCCATACGCCACTTAGGAGCGTGTATGCAACCTCAACCTCGGACTACAACAAGCGCTCGATCATGTACATGTGGACAGGTGCACAAGTGGGGCAAGAACTCTGTTTCCGAGGCGTCCGAACGGGGTGGAGTTGCGGCAAGGTAGTCAGCATCGGGTGGGATCCTGGCATCTCGTGCGGACCCGGCCAGGCTCTTCCGTGTGCGAGCACTTGGATACGCGTCCAGGGTCCAGCGCTCGCATGCGCGCCGGGGGACAGCGGTGCCGCAGTAGTCCGAGGGAACAACGGACATGGCATCGTTTCCAAGGCGGATTCCAACGGCGTCCTCGCGGGCGAATGCGACGGCATTACCATAATGCCTTGGGGCGCGATCAAAGAGCTTGGCCTCACGTCAGGCTGAACACTTGCGCAGCATGGGGGTGGCTGAGTCGGCGCCCCTTCTGCGGAACGTTCGATCAACCACACGCCTCGCCGAGCAGCTGGACGGTTGCGTCCATTTCTGACGAGAGCTGCATCGGGCAGCCCGGGTGGGTGTCTAACGGCTGGTCTGGGTAATAAAAGGCGTGGCCATCGTGCCCGGTGAACAACGTGTGCCACGTCATCGCTCGCCACTGGTATCCGTAGCTCGACCACCTCATCAGGATCAACCCTGGAGTTCAGCCTGACGTGCATGGGGCCTAAGCCATGATACGCCTACCTCTTGTCGGTGACGCCTGGCGGCGGCGGAAGCCGCTGCCACCTGCCTTTCCTTCCCCTACGACGCGGCCCGGGGCCGCGTGCTCTTGAGGCCAAAAGCAAAGGCGGCCCAAGGAAAAGGCGCACGGGAGGGACACGTGGAAAGGGCCCCTTTTCGGGCCCCTGCTTTGCTTCAAGTGACATGCCGTTCGCTGTCCCCAGGGCCGCTGACGTTCTTCAGCGGTGGAGGGATGGCCGTGCGATCCCACGCTCGCTTTGCCCAGCCGGCCACCACGGCCATCAAAACCAACACCGGCAGACCATAGAGGAAGGCCCCGTAGAAGGCGTAGTTGGCAAACGTCCCATAGAGCGGGTCGTCCATCAGCCGCAAGCCGAGCCACGCCGCCATCACCACCAAGCCGCCCCCGGTCACCGCACCGACTGCCGCCCCCTTCAGGAACCCGTGATTGCGGAACGTCGGGACACGGCCGGTTTGGACGTGCCAGCCCCAAAGCCGCTGAGCTCGAACATGGAGAGCGAAGCAGAAGGCCAAGAACGCAAAGATCAGGCCTCCCGGCACGCAGCAGATCAGGCCGATGAAGAAGTCCCGCTTCATGACTTCCAGTCCCGATGCCAGTGCGACAAGCCCCAACGGGCCCAAGATCACGAACGGCAGGATCATCTGAGACGGCCCAGGTGGGGCCATCATGCGGGGCTGCGGTGCGTAAGCAGTCATCTTTTCTCTCCCTTGGGGTCGTGGCTGCACGCTTGATCGGAACCCGTGTGCAGTCAAGACATGGCGTCCAGGCGTTTAGCCTGCGGACGTCCCTTCGTCCTTCACCTCGACCGGCTGCCAACCCTCGCCTTGAGGGCGGAACAGTGCACGCAGCTTCGGCTTGAGGGTGCCCGGCTCCGGCTTGGTGGGCTGGCCACCGATGGAACCCTGGGCTTTTACCGACCCGCCCACCATGCACTCTTGATCCCCATTGGGCTTCTTCTCGCAATCGAACTCCAGGCCGCCCGCATCGGTGACCTCAAGCTTCCAGGTGCGCTGCAACGTCGCCTGCTTCCCTTGCTCGGTAAAGAACCCTTCTACAACTTTGACCCCGTCCTCCTTGGTGGGCCCCTTGTCACCAGAGCAGGCCGTCAGGGTCAGGAGTGCCACTGCTGCGGCCACGATCATTGCTTGTTTCATATCATGCGTCCTTGTCTTTGGAAGGGATGATGCCGATGACCTGGTTCTTGTAGCCGATCTCCATCCGGTCGATTTGGAGAACAATGTCCGGCAATCCATTGGGCTGAAGCCCGCCCTTCACGACTTTGAAAAAGATTCGGTCGCCGGTAGCGTCGCGTCCCACCCGGCCAAGCTCTGCCACGTCTTCGGGCTTCAGGCGCAGCGCCGCGTGATAGCGCCCACCGTGTTCCACCCCCACCACCGCGTTGCCCTTGCCGAAGGGCGATGCACCGATCACCGCCGTGGGAAGAAACCCGGGGGAGTTCGGATACCAGGAGTTGTTAAAGATTTTGGCGTAGGCGTGGAGGATGCCGGTTTTCTGGTCGATCTCCACGTCGAGGTGCGGCCGAAGGTAGAACGCGTCCGTTGATGCAATCTGGCGCGCCTTGGCGTCAAAGGCGGAGGCAGGGTCGCCCCTCTCTCCCACCCGCTTGAACTGGTGCTCCCAGGAGCCGATGCAGTGGGTCCGGGTGGATGGGGCCATTGCGAACCCGGCTTTGGTCAGCGCGATCAGGTTGCCTTCGCACATATCGAAGCCGCCTGAGGCTGTGGCCGCAAGGCCCCAACGGATCCGCGTGTAGCCGTCCAACACCGGTGGATCGCCGTCGTCCCAGTAGGTGCCGGCGGGCTCAAAGTAAGGGGTCCTGACACGATCAGCCGCCGCCTTGGGCGTCCCCGAAATGGCCTGCCCGATCTGTCGCAGCAATCCCGTTGCATCTTGGGCGTGAGCCCCGGTTGAAACCATCAAAGCAACCGCGCAAATGCCCCCTGTCCAACGCTTCATACCCTGCTCCTAGCTATGGGTTGCCGCCAACTTACGTGTCACGTAGAGTCTACCCGGGGCGTAGGCCTTCCGTCATCCTGACCGCATGCCTGCAATGCATCCGTTCAGCCCATGACCGCTGCCCCGTCCACGCCTAGGGCGATCGTGGCCGCGCGCCTGCGCCAAGCCCGTGACCTTCGGGGTTTGAGTCAGCGCGAAGTGGGGATCCGGATGGGCTTGGACAAAGACACTGCCTCCGCGCGAATCTCTCGATACGAGTCGGGATCGATGTCGATCAGCCTGGAGGCGCTCTTTAAGCTCGCCGAAGCACTGGAAGTGCCGCCTGCATACTTGGTCGCCACGACGCCAAGCATGTCCGAAGCCATTCTTGCCCTGAGCATGGAGGGCATCTCCCAGCAGTCCCACCTGGCGGACATGTTGAACGCGCTCGTCAAGCTGCCGATTCAAGAGCGCGAAACATTCGCCAAACTGCTTGAAGCCAAGACCAAAGACGGTCCCGCGTAACGGGACATTTCCTTCCGCATCTGGCGACATCGCCCATCGTCCTTGAGTTGGCCTCGAATACGGGCTATCGGCCTGCCCTGCCAATCCTTGAGCGCAATCCTTGATGCATAGGACCATCGCCGACTTGCCCCCAAATGTGACCCGCGTCACTATTGGCAAAGGGGGACGGAGCCTTCCTGGCTACCGCCACGCACAAGGGAAGTGACCGATGGCAAAGAAGGACGGGGCTACTGCGCCCGCGACGCTAGAGAGTTGGCTGGACTTGCGACCGAGTTGGTTGCGAATGGCCGCGGACGGGTTGGTGCGAGACCGGCGCAATCCGAACGAACTGGAAATCGACGCACTCGCCGATCATTGCATGCAAGAGGCGGCCAAAACCCTTGCCGCCAAGCATCCCGCTCTGGCTCCTGGCGTCATCTTGGGAACCCCCACCGCGGGATCACTGCGCATTGATTCGGTATCCGAGATCCGCGGCGTGAACGCAATCGGACCAGATGCGGTGCTGGACGTGTCTACAAAGGGTATGACGGTTGTTTACGGTGCCAATGGCTCGGGCAAATCTGGCTACGCGCGCCTGTTGAAGCACATCTGCGGTGCACGCGCCAAGGGGATGATTCACGGCAACGTGTTCCACGATGCACAGCAATCCGCTTCTGCTCAGGTCGCCGTCACCACACTCAGTGAAATCGATGGATCCGCTACCCCCAGCACCCTCGGCTGGAACGCAGCGTCAGGACCACACCCGAAGCTCAACGCGGTGCCAGTGTTCGACTCAGCAACCGCCATGGAGCTTGGCGACACCCCAAGCGAAGCAACTTACCTGCCCCGTTCGATGCGTTTCGTCAGCGCCCTGATCTCCATTGCTGACCGGGTTGGAAAACGCCTAGAAGCCCGAGCGGGCCAGCTCCAGACTCACCTCCCACTTACACCAGTAGAGCACGCCCAGTCCGTGGCCAACCGCTTTCTCCAGTCTCTGAAGCCTGCGCTGGACCATGATGCAATCGACAAGGCCTGCGCTTTTCCTGACCTATGGCTTAAAGAGCGACTGGCCTTGGAAACGGCGCTTGCGCAAGCCAATCCTGCTGATGCCCACGCAAAGGCCATCTCGGATCTGGATCGCCTCTCGAAGTTTGCCGAGAACATGGGTGAGCTTGCATCGGCATTGAGCGACGAGAAAGCGCTTGGCCTGATCGCGGCACGCAAAATCGCTGCGGACAAGCGGCAGGCCGCCACTGCCTACGCCACCGCCTTCATTGAAGGCATGCCACTGAAGGGCGTTGGGGACGCGGTCTGGGAGACGCTCTGGGAGGCGGCCAAAGCTTATTCAACGGGCCACGCCTATCCAGAGCACGCCTATCCACACGTGGGAGATGGAGCCCGTTGTGTGCTCTGCCAACAACCTCTGGACGGAGAGGGGAAGGATCGGCTCAAGAGCTTTGATCAGTATCTCAGTGCGACCCTCCAGACCGAGGCGAAGGCGGCTGAGGCTGCGCTTACTGCCCTCACGCTCCCCGCTTTGATCGACGCAGAAAGCCCATCGTGGCAAGCACAGTGCGCGGCCGTCACCCTCGACAGCGAGCAAGCCGCAGCGCTGGCACAGAACGTCAACGCCAGAGTCAAAGCGATGGGCAGTGCAATCGAGTTGTCGGCGGTTCCTGAAATGGACTGGTCCCCCTGGACCGGCGCGCTCGCCTCTTCCACTGCCACCATCACGGCTCAACGCGAAGCGCTGGCCACCTTGTTGGACCCTGCCGGCCGCGCCCAGAAGGAAGCCAGGTTGCGGGAGCTAAAGGCGCAGGAATGGTTGTCTGGTCAGGTTGAGCCGATAAAGGCAGAGGTGGAGCGACTCAAGAAGCTTGCCATCGTCGCGAAAGCCCTTCCTATGACGAAAACGACCCCACTGACGACCAAAAGCAATGACATCGGGAAGCTGGAACTGGCCCAAGGGTATTGCGATCGATTCAACGCGGAGCTTGATGGCTTGGGGGGTGGCAGTCTCCCGGTGCGCATGAACCACAAGTCCTCGGGGAAAGGCGTCTACAGTTTTTTCATTGAGTTGAAGGACGCAGCACTGTCGGTCAAGAACAGGGACGTTCTCAGCGAAGGGGAACAGCGTATCGTGGCGTTGGCCGCGTTCCTCGCCGATGCCACGGGAGCCGATCGTGGCATCCCTGTCATCTTCGACGACCCGATCTCATCCTTGGACCAACTCTATGAGGAAGCTGTCGCTAGGCGTTTGGTTAGCTTGGCAGAGCAACGACAGGTGATCGTATTCACCCACCGGCTGTCCCTGATGGTGCTGCTAAGGAACGCAGCAAAGCAGCGCGCTGACCTGGCACTCCCGCCGGTGGAGGTCACCACGGTGGCCATCGGCCGCGACGGCGCGAGCACCGGCATGCCGACTACGATTGACGCATTCTCACTCAAGCCCAAGACAGGGTTTGAACATATCAAGAACAGCATCGTCGGAATCAAGAAGCAAGACCCTGACGTCAGAGCAATCCTTCTCAAAGCTTCTTGCAGCAACTTCCGCATCCTGGTGGAGCGATCCGTTGAGGATGATCTTTGCTCAGGCGTCATCAATCGGTTCAGGCGCGAAGTAAGAACGCTAAACGTGCTTCAACGCTTGCATGCCATCACAGCAGATGATTGCGCGCTGATCAACAAGATGATGACCAAATACTCGGCATTCGAGCACTCCCAGTCTATGGAGACGCCGACGTGGCTGCCGGCGCCGGATGAGCTTCTGGCGGACGTGCAGACGATGCTGGACTGGATCAAGGACTTTAACGGACGAGCGGAAGCGGCGGCCAAGCCCAACAGCTAGTTTCGGCGTATTCGCACTCCATCCATCGGACAAACGGATCGTCGGGTTCAGAAGCGTCGCTTGCCCTTGCAGGTGGCGCTCAGCGGCGGAGGGAGGTCTTGCCGCAACTCGTGGGCCCTTAAAAACGTATGGAGCCAGGCCTCCGCTTCCCCCGCGCCCGTCAACTCCCGCATCACGATCGCGGCCACGCAGTCGCCGACGGCCACGAAGGGGTCGTCATCGAGATCGCGGCTGGAAAGCGGCGCATAAAAGTCTGCGCCTGCTTGGAAGGCTTGTAGCAGCTCGCCCCGTGCGAGGCTGTCTCGCCGTGCCGCCCAAGCCAAGCGGACGAGCTCCGCTTGTGACCAGGAAACGTCATCGTCCATTAGAACCGAACCTTGGCCCGTGATGCCGCCAACTGCGCGGACTGTAGGGACTCGGCCTGTTGCGCCCCATGAGCATCGTCTCCTGTTTTCATGCGGGGGATGAAATCTTGAATGTGCCCATGATCACCACTCGTAATCGTCTGGAGCACCCGAGGGAATCCCGACCATCGGCCCTGAATAGCCGACGTTCTGAGCCAAGTTTTGGGCGGTATGCGCCATGCGATCAAGGCGCTCCGGAACCTTGTCCAGGGCGAAGAGGACCATTCCGAAGAGGGCGATGTTGAGCAGCTTGTTGAAGATCTTGCGCATGGGACGGTGTCCTCCGCTATGTCAGGTAATCGGGTTTCAGATGAGACGGTAATGCTGGGCAACGCCCACCAAACAGCCGCCCCAGATGCAGGCCACGACCAATGGAGCGCAGAGCAACAGGACTCCCAGGGCCACGTCGGACAGCGCTGCTTGCTTGCCGGTGACCATCTCCCAGCCACACCGGGCAACGCCAAGGCCTGAAACGCCCAGCCAAAGCAAGTGCAGCAGTGCCACGTAGTCGTGAGCGGCCAGCGGCTTGAGCTCGGGGATCATGGGCAGCCGATCGGGTTGAGCGCTCATGGTTCGTCCCAACGAAGAGCGCTCAACGCGGCGAGCTGTTGCTCGCATTGAGCGACGGTGAGCACGTAACGGGCGTAGGAATGAGCCTGATAGGCCCGAAAGCCCTCCTCGGAGGAAACGTTCGACGCCTCGTCGACCTTGGCCGTCAACGCCTCCCACTGATCATTTCCGGCGCCTTGCATTTCCAGGAACAGTGCCCAAGCCTTCGGTCCTCGTTCCCGAGCGAGCGATTGCACCTCATACATAAGGCGGTTCGTTTCGTTGTCTCGCTCGGCGTCCAACTGGTCCACGCAAACATACCCTTGCTCATTGAATGGATAAAAGAACATAGAAACTCCTTAAACGAAATGTGGATTGGATTCGATCCGGTCAGCGATGACCTGGGCGATGAAAATGCCGAGCAACAGGCTGGATGCGTAAACGGCAAGGACGATGATCATGGGCTTGTCTCTTTCTTGAAGTCGTGGTCAGCGGGCTGCCTTCCTCTGATTCCAGGTTATGAGAAAACCCATTTTTGACAATGCCATTTACCGATCATTTTTTGACTAAATCTAAAAACTGGATATCCAAAAGCAGATCTTGGAAATAGTTGCACCAACTCACATTTCCCCGTTCAAAATTGATCCCAGGGAGGCGCATAGGCCCTTGCATCTTTCCCCATGCAGGGTTTTGCTCTAGCCGCTTTTGGCTTTTGGCTTTTGGCGTTCGCTTCCCCTGATGGCACTGCATCCTCCACGGAAGCCAGTCAGCCGTTCTAAAGCGCAGACAAGAAAAAGGCAGCAACCGCCGTGCGGCTCACGAGCCCTCGCTATCTGGCCACGAACTGGCAGCCAGGCACCGGCTCACCAGCTGCCGCACGGCTTCGCCTCGCTTGATCCCGGCCCTGTTCTCATCAATCAGCAACGCCATCGCCACATGTGGTTCGACCCAGCACTCCGGCAGCATGGCCGTGTAACGCTGGCCTCCCCCCTTCTGGAGACGCACGCGCTTGGCAAACGGCTGCCGCACCTGGGCATGTTCCCGGATGAGTTGAGTCAACGCGGCTTGAACGGAAAGCCCCTGCCCTGCCGCCAAGCGGGAGAATGCAGCCAACACGTCGGGAGCGATGCGCGCTGCATAGATCTCCTCAAGGTCCGGCTTTGGTGGTTTGGGCCTCAACGTGTAGGGCATGGAGTGCTCGGTTTGGGCTTGGGCAACCAAGCGTGATCGTTCGCTTCAGAGGCTGTCAGCAGCGCGGACGTGCCCAGACAGCGGGCCAGCTGGTAATGGCCGATGGTGTGCGGATAGCGCTGCAGGTGCTCGTGCATGTCCTTGGCAAAATAGCAGGTGCCCCCCGAGCGACGCTCGTAAGCGAAATAGCGTTTGCGGCGATCAGTCACGTGCTCTCTCAGATGTCATTCCCCTTCAACAAACACTATAAAAACCCCATGTGTTGACAAGGGCGTCCGCCGATCATTTATTGACTAAACCCGCTATTTGCCGCATCGAAAGCAAGAAACACGAATACTGTGAGATGGCCCTCATCTCTCTGCATCCTTGATCACCTCCGACACTTGGCAGGCGCAAATGCAGTAACCGTGGTGATCGCTGAAGGTGTTGTAGACCAGTTCGGCGATCTCGTCCGGGGCTCGATCGTCAATCTGCTCAGCACCAAGGAGAACTTCCCCTTCGCTCGGCAAGCGCTTCAGCACGCGCCCGTCGGTGTCCCACTCGACACCCGAGATGAGGAACTTGCGCATGCCGTAGCCCCAACCGGGTGCAACGGCAGCGGCCTTCAGCACGCGGCGGACGGTGCTCGTGGACGCTTCAACGCCATGGGCGATGTCGCGAACAGTGCCACCTGCTTGTGCAAGGACAACGATGGCCAGGTCGCGGTGATGGTTGGACAGGGGGAAGTGCGGGGTTGCGTGCTTCATGGGTAGCCGCTCATCGATTGGAATGATGAAAGGCTACGATGCGGGCCGCGGGCCGTCAGGACGAAAGGGGCAGCTGCCCCTTTTCGTTGCCCTGATGGTCGCACCCCTTCAGGCGTGGCCTGCCGTCCGGCAGCGCCGTCTCAGCAGTTTCCGTGGATGTGCTCAACCCAAATCGCTTTGCTTGTGGGGTCCGACACCTTCCCAGCCTCAGCCCCAGCTCCAGCTTGAGCTCCAGCCCCTGGATCGGCCACAACCTCAGCCCCATCCACAGCCTCCCCGTGCATGTTTTCCTCCACGGCCAAGGCCAGCTCGAGAGCGTGGCATCGCAAACCGATGTCTTGGAGGATGACGTCCTTCGTCCTTACGTTGTCATCCTCAACCAGCCACGGCCGCCCAACGGCGCCATGTAACCAAGACCGGTCAGGGGCGCCCAGCCCTGCGGACGTCATGGCCATAGAGGCCAGCATCTGGAACGGAAAGAACGTCCTTCCCTCTTCGTCGTTCATGCGTTGCGCGATGAGTGCCCGTCTCGCCCTCGCGTCGCTCCGTATCACCCGCTCAAGCTCAGCGGGCGTGGGGGCGTTCATGGGGATCGTAACTTCTGCCGGCAGGCACGCGCGAACCCAATTCCAAGCGCTGTCACTGCTTCCCTGATGAACCGGATACAAAAGCATGCGAGCGTCAAACAGCGTCATGCAATGCTTCTGGTGTAACCATCGACCTCCTTGCATGAAGTGTCCCCACGCATTCTTGTAGTCGTCCACGTTTGCTTTGGCAGCTAAACGTCGCTTTCTTTGTCGCCAAAGTCTGTAGCCCACGATGACTAGTGAGATGGCTGCCAGCAACACAATCGACACATTACCCGTCCACCAGGTCATGCCCCCCTCCCCTCGTTGAGTGTTTCGTTCAATCCTCGCCGCACCGCTTCTGCGACGCTGACCTTCTCCTCGGCGGCCCTGGACCTTATCGCGAGCACTAGATCGGCAGGCGCATTGACCGGGGCCAGTGCGACCCGCCGGCTTTCCTCCTCGCCTGCGGGGGACCCCATGGGATAGGCGAGCGCCTGCGCCAACAACTGGCGGACGGCTTCGGCCGTGGTGATGCCGGCAGCCTGGGATTGCCGGCGAAGCACTTCATGGATGGCTGTTGGAACCAGGACCTTGGGCAGGCGTTGGGGTTTGCAGAGGCGTGCCATCAGAAGCGCGCCTGCGCCTTGGATGGCGCAGCCTTCGGCAGCCACTTATCCAGTGCTCCTGCCCGCCGCACCGCTTTCCTGCGTTGGCGCTCGCGCTCACGCTCCGCGAATGCCTTTTCCATCTTCCGGAAAAATGCCTGCGCCGCAGGCGACACCGCCACCGACCCGGATACCGCTGCGCTCATAAACCTGGTTGGCTTCTCAGCTAATGACGGAAGCAACGCTCCGAATGACGGGAGACCATGAACCTCACCCTCCACCAGCTGACCATCCGATCCAATGAAGAAGATCTTGCTCGTTCCCTCGGCCTTCTCGCCTTGTTTTAATGTGTAACTACCCATCGATTCGCCCTCCCATGAATGTTTATTCATTCATCCTTGATCGGATCGGCGGTTTGGCAAGGGTTGACCGGCCGAAGAAAACGACTAATTTTCAGATCTGCTTTGATGCCTCCAAAACGGAAGAATCCGTGAAACGGCTCACATCCGATGCAGCGGCGTGGCAAAGCCAGACCTCAGCGCCCTTGACGCGTTATTTCTTCGCCCAGGCCCGCATTGCCTGCACCACGTCCACGCGCGCACGAACCGGCTATAGGAGCTGCTCGTGTCCTCAGCCACCGAGTGGGGCGGCTATCGCCACCCCAAGTCCACGCGATCCAGGTCGTAGTCAGCGCCGGCTTCGAAGGCGGCTTGCTTGGCTGGGAGGTCGCCGTAGCGTTGCGCGAACTCGGCCGGGGTGTATCCGGCGTCTTCGAGCGAGACGGCGGAGAGGCGTTGGAACTCGGCGTTGGCTTCGGTGTAGTAGTTCATCGGGCTTGGCCTGCTGGCAGAGCAGATTGCCCGCGAACCGATGGCCCCGGATCCGGCCCTTCCCGCACCCAAGAGCAAGCACGGCCATGCCGAGCGCAGGGATGGGCCGCAACGCAGTGAAGGAGTAGAAGACTTGAGGGAAGGCCCACTGGGGCAAGTTCGTTGAAGAGTAATCGCGTGGCAGCATTAGATCTCCTAATCCAGCCACCCTTCGGCTAATCTCCATACCACTGCTGCGTCCATGGAGGACGATGAAACATCTCAAGCGCTGCGTGCTTGATGGGCGCTGGCAGTCTAAAGTTTTTTTGTGAACGGCC
Organism: Stenotrophomonas sp. CFBP 13725; assembly: GCF_014841935.1. Lineage (NCBI taxonomy): Bacteria > Pseudomonadati > Pseudomonadota > Gammaproteobacteria > Lysobacterales > Lysobacteraceae > Stenotrophomonas > Stenotrophomonas sp. CFBP 13725. The sequence continues at coordinate 65,642 of NZ_JACYUV010000006.1, read as the reverse complement.
GATACCAACGGCTTCTGCTCGAAACAATCGTGATCTCAAGGAGGAGACGTTGCCCAGTCATGCCCCCTCTTGCGCTGACGTACCTCCTTCTGATCAACACTCTATTTCTTCGTCACCGCGTTGCACAAGCAAGGCGGCTGTATCCATGTCACACAAGGAATGACTCGTGGCAAAAAGTGAACTGACTGAAAGCAAGATCATGCAAGCACTCGACTATGCATACGACAAGGCTATGAACGGCTTGCCTGGCGTGGATAACGCCATTGAGATGGCTGAGAGCTACAAAAAGGAGTCCGGAACACTCTTAGAACAAGCCAACTCCCTTGTCCGCTGGCAGAACACGAAAGCCGCTACATCTGGATTTGTGACTGGCCTGGGCGGTCTCTTGGTCATGCCCGTGACGATCCCAGCCAACCTAGCCAGCGTGTATTTCATCCAGATCCGAATGATCGCAGCCATCGCCCACATGGGTGGCTACAACGTCAGGGACGACAAGGTCAAAACAATGGTTTACGCGTGCCTTACCGGCAACGCAGCCAAAGAAGTGCTTAAAGACGTTGGCATTCAGGTTGGCAAGAAGATGGCCCAGGCCAGCATCAACCGGATCACGGGCGCGACGCTCACAAAAATCAACCAAGCAGTCGGTTTCCGTCTGCTGACCAAGGCCGGCACAACTGGAGTAGTCAACCTCAGCAAGATGGTTCCTGTCTTGGGCGGCGTCATCGGCGGAGCTGTAGATCTCGCTGCGACCAACATTGTTGGCAACACCGCAGTCAATCTCTTCATTGCCGATGGTAAAGCGACTGACCCAGCGCTGGTGATCTGAACCTACGAAATTCGGTAGATACGAACGGCTGGGACCAAGACTCCTGTCTTGGCCCAGCTCTATCGACCCCATATTTTCCGTTGCCTCTCTCAAGAGATGCCGATATGCTCCACGGACGGTGGAGACCTTGAGTTGTGAGTGGCTCGAACCCTCGCTTGAAAGCTTGACCCGTCCCTACCCGATTCGACTGCCAGCTTGGCGACGAAGACGGCGTAATCGCTCACCCGGCTTCGTAAAGAGAGCTGACCATGTCGATCTATTCCCGCCCCGCCTTCCTGGCGGAGAAGACCCTTGCCGATGCTGGCATTGTGGTTACCAAGAACCACATTCGAGAACTGATTGCCGCCCTCTGCGGCTTCAAGTCGTTGGCTGCCCTCCAAGCCAGCCCACTGCTTCCTGCCGGAGAGCCTCCCGGCAACGTGCTTTTGGTCGTAGATCGGGCGTTGGCCTCCGCCAGGTGCAAGCACCTGCTGCCTGACCTTGCCCCCGCGCCTATCCTCAATGAGCTGGTCCGGTTCTTAGACACTACCGCTTCAGCAACGGTCGCGATTCACCAATCCCCTGGCCTGCCCCTGCCGTCCCTTCAGCGCTTCGCCCAGCGCCAACTGATGGCCATGACGGAGCCCAATCGCCGCATGCTTGGTGAGAACGCGCAGATCCAATGCTCGACGGATTTCTCCGGACACCTACTGGTCGGTCAGCAACACTTGATTGCGCAGCTGACCGGCGAATACACCACACCGAGCGGGGACGGAGGCTTGGTCCACGTCGAGCTTCAATACCGAGCCACGTCGCACGCCCTCTATGTGCTGGACTCTCAAGACGTGGAGTTAAAGCCTGGCGAGGATCTGGTGTCCGCTGCGGACATGGATTTCCAGTTCCCGAGCGACGACTAACGGGCAGGACCGAGACGCTGGCGATTCACTTCGCCAGCGTCATCCACAACGCCTTGCCACTCTCGGCGCTGATGCCAGAGAACTGATCCGGCTCCCAGTGGGTATGGGTCAACAAGACGCCCAGGTCTGCCAGCAGTTGCTGGCATCGCCGACCGAAGCTAAAAACCTCGTTGAACGTCAGCCCCAGCGTAGCGATGTCGAATGACTTGGGTTCCTGCCCCATGGGCCGCATTTCCATGTGCGCGTGGTGTTTGTCGCGGGAGGTCTTGATTTTCAGCGCAAGCGGGTCGGCGTCCAAATCAGCCATGGCCTGAGCAATCGCTGCCCACTTCTCATCAAACTGAGCAGCGTTGACGTCGCGATCACGCTGGCGCCAAGCGTCAACGGTTGCAGCACTGATGCCTTCAATGGAATCCGCCTGAAGCTCATCAAACATACAGCTGTAACTCTCGCGGTAGTGATCGCGCATTCCTGGCATCTGAAGCTTCTTCCAGATGTCGGTCAAGCTGCCCGTCTTCCCTCCTTTGTCCAAAAACAGTCGAGCCAAGTCTCGGATGTAGTCTTGCCCCAGCAATGGGGCCAAGTGATTCCACAGCGCCACACCCCGAGTCTTGTCCAGCTTGGCTTTCATGGCGATCTGAACTTCGGTGTCCAACACCAAGGGCTTGAGCAGATGAACCCGCTCGTCCTGGAAATGCGCTTCGTTGGTCAACGCCCGGATCCACCCATCGATCCGCTCGATATGTTTCTCGGGGGTGTCCACCTCTTCCAATGCGTCGTTCATGCGTTCTCCTAAGCCAGCACCAACAAGGTGCCGCAGTCGTGAGGCTGGGGTTGCGAAGCTTCCGAGGGCATGGAACAGGTGCGTTGAGATCAGGCCAGCAAGGTTTGGCTTCGCCGCGTCTCAACGGCTGCAACGCCTGCTAGCGCTGGCAGGTCCCGGTGTAGGCGAGCGACCCCACAGACTCGGAAAAGCCGGTTTGAACAAAGTTACCCGTAGGCTCCTTGGTCCAGCGACGCGAGACCACCTCGAACCCCTTGCACCCGTTGGCCTCGGTGTATTGCTTGATCCACCCCAGACGGGCCTTTTCCGCCGAACCACTGTCCGGAGCATAGTTTGCCGCGGTCTTGGCTGTCATGTTCCACCCGCTGTCGGTCATTTCGAAGTGGCTCAAGACTGGCCGATCAATTGAAGCACACCCAGCTAAGGCGATCATGGCCGCAGTCGCAGCGAGCGAAACGAGGCAGGGATAGCGCGTCATCGGTTGTGAGCTCGTCCAGTTAAGTTCGGCCAGTTTAAGGCGGGTGGCTGTGGGAGTGAGGTCGCCTTTGAGGCAGTCAACGCAATGCAGAACATTGCGGAGGACGGTGTTTGGCTGACTCCTCACTGACACCGGCCTCATGTCCTTGAGAAGCGCGCCTTGGCGCCGTTTCTCGACCAATCTTCGAAGAACTCCGTTGCAGCTCGATACCCCACCGCGTGGGCTTCTCGACTGGCATTCGAGATACCGGCCTGCCCTGGAACACGCCCTGACTCATACGGGCTGATGTTCTTTTGCAGCACCAGGAACTCGATGCGATCCGCATCCCGCCCCTGGACGGCCCTGATCAGCTCTGCAACGCTCGCCCCTCGACGTGATTCGCTGCGCTGCCGCTTCGATTCCGTTGCATCATTCGCTGCAGACGAACCCTGCGGCTTCAACCAGCCGAACCTCGCTATCAGAGCCACAACTTCACGCAGCAGGACGATTCCCATTACCAAATAGAGGAGCACTTTGAAGGCACCCTCGCCTATTGTGTTGAGTATCCAGCCTGCTACGACGAGCAGCCCAATGGATCCCCAGCCCAGTCCCCTCACGCCCGCTCTCCCGCGCGCCCTTGCTCAGCGTTCTGCATCGACGGGCGCCCGGTGGAAGTTCACGTTCAGTCGCTTGATGAGCGCTTTAGTCGTCTTGCCGGGAGCCCGCGGGCAGACCAGGACGGCCTCGCCGTTGGGCACTTGGCGCATCGCCAACTGTTCTGCCCGGAGGATGGCTCGGTATTTTACGCACTGATAGACCCCACGCATCAGCTCGTCCTCCGAGCACTTGCTGGTCTTGACCTCTACCGCCAAACGTTGGCGGCCGTTGTCGAACAATACGTCTAGGCGATCGCCGCTGCTCAGCACCACTTCGTTCTGCCCCAATTCGAAAGCGCCGAAGTCCGCCAGTTCCTCGGGGTGCTCTCGCACCCAGCGCTTCAGGGATTGGTGCTCTGCGCTCTCTGCCCCTCCTCCCTGCTGGACCTTGGGCAGCGGAATAACCTGCTCGTTAGCGTCTATTGGCTTGGCACCAGCTCGCGGCATGAGCGTTGTCGCCCCCAACGCGGCCGCCACTCGGCTCCAATCAGGGTAGGAGAACACGTCTTCCATGGCTTGACGGAGGTGTGCACGCTTTTCGTCCTCAGTATCCAACTTTTTACCGGCAAAGTAGGCGGGAGATATGGTGATCGCGCCGTCGCCCGGATGCTTGGTCTGCTTGTTCACGACGATCACATGCAGCGGAGGGATTGGGATCTTCCATTGATCACTTAACCACTCGATCGCTTGGGCCACGCCGCCGGCTACAGTGCCGTAGAGGTCCTTTCGCGGCTTTATGGCATGACCAAAGTGGTCATGCAGCTCCTGCGCCAAGTCGCTGTAGGTGTGCGGCTCGCCTTCTTGTGCCCAGCGAATCAGTATCGGCAACGCGTCAGGGATGACTTGTCCCCGCCAAAAAGTGGTGGCAAACCGCGCCTTTGACCAGTGAAACGCTTCCATTCTTGGCATTCCTTGCGCCGCTTGTTACCGCCGATAATAACCGGTCCGCCAGCCGACTGCTTTTTTTGGACCGTCTCGTGTCGTCGCCTTGCTCTGGCGATACGTGCAAACCGAACTACTTGAAAGTTCAGTGCTCCTCAAGCTTTCGCGCTCCCGGTCGATAAAGGCTCGACTCCTATGCTGACCTAACCGGCGGCAGGATGTCAGGAATGCATTCACCAAACCAAGGATGTGGAATGAACAGGAACTACTTCGTCGCAGCGCTTTTCATTATCGGTGCCGCCATGGCCCCATCACGTGCCCATGCAGAGATATTGAAGGGTGAGCGGATCGTGGGCCACTATGACTGCGGCACGATGATATGCAACTTCGAAACGCCAGACGCCGGCACCTTTGACTTTGAGGTCGCAGACGAGAAGGTAGCTCCCAAGATCTTTGACGCCTGCAAGATCGGAGATATATGCGCTATTACAGGGGATTTTGATATCGACGATGCTGTCATCGTCAATGTCATCGAGGTAGAAAACAGCGGCCAGAAAAACCAAGACTAAGCCAGCGGAAGCCATCATTGGCATGAAATGCTGATGATGGCCTCAACGCCCGGCAGCGGGGATGGCAACACCGCCCTGCACACGCCAGGCACATCCACCACCTGCCCCGCTTCTGGGTGCTCCAGGTAAAGCGCCCCATCAAAGCCCACCACCGCTTGCTCGGTTGAGGTCGTAGCCATAGAGCCTGGAGGAATGGCCTTGCCGGTCAGGGCGAAAGCGCGCGCGTTCTGGGTGAGCACAGGGAAGGTCACGCGCACCCCGCCTTGCCGAGGTGCCGTGACCGATTTCTTGGTCTCACCAATCTCCACCCCCATGGGGAGCTCCTTGTCCTTGAGTGACACCTCAGTGGGCAGCAACCCGGAGACGTTGGTCACCAGCACGCGGCCTTGGGCATTGGTGACCCCTGCAGGGCTGCCGCCCACCCGCACCGGAATGCCCGCTTGGCCGGGCACGTCCACCACCGCATAGCTGCTGTAAGCCGGGCGGCCGAAAGCGATGCCCTTGTGGTCGATGAACAACGCACCAGCGACGCTTCCCGATACGCTGCTTTGCCCGTCGTATTGGCTGGCTTCCATACGCGCGTCGCCCCAGCGGGTGCTCACATCGGCGGTGACCCGGGCCTGGGTGCCCCAATCGCCGTTCTGAAGTTCTGCCGCTAGGCGAACGCCGTTCTCAGTTCGGTAGTTGCCTCGCAGACCCACGCTGTTCTGGCCCGGCGCTTGGCGGGCGCGAACGCCCAGCGATGCCTTGCGGTTGAAGCGGTAGGTGTAGCTCCCGGCCACCTGCAGATCGCCGCCTTGAATGTCTCGCAAGACGTTGGCTGAGACTTGGCCGGCTGCACCCAAGTTGAGGGACGCCCCAACGGCAACAAAGGCGAGGTTGGAGCGGCCAGTGTCAATCGCACTGTAGGTCCCTTGGACGGACACGCGCCGGTTGGGACGAAAGGACACGCTGGCTTGGGTGCGCTGTTCCACCGGGGTGCTGAGCTCGCTTTGAAGGCGCCAGAAGTCCTGATTGCGCTCGTGCTGAAGACGAATCCCCCACACCGGGCCTCGGTAGTCATACGCAGCGGCCCAGCGCGTGCCGCCGCCCGTGGACGTGCCCGCTTCCACGTCGACCACGCCCCACGTGCCCAAGGCTTGGGTGCTACCCACCGTGACGTGGTAGTTGCCGAACTCGTCGGCCTGGCCGCCAGCCCTCAGCGTCCACCGGTCGTTGATGCCCCGCTTCAGGTTTCCGGACACCCCCGCCGTGCCATACCGGTTTTCGTCCTCGCGCACTCGGCCTGCGGCCAGCTCCCACGTGGAGAGCCCGGGGCGCAGCAGACTAGGGGCCACGTAGAGCCGTTGCGTGATTATCGCGGTCTCGCGGCCGTAAGCGTCGCGCACCACCACCGCTGTTTGGCTGGCGCCTTGGGTCAAGTGACGCCCATCCAGGGTGAACGGTCCGGCTTTGACGTCCTGGCGAGACACCTCGGCCTGGTTGGCCAGCACCCGCACCGTCCCTGGATCCAGCGCCAAGCCTCCCAGCATCGGGACCGGATACGTGGGGCTCAGCGGGTCCAGGGCGCCAGGGTCTTTCGCGATACGGAACCCGCCCAAGGCCACCGGCCCGCCGCGCGGGGTGGCGTAGACATCGCCGGCTTGGGTGGTGATTTGGCGTTGCACTTCGTCCCTGCCCCACGTCGTCATGCCCCGACGCATCTCAAACCCGTTGGGCGATTGGTTGAGCTGGCCGGTGCTGGAGACCACGCCCCACCGCCCCCCCGTCCGCAGATCCAACGCTGCCGACGTGGCTTGCTGGCCATCGGCCCACTGCGTGGCCACGTTGTAGTTCACGAGCACCCCACCGATGGCGGGAGCGACCGTTCGAATCGGGTTGCCTTGCTTGGTGAGTTCTTGCGCGGGTTTGCGGTCGGCGGGAATGTCCAGCTCAACCGTGGCGTTCTCCGCGTTGTATCGAACCGTCACGCCTAGGTGGGTGTCGGTGAGGTCGCCGGACTCGCCAGGCCTCAGGTTGATGCCCATCTGCGCCCAGGTCGAGGCCTCGGCCACCCACCCGCCGTTGTCCTGCCACAGCATCACGGGATCCTTCGCCGGCTTGCCGTTGACCAGGGGCGCTGCAAGCACCGCTTCCACCCCGTCTGGGATGCCGGCATGTGCAGTGCCGGCCAAGGCAAGGGCCATGGCCAGGGCTCCCCAGCTCCGCATGAGGGTCTCAGTTCGCTTGAACGGTGACGGGCTTGCCGTTGACCGTGATCGAGAGGGAAGTGGCGCGGAGGCCGGGCTTGAGCAAAACGAGCTTGCTCTGGCCGGGCAACACCCACCCCAACGCGCCTTCGCGCCAGCTCGCTTGGCCCTCCGGGCCAAGGGTGGTCAAACGGGCTGCGATAGCGCTGGCGTTCGACAGCAGCACGCCCTGCGCCGTGAAGCGTGCACTCAGCACGGGCTCACCGGCGTTGGAGTTCTCAAATGCGACAGGCAGGTCTTGGTTGACCAGCAACCTCATGCGGCCGTTGGGCGCGTTGGCTGGTTGAGCAGATGGGAGCTGGCGCAGCAGCAAGCGGTAATACGTCTGCGAACCCTGCTCTCGAACGCGGAGCACCCGGACGGCACGTTTGGATCTCGCCGGGATCTCGATAACCGAAGGCGCCGCCATCAGGTCTTGCGTCGGCACCGCAACGTCGTGGCCGTCCGGGGTTTGCGACCAAGCGTAAACCGAAACCTGGTAACGCTCGGTGCCGTCCCCTCTGTTTTCCAAAACCAACGCAGCCGACTTTTCTTGCGAACGGGAAACAATGGACGTCGGCGACAACGAGATGCTGCTCGCGAAAACAGCACTTGGCAACGAGAGCAAAGCAGCACACAACAGCAGCGAACGAATCATAAGTCCTCCCAGACAAAACACCTCCTTTGATCCAACCAAAACATTTGTGTTTGTCAACCCACACATAAACGAAAGCCCCCGATTACTCGGGGGCCTCGTTGCACCTTGCTAACTCGCTATACGGGTCAGAAGGTCAGGGTGACGGATACGGTGTCCGAGTAGTCGCCACCGGGGACTTTGCTGATGTTGTAAAACGCGTAGCCCACGCCGAGTTGCAAGAGCTCACCGTTCCCCACCCCTTCTATTAAATCCGCACCCGCGCCCCACGTTTGAGTTGCACCTGGATCTTTGAACAACCCGTAGGCAACGAAGTTGCCTGCACCATCGGAGACGGCACGCTTGTTGGGCTCGCCCACGGCTTGGCCGTAGTTGGTGCCATCTCCCGGCACGATGCTGTAAGCCGTCCCGGCGTTGCAGCGGACGAGCAGAGCACCATTTGAGAAGCCTTGGGTGCCAGTGCTCAGGCCACCGTATTCGCCTCCACCGATGTCATTGACCTGCAGGAAGCACTCGTTGCGGAAGGTCGCTGACACCGTGAGGTCTTCGGTGAGGTCGTCAGCGGCGACGGACCAAGAAGCCAGGGAGGCTGCCAGGGCGAGGGTGAGAATGGGTAGGGACTTGCGCATTGATTAAACCTCCGTTGGTTTGTGGGTAGAGCGAAAGGGCCGTTGTAGCCTTCCCTTTAGATCTACTTCAAAAAGCGGAATGCGCAAGGGGTCGATTTTTAACGGTGCTGACACCCGACTGATTCTCGGCCGGCACCTCTCCCAAGCCACCCAATCGCTTGTAGATGGGAATGGTGGCGGCCTCTGGGCCCTCGGCAAAACGTTACTCGCCGTCGCCTCGCGATCGTCCTGACGGTCACCGGTTGCGCGCATTCCCGCCCCACGCTATAAAGCCGGTGCCGGTCGCAGAAGCGCCGGTGTTGTGCCCGCATAGCCAATAGGCTCCGGGTGCCCGAGGTTCTCCTATAGGAGGCACGGGAATCTTTTTTGATTCCGGAGCCCTATATGAGCAACAAACGCCTCAAATCCCTTCGCGCCAATGCCTTTAAGTCTCAGTCCGGCCGCTGCTACTACTGCGGTCTGGCGATGTGGCATTCCTCTCCAGATGAGCTGGCGCTTCGACCACGCTCTGCTGGCCCGCTCCGATGTACGGCCGAGCACCTCGTAGCTCGCCAGGACGGCGGGAAAGACGTGGTAGGCAACGTCGTGGCGGCTCACGCGGCTTGCAACCACCGCCGGCACAAACGGGCTGCGCCTGCACCCTCAGCTACTGACTATCGAACGTTGGTGCAACGTCAGCTGGCGAAGGGAAAATGGTGGCCGCGGTGGATCCACGGGCTAGGCGGCGGTGCGCCGTGACATCGAGCGCCCACCAGGGACGCCCTTTCTCCAGTCATCAGGCGTTGAAGGTGAGCCGATCCATACGGGCAATGCGCTGGCGCATGTAGCGGTCATGGCCGCGGCAGCGTATGCAACCAAGTCATTGTTTTCCCATGCCCAAACCCCGCTTCTCGGGGGATTCTCAGTCATGCCACGGGCCAGTCGTGTGGACACCCCAGCAGGTGCCGCAACGCTGCGGCCCGGTCCTCCCAGCGATCCACGTTCCACGAGGGGTGGTAAACCCAAGTCATCCACGCCATACCATTGCCGTAATCAAGCGACCATACATGCCGCTCCTCCAAGTAGCGCCGCCGGCGCCCTTCTGAGTTGACGTGGCGCGCGTGGAAGACGGGCTGATGGGCGCGATCACCGTGCGCGAACATGCGCCATGCCGTCCGCCCCAGCACCAGAATCACCTCTGGCTTGAGGATCGGAAGAATCGCGTATACCAGAACTTTCCCGCCATCCTTGAAGTCAGAACCCGACGGGCGATGCCCTGCTGCGGTGCCAACGAAACGTTGTGAAAGATTGCAGAAGGCGACGCGCTCCCAAGCCTGCGCTGCATCGGAAAGCGCCGGTGTGCCCTTGCTCGTCAGCAAACGATCCAACTCGTCGAAGAACTTTCCCCCGCCCTTTCGCTCGCAGGTCTCCATGTCACCGAACGTCTTGCGGGTGAAGGGGCGAGTGAGGGCGGGGTCGTCGGTCCACCCGTCTTCGCGGTAGTGGGACTCGCCTAACAGCAGCACACGGCGCCCGCCAAATCCCTCTAGATAGCGGCTTCCCACGTAGGGCACAAAGGCTACCGCGTTTGGCCAGTCTTCAAATTTCAACGATGCGCTGTCTTCCATGATGGAGTCTCCTCGGCCCTCAGATCTTGCTTGGTTTTAGTCAATGCGGTCTTCGCCACTTTCCCCGGTTCTGCGGCCCACAAGCGCGCGACTTCGGGGAATAGGCGGACCAAGAGCGCGTCCCAGGATCGATCAGGCGCGAACGTGCTCTCGCCCTCGGCTAGGCTGGCGAGCACGCGTTTCATTTTGTCCTGGAGCTTTGCGGTCCGATCCTGCGGCAATACAGTCCTCAACTGGCCGCGCACCCGAAGCATGCAGCGGTAGAACCATAGGCTTTTAGGCCAAACCTTGTGGGCATGGTGCCCTAACTCGGCCAGCGTCTCAAAGCCAATCCCAATGGGCCGCCCCTGCCCGTGCTTGATCGAGTAGCCGATCACCAACAAGCGCTCCAAGTCGCCATTCCCCTTGGCATAGAGCGGCAGCGCGATCCCGACTAGAGCAAATGAGCGGCGCAACTCCCCCCATCTGCGATCCCGTTCTTTGTAGTCGGCGAGTTCGCCCCGGAGCATGGCCACATAGGGGGTTTCGAAGGCCTCTCGGCGGGGGCCCCAGACTTGATCCTCCTGCCAAGCCGCCCGCTCTTCCTCCACCTGGGCTTTGCGCCAGTCGTAGTCGAAGACGTAGGCCCGAGGAATGCCTCGACTGCAGGTGTCGAACATCAGCTCGTCAAAGCAAACCTCCCTTCGCACCTCCACGTCGCGGATCGTGCCGCTCTCCAGACGGGGCTCCAGCCAAACGCCTTCGAGACAGAAGCGGCCCTCGCGTTGGAAGCGGGCCACGGTGGTGGGGGTGACGCGAAACGCATTGCGATTGTTGGCGAAAAACAGGTCGTCTTCGGACAATCGGAACTGGTCCAGATCCACGTCCTTGAAGAGCCACAGCATGCGCTCCCCCGTTGTTCCGGTAATGCCGCATCCGCTCCGCGATGACGTGGACAAATGTGGTGGAAAGCTGAATCTCAATGGCCCACTTCTGACCGTCCCGCCGCGTCTGGACGTCGGGCTGTCGCCATTGAACACCATGGACGTCCCACCAACGCTTTTCCAACTCCGTCTGGCTAAACGACGGATCCGTATCCAAGCTGTCGCGCACCCATTGCTTGAGTGTTTTGTGGAGCGCGCCTTCTTTGCACAGCCCGAACTTACGCGCCAAGATGGCTTGGGGTGAATGGCCCTTTCGCCCGGTGCACGTTTCCCGTTGCCGCGCCGTCCGATGATCAAAGTAGAAGCGGAACTCGCTTCGCGCACGTATGGTTTTGGAGCGAACGCCCATTGCATCGTGGCAGTGCGGGCATTCGAACCGCGGGGTGCCGTCGAGCACCTCCAACTCCGCAGCCACTCGCCCATCCCGAACGACTTCCCCGTAGTCCCGGCCTTCCATGAAAACCCCCAGGGTAAGGCACTCACCAGTCACCCGATCCCAGACCAGATCATGGGACCGCTTTGCGGCGGGCACGTAAACCATGTTCTCCATGCCGCCACTTTAGCCGGGCCCGGTCGCCCTGGATGAGACGCCCGGCTCCCCCTACATGTGATCGTACCGACGCAATCGCTCCGATGACGGGGGAATCCAGCCATCCGTTGATGTCACCCGCGACAGGGAGGGGAACCTCTGGTCTTGGGCTTGCTGCGTAGGCTGCAGCGCCACGGCTCGACGCTAACTTGCCGGCGTTCGTTGGCAGAATCACTGTGTCGCAACGCAGATGATCGCCTTGCTCTTCAAAGAGCCCCCGAGCACTGATTGCCAGAACAGCTCGATGCGACTACCGGCTCTCAGGCGCCGATGTTTCGGTGCAGAAGATCTCATGCATGGCGGTCAACAGGGCGGCCACACGCGGATCCGCCATCCGGTAGAAGATCGACCGAGACTCACGCCGGGTGGTGACCAGGTCCCGCTGCCGTAGCTCCGCCAACTGTTGGGAAAGCGCCGGCTGCCGGATGCCGGTTGCCTCCTCCAAACCGCCTACAGTCGACTCCCCTTGAGATAGCTGACAGAGCAACAGCAGGCGCGACGGCGTGGCCATGAAGCGCAACAGATCTGCGACTTCTGGGACCCGCCCCTTCATGTCGACGAGGTCAGCGGCGGTAAGGGAAGAGTTTTTCACATGCGGAGACCATAGAAAGCCGTAGAGCCTAGCGGAACGCCGCATGGCGGCCCGATCAGGTGTAGAGATGCGTCCATAGTTGCATAGTTTACGCAACTATGAAACCTTAATGACCCTCTTCCTCGGTAAGAGCCAATCGTGAGCACCCCTGTCGTTTCGGATTTTGCATTAAATTGGTCTTTTGGCAGCGGGCGCGGCGCGCGCGCCGGCCGGCGTGCGGGCCCTCGGTTCGGACGGGACGACACCGGAGTTTGCTTTATAAAGCTGCCGGTAGACTTGCCATGATGCTGGCCCCTTTAGCGTGGTATTGGCCGCTCATCGGCGGCCTGATGATTGGCACAGCAGCAGGCGCATACCTGGTGTTCACGGGGCGAATCGCCGGCATCTCCGGCCTGATTGCTCATACCCTCGGCCTTTCGGCAGGTGGAGATCGCTCCTTGGCTGCCCTGTTCCTGGCGGGACTGTTGGTGACGTCGGGTGTAGCACTGGCGGTCAAACCCATTTCGCTGCCCTCGCTCTCAAGCTCTGCTACTCCGTTGCTGATTCTGGCCGGATTGCTGGTTGGGTATGGAACGCGCCTAGGCTCGGGGTGCACGAGCGGGCACGGTGTTTGCGGCTTGGCTAGGCTTTCACCGCGCTCAATGGTTGCGACCGTCGCCTTCATGCTTATGGGAATGGCCACCGTGACACTTGTGCGCTTGACCTCAGGAGCCGGGACATGATCCGACTGATAGCCTTTCTGTGCGGCTCGTTGTTTGGCCTAGGCCTCATCGTTTCAGACATGGCCAACCCCGCGCGCGTGCTCGCCTTCCTTGACGTCACGGGCACTTGGGATCCTTCGCTGGCGCTTGTCATGCTCGGCGCGCTGATCCCCTCCGCCATCGCCTATCGATGGGCGCGTGCGCGTAATGCACCCGTGCTTGCTGCTACGCTACATGTCCCGCAGCGCCGAGACATCGATCGCAATCTGGTGATCGGTGCGGCAGTGTTCGGCATTGGTTGGGGATTGGCGGGCGTGTGTCCTGGCCCGGCAGTCGCCCTGTTGGCGACGGGTCAACCGTTCGCACTCGTGTTCGCAGCTGCGATGGTTGCCGGCGTGCTTATCCATGGGCTTCTGCACCGCCCTCGCTTAGCGAAGGAATGACCATGGCAACAGGACTGTGACCACAGGATCCACCGAAGGCTGAAGCGCCTAGGCCAGCGAGTGTCCATGCAGCGAAGCCTCCCTCCCCCCCCCTTTTTCAGGCTATCGCGCGGCTTAGCCACTCTGAGCCCGGAATCAGAACCTTTAGTTCTCCAGTGAGAACGTCCGCCGCCACCCGCGCGGACTGATATGGAATGCTCGATTGAAGCTCTGTCGGAACGCCACGGACGTGCGATAGCCGGATTGTTCGGCTACTTTTTCAATCGATAGATCGGTAGATTCAAGCAGCTCCTTTGCTCGGCGCAAGCGCTCGGCTTCCAGCCAAGCGCCCACTGTCATGCCGGTGGCTTTATGGAATCGCCGGGTGAACGACCGCCTGCTCATCGCTACCCGGCTGGCCAGTTCATCGAGCGATTGATCCGCTTGCAGATTCTCACGCATGTGGTCGAGCAACGCGCTCAACAGAGCATCCTGCGGCGAGGCGGGAACCGGCTGCTCGATGTATTGGGACTGACCTCCCTCACGATGGGGTGGCAGGACCATCAGGCGCGCGATTTTGTTGGCCTCCCGCGCACCGCAGAGCTTCCTGACCAGATACATGCAGCAATCCAACGCCGCACCGGTCCCAGCAGAGGTCACCACGCGCTCTTCGTCAACATAAAGCGCGTTCATGTCGAGCTTCACGCGGGGAAAGCGTCTATGAAAGTCGTCCTCGGCAAGCCAGTGGGTCGAAGCTAGGCGTCCATCCAGTAGCCCGGCATAGGCCAATGCGTAGGCGCCGTAGCAGAGCCCGACCACATGCGCCCCACGACGATTCGCCGCGATGAGCTTGCTTTTCAACTCGTTGCTGGGCGCATTTCCCAGATCCGCCCATCCTGGAATGATGACCACCTCTGCTTCGTCCAGCAGTTCCAAGCCCCCGCTGGCGCTCACTCCCACTTGCCCCCCGCTCAGGGTTACCAAGGGCTCCTCAGCAGCAACGCGGACATTGAACAAGGCGCGCTCCTCCGAGTGGATGTCGAAGATCATCAACGGCACGGACAGGTGAAAGGCGCTGATGCCCCGTGGGGCAACGACTACCACCTCAATAGGGCGGTGAACTGGTTCTGTCGCGCAACGGTTGATCATGGCCTGATTTAATCGATGTTAGTCCCGCGGGCCAGTATTGCAATCACCACGGAACTGTCAAGCTCTGTCTTACACATTCACACAGAGATTGCGCCATGAAAATGATGTCACTCGCCGTCGCAACCCTGCTGGCCCTGGGCCTCCAGACCAATGCACACGCCGCAGGCAACCCGCCGAGCACCACGTCTATCCAACAGATCCGAAACGCCACGGCAAAGATCGCCTATGGCGACACGGTGCTCTTGGTTGATCCGATGCTGGCCACCAAAGGGGCCTACCCCGGCTTCCCGGACACCTATCGCAGCGAACTGCGCAACCCGACTGTCGAGCTCCCGTTCGATGTGGCCCAGGTACTCAAGGACGTGGATGCCGTGCTGTTGACCCACACCCACTTGGATCACTGGGACCCGGCCGCAGAGACGCTGATACCGCGTCAGATGACCATGTTCGTTCAGAACGAGGCCGACGCTGCTCAGCTTCGCGGTAAGGGGTTTGAAGATGTCCGGATTCTTCCGGCCCACGAAATGTTTGGTGGCGTGAAGATCTCGCGTGTTGCTGCCCAACATGGCTCAGCCGCAATGTTCAAAGTGGAGCCGCTGGCGACGCTGCTGGGCAGTGTGACCGGCTTTGTCTTTGAGAAAGCCGGTGAACCGACCATTTATCTGGCTGGTGACACCGTCTGGACCGGCGACGTGCAGGATGCGATCAAGCGCTATACCCCGGATGTCATCGTGTTGAACACGGGCGACGCACGGGTCAAAGGTTTCGACACCGGCATCATCATGGGCGTTGATGACACCTCTCGTGTCCATGCATTGGCCCCTAAGGCAAAGATCGTCGCCGTGCATATGGATGCGGTGAATCACATGACCGTTTCCCGCGCTGATCTGCGCCGTTACACCGTCGAGAAGTCCATCCAGGACAGCGTGCTGATCCCGGAAGACGGCGAAACCATCACTTTTTAAAGGAACACACCATGAAGACTGCACTGATTGTCGTGGATATCCAGAACGACTACTTCCCCGGCGGCCGCCTCACGCTTGAGAACAGCGAGCAGGCTTTGTCGGCAGCGTTGGACGCCATCGCGCAAGCCAAGCAGGCCGGTGAGGTGGTGATAGGTATCCAGCACTTCACGCCCAGCGACGGTCCTTTTTTGGCTAAAGGCACGGTGGGTGCCGAGTTGCACCCGGCCATCGCTGAGGCACTGAACGGCTGCGTAGTGATCGAGAAACAGCAAGCCGACAGCTTTCTTGGCACACCGCTGGGCCAAACCCTGGCCGCCCAGAATGTCTCCGACATTTGTCTAGTCGGCATGATGACCCAACACTGCATCACGCACACGGCGCTGTCGCCCGAGGCAGCTGGGCTTGATGTGACAATCCTCGGCGCAGGCTGCGCTGCGCCAACGGCGCTGATCAGCGATATCGCGTTGTCTGGCCTGGCGGGACGCTGCAAAGTCGTCTAAGCCGCACCGGAGCGCCTGCAATATGCAGGCGCCTCCTTACGGCGAACGGACCTACTGCATCTGCCAATGGATACTTCTACGCGGCCTGCGTCTGACGTTGACGGAAGGTTGCAGGTGTACATCCCACCTCGCGCTGGAAGAACTTGATGAAATTAGGGGTGTCGCTGAAACACAGTTGTTCAGCGACTTCAAGCACCTTCAACTCCGTATGCGTCAGCAAGCGCTTGGCTTCGAGTGCCAGCCGCGCGGCGATGAAAGCCTTGGGGCTCATGCCTGCAGCGTCGAGCGTCGCTCTCGTCAGCGTCCTTTCGGCACATCCCATGGCCTTTGCGTAGCTAGAGACCTGATGCCAATCCCTGTGCTTCTCTTCAACCAATCGCTCGAACTCTCTGAATCTACTTCCAGCTGGACGAGGGAGCTTCACCCGCCCATCGCCGCGCTCATCTGCCATGCGGATCCGCGTCAGTGCAGTATGGAGCTGATGGCGTAGCAACGCATGCACGCTTTCCGGTGAGTCATCGAGGCCTGCGTCGTCCTGCATCTGCATGATGCATCCGGTGACGACCCGCATCTCTTTCGCCGTCAGTCGTATCACGCTCCCCAGTCCTTCAAGTATGCGGCAACTCTTTTCCGCACCTGGGCAGGCCGTGGGCCAGGCAAACTCTGGACGAAACGCAACAATCCAGCCCTCCCAATCGGTTG
This sequence comes from Stenotrophomonas sp. CFBP 13725, assembly GCF_014841935.1. Classification (NCBI taxonomy): domain Bacteria; kingdom Pseudomonadati; phylum Pseudomonadota; class Gammaproteobacteria; order Lysobacterales; family Lysobacteraceae; genus Stenotrophomonas; species Stenotrophomonas sp. CFBP 13725. The sequence continues at coordinate 48,910 of NZ_JACYUV010000006.1, read as the reverse complement.
GCGGGCCAAAGCTGTGCGCCATCCCCGGCGTTAACGCGAGCACCGTATTGGGTGCGCATTGCACAAATTCGAAATCAATACGGTGAGTACAGGCCCCTTCGGTAACACCGACGAGGGTGTAGAACTCATAACGGTGCGCCAACTCGAGCATTTCAGCGCCCGCACGACGACGCAGCTCGGAGAAGGCAAGGATCTCCAAGTCGAACCGATAGCCGGCTTGGGGATGATAGGGCAGCTGCCCGATATCCATGCCGCGCTGCTCCTTTCGCCTAGCCATCGGCATCCTGCCTTTCTTGTCCAATAATGACAATCAACATGGGCATATTGACCGTGAAACCCTGTGCTCTTTGGCCAAGAATAACATCTTCACCCCGCGTTCCCAGATTGGCTTTCACCCGCGTGCGATTCGATGCTTGCCCACCCGCCTCCTCAAGGCCTGACGAAGAAGAAGACGATGACCTATATCATTCATGGTGCCTCCGGCGCTCAAGGCGGACCGCTACTCAAGCGCCTCTCGGCGGCCGGAAAAAACGCCGTCGGTGCAGTGCGCGCATCCGAGGCACTGGCTGCAACACAGACCGTTCGCATTGACAATGCATCCGTGGAATCTCTGGTTGAGGCTTACCGTGGTGCGGATGGGGTGTTCATTCACCTGCCTCAGACAGACGAGGGCAGCCGTGCAACCTACGCACGCAACATTGCCCGAGCGGTTGACCTGGCCAAGCCCGGGCGGGTGGTGATCTCCACCAGCGGTATCATTGTCGATGAGCCTGACTCGCCATTGCAGGCCCCGGCTGATTCGGCGATGGCAATCTTGATTGAGGGTGTTCGCAGCACCGGCGTTTCGTATGCCGTCGTCGCACCGCGCCTTTACTTGGAAAACCTACTGCTGCCGATGGTCTTCGGGCCAACACAGACTGAGGGGGTGTTGCGGTACCCGCTGCGGTCGGACCAACCGGTGTCCTGGAGCTCACACTTGGACGTAGCCGAGGTTGCTGAGCGTCTCTTCGAGCAGACGTCGGTCAGTGGCGTTGTGGGGGTTGGCCAGCTGCCAGGGCTGATCGGGAACGATGTCGCAACAGGCTTCCAGCGCCACCTGGGGCGCGATGTCGCCTTTGAGAGCATCACGCCCCAAGCATTCGGGGCGATGATTGAACCGCTGATCGGTCCTGCGTCCGCTGCCATTGCCGCCTTCTACGGCGCACTGCAAAGCAGTCCGACCAATACGATCCCTCACGACACCAGTGCGCAGACGTTGTTTGGTATCGCGCCGAGGAGCGTGGAACAGTGGCTTGGTGAAACTCTCGGCTGATCTTCGTTGACGCCCACGAGCATCGATCGACTGATCGGTCTCGTGGGCGTTTGGCCAACTATGGCTGATCCGAACTGCTTTACCCTATCACGGAAGGGAGATGGGTCACTGCCGGAGCATTAGTTGAGAAACTCTCGGGTTAGCCACCGAGTCCGGCACGAACATCCTCAATATTCATATTCAAAATGTGTGCCGAACGTTGGGAACCGAAGCCATCAGCACAGCCAGGGGATGGATACCGCCTTCGGTGGGCGCTGGACAGCGATCCTCGCCCAATCATGTCTAACAGCACGTATAGGTCCCATAACGATCTGCTTGCGCCCCTACTGTGACCGCGACTCCAACCTACGCGCCTGGCAGGCAGTCCAAGCAGCTTTCCGGCGCCGGCGGCGGGATGACCAGCTTGCGCTGTATTTGACGCAACGCCGTCCGCACTCCCTCCTCGACGACCGGGTGATAGAACGGACTGTCGATCATCTGCTGGACGGTATCTCCCCGCTGAATGCTCCATGACAGCAGGTGGCCAATGTGTTCGGCCGATGGGCCGACCATCTCCGCACCCAAGAAGGTTCCTGCGGCGCTGTCGGCGTAGACACGGATTACTCCGTGGTTCTCCAGCATGACCCGGCTGCGCCCCTGATCAGCGAACAATGCCTCTCCAACCTCAAACGTGGCGCCGCTCTCGGTCAACTGCCGGAAGGTAGCGCCCGCCATCGTGATCTGGGGGTTGGAAAATACGATCCCCAGAGGCGCCCTGCGCGGGCGTGGGCGCACGTTTGGATAGCGGCCCGCGTTGTCGCCTGCGATGCGGCCGTCGTCTGCGGCCTCATGAAGGATATCGGCCATCCCATTGGCATCCCCGGCAACGAAGATGTGCGGGCAAGTGCTCTGACCGGTAGCGCGGTCGACGATGGGCAACCCGTAGCTGTCCAAACCGATACCGGCATTGTCCAGGCTGATTCCGAGCATGTTCGGCTTACGACCTGTCGCGGCAATCAATAAGTCGAACGTCTCGGTGCTGCGAACACCCTCAGAATTCTCGGAGACCACTAACACTCGACCATCCTCGGTGAGCGAGGGTGTGACCTTTGCGCCCAGGCTCACAGGAACTTCTTCAGAGAAGATGCGTGTAGCCTCCGCCGCAACTACTGGGTCGCTCAGCGGCCCGATGAAGCGACTGCGACCGTAAAGGCGAACCGTCACTCCAAGGCGATGCAGGGCCTGTGCTAACTCAAGGCCGATGACCCCGCTGCCAACAACGGCCACTGAGCTGGGCAGATCAGTCCACTCAAAAACGTCGTCGTTCACAAGAAGCCTGTCACCCAGCGTCTCACGCCATCCCTCCGGAACGAAGGGACTGGACCCTGTCGCTACAACGATGCGATCAGCTTCGACGATGATAGACGGTCCGACCAGAAGCTCATGAGCAGAGAGGAACGTCGCCTTGCCGCACAGCCGGTGTTCCTCCGGCCACGCTTCTACCGACTCCACAACGAAGCCGACGAAGCGATCGCGCTCGCGGCGCACCCGGGCCATTACTTCCCGTCCGTCGACCTTGATTGCTCCAGGCATGACGCCAAAGCTCGGCGCCAACGCCAGCATGTGAGCAGCATCTGCGGCACTGATGAGCAGCTTGCTCGGCATGCAGCCAACCCTCGCACAGGTGGTTCCGTAGACGCCACCTTCAATCACCACGATGCTGTCGGTATGCGCTTTGGCCGCGCGGTAGGCTGTCATTCCGGCACTGCCGGCGCCAATGATGGCGACATCAACCTTGACACGATTCATCTGAGACCTCTTTTCGCCAGTGCATTGCAGTGGCCTGGGGCACGATCGGCGGAGACTGAATCGGCCTCAACTTTTGAACGGCCGATTCGAACATTTGGGAGTATTCGGTTCTCGACTATTGGCGTGCGCCATCGAGTCGCTTCTGAGCCCACTGCGCGATACGCGGTGCGGACAAGGAGCCCAGGAGCCGGCCCACTTCTCGCCCTTGGTCGTCATACATCAGGAGCATCGGCACAGCAGCGACCTTCAACGAGTCCAACAGCTGCGGATCCGTCGCTGCATTCACCTTGAGAAATCGGGCCTTTGTGCCCATTGCCTCGGCGGTGGCAGCGAATGCAGGCTCCATCGTCTTGCAGGGAGGACACCATGGTGCCCCTATGTAGAGCAGAAGAGGATCGGCTGTGGAGCGCGCAATGCGGTTGAATCCCATGGCGTTCACTTCTTCCACCTTCCCAGCCCATGAAGGCACGGACGTGTTCATCGCTTCACCTTCTTTGCTAGGCGGGCGCCCCATAGAGGGCGCCCGCTCGGTTGTGGCTTACTCGCCCTTTACGAACGGAGCGATCTGCTCGTGCAAAGCCTGCTTCGGCATCGCGCCGACGATCTCCTTGGCGATCTTGCCATCCACGAAGACTTTCAAGGTGGGGATGGACCGCACCCCGAATCGCTGAGCCAATTCCGGGTTCTGATCGATATCGACCTTGACCACCTGGAGCTTGCCTTCAAGCTCATCGGATATCTCTTCCAAGGAAGGCGCGATGGCTCGGCAAGGTGGGCACCACGGGGCCCAGAAGTCCACCAGCACCGGCGTCTTGCTTTCAAGGACGTCGGACTCGAAGTCGAAAGTCGTTGTGCTACGGGTCGCCATGTCACACCTCATCTGTGGCCCGCACGTGCGGGGTGGTTGATCAGACGACTGCTGCGTCGGCGCCAGCGCCATCGTAGGTCGGATAGTCGGTGTAGCCCTTTGCCCCGATCACGCCGTAGAAGGTGGACGGATCAGGCTTTGCCAGCGGCCAGCCGTTCTTCATCCGCTCCACCAGGTCAGGGTTGGAGATGAAGTTGGTGCCGAACGCAATCAGGTCGAGCTCGCCCTTGGCCAATTCCGCCTCGGCCAGCTCCTGGGTGAACCCGCCTGCACCGATCAGCGTGCCCTGGTAAGCCTTCCGGAACTCAGCACCGAAGCCGGCGGGCGTGCCCGCTGCCGAGATCGTGGTCTGGTAGTTCAAGTGCACGAACGCCAAGGTCCGCTCGTTCAGCGCCGAGGCCATGCTTGCCCAAGCTTCGGCTTCACCTTCGAAGGCCTCCATGTCGTAGATGCGACCAAACGGGGAGACGCGAACGCCGACCTTCTCGCCGCCAATTTCAGCCGCGACCGCGTCGATGGTCTCCAGCAGCAGGCGCTGACGGTTCTCGATCGATCCACCATACTGGTCGGTGCGGGTATTGAGCTTGCTGCTCAGGAACTGGTCGAACAAGAACGCGTTGGCGGCCATCAGTTCGACGCCATCGAAGCCCGCATCCATGGCACGACGCGCAGACGAGGCGAAGTCCTGAATGACACGCTTGACCTCATCGGTGGTCAGGGCGCGCGGCTTGCTCGGCAACACCGGGCCTTCCTTGCCGGGCTCGACCCACGCATAGACCATCGTGGTGGTCGCCGGCACGTCGCCCGACGACACCGGCGCGACGTTGCCCGGCTGCAGCGAGACGTGCGACAGCCTACCGACGTGCCAGAGCTGGGCAAAAATCTTGCCGCCGTTGGCATGCACCGCATCGGTGACTTTACGCCAGCCTTCGGTCTGTTCGTCGGTGTAGAGACCTGGGGTATACAGGTAACCACGGCCCTCGTCGGAAACCGGAAGGCCCTCCGTGATGATTAGACCGGCAGAGGCGCGTTGACCGTAGTAGAGCGCAGTCAGCTCGCTCGGAGTGTTCTCCGGCGTGCGGGTTCGGGTCATCGGGGCCATGACGACGCGGTTGGTCAACTGAAGGCCTGATAGGTCGAAGGGGGTAAACAGCTTGCGCATGATGGGCCTCTAGATTGGGAGCACAGCCTCGATTTGGGGCTGCTGTTGCAAATGTGGGGGAGGGAAAAGGCTCTCCGGAGGGCTTAGTCCTCCAGAACTTCCAGTGTGGAAACCATGCGAATGGCCTTGGAGAAGTTGGCGCGGTTCACCGAGGTCTTCGTCACAACCTGGTGCAGCTCTTCCAGACGCTCGCGCGAGGCATCCGCGTGCAGGCGAACCACGTAGCTGACTTCGTCGTAGCCGGGGTTCACGCTGTCATCCAGACCGAGGAACCCGCGCAGGTCCAGCTCGCCGTCGGTCTCGATTTCCAAGCTGTGCACCGTGATGCCCATGGCTGCGGCGTTGACGACGTAGCCCACGGTCAAGCAGGCATTGAGGGCTGCCATGAGCAGCTCCTGCGGATTGGGAGCCGAGTTCTGACCGAGCAGTTCGGTCGGCTCATCCGCTGCAATCTCGAAGTGGCGCTCGTGCTTCACGCCAGCCATGGAGTAGTGGTTAACCGTCGCAACCGAGCGGGTCTGTCCATGCCACTTTGTCTTCACGTTGAAGCGGGCATTGCGCTTGGATGCATCTTCAGAGACACCTTTCGCAAAATGCTGGAGAGCGGCGACGTCGATGCCATTGGGCTTGTTGGACATTTTATAGTTCCTTTCTAAACTCTAAATGCGCGCTACGCGCGAGGGATCTGCCGAGCGCCCGAGGGCGCGGCTTGATTGGGATACATGGGTGGATAGGCTGCCGAAGCACCCGGTTGATCAGCGCGTGCAGCCGTCGATACCGCAGCTCTCGCCTTCGCTTGCGCCGCTCATCGCTTCGGGCATCTCTCGTGCCGCATCCAGAATTGCCCGCTCGAACACGTTTGCTTCCTGCGCGCCGGAGACAAAGACCTTGCCGTTGAATAGGAACAAAGGAACACCGTTGGCGATGCGGCTCGCTTCCAGCTCATCGCGGTCGATCTCGGTGGAGACGCGTGCCGAATCGAACTCAAAGAGGGTATCGGTCACACCCACCTCTTTGGCCAGCGACGCCAGCACGTCCTGGTCGAAAATGTTGAGCCCGTCTGTGGTCGCCGCCTTGTAGATACGCTCGGCTATCAGTTCGGCTACCTCGGGCGAGCTAATGCTCTTGATCAATGCGTGAGCAGCGCTCGTGTCTCCGAAAAGCATGGTGTCGAAGTTGTAGACCAAGCCTTCAAGGAGCCCGTTGGTGCTAACCGCGGCCATCATCCGATTAGCGCCGGCTGCACCGCCCAACTTCTGATGCAGTGCGGTCTTGTAGTCCATCGGCCTCATTCCCTTGGCGAGTCGATAGGCTTTGTTGGTTACTACGACCTGAACCTGGCCGGCCAACGAATTGACTGCCTTCTCGAACCGCTTCTTTGCAACCCAGCACCATGGGCAAACGAAGTCCGACCAGACTTCCGCCATCACTGTTTTCATTGCCATCTCCATTGATATGCTGACACCTACGTACCTTGTAGTAGGTAGGTTTCTTTAACAAAAAGAAACCTGCTCCCCTCTACGAGAGAAGAGCAGTAGGCGTTTCAGGCGTTCTCTACGATGAGCCGTACAACGCTAGCGCTCAACGGATCTTCGTCCTTGGTCGCCCAGTTGATAAAGCAAGACCCCTCCAGGATGCTCAACAGCAGGAACGCTTTGTGCTTGGCTCCGCTGCCTTCGGGAACCTCGTTTCGCTCGATGCCTTGCTCTAGCGCTCTGGAGAGCCAGCTCAACTGCATGCCGAAGAAGCGTTGCGTTAGCTGCTGCAAACTCAGCGGTAATGCCGACATTTCGGCAGCTAGGGCGCCGCAAAGCGGGAGGAGACCGCCGTCGGCGCTCGACCTGAAGATGTGGAGGAAGGCTTCGAGGCGGCCGATGACATGCCCGTGCTGCATCTCAATCCGCCCCAGTTCGACTCGAACGCGCTCGATGTACTCCTCCACGAGTGCCTTGCCTAGATCCTCCTTCGTCGGAAAGTGATGATGGATGCTTGCCTTTCGGATGCCCACCGACTCTGAAAGATCCGCGTAGCTAAACGCGGAGTAGCCGCGTGTACGCATCAGCTGCTCAGCAGTCCTAATCAGTGCTTCGCGTGTGCCAAGGGCCATCAGTTCTCCTCAGGTTCCAATCTCTAAACCGCACTTTACCTACCTCCTGGTAGGTAGTCAACAGTTGCATGCGTGTCCCATACTCGGCACCACGACGCGCCGCTTTTGTGTGCCCTGGTGCGACCCACAGACAGCCGTGCAGCGTGGAATTGTGAGAGAGGGAAGCAAGTGCGACAAATAGTCGCGGAGACTCAATTTGGCGGCAGCTAGCGCCTGCGTCCTCTTCGCATCCCTTAGTATCGGGGCTGTGCGCCCCCTTGCCCTCCACCGCTGGACCCACACCTTGGCATGCCTATCGATGCTGCTATTGGTTGTCGCTCCATTGATTAGCCGGGCGATTGCGCACCCGGCGCTCGGTGCGACACACGCACCGGATACACGTGCAAGGCATCATTCGTACGTAGAACCAATCGCACCCAAGGCGGCTGATTCGCATCACATGGGGCATGGCATTCACCACGCCATGCCAATGGTGTCGGAGTCTTCGGATACAGCAGCTTTTGACACAACACCATCGCAGAAGTCAGCTGACCCACATGCCGAGCACGAGATGGGCGTGGACTGCGAATACTGTCTGATCGCTGCGCGGATGATCAGCCTGCTCGTGGCGCTGCTCTTGGCGATGGCCATCTGGTCGGCGGTCTTCCGCGCCCTGTTCGGCTTGGTCGATAGACGGCGCATCCGTGCTCCGGGCACGCTTGGGGCCCGCGGCCCACCGTCTGACCTCACCTGCTGATCCAGCCCGCGACCTGAGGCGCAATGCGCCTTTTAGGTAGTGCACGTCTTTCTCGCTCCCCAATAGACCTGGGGCAAATAGACGCGGACCTGGAAGCTGCCCTCTCCTACTGACACCCGGCTCAAACGCCGGCTCTTCTGCTTGTCTCGGCCCTCCTCTGGCCGCGGCATATTGATGTTGTGGAAAATGAAAAAACTTCTCTCTACACGCCTGCTTACCGAAGCCATCGTGGCCGCAATCGCCTGCACCGCGCTAGCTCCATCACTGGCAGCTGCTCAGGACGGAACCGTGCTAACCCTGGGCACCGTGCAGGCGCGCTCCACTGCCGAACGCGAGCTCTCAGCGCGTTCCGTATTCACCTCTGTGGACATCATTGGTGGCGATCTGCTGCAACAGCAGAAGGTCGACCATAGCTGGGAGCTGCTAATGAACGCACCGGGTGTGCAGGTCACCCAATTCAAGATGGGCTCCGATGCCGGCCGCTTTTCTTTCCGCGGTTTCAATGGCGAAGGTCGCATCAATGCGGTCAAGCTGCTGATTGATGGCATCCCAAGCAACGACAACGCAGGCGGCATGCCTTACCTGGATGCAGTTTTCCCACTGGATATCAGCGCGATGGAGATCGTGCGCGGGACCAACGACGCGCGGTACGGCCTGCACGCTATCGCCGGTGACGTTAACGTACTCACCCGCCGAGGCGGCAACGATGGCCAGCTTAGCGTGACCGTAGGCAGCTTCGGCACCGAAGATATTCAACTGGCGAAGGCATTTGAGACTGGTGCCTGGTCGCAGAACTACTTCGTTGGTTGGCGTGGCACGGACGGTGAGCGCGACCACGCGAATGGCACGCAGCGCAGCTTCGCCGGCAAGTGGTTCTATGCCGACCCAGACGGCCAATGGCGCGCTGGCCTCACCAGCCGGTATTACAAGAACACCGCACTGGAAGCCGGCTACCTCAGCTACTTGGAAGCGCGGGCCAATCCGAAGCAGTCGCCCGATTACGCCCGCGATGATCGCAGCGAACGGGAGACAGTCCAGACCGCGTTGCATCTCGACGGCACGCTAGGCACTGACTGGAGCTGGAACGCAAAGGCCTACCAGAATGACTACCGCAATCAGCGCTGGGTAACCTTTACCGCTGGCGGCGCGCAGCAGGAGCGCTTCAACGACGAAACCCACCGTGGGCTTATCCTCAACACCACTTGGCGCCCTACCACGACCCTTGCCGAGTTCGTGCTGGACGCAGGCGTAGATGGACAATGGCAGGACAATAAGGCTCGTCGCTATCGCACCGTCGTGCGCGAACGCCAAGCTACGCTACGCGATTGGGATTTTGACCTCGACACCCGCGGCGCTTACGTGCAGGCCGTGATCAGGCCGATCGACGCACTAAAGATCGTGCCAGCCTACCGCGTGGACCGAATCTACGGCGACTTCCTCAACGTGGCTGCCGCCACACGTGCGCCGGTCTATGGCTACGGTCTGATCAAACAGCCTAAGTTGAGCGCGTCCTATGACCTAGGAGCGACCACGATCGCGTATGCCAACTGGGGCCGCACATTCCAGATCGGCAGTGGCAATGGCGCCTACCGCGCTCAGAGCGGCAACCTGTCCCCCTCGATCAACGAAGGCTGGGAAACCGGCCTCAAGTGGACTCCCGTACAAGGCCTACAGGCCCGCTTGGCCTACTGGGAACAGCGCGCATCGGACGAAGTGGCAACCGTCCTTGGCGTCAACGGGGCAGTGGGCAGCAATGAAGTTAGCAACGTGGGTGAAACCCTTCGCCGTGGCTGGGATGCCCAGGTGACATGGCAGGCAAATGAGCAGTGGCGCGCTTGGGCTTCCTACTCGCGGCAGAAGGCTGTGATTGAGGCACCGGACCCGGGTTCGCCGCAGACCCGTGGTCGACAGATCGAGAACGTGCCGAATTGGCTGGCCAGCGCAGGCTTGGAATATGCGCCCAACGCCGACTGGGCTTTCAGTGCTTGGGGCAATGGCCAAGGTGACTACTTCGTTGAGCGCACCAATACACTAGGCCGCTACGGCGGCTACGCCCTGTTGAACCTGAGCGCAACTTACCGTCTGGATGAGCGAAACAGCCTTGCCTTGCAGCTGAAAAATGCCACGGACCGATTTTATGTATATGCCTGGTACGACAGCGGCTCTTCCGGATACTCACCAAGCGATGGCCGCGCGGTTTACCTGAGCTGGACTCGGGAACTCTGACATGGACGCCACCCCAACTGCACGCCAGCCGGAACGACGGCGTTTCTATCCCGCGGTGTGGCGGTGGCACTTCTATGCGGGGCTGTTCGTGCTGCCTTTCATCGTCTGGCTGGCACTGACGGGCGCCGTCTATCTCTACCAAAAGCCCATCGACCGCTGGGTGCACCGCGACTTGAAGGTGGCAGGGACGTCTCAGGGTGCGCCTGCACTCCCCAGCGCCCATATCGCCGCGGTAACCGCTGCCACCGCCGGGACAGCGTTCCGATATACCATGCCAGAGCGCGGCGATGGTAGCGTCGCGATCGGAACGCTGGAACCTGACGGGCGGCGCGAGGTCTATTACGTCGATCCCAGTTCGGCACGAGTGCTTGGGCACTTGCCGGAGAAGGGCACGTTCTCGGGCATCGTGCGGCGGTTGCACAGTCTCGATCTCCTAGGCGACTACGCCAGCGCATTGATCGAGATCGCCGCTGGCTGGTCCATCCTGCTTGTGCTTACTGGCGTCTACCTGTGGTGGCCACGGGGGCAAAAGGGTGGGATTACTACCGTGCGTGGCCGGCCGGCCCAGCGACTGTTCTGGCGCGACCTGCACGCGGTGACAGGCATCTGGGTCGGACTAGTGCTGCTGTTTCTTGCAATGACCGGTATGCCGTGGTCGGTGATATGGGGCAAGCAGGTCAACGCATGGGCCAACGGGCGGGACTATGGCTACCCTGCCGGCGTGCGGGTGCAGGTGCCAATGTCCCAGCAACGCCTAGCCGATACCACCGCACCCACCTGGTCAATGGAACAGGTGCAGCTGCCGGTGTCGGCCCCGCCACACGATCGGCACGGCCCTGCCGACAAACATACCGGGCACGAAGCACACGGGGCTGGTGCACTCGGCGACCTGTCACCCCAGCTGGGCGCCATCGGCATCGACGCAGCCGTGCAGCGGTTCACTGCGCTTGCGCTCGCACCTGGCTATAGCGTGTCGCTGCCGCGTGGCCCGACGGGCGTGTACACCGCCTCGGTTTACCCAGAAGAACTGGCCGACCAGCGGGTGGTGCACCTGGACCAGTACAGCGGCCAGGTGCTGCTGGACATGGGCTATGCCGATTACGGCGCGTTGGGGCGCGGGCTCGAATGGGGCATCAACGTGCACTTGGGTCAGGAGTACGGCACGTTCAATCGCCTGTTGTTGATCCTTGCCTGCGTTGGCATCGCGCTTCTGTGCATCAGCGGCGCAGTGATGTGGTGGAAGCGCCGGCCGCTTGGCGGAACTGGAGTGCCACCACTACCGAAGGAACGGCGGACCGTGACCATCGTGTTCGCGCTGCTGTGCGTGGGCGGCTTTCTGTTCCCGTTGGTAGGGCTTTCGCTGCTACTAGTCGGGGTCGTTGATTTCGTTGTTAACTGCGGCCGGCGCGTTCCAAGTAGACCCCTGAACTGATGCGGACTGCGGGCCTTTCTATCACCCGGATTACGGGTATTCCGGGAGCACAGCTCCTAATGCTTGGAGGAATGATTGATGAGACGAATCGCCCTCACCTCGCTGTTCGCGACGACCCTGTTGCTCACTGCCAACCTGGCTTCGGCTAATGGGTCGAAGAATGCTCCATTCTCGTTGCCCGAGCTGCCTTACGCCAACAACGCCTTGGAACCGGCGATCGACGCGCGGACGATGGACATCCACCACAATGGGCATCACAGGGCCTACGTGAACAACCTCAACGCCAAGGTAAAGGACTACCCCGCCTTGGCCACGACTTCGTTGGAAGATATCCAAGCCAGCGTGTCGCGGTATGGCGCCGCGGTGCGCAACAACGCCGGCGGTCATTACAACCACAGTCTGTTCTGGACGTTGATGGCCCCGGTGGGTAGAGGCGGCAGCCCGTCCCCGGTGCTGCAAGCCAAACTCGTGCAGACCTTCGGCTCCCAGGAAGCGTTTCAGACCAAGTTCGCCGAAGCGGCGACTAGAGTATTCGGCTCGGGCTGGGCCTGGCTCATCCTCAAGCCGGATGGCTCGCTCGCCATCACCACCACACCCAACCAGGATAATCCGCTGATGGACGTGGTCACCGAACGTGGCACGCCGCTGCTGGCGTTGGATGTCTGGGAGCACGCTTACTACCTGCACTACCAGAACAAACGCGCCGACTACATCGAGGCATGGTGGCCAGTGGTCAGCTGGAACCAGGTCAACGCGCGCTATGACGCGGCCACTGGCAAGCGCTGACGGTGAAGCACAGTCCCGCGAAGTCAGTGAGGTAGCTTGCCCTTTCGGAGATCGTGCATCGCTGGGGACTGGTGGTCCATTCAATCAGCGGGACCAAGAATCAGCCGTCTCATGCTCGCGTTAGATAAAACGCACGCGGGAGGCCCAAAGATCCGAGCGCATAAAACAGGGCCGCCCAAGGTCGGCCCACAACTTTTCGAAGGTTGATACGAGCCGGCAATGCTCACATGCCAGTGCCCCTCATTTTTCCTTAGCCCGCTGGTTTGCTTGGTGCTTGGCGCTAGGATTGGTTCACGCAGCCGCTCATAGCCGATGACAACTAGATGTGAAACGCCGCACCTTCCGACAACGTCGGCGAGCTCACCCTGATCCTCAACGAAATGTGCAGCCTGGCGAGGAGCATCACCGCCGCAGCCACGGTGAGGACTGCAACGATACCGCCCAGCCCAAACACGAGACCGCCCAAGGCGGCGCCCGCTGCGATGGAGGACTGCACAGCAGCGACCACCATCCCGCCGGCACTCTCGGCCTGATCCGGCACCGCACGTGCAACCCAAGGACCATCCCGTCCAGTGCCTGGAAACGATAGATGCCGCTCCACTAGGCGGCACCGTGAACGGGATAGACACGTGACCGAGCGACCATGCCGTGCCAAGCGCCGTGCTCTTCCACGGATGCATGGTGTTCGATCTGGGGGCATGCAAGGGTTGAGCAAGGTGATGCCGGCGGTGATGTTGGCCGATGGCAACGCCGCTCAGTTCATTGGGCTGTTGCCGATGGTCAACGCGATGAAGCGCAAGGTGTGCTTCGGACGTAATGGCTTTGCGGGCATACTCGCCCGGCTGGCGGATGCAGTCGCCGCCATGATCGTCCGTGACTGGGTTGAGCGCGGTTGCGACGGCGCATCCGGCCTGGTCATGCCATGCGCGACCGTAGACTATCGCTGTCGTTGCTTGCCCTGCACAGAAACCCTGGGCGTGACTGGACCGTCGAAGCGCTGGCTGCGGAATCTAACATCTCACGGCCTCTCTTTGCAGACCGGTGCCAGACCGCCATTGGAACCGCGCCCCTGCGATACATAGCTGAGCTTCGAATGCAGTTGGCGAGTCAGTGGCTGATCCACCAAAGCCTGTCCATCTAAGTAGTGGCAGAGCGTCTGGGCTACGCGTCGCAGGCAGCGTTCAGTCGCGCCTACAAGCGCGTCATGGGACACCCTCCTGGCGCGACTCGTAGGGAACGCCACTAGTTCCAAGAGCGTCCCATTGGCGACATCAAGCAACGCTTGCGCAGCAGCCACCGCCTTGGTGCCGGCATCGGCGAGGCCTTCGTGCATGGCCTTCGTGCATGTGTTAAGAAGCTGCCTTCGCCGTGCCCTTCTTGGCGGGCTTCCGAATCGGCTTGGCCTTGCTCGCCTTCTTGACCGCCTTGGTCACCTTCCTAACCGCCTTGGTTGGCGATTTGGTCACCGCGCCATCGGCCGCCGGGAACTTTGCCCCCGGGTTGGCCTTGGCCCATGCTTTGCCGTCGGCGGATTTGGCCCACGTCGTGAAGGCTTTGGGGGTCAGGCCACGGCCTGCCCATGTTTCACCAGTGGGAAGCCGATACTTCGCGGCGACTTTGCCGAGCTTGCGGCCCTTCAACGATCCAGTGCCCGGCTTGGGCGCGCGCTCGGGCTTGGTGTCGATTGATTCCCCGATGAGTTTGGCGACCTGCCGCCGCTGCGCGGGAGTGAGGACCTTCGCATACCTTTGGAGCACTGCGAGCGCCTTGGGCACTTCTCCGTCGCGCTTCTCGACAAGCTTTTTCTGGGCTTCCAGCTGTTTGATCTCAGCATCGAGCGATTTGAGGGTGGTGAAGGCCATTGAGATACTCGGTCAGATAAGGACGCCTTGGTTATATCCGATTACGCGCCTGGGAGACAGATATTCATCTTTCTGCAGCTCCCAGCAATGGCTCGGTCGAACGTCCCCACGGAGCGCTCCTTATGGGGCCGGGTCGACGTAGGGCCCGCGATCCCATGAGCGGTATCGCCAAGGGACCACTTCTTCCAAACAGGTGATCCGAGGCTTAGGTAGGTGGGCAAACGCTTCAACGCTGGCGCGGAGTCGAGCTGCATGAGCTTGCGGAACAAACAGCCAAGGCCTTGCCGTCCAGGCCAAGGGCACACCGCTGTCCCGGAAGAGAGCTGCGCGCAAGCCTGGCCAGTGTTCGTCCCAGTCCCTCAAGCGCGCTAGCAGGGACGGCGCTCGGGTGGCATACGTGATCTCACAGAGGTAGGCTGCTTGCTCTTTGAAGCTCACTGCAAGGGCGTCGCAATACCAATGCGGCCCGCTGGTGTCTGGATTCCTTCCCTCGTTGAGCTGGATACAGCATTGGCCGTTGATGAACAGCGCGCGGTCCGCGCGCAGGTAGTCCAGCACCACGCCTTCGAAATGATCCACGCCTACGTCCGCTCCATCCAAGCCCGGATTCCTTCCAAAACGGTGGCGAGGCAAATCTTTTTCAAGAGCACGGGTGCAATCCTTAGCTAAAGAGGATGGTATTCGACTGCGAAGTGCCACGAAGAAGTGGCTGCGGCGCGGTAGACCGCGCTTACGGCCGCCTCTTTATCTCCGATCTTAGCAAGCAGCTCCGCGTCTATGCCGAACTTGCTCGCAACGGAGATGCTAACGCGATCAGTGGTGATTCCGTTACGAAGGCGAAGGTTCGCCATGGACCTGAGGTTCGTATCCGTTTCAACCCAAGGCTTCAGCTCTTCGGGAACGTGGGGATCCAACACCTGCCTGTTGAACGTCTTTTCGTGCGAATAGGTCCCGCCTCCTGAGTTGTCAAAAGACGCCGTGATCCCCAGCACCCCGTTGATCTCTTCAAGTGGCAGCTTAAGCCCCCCGCCTCTCGCGGATTCCGTGGTTGTGACAGAAGTCAACTTGACGCTTTTCGCGCCCAATGACGCTGCAAGATCGACGAATGCAGCATGCGTTTCAAGAAGAACTCGCTGCGGATAGTCCGCGGCTAAAACGTAATGATCATGAGCGACTGGATGTAAAAGATAGAACTTCCCGTTTTCAACGGACTTGAGGTGATCAAACCTAAAGGCATCGTCAGCAATGGACGGCGCCAACAAGATCGGCGGAATCGTGAACTTGAGAGCTTTTCCAAGCCTTGCTATCAACACCTCCTCCGACGTGTTGCCTTCGCGCAACACCGCACTCGTCTCGGTGTAAAGATCCTCGCCCGCTTCATAGAAGCCCGCGGTTAAATATCCGGTGGGGTTCCACCAAACCTTCTGCTTGTAAACATCCAGAACGCCTGCAACCCAAGGATAGATCTCCGCTCTAGTGGTCATCTCTGCGAGTTTATCTCGATCCGCAATCAACAGAACCGGCCTCTTACGAGGGGGCAGAGCCGCCAGCTCCATCGCCTTCTTCATCTCGTCCCTCATGTGTCCCCTGTTCCTTCAACTTGAATTAACACAGCAAAATTTGCACGCCTGAGTCTTGCCGGTCGAGATCGGGACGCTTCCGACTGCGGTGTGAGTCTGCAGGCATGAAGCGGTCTCTGTCCAACCTGCGTGAGCAGGATGCGCATTGTTCACGCGTCGAACTAGATCCTAAGCATGGGCTGGCGCACCTCTTCATCTGGATAGCAACCTGAAGTTGCCCAGTCACGCTGTCGTCCTTCTCATCTTCTTCCTTCCAGTCCCAGCTTAAGCCGGCGCCACGAGCGTCGATGGTGCAGCCTGGGCGACCCACAAAAGAAAATCACTCCTTCGTGCCCTGAAGCGATGGGTTCGGGCCCTGTGGGCCCGCACCTTTACTTCAGAACCAAGCTCGACATTACTCGGAATGACTTACACAGGGGGGCAACGGACGCCTGCCGGCACGCGGCTCTGAAAATTGTGCACGCAGTCGCTGCACTTGAAAAAGTAAGGCGGAACGTTGGGGAACATGGCGCCACCCACTAACGTTAGATGCGGAAATTCGGCTTTTTAGTCAACCATTTCAGCCCATAGTCGAGCAGCTTTTTCGCGGCAGCGGCGGCAAGAACGGGTAACGCCTCCTTCACCACCCGGGTCACCTCACGTTTGATCGTTTCGAACAGCCCTTCCTTTGCTTCCTTCTTGGCTTCCTCGGAGACCGTTTCCCGCTTCGCTTCTCGCACGATGCCGAACTTTTTCTCTGCGGGAAGAGACCTCACAATGGTCTCGACGAGCCGCACGAGCCCGTAACCCTTATCCACAGAGACTACGCAGATCTCAGATGCGTCGACCGAGAACTTCTGCACGAACCCCTTGCTGAAGCTACCGTTCTCGTCTTCAGAACCGCGAACCGCAGCATCGATGGATCGCTGCTGCCTGGCGCTTGGACGGTTGTTCTCCAGATTCCAATCACCCAGCGGATGCGCTGCGTCGGCCTTGTTTGCAACGAAGATCACAGGGATAGCGTTGGCCTTCGCCAGCGGTCGCACGATCTCATCGTGAGCAATGATGTCGTCCTTGTTTTTGCGGTCGTTGACAGCAAGCAACCAAAGGATAAGGTCCATCTTTGGCATCTCTTGCCTGTAGAGCGCCTTGTATTCCTCATCACGATCTTCGTCTTCGCCGAGGCCTGGGAAGTCCACGAGCGTGATCCCACTTCCGTTGCCCAGATCGACGTCAGCTTCCTTGTGCTGGCGAGTCACCGAACCACCGTGCCCGACCTTAGATATCTCGGCACCAAAAAGCGCGTTACAGAGGGACGATTTGCCCATACCCGTCTGACCGAAGACGCCGACCCTCAGCTTGACGTTTACGATGCCACTGACAGCAGACCGGAGCTGTCGAACCTGTTCATCGGATGGCTCGTATCCAAACCCTTTAAGCGCTTCGAACAGATCGCCTTCGGCCTGCTTCTCTGCACTACCTACATCGTCTTTCATCACTTCCCCTGTTTCTTCTGTTGGATTGACATCAGCTTCCAGCAACTGCATCTCATAGACTGAGAATCAATCGCCCCATCGATGCGACGAATCGGCAGCGAACACCCCTCATATAACCCGGAGCCTAAGCGCTTGGCTTCCGCGGCAGCATGGGGGTAACTGTTCCGTCGGCCTTGCACAACTGCCTTCGGCCCAAATCGCTGCTATATCTAGGCCCATGCCTGGAGGTCCTGGCCGGTATGGGTGCAACGTCACGCTTGACCGTCGCACCTACTCGCTTGCGAGACGCGTCTTGTGGCTCGACTACCCGCAAGGCATCGCGGTTGATGGGTCGAGCCTGATAGAACGAGAGCCGATTGAGAGGACTCCCTTTTAGAGGATCCCCTCGGCCTTTGTGATGCCCCTTCCCTTTCCGAGCCACTACTCCCTCCTTGGCGATCTAAATACAGCTATTGCGTTCTCACAAGCCGAGCAGACGCCGGATCGTAGACATACTCAGTGATTGAACCGTCCTGAATGCGACGAACTGCCTCATCAATGACGAACAAGGGCACCATGAACCACTCACGCGGCTTTGTTAGAGCACCGAAGCGATCAGGGATGGTCAGATCTAGCCTGGCAGACTGGAAGATGCGATGAAAAATATTCTCCAGCCGCGTTCGGTTGAGGTTTGAGAGCTTATAGGTTGCAACCACTTCCACCTTCGCAAACATGTAGGTTGGATCCCGTTCTGCCTTCGCGATCCTAGTCTCCACCTTCCCGCCGGTCACGCCGATCTTGTGAATCAAATCTCGGTGTTCCGCAACAAAAGGATGATCGGACAGGCTCTTCAAGACGTAGATCGTCCCATTGACGATATCGTCCGGCTCGAGCGTGTCACCAAAGAGAGGCCCCACCTCATCGTCGGTGATGCGACGCCCTGTCTTGTCCTTGTATAGCGCTCGCTGCAGCGACCGCTGCAGCAAGTCACTCTCCGTGCCGTTGGAGTAGATCACCCGGAGCCTAGCGTTGGACTCTCCGTTCGGCGTCCGAACCGCCTGGCCCATCTCAGCAACGTAGGCGACTTGCCCGCCAAGGATGAAGAAGTTCCCCGGCTCAACGCTCCCATCCCGGCCAAACCGCAGCGTCTTGCGCAGTCCTGTCTCCAAGTCGCCTTGGATGCGCTCGAACAACGGCTTGAAACGCTCAAAGTCCTCGCAGCGCTGCCGCGTCGCAATCTCCTCGGCGGCCTTGCGCTCTTCGTAGGACCTGACATGGGTTAGCTGGGTGATGTCATCGGCGCTATCGTTCAAACCCAATTCGGCGAGCACGTCAGTGTCGCTGAGCCCGTCTTGTAAAGCTGATACGCCATCGCTGCCAGATGCCGCCAGCAACCCCGGCGTATCTAGCGGCGCCAGCAGTGGGTGTGCGTTGGTCAAGGCGCGCAACTTATCAAGCCGCACCGCGTAGAGCCGCTCAAAAATGTCTCGATCTTCCCCGTGCAGCGGCGCACGGCCCTGCTCCTGAACGAAGCGCAGGATGTCTTCGAACCCTGCTATGAGGCGTTCTTCTTGAGGCGTGTGGTGGCTGGCCTTGACGGGAGCAGCCTCGATGCCAAGTGCCGCCAGTAGCGCCTCGCCTTCCATGTCAGCCATTGGAACCTCCGCGCGCTTCAGCAACCTTCTTCTTGGCGACGTGAGTCTGCAACGCAGCCACGCCCTCTGCCATCCGGCGCTCCCAAGCGTCGGCAGACCCTATATTAGGCAGGCGGCCCCTTTCGTTCTTGAACGCTACCGCCCGCTTGGCCAAGTCCATGGCATCCTCATAAGAGATGGCCTGGCGCTTGGCAGCAATGGCTGCTTGCACCTGTCGCAGCACCTTCTCATCCATTGCCTTGGCCAGAACCGCGTAGGCCGCATCAAACGGGTTGATCCGATCAATGAGGTCGATGTCCAAGTCCCTCACATTGACGAACTTGCGCACTCCTTCGATCAGGGAGGTGTTGCCCTGCTCCCCCTTGGCGTCGGAGTCCGCCAGCACCAACTTGGCCTGCTGGGTGAGGTTGAGCGCAGCGATGGCGTGCTGGCGCACCGCCTCCTGGTCGTCGTCGCTCAGCTCCGGGTAACGATCACGCACGATCTTGCCTAACTGCACTTGAGTGAGCTCTTCAGGCAAGGTGTTCTCTTTGTCAAACAACCCACGCTCCAGCGCCGTATTGTTCTGAAGGAAGCCCGTAATCACCTCAGTCAGATCCTCCCGACAGATGCGAGCGGCCTC
This sequence comes from Stenotrophomonas sp. CFBP 13725, assembly GCF_014841935.1. Classification (NCBI taxonomy): domain Bacteria; kingdom Pseudomonadati; phylum Pseudomonadota; class Gammaproteobacteria; order Lysobacterales; family Lysobacteraceae; genus Stenotrophomonas; species Stenotrophomonas sp. CFBP 13725. Next base: position 29,320 of record NZ_JACYUV010000006.1, on the reverse strand, counting down.
GGCGGACTTGGGCGTCGCCAAGCCATTGACCTCGACATGGACCTGCCCAGACTTGGCATTGACGCCTACATTCGCCTTGCCGTCCTGATAGCCCTCAACGCCATAATCGAAGCCTTCTCTGGGCCCTTGGTCCTTTGGAGTGAACTCAAACCGCGGCGCCAACACCTGCTCCATGAGCAGGCTGGCAGCGATGGCCTTCAACGTGTCGTTCACTGCATCGACCACTGACCCCTCGTCCGCCGTGGGTTCTGCAATGAGGTTGGTGAAGCGAGAACGCTCCTTGCCAGGAGCATCCCGGGTAGCTCGACCAATGATCTGAACGATCTCCGTCAAGCTGCTGCGGTAGCCAATGGTCAGCGCGTGGTCGCACCAAATCCAGTCAAACCCTTCTTTAGCCATGCCCAAGGCAATGATGATGTCGACATTGTCCTTGTTGTTCTTCTGGTCCGGGTCCTTGAGAGCTGAAAGCACCTTTGACCGTCGAGCGGCGTCGCTGTCGTCGACCAGGTCAGCGACTTTCAGTGTGCGGCCATCGGCCCGCTCGATGAGGTGAAAACCGGTGACCTCGTCGCGCCCCTTCCACTCACCCAATGCCCCCAAAATCTCGTCCACCTCCTTGTGCTTGTCTTTCAGGCTTTCGCGGGCATTGACGTTGGGGATATGGATGATGGTCTTCAAGGCCGGGTCCAACACCTTCATGATCGCGTCCAGATACCGCCCGGTGTAAAAGAAATAGCCAATGTCCAACGACTTGAGATAGGTGTAGCCGTTGAGCTGCTCGTAATAGGTGTAGGTCACCATCTCGAACTTGTTCTCGTCCTCCGGGGACAGCACGGCGACCGCGTCGCCCCGGAAATAGGAACCCGTCATGGCAACCACGTGGACCCGATCGCGCGTGATGAGCTGGCCCAACAGACTGCCCAGCTTGTTGTCCGGGTTGCTGCTGACATGATGGAATTCGTCGATAGCGATGAGGCGATCATCAAAGGCGTCAATGCCATACTCTTCCACTGCAAACCGGAACGTCGCATGCGTGCAGACCAGTATCTTGTCGACGCTGGCGAGGAACTGCCCTACCGCCTTTATTTTCGTCTTGGCGACCTTGCCGTTGTCTTCGCCGGGCGCATTGCAAAGATTCCATTGGGGCCGCACCACCCAATCGGCCCAGAAACCCTGCTCGGTGAGTGATTCGTCAGCGAAGCTGCCGCCGATGGATTTTTCAGGAACCACAATCAGCGCCTGCTTGAGGCCTTGGCTCTCGATCTTGTCCAGGGCAATGAACATCAACGCACGAGACTTGCCGGAGGCGGGGGGCGATTTGATCAGCAAGAACTGCTCCCCGCGCCTGGCGTAAGCAAGCTCCTGCATCGGACGCATGCCCAAGGCGTTAACCTTGCTCGAGACGCCTGTACGCGCCGTAGCAATGGAGACGGCCGGGACGGCGTGATGGTTGGTCGGATTGGCTTCCGTGCTCATTTGCGCGTTGCTCCCTTCTTCGGCTTGCCTTGGGCGGCCGTCATCTTGGTGTAGAGGTCAAACAGCTTTTCGAGCCGCTCGGTGTCGTTCTTGAATCGGCGACCGATGTAGATTCGCTCCAGGACTTCGTCATTTCGCTCATGCGCGATGCGCAAGCTTTCCGGCATACCGCCCGATTCATAGAGCTCTCCAATAGTGGCCGGAAAATACCTCTCACGCTCGATCAAAATATCTTCTGCGCAGCGTGTCAAGTCAGTCTTATTCTGCTCAGTAAGCGACGGCACAGGGAACGTATTCCAGCCCATAGTATTCGAGTAGCGAAAGTCAGACTTCATTTTTCCGCAGACCGTGGCAATCCACACCAAGTGGAGGCGTGATGCAACAAGAGCCATATTCCAGACCGGCGCGTCATACATGCCAAACGCAAGGTTTGTTAACGTCGTTCTTCCATCGACGATCCCGACTGGCAAGTAGTCACGCCGCTCTGACGAAACCCCTGGAACAACAATCGTTCGCGACTTCCCGATACGCATCAGCTTCAGCTGATGCGGCCGCTTTGCCAGAATAGTTCTAGCTCCTTTATCTGGGCTAGCGAGCCGCAGCTGCCTAACTGCTTCAATGCGGCTACTCAGAGCCGGAACCTTTAGAGCTTCGTCCAAATTTTCGTCATCTATCCAGATGCAGAACCGGGGCGAACCACTAATGAAATCCTGCGATCCATGAATACGCCGGATAAGTGTTTCACGCTGTTTTCCAGTTAGCGCCATCGCAGCCAGCTCGTTCGGGCTCAGTAGAAGATAACCGCCATCGCTTGGCTTATTACCGAACTCCATTGTGGCTTGCCCACACATTGGAGTGCCTTGCTTCTCAACGATAACGCGCGGCCCGACAGTTAAATATGGCGTGATCGATGCACCTTCGCGCACGACGACCGGCCCGCCATCCTGATGCTCGTAAAGACGTCTCGGGGCACTCAGGCCAGCGGACATGCCGACGATCACCACCACCACTCCGGCATTGTGGCTGGCTAGATTTTCCCACTTGAACGAGGTATACGCGAACGATATATCGCAGCCAGCCTCGAATATTATCGGCCACAGTATCGGCACCGATTGACCCTGACAAATCGAGTTTGTGCTTACAAACGCCACAGAGCCACCATTCCTCGACAGGTAATCCGACGCCTTCAGGAACCACCCCGCCACATAGTCCAGAAACCCTACCGAGGTAGTTCGACCCTTCGCAATATCGCGAAGCTCCGACTTTTGCTCAGGGGTTTGCCAGGTGTTTCCCAGATAAGGGGGGTTGCCGCAAATATAGGTCTCCCCGCCCTCATTTTCAAAGACTATTCGCGATTGATCTGCTGAAACCCCAAAAAGGCTGTCATCATATATATCAACACCAACTCCCGCCGGGGGACATAAAGCAAACCAATCCAATCGCAACGCATTTCCAGTCGTAATCCAGTTTTGAGAATCCAAAGGAAGGACCCCGGCCAGCGCCTCCTTTTGGCCGCGGTAGAGCACGTCGCACTGGAACTCAGCAATGATGAGCGCCAGCCGTGCAATCTCCGCCGGAAATTCTCGCAACTCAATACCTCGAAAATTCGTCAAGGGGATCTCCGTGCGCAGGTCAGACTCCCCTCTTCGCCTGTTGATGTCGGCCTCGATCTCACGCATCTGTTTGTAAGCGATCACGAGGAAGTTCCCACTTCCGCAGGCCGGATCAAATATCCGAATTCGTGCCATGCGCTTGCGCAGATTCAGCAGCTTCGCCTTGTTGTCGCCTGCAGCTTCGAGCTGACCTCGCAAGTCATCCAAGAACAATGGATTGAGAACTTTGAGGATGTTCGGAACGCTGGTGTAGTGCATGCCCAGCGCGCCGCGTTCGTCCTCGTCAGCCACCGCCTGAATCATCGACCCGAAGATATCGGGGTTGATCTGCTTCCAATTGAGCTCGCCCGTCCGAAGGAGGTAGGAGCGCGCCGTGCGCGTGAAGTTGGGCACGTCCGTGCTGCCCGAGAACAGGCCGCCGTTGACGTAGGGAAAATGCTCAGCCCATCGAGGTAGCTTTGCCGCAGGACGATCACTTACAGCAATGTTCATGGTCTGGAAGATGGTCCCCAAAACTTCGTGGACATTCGATCCATCGCGCTCGCTCATCTGCTCCAAGGTGCGAGTGAACAGGCTCGTCCCTTGGAAGATGTCCGTGTCTTCGGCAAAAAAGCAAAACACCAAGCGAGCCATGAAGTGGTTCATGTCCGCGCGCCGCTCTTCGCCTGCCCAGTCCTTGTTGTTCTGTAGCAACTCGACGTAGAGCTTGTTCAGCCTCCCGGTGGCTCGCACGTCCACGGGGTTGTCCTTGATCTCCTTGACCGTGGAGATTCCGGCCAGGGGCAGGAAGAACCCAAAGTGATCGGCGAACTGCTCAAACTCACAGGCCAGCACCTCTCCGCTTGCCAGATCCTCGGCCTCCAGCGTCTGCCCGTCCGTCGCCAGCAGGAACTTGGGCTTGGCGGTCTGGCTCTTTGGGCTTGCCCTTAAAGCCTGAAGGGTTGTGTGGACGTCGCCCGGTGCGCAGGTGGCAATGTGGATGTTATTGCGCTGGAGCACGCCGCCGGGCACGTCCGACGCATTGCTGTCGCCCTTCCGCAGCCGCCTGATGGTCGCATCCTTGTTGCCGAACGCCATCAGGAAGGCGAAAGGAAACTCTCCGCCATCGAAGGACTCGATGGCCAAGGCTGATAGGGCTTCTTCGATCTCTACTGCGTTCATTCGCGCTTCTGTTGGTGTCGCCACTGGGTAGCGCCGATTGCAGGGGAAGCGAGAGAGCTGCCTCTGGGTTGATATTATCGGCCAGCGATAGCCAATGGGGCCAGTGCCTCAGACTCGGAAAGCACCCCCTAAGGCGCTGACTCGCGGCGTCCTCCTTGGCTCTAAGCCTTTCGGGCCGGAACGGAAGTAGAACAGGCGCTAGCGGCGCGGCTCCGGTCCACTCGGGCATGCAGGTCTGCGTGTCGGCAAAAGCGGTAGACCGCCGAACTGCTCACCCCCAGCTCCCGAGCCAACTGAGCCCTGCTGATGGCCCTCAAGCGCGTCTGGACCTGGGCGCGGCCCAGTCCCCGCAAGGTCCGCCCCTCGGCCCCCTTGAATGCGCGACCAACGCCGAGCGCCCGGCGGTCCAAACTGACCGTGGCGATGGACACCCCCAACCGGGCCGCCACATCCGCCGACGTCCGCCCCTCTTTCAGCAGCTGTCGCACCTGCCGGCGACGTTGAGCCACTTGGTCAGCTTGCCATGATCGGTAGGCCTGCAGCCCCCCAGAAAGGAGGCCATGGCGGTGCACGAAGCGGCTCACGGCTTGGTGCGTGACCCCCACCCGTTCGGCCAGGGCGCGCTGAGTGAGGCCCTGGTCCAATAGGGCTTGGACGTGCTGCGGGCAGTGACCACCCAGGCCGCGGTTACGTGATGTCATGGTGCAAAGGTCCAAGTCATCGCTTCGACCCGTGTTGTCCCCGGTCATCACGTGGTGCCTTGAGCTCCGCTCGCTTCAGGTATTGAGAGACCTGGGCAGAACTGGTTTTCAAGTGGCGCGCTACCGCACCGACGGTCTCAAACCGCACCAACAGGCCTTGCACCTCCGCACGGCTCAAGCCGAGCAGAGTGAACTCGTCAATCGGCGTCTTGCGGCGCGGCAGTTTTAAGGTCACGCGGTCACCTGACACCACATGCGCCGGAACGCCCAAGCGCTTCGCCATCTCGCTGTTTGAAAGGCCTTCGGCGCTTAAGAGGCGCACCCTTTCCTGCCGCTCGGTTATCCTTTTTCGGCGTCGCGAATGGGCAGGATTGGTAAGACCGTTCGCCAAGCAGAACTGGCTGACTGCTTGATGGGACACCCCGAGACGCTTCGCTAACTTGCCTTGTGTGAGTCCCTGGTCCAGCAAGCTCTGGATTGCTGAAGGTGAAAACTTGGCGAGGCTAGGAGACGGGAGGCGTTGGTGACGCAAGCGCATGGTTGCCAGGTCGCTGCGGATCGTGTGGACAGGCACCGCCAGCACCCGGGCCATTTCTTCAGGGTGCTTGCCTGCCTCAAAGTAGGCGCGAACCGCGTAACGGCGCTGGCTCACGTAAGCCCGGTAGCGCTCTGCCGGGTGGCTGGGCATGGCATCGCAGGTGTCCACGCGCTGGGCGTGCTGAATCTGTTCCGGCTCGCCGTGGGCTTGGCAGTGGGCAGCCAGGGCGACGTCGACGTCGGCGCTGTAAGGCGTGTTGCGCTGGCCTGCGTCGTAGATGGCCTGAATGCCTGGAGGCATGGGCAGCAACTCAATGCCGCCGCTATTCGACAGCGCGCTTGGCGCAAACAAGGTGGAGCGCACGCGGCTCATTGCCTCGCTCCACGTGCGGCAACGCATGCACCCACGCAGGCCAGAAGCAGGAAGAGGCCAACCGGCCACGCACCGAACGTGCCCACCGCCGCAACCATCGCTAGGAAGATGACTCCCACCCCAAACAAGCCGGCCTGGATAACGAAGCGGCCGTAGGTTCGGCCGTGTCGCTCTCCTGCGCGCACGCGTATCCATGCAGTCTTCGCGTTCCTGAAGCGATTGAGGGTCCAATACGGCACCGTGAGCATCAGCCCCAGCAGCACCACAAGCAGAAGCGCGCTCATCATCGGCGGCCTGCCCCGCGACTCCTCAGCGGGTGCGCCTGGAAAGTGAGAGGTTGGCCCCACTGGCTGGGCTTCAGATTCCAAGCCATTGGCAGGTGGTGCGGCTCATGAGATTGCGCAGGGGAGCAGTCCATGCCATCCAGGATTAGATGCCCGCATTGCCTGAAGTCTTCGATGGTCAATGAGGCAGCGGAGCGCTTACGAGAAAATGCGTTCCACGTCATCAGCGTTGCCCCTCCATCGGCACGACGGGCACGACGCGGGTCTTGCTGCCCTTCCCAACTAAGAAGACTTGGTCCTGGACTCGGATCGGCAGATCATCGGCCTGGACAATGGCAATCACCTTGCCGCTCTCTAAATCCCTGACATACACCTCCACGCCCCGGCGTTTGCTCAAACCATTCTGAACCGCCGTGCCAGCCACCCCGCCGATGGTCCCGGCCGCAATACGAGAAGCGTTTCGATAGTTTTTGTTCACGTCTCGCACGGACGCGTAACCTAGGGCGGCGCCAATAGCGGAACCGGCGTTTAGACGCTTGTCGCTCTTGATGTCCACGCTGCGGACCATCAACACCTCGCCCAGGCGGGCGTTCTGAACGGACAAGGTTTCGCTGGTGCCGTATCGGCGGGCCGACGTGTCATCCGCGGCCGAGGCAGTGAGCGGGAGCAGGCTGGCGAGGGCCAGAGAAAGAATCAGTGCGCGCATGGAGGTCCTATTTCGTATGGGTTGATATACCCATAACAAACGGTTGGCTTTGCGCAAGAGGCTCAGACAAGGAAAAGGCGGCATTCGCCGCCTTCTCTTATCTCTTACAAACATCACCCAAGTTGAGATCGGACGCTGTGGCGGTCGCCCCCTCCCCTCGGACACAGACGACGAGCGTCGTCAGACGCGATTGACCGCCAGGTCGTGCAATAAACCGGGTCTTTGAGCTGAACGGGTCATTGGCCACCACCAGCGAACGACCGGAGATCGCAGCACTATCGACGAAGGGCCCCTCCAGAGTGATCTCACCGCCGAAATCGTCCCAAGTCACTCCGCCAGATTTCAGCAGAGCAGGAATGTCCTCTGCGGTCGCGCTCTTCGGCAAGTCAACTTCTCCGACCAGCTGTAGAGGTTCAGAACGGACCACGCCACGCGGCTGGCCATCGGATCCGACGGAACATCCCGATGCGAGCAACAGCATGCCGGCAATCATGGAACAAGAGATGATGCGCATACAAACTCCTTTTTTGTGTAGGTAGATATACCCATAACAAAAAAATGGAGTTGAGCAAGGGACTAAAACGAGAAAGGCGGCGAAAGCCGCCTTCTCTTGGCTTAGAACCGTGGCCGAAGCCGGGGCGGATCCTGGCTTTGTGCGTCCGCGCAAGCCCAGTAGTCCCTGAAACGCGGTTACTGATGCATTCCAGCAACCATCGCTCTACCATCAGTCCGGCGGCAGGACACTACTGCAGGAACATCCTTCACGCACCGACTCGCCTCGCAGTGGGTGAGATCACGGAGCGGGTGTCAAGCCGCACGCGACGCGAGCCATGCGGGTCGAATCAAGCCTCGTGTTTGTCAATGAAAGGCTGCGCTGCGCGCCGGTGAGCTGGCCATCTGTATAAATAGACACGTCAACGTATTTTCCCGGCACGCACGCAGCGACCACGACCTTCCAGGTCTCCCGATGCTCTTGTCCATCTGCAGCGACCGCTCGCACGTCGACAGCGCGGATCTTTGTGCCCCTATCGTCTTCAATCCGAGCTGTCGTCGGCGAGTAGAACACCTGAGGCGCACCTGGTGCAGGCGTAAACATGAGTATCCACTTCGGATCACCGGCGTGGGTCGATCCGATAACGCCTAACAGCATCGTCAACGCGACAACCCGCGTTGAACCTGATTTTGCAATAGCCATTCTCACCATCCTATTTGGTTAGCTTGCTGCGGAGTTAGCGACTCGCACTTGCTTAGCACGCATCGCCCTGTAGTAAATTTTATTCGACAACCAAAGGCATTTATCCCGCCATCCGCCGGAGAAAGGCGTATCTTCGAGCTGCCTCATCACCCCTTCGCTTAAATCGTCGCCAGGCTCCAATATCGTCCATGTTCTATTGGCCAGCACCGGATCAAGCGCCGCCGCCTCGTTGATCATGTCCGCAAAGGCGAGGCTGTAGCGTGCCTGCTCAGACTCTTCGAGCAAGATGAAATACTCCTCTCTCTCCCATTGAGTCTTAGCGCGAAAAGTTGCGAGGAGAAAGCTCTTTTCCTTGATAGACAAACTCGCCCAATGCTTTCCACTTTTCAGCACACGCTGATCGAAAGCACGCATCACCTTCACATTGAGCCGCTGTGCGACCGGCCTGATTCGGAGATTCCTAGAGATTGAAGCTGTGGGAGCCTCGTCCCTGAACGCGCCAGGCGCTAACTCCAGCGGTATCGCTGTCAATATTGAAAGCCCCATCAAGGTCTGGCTTCTCGACTGAGGAATGGCCACTGCGATGGCAAGCAGCAGTGTGAGGCCAATGCCAGCAATGAGAACCGCCTTAATGAGCACTCCTAGCGCTGATCGAAACCCATGTGACGATCCGCTCCGGGTCCATTCACCGCCTGAGCTGGAGGCGCCCTTGGCAAGGTCGCCGAAACGCTCGTTGATTCGTCTCTGCTCTTCCTCATTTGCCAGGCGGTCAACGGTGTAAGTCGGATGTTCGCCACGATTGTGGCCATCATAGGACTGTGCGGTAGTCAACCCGTAGTCGATACCTTCGTTTGGATTCGGCATATACGCTTCCATTCGCCCCATGCGGATTGGCTGATCCTAACGCACTCAAGTCATTCCGGCGCAAGCTCTGATGCTCGATTGCCTGTCAAACTTTTGGCGCCAGCCTCTTTCGGACGGTTCAGCGGGAAAGGGTCCCCAAATCCTAGGCGCAGTTTGTCCTCGCGTCCATGTCATGCCGTGTTGTTAGCCCACTCCGCCTTCATACATAGGTTCTCTCTGCCTGCGCCCTGGTCCTTTCGTTCCCCGTGCCCCTGGCTGCCGGCACTGAGACCTTCTCGGCCTCCTGTTCTTTCTTGACCTGCGGCAGCGGTTCGCGTTCGAACGCCGGGATGTCGAGGAAGGTCATGACCTTCTCGGCTTGGGAGGCTGCGCGAAACAGGCACTTGGGGTCGTCGGCCAAGGCTTTCATCCAAGACTGCAAGTAGGCGGCGTGCTGCTCTTCGTGCTCCTTGCCCAAGCCAATGCCCAAGCGCTCGGAAATGAAGAGGCTGGAGAGTTCTGCAACCAACTCCTCCTTGGCGTAATCCTGGCTGCCGAATCGTCCGGCCTGGTCTCGGTCGAGCCGGTGCTTCGCTCCGGTCCAGTGGGCGAGTTCGTGGAGCAGCACTCCCTGAAGATCTATATCGTCCTTAAATGCGGCCCGCTTAGGCAGGTGGATTGAATCGGCAACGACGCTATAGAACGCCCGGTTGCCACCGTCGTGGTGAACCTTCGGCTGGTGACGGTCCAGCAGCTTCCGAACCCGCAGGTTGCGGACCGTCTCGGGCATAACAAAGGGCGGCGGAGGCTCAGGCATGCCGTCGATCTGACTGGCGTTGAAAACGGTTGCCACAAAGACGGATGGGCCCTGGTAGCCCTTCTCTTCGGTTTCAACGGTGGGCTGCTCACCTTCTTGCGCCTTGCCGGTCTTGCTGAAATCCCAGTAAGCGATCTGCTGCCCCTTTTCGCCTCGCCTGACCTGGGCACCGACGGAAAGCCCCTGCTTGAAGGTCAACCATCGGCTGTCCTCGTATCCGTGCACCAGTTGGGCCCCGCGCAGGATCAGCGTGTTGCTGCCCCGATAGGCCTTGCCCGTGGTGGGGTTCCAGGGCCCGTTGATGCTGCCGTTCTGCGGGGCGTTGGGGTCGTTCCAGGGACGGCGCCAGGGGATGGTGCCCTGCTTCATCAGATCGAGCATGCGCTCGGCGGTGGCCTGGATGAGATCGGAATACTTGGACATGCGGGTTGCCTCAAATCTTTTTCAACCGCCTGCGCCTCTTAAAACAGGTGGTCGTGGGTGGATGGGTTAGAACTCGATGTGTAGCGTCAGGGTCTTGCGGTGATAGAGCGCTTTCCGGACCAGTGCGGCGATATCGTTCTCGCTTCGCAGTCCCTCGTCGCCATCGCTGCCTGGCGTGATGTGAAGGCCAAAGGCGGACTGCACGATGAGGTATTGCGGATCAAACTCGGGGCCTTCGGGGCCTTCCAGGTCAGCGGCGGTGATCGCCTCCTCGTGGAACGCGTCGTCGGGAATGGATGGGATGAGCGGTTGCATGGGGGCTCCTTTTTTGGTTGGGATACCCCCTTGCAATAGCGCACCTGCGGCGGATGTAAAGCCCTAGGCGGCCTCTGCCATCGGCGTGCCTGACAGGAGGGCGATTGCTTCCAGTGCCTCTTTGCTCAGAGGGTCACCCAAGGGGACACCTTCATCCGAGGGGGGTTGGAGAGCGCCGCCCTCCATTCGAGGCTTCAGCCCTCCCACGCGCAGGTTGACCCAGCGCTCGGCCTTGGCGCTCTTCGAGGCCTTCTTCTGCTTCTGCTGAATGCCCGGCATGCGTTCGCGCACGCGCTTCCAGAGCTCCTCCGCGCCCACCGGCTTACGGCCCAACTCATCCAGCACGTAGTTGCGGTAGTCGTCGTAGATGTCATTCTTGTCGGTCCACGTGCCGTCTTCCTCGATCACCATGCGCTCGGCGAAGTAGGAAGCCGTGGTGTCTGTTTCCTGTCGGGTCTGCTCGGCAAGCGCCTTGACGGCTTCGGGCATTTCCTCGGGCAGGCCGCCACGCTCGATGAGGCGCAGAGCTCCTTCCAGAAGCCAATCGATGATCACGGCCATTTCAGTCGGGTCTTCGGTCAGCTTCTTGTGGAAATCCGGATCGCGGTCCTTGTCGTTCTCGGCCAGGCGCACGTTGAAGGGAATCATGCAGATCTTTCGCCAGAAGCCGTGCTCGTGGCTCGTGACCGAGAACATGGCGTTCAGAGCAAGAAAGAGCGTGCCCCGCGGCACCGTGGTGTAAGCATCCTTGCCCTTGTTCTCGGCAGACATGGGGTCACGTGAGATGAGGGCCTTCATGACTTGCTGGATAGCATCGGAAAGGACCTTGGGCGCCTCTGTCGCCAGATAAAGGGTTTTGGAAGCAAGGGGGGCCATCGCGAACTGCCCATCCAGCTTGTCGATGCGAACCGCGGTGTTCTTGGGGTGGATTGCGCGGAGAACATGAAGCAAGGTGCTCTTCCCGTTGCTGCCGCTGCCCAGCAGCAGGAAGGCTTTCTCCAGGCACATCGGCATGACCGAAGACGCCATCGCCTCTTGAAGCAGCCCCCGCACGGCCATGTCCGGCATGAAGCGGTCAAGGTATTTGGCCCAGCGGGACTTGGGGTCCAACGGCTTGGGGGTGTAGCGCCCGTCGCGCACCTGATCCAGGTTGAGCTTCGCTGGAACCAGAGAGGTAATCCCGTGCTTGGGATCGGCCGGCAGGTATTCGATGTAGGCCTTCTTGTCGGAGCCCTTGAGGATCTCCAGGTAGCCACCCTTCAGCGGCACAATGGCCCGATGCTGGCTCTCGGGCAGCTTCATGCCCGGCAAGCGGATCATCTCCAGGATCGCGGTTCTGACGCAGCTGGCCGCGCTGCTCTGCTTGGCGTCCTCCGGTGCATGCGTGCGCATCCAATCCAAGGCGTGGGCCTCCACTTCCCGAGTGGCTTGCAGGGCCCAGATGCCTTCGGCTTCATCCCACTGATAAAGCGAAATATCGATCTCGCCATTGTCCATCTTGCCGCCAATGCGGAACTGGTTGCCGCGTCGCATGTCGTCGGCATAGGCCAACTCGAACGAGAGGTCTTCGCCCACGATGCCCAGATCATCCGCGGCCTCGTTGAGGTTGGCCTCGGCCCGGTAGGCCTTACCCTTTTTCTTCGGAGCCTGATCAACGGCGTCGCCATTGGCCTCCCCGCGCTTGACAGCGCCAGTGTTCGCTTTACTCTTCATCTTGTAATCCTTGGTTGTAAACGCCCCGGTTCGCACCCGGGGTTTTTTATGCCGCTTGACCGGGTCGATGCACCCACTCTTGAAGCGCCTGACGCATGGCTTCGGAAGGGGTTTGCCCACGGGCCACCGCCGTCTCCTCCACCAACGCCTTAAAACTTTTGCTGACCCGGGCTTTCAACAACTCATCCCGTGCGGTCTTTTCGCGTTTCGTCTTCACTACCTGCTCCGTTTCTTGACTTGTGGTCCTGTTGTGACCACAAATCCATCTAAGCAGGCTTTTCATACCTGGCAAGGCTTGACGCTTACCGATGTTCATTTCTGCCTTTCATGCTTCAAATGATCATGGAAGCGTGAACTAGCTCAAGTATCTGCTTGCGAGGTAACAAGTGCTTGTTACCTACCTGTTACCCCTTAAACCCTTATGCTTATTGGGGGTAACAGGTGGTAACAAGGTAACAAGTCGTTTAAGAGATCCATGCAAGAAAAACGGATCAGGACTTGCGGCACACTTGCGCATATAGCTGTCGGGAGCTCTGGATCCACCCGTTACCTTGTTACTCCTTGTTACCTCCTTATGGGACAGTGCTTTCACGGGTAACAAGGGGGTAACACGTGCTTGTTACCTGTTAGGGAAAAGCAAGAGCAAAAGCGGCTAGAGCAAAAACGGCTTTGGAAGTGAAAGGGCTGGCCTCCGGCCTGATCCCTTTACCGTTTTACTCTTCGTTTGCCGCCCCAAGGTCAGCCGCCGTCACCGGGCCCACGCGTGCAAAGTCCAGCTCAAGACAGGTTCCGCGGATCAGCCCCTCTTTCACCGCGAGCTTCAGCCGGCGGGCGCCCTCCTCCCCGTATGCAATCCAAGCCGGGCCAGCGGGCGGCGCGTTTCCAACCTCGCCATTTGCCCGGTGGAAACTCAGGCGGCCCTGCTGAAATACCAGCGCACTGACATTCGGGTGATTGATCACGAACCTCTGGAACCAAAGCGTTTCCGTCCGAGCGAACACCAGCGCGATTCCGCCGCCCGGATGATTGGCCATTTTTTCCATCCAGGCATCCTGCCCCCGACCGAACGGCGGGTTCATGAAAACGAAAGCGTCCTTGGGCCAAAGCGTCGCCAGGCCGTCATCGCTCGGCTTCAGCATCCGAGACGCCGTGGGCCATGGCATGCCTTCCTCGGGCGTGCACGGATCGATATCGAAGGGACCAAGACCACTGTAGCCGTCCTTGGGGCTGCCCCAGATCAACTCCGGCGGGGTGAGCCAGGTGTCGGTGCTCTCCGCGGCCGGCAGGCGGTCGTAACCGACCGTGGCGGCAGCAAGCTTGGTGGCGCGAGGGACCGATGTGTTCTTACGATGGTTGGGAAGACGCAGGGAGGAGGTCTCGGGGGAGCACAAAGTCGGGTTCATTTAGGGTCTCCAGATGCGAAGCGATGCACGCGGTCGGTCCGCGAGTTCAGATGAGACGACGCGAGCTCATGGCGCTACGCCGTTGCGAGTAGGTCCAAGAGATAAAGGTCAGCGCAGCGTGGTTTCCAGCGCGTATCCGATGTCATCCAAGTCACTTTCCTCTACCTCCGGGGTCCATCCCGGATGACCATCGGCGGAGAGATCAGGGTCCAGACCAATCCCCCAGATGCTCCACGGTGCATACTCAAGATCAACCGGAGCGACGAGATCGAACTGATCGAGCGCGTCCTTCAAGGACGCTGCTTTGAACTCGAAGGCTTTGCTGGCCAAGCCGTGGCCGTTCACATGCACTGCGCGAGGCCAAGCGTGCAAGCCACGCGGCATAGAGATCTCATCCGCTCGGTCAAAAGAGCGCTCAGGAACCTCCTTCAAGATTTCTCCCTTCAGTCCGGCGCACAAGCAGCGATCCATGCCCGTGACGAAATAGTCGGCCCTCTTCTTCAGCCGCTTCGCAGCCAGCTTGGGATCAAGTGCGAGCAGCTCGTTGACCACTCCATCGGGAGTGGTGCCACGCAGCGGGATAAGGTAGGTAACGTCCACCTGGAAAGAGATGGAGACAAGGTAAAGACGCTTCATGGGGTTTCCTTTTTTCAGGCAAAGCTTCGCTGGCACGGTCAGGAGGCCGCGTTTCACGAAGATGGGTTTGGGTGGGCCGATCTCGGCTGAGGATTTCTCTAGCCGTGCCAGGCAATCAAACGCTGGCGGCTTCGTGAGCGCCCAAGAAGCGATCCAAGGTGGCGATCTGCAGGGTGAGGACCTGATAGGCCTGAAGGCCCGTCAGGTCGCCGCAGGCCACCATGGCGACGGGGCTTACACCTTCGTCGAACTGGGCCAAGGCCTGCGGGAGCGCATCTGCGAGGACATCCGCCAATGCCTGTGGGGTGAGGAAGGCCCGATGATGACGGGCGGCGGCGGGGTCAAGCTGGAGGACGATCGGGAGCATGGCGGCGGGTCCGTGTTGGTGTGGGAACAGAATCCCCCGATCCGGACGCAGTGATGGGCTAAAAGGGGGAGCTCCCCCTTTGCCCGGCTGACACGCACAAAAAAGCCCCTGTCTACCGGGGCAGGTGCACGAGCTCCAAGGCTGCGGCGGGGGCCGCGGCCCTCTCGACTTTCTCCACCACGCCTTTGGGCGGCGAGCAGCCGCCGCGCTCTTGCTACTTGCTACTTGCTACTCGCCTCTGGCTTCAGAAGCGAAAGGGCGGCGGCTTGCGGCGAGGTTGGGCCGGCGGGAGGGTCACGTCCAAGATCGCGGCGCGCACCTCGCTCATCTGCCCGGCAAGCTCCCGGCTCGCATCGGTCCATTGCTTCACCAACGTCTGGTAAGCGTCTTCACCGTCCTCCCTCCCCTCTTCCAGGGCAAGATGGGGGATCGCGCCTTGGACTTGGGCAAAGTGCGCTTGGAGCTCGCTTTGGATGTCTCCCAGCGTTTTTGTGTATTGGTTCACCCACACATCTTTAAGCACCTGGTCGACCCAAGGCTGCTGTAGCACGTGGGGCAACGTCGCCGTCTGGAGCATCGCGATGCCTCGCTCGTCCACCTGCAACGCTCCGGCTTTGGATCGCCAGATGTGCAGGAACATCTCTCGCTCTTCCTCGCTCCACTTCGACAAGTCCAAGGAAGAGACTTTGCCTTCGATCAGGGAAAAATCCACTTGGACCTCCTGCACGACCTTGAACCGTGTCTGGGGCGGCATTGGCACGCGCTGCCCCAATGGCTTGCCGGTTTCCCGGCTTTCTCGCCAGCGGCGAAGCCGGGGATGAGCATCGGCCCATTCCAGCAATCGAGCGATGCCAATCGCGGCGTGGGTTCGGTCGTCCGGGAGCAACGGGCCCGTGGGACTGCTGCCTTTCGCAAACTCCCGAAAGACTTTCTGCGACAAGTTCAGCAACCCTGCTGCTTCCGCCGAACTCCAAGGTTTTGGGCGGGTCGGCGATTTGCCCAACTTCTCGGCCCGCTGCTTCGCCCTTCTCAGCGCTAGCCGGCAAGCTTCCACGCGTGCATTGGTGTGATCGACGTGGTCTGAACCGACCGCGGAATGCTTCTGGATGGCTTCTGCCAACGCTTCCTCGGCAGCCACCCACGCCTTTTCGGCTTTAAGGGCTGGCTGATCCGCCTCCGCGAGGTTCTCAACATCCTTGATGAGCCGTTCCCAGGCCACGCCATGGCCGCTCTCGAACAGAGGGTTGTTCCAACCGCAGGTATTGCCGTAGCGTTCGATCAGCTTGTCGAGCGCTTCCTGCTTTGAGTCCAATGACATAACGCACTTCTCTCTCAGTGGTTAGAACCGGAACGGCTTGCGCGTGCTCTCTGCTGCCGTGGCCGGTGGCAGCCTGTCCTCCAGCCCTCGAGCTCGGTCCTGGTTTCGTGCGTGGGCTTGGGCACCCTGGAAGGCAGCTAGCGCGTCCTTCATGGCGTCATCGAAGGGATCGCGCGCCTCGACACTGATCCACGGCTCCAGCAACGCGTCAGGCAAGATCGCTTCCCAGACCTCGCCCGTATCCAACGCCTGGTCACGCTCTTTCACCGGTAGGAGGTGCGCGTGCCCCACCACTCGCGCGTTCTGCCGCACCCATGGTTGGAGCTCGGCGAAGACATCACTGGGCGCGAGGATCAACGCAGGCTGTTCCGCGGCGTAATCCAGCAAAGCCAGCACCTCGTGCCAGAACTCGACCGACTGATGAGTGGCCATCGCAAGGGAAAGGGATGTCATGTCGGCCAGCGCCATAGACTTGGCCCGATCGGGAACCCGTCCGCCCTTTCGGGGAACAACGGGGTTGGCCCGGGTGACCGTGTGTCTTGTGGGCAACGGCTTGGGGACAGCCAACCCAGCAGTGTTTCCGTCAACCAAGCCGTCCAGCGCATCAGCGAGTGCCGTCACCGGAACCAACCAACTGCCGCCGAGCTTGCGCAGACCTGGAACGATGACGCCGGCGGCCAGCTGTTCTCGGGTTTGTTCGTAACCGCCAGCCCCCGTCTTGTTGAGAACACGTGCCACGTCTTCGACCGACAAGAGCGGTTTGTCGGGGAACATGACGCGCAGGATTGGCAGCATTCCGGTCATAAGCGGGGAAAATGATGGGAAAAACGATCCTTGGAAATCCCTGTTTTTCCCGGGACGGACCGGGAGGGCATGAAAAAAGGGGCTGGACGGAAACCCGGCCAACCCCTTGATTTTTCGATACTTTCTTACAACTTGTTAGCTTAAATCTGGTGCCGGAAATAGGAATCGAACCTACGACCTACGCATTACGAATGCGCCGCTCTACCAACTGAGCTATTCCGGCTGAGCTGGCAATTCTAAAGCGTGTCCGGAAAGCGGTCAATGCGCGCGTGCTCATCCAGCCCAATCCGCAAGATGGCCCCAAAGCCAATCCCGACAAGGGCCTGACACCCCTGTAGTACCCTGCCCTCCCCTGTACTCCCCTCACATGGCCGTGAAAAATCCACTCTGGTTCTGGGGCGCGTTCCTGCTGTTCTTCGCGCTGATGTTCGCCATCGGCTTGCCGGTGATGATGTATGCGCAGGCCAGCTACCCCGTCCCGCTGGAAAGCCGCTCTCCGCCCGGGTGGGCGATGACACTCCTGGTGGCGTCCCTCAGCCTGTGGCTGGTCCTGCTCTACGTCTATGTGGACACGCTGGTGCTCGCCGGGGTGCGCTCAGTGCGCCGGATGCGCGACATCCTGGCCTACGGTGAGCCACGCAACGCACGCATCGAGCAGGTGGTTTCCTTGCCCGGCACCGTCGACGGCTTCCCGCAGCTGCGGTTGCGCCTGGCATTCGAGAATCTGTCCGGCACGCCCATTACCGATGAGCTCGTGCTGGTGGACAGTAAGCCGATGCAGCAGCGCTACGAGGTCGGCCGCACGTTGCCTGCCCGGCTCAGCCGCTCGCCCGGCGCCTATCCCAATATGTCGCTGGAAGGTGGCGCGCCGGAGATCAACCACGGCACATTGTGGCTGCGCGCGGCGATCGGCGTGTTCTTCATGGCACTGGTCGCGAGCGCGTACGGCGTGGCGTGGCACCTGCAGAACGACGGCCTGGGCTGGACATTTTTCAGCTTGGGGCATCCGCTGCTGATCAGTCCGCTGGTGCTGTGCGCGTTCGTTGTCGGCGTACGTTTGTTGTTGCGTCGGCTGCAGGCCGATGCGGCCGGCAACGCATTGAAGTATCGGGGCGTGGGTACGGTGGCGAGCATCGCGGAGGTGCGGCAGACCGGCGCGTTCTTCAATGAGCAGCCGCAGGTGGAGTTCCAGCTGGGTTTCACTGATGTGGCGGGTCGAGCGCAACGCGCGGTGATTCGACGCTATGTGCCGTTGATTGACCTGGCCAGGATTCCGCGGGAGACGATGGATATCCTTTACGACCCCGAGGATCCGCAGCGTGTGCAGGCGGTGGGGTGGTGAATCGGTGGGCGGCGGCGGGGTTTTAGCGGTCAGGATCCGGCTCGCCGCGCATGGCTTGGCGATGCCAGGGTGCGGGGCCTTCGCCTATAGGGAGCAACATCGTTTGTAGATTGCATCGGCTTGATCGGCTGCCTTCTGCTGCTGCTCCGGGGCCAGTGCCCGCCGTTCGCGCGCCAGCGTGGTTTCGTCGATGTACCGCGGATCGAGGCGGCTGAGCACGTGGCGATAAGCGTGCACGGCGACTGCATCGCGGGCGACGTTGAAGCCGTTGTCGTAAACACTCGCCAGTGCAGAAAGCGCGTCGACGTTGCCGCCGTCGGCGAGGGCATGCAGATAGCGGAGCGAGGTCTGCCGCCACGCCTGCAGTTCATCATCGCGTCCGGTCAAGGTCGATGCGGGCCCGATCACCGCTTCGATGTCGATGCTGTAGAGCAACTGCGCCTCTACCGAGCCCTGTTCCGCTGCACGCGCCAGCCACGGCGCGTCGTAAAGCGTAGGATCCTGGCTCAATGCCGCGCACTCGCCCAGACCGATCTCCAGTCTGCTCAGGTGATTGGGATCGGGACGCATGCCCGCGCGTTGCAGGGCCTGCCAGGCTTCCTCCGGATTGCCGTTGATCAGGTTTCTGCAGTCCCGCACGATCAGTTCGATTTCGTAGCTGGCCAAGCTCTCCCCTGCATCTGATCGCCGCTTCAGCGCCAGCACCTGCTGCCGTGCGTCGCCGGGGGCTCGCCACGCGGTCTCCCGCTGGATGCTGTAAGCCTTCGGGCCCACTGCCTTTCGCATGGACGGATCGTAGGCCGGGAACCGGGCTGCTTGCAGGTGCTGGGTCGTTGCGGGCGACGGCACTGGGTTGGGCCGGGCTGGCGCATTGCTGAAGGCGGCTGCCTGAGGGTTTGATGGTGGGCTGCCGTCATCCGAGTTTCCACGCCACAGCCAGAGCGTTGTAGCGATGGCGGCTACGAGCACTACGCATCCTGCGATTCCTGCCTTCCTTTGCATTTGGTGCTTCGCTCCTGCGGGTGGATCAGCTTCAAGCGCTACCGGGTTGCGGCAGCCCCCATGTTTGCCGAAGGAACGTAGCGCGTGGCAGTTGGCGGGGCAAGATGGGGTCGTGATGTAGATGGTCGGTGCCGGTGTCGCTGGGCATCGGATTATCTGAGGGCAGTGCCGTCGGCGTTCGGGATGAGGGGAAGGCTTCCGCCGAGCATGGCTCGGCGCTACCGGGTGTGCGCACGGGGCCGCGTGAGGTCGACGTGCCGGGCGCAGGTGCGTTCAAGGCACGCGGAGCCGTGGGTGCGGGGTGCGTGGCGCGCGCCGGCATTTCCGGCGCGCGGGTTGGGGCGCGGGATCAACGAGCAGGCGCCGGATCAGCGGGCCTTCCAGAGCGCAGCCAGCCCATCGCGGGTGCCGGGGATACGTTCCAGCGCCGGGTACAGCGCGCCGCCGTGGTAATCGATGCTGATCGGCATGACGCGATCAAAGTTCTTCACCAGCAGGGTGATCGGTGCCTTCTGCTCCTTGGATTCGGCCACCGCGTCCTTCAGTCGCTCGCTTTTGTACTCGCGCCCGTTCACTGCGATCACGGTCATGCCCGGGGCCAAGCCTGCGTTGAACGCGGGGCTGTCCCACACCACATCGCCGACCACGCCGGCATCGGTGACGGTGGCGCCGATGGAATACGTCAGCAGCGCGGCCTTGGCGCGGGTTTCCTGTGCTTTGAAGGCGTCGTTCGGCGTATCGCGGTAAACCAGTTTCCAGCCAGCCATTTCCAAGCCGCCAATCAACGATCCATGCCCGTCCAGGCGCTCGCGCAGGAAGCTCGCCCAGTCATTGGGGGCGATGCCGTTGAGCGTGGCCACCACGTCATCGAAGGTGTACGGGTTGACGTCCCAGTTGCCGTTGTCCATGCCAAAGAACGCCTTGGCGAAGTCGTCCAGGCCGCGCTTGCCGCCGCTCAGCGCACGCAGCTTGCCGTCTACTTCCAGCCATAGCATCTGACCGCCGGAGTAGTAGTCCTCGCTCATCTGGTAATTGCGGTAGGCCAGTGTGCGGCGCTGTGCGATGGTCGGATCGTTGGTGGTGTCCTGCAAGGGGCGCCACGCCAATCCGGGACGACCCCGATCAAACGTCGCCGCCACGTTGGCCAGCATGTCGCGCGCCTGATCGGTGCTCCATAGGCCGGAGCGCGCCGCCAGCACCTGACCCCAGAACTGCGTCTGGCCTTCGTACACCCACAGCAGGCTGTCGCCCATCGGGGTATTGAAGTCGGCGGTCGCCAGGTCTGCACCGCGGCGGTATTTGCCGTTCCACGAGTGGTTGTATTCGTGCGGCAGCAGATCACGTGCCCACCAATTCTTGTCCCACTCGGTGAAGTAGCCGACGTCGGCGCTGTTTTCGCTGGAGCGGTGATGTTCCAGGCCAATGCCGCCGAGCTTGTCGGTCAGGGCCAGCAGGAACTCGTAATGATTGAAGTGGCGCGCACCGTAGAGTTTGTCCATCTGCTGGACCAGGGCGCGGTGTGCGTTGAGCTGTTTTTCACTGGCGTTGAGTGACTTGGCGTCGTCAGCGAAGACGTTGAGATGCACCGGCTGCTTCGCGCCGGGATCCAGATCAAAGCGCTGGAAGTGCGCGCCGGCATACAGCGGTGAGTCCACCAGATGGTCGTAGCTGATCGGCTTGAACACCACGGTATCGCCGTCGCGGCGCTCGGTGTCCAGCGCGGTGGCGTAGGACCAACCCGGCGGCAGGGTGACGGTGGTCTGCGCCTGCAGGCCTTGGATGTTCACGCCTGCGGGATACAGCGAGTTCGCGTTCCACTGCAGGTTGAGCATTTCCGGCGTCATCACGACGCGGCCCTGGTTGCCGCCCTGCGATGACAGGTAATTGAAGTGAGCAACGACTTCACTGGCGCCTGCGGGCACGTCCACCTTGAACGCGTAGACGTTGTACTGGTCACGCTGCCATTTCAGTGGCTGTCCGTTGGCGGTGATCTGCAGGCCGGCGAGCTTGTCGATGGGGCCACTGGGCGAATGGTTGCCGGGCAGCCACTGCGGGTACAGCAGGGTCAGCGGGCCGGGCTTGGCCGGAACGGTGGCGGTGACCTTGAAGATGCGCCGGTCCAGGTCGCGTGCGTCGACGTCAATGCGCAGCATGCCGGGGGC
This sequence comes from Stenotrophomonas sp. CFBP 13725, assembly GCF_014841935.1. Lineage (NCBI taxonomy): Bacteria > Pseudomonadati > Pseudomonadota > Gammaproteobacteria > Lysobacterales > Lysobacteraceae > Stenotrophomonas > Stenotrophomonas sp. CFBP 13725. The sequence continues at coordinate 8,129 of NZ_JACYUV010000006.1, read as the reverse complement.
GGCGATGGGGGCCGCGGGCGCAGGCTGGGCAAAGGCGGGCGCGGCCGCCAGGGAAAGCAGGACGGACAGGGCCAGCGCACGGGGTGTCATGGGGCGGTTCCAGCAGGCGGGGATGCTTGATGCTAGGCCTGTGGGCGTGCCCTGCCCCATGGCCAAAGGTCATGGATGGGCGGGTGGCCGGATTGGGCAAAGCGGGGGCGTAAGAAGGACGTCAACGGTAGCGCCGAGCCGTGCTCGGCGAGCGCGGAGCGCGGTGGCGCGTGAAGGGCGAAAGCAACGGCAAAAGCGCCGCTGCGCTCGCCGACCGTGGGTCGGCGCTACCGAGGAGCATCGCGCGTGCCGGATTGCGTCGCGCGTTATGGGGTCACGTCCGGCGATGCCGGACGTAGGTCAGTCGACCAGGCGCAGGCGCAGTTCTTTCGGCAGGGCGAAGACCATCGATTCGGGTTCGCCGTCCAGTTCGCCGATGCCGTCGGCACCCAGTTCGCGCAGGCGGGCGAGCACGCCGTCCACCAGCACCTGGGGGGCGGACGCGCCGGCGGTGACGCCGATGTGCTGCTTGCCGAGCACCCACGCCGGGTCGATCTCGTGTGCGCCGTCGATCAGGTACGACTCCACGCCTTCGCGGCGGGCCAGTTCGCTCAGCCGGTTGGAGTTGGAGCTGTTCGGCGAGCCCACCACCAGCACCAGGTCGCAGCGCTTGGCCAGGTCGCGCACGGCGTCCTGGCGGTTCTGCGTGGCGTAGCAGATGTCGTCGTTCTTCGGGCCCTGCATGGACGGGAATTTGGCGCGCAAGGCCTCGATGATGCCGCGCGTGTCATCCACCGACAGCGTGGTCTGGGTGGTGTAGGCAAAGTTTTCCGGCTGGTCCAGCACCAGGGTGGACACCTGCTCCACGTCTTCCACCAGATAGATCTGGCCGGTGCCGGCTTCGCGGTTCCACTGGCCCATGGTGCCTTCCACTTCCGGGTGACCGGCGTGGCCGATCAGCACCACGTCACGGCCGGCACGGCAGTGGCGGGCCACTTCGAAGTGCACCTTGGTCACCAGCGGGCAGGTGGCATCGAATACCTTCAGCCCGCGACGGTCCGCCTCGGCACGCACGGCCTGGGACACGCCGTGCGCGCTGAAGATCACCGTGTTGTTGTCCGGCACTTCGTCCAGTTCCTCGACGAAGATGGCGCCACGGCTCTTCAGATCGTCCACGACGAAACGGTTGTGCACCACTTCGTGGCGCACGTAGATGGGCGCGCCGAGCGTTTCGATCGCGCGCTTGACGATCTCGATCGCACGATCGACACCTGCACAGAAACCACGCGGATTGGCGAGCAGAACATCCATCTATCAACGTCTCCCGGCGTCAGCCGGCTTGGGGTTACGGGGTCGTATTATCCGCTTTTTTGCTCGGCTTGCCCTCGAACAGGCCGAACACTGCGATACCGATGGCGCCGACCACGATCGCCGCATCGGCGATATTGAACGACGGCCAGTAGTGGTCACCGACGTACCACTGGATGAAATCCACCACGTGGCCATGCACCTGGCGGTCGATGACGTTGCCGATGGCTCCGCCGATCACCAGCGCGAACGGCAGTGCGCTGCGCCAGTTGCTGCGGGCGGTGCCATACAGCCACCACGCCATCAGGCCGCTGATGGCGATCGCCAGCACGGTGAAGAAGTACTTCTGCCAGCCACCGGCGTCGCTGAGGAAGCTGAACGCCGCGCCGGTGTTGTAGGTGCGGAACCAGTTCCAGAAGCCATCGATGACCGGCACCGCCTGGTACTCGGGCAGGCTGGACAGCACCCAGGCCTTGCTCCACTGGTCCAGCACGATGACCACCGCCGACAGCAGCAGCCAGATGAGCGCGTTCGGGCGCGGACGGACGGCGGTCATCAGAACCACCGCCGATCTTCGCCGGCACCGTCGATGTTGTCGGCACAGCGGCCGCAGATCTCCGGATGCTCGGGCACGCTGCCCACGTCGCTGCGGAAGTGCCAGCAGCGTGCGCATTTGGTCTTGCTGGTCGGCTGCGCACTGACGAACACTTCGTCGGTGGTGGCCGGGCGCACCTGCACGTCACCGCTGATCAGCAGGAAGCGCAGTTCCTCGGCCAGCGGCTGCCAGCGCGCGGCCTGCTCTTCACTGGCGGCGACGGTGATTTCTGCTTCCAGTGCGGCGCCGATGGCGCCGTTGGCACGCATCGGTTCCAGCACCTTGGACACCTGCTCGCGCAGGGCCAACAGCTGGTCGAAATCGGCAGCGGTCAGCTCGGCATCGGCCGGCAACGGGGCCAGCCCTTCGTACCAGGTATCGAACAGCACGTGTGCGCTGCGCTTGCCCGGCAGATAGCCCCACAGCTCGTCGGAGGTGAAGGTCAGGATCGGTGCCACCCAGCGGGTGAACGCTTCGGCGATGTGATACATCGCGCTCTGCGCCGAACGACGGCCGCGCGAGTCTTCCGCCATGGTGTACAGGCGGTCCTTGGTCACGTCCAGGTACAACGAGCCCAGGTCCACGCTGCAGAAGTTCAGCAGCAGCTGGACGATCTCGGCCATGTCGTAGCGCTCGTAGGCCGCCTTGATCTTCTCCTGCAGCTCGAACGCGCGATGCACGATCCAGCGGTCCAGGGCGACCATGTCGTTCAGCGGGCGCAGATGCACAGCCGGATCGAATCCGTCCAGGTTCGCCAGCAGGAAGCGCGCGGTGTTGCGCAGGCGGCGGTACGCGTCGGCGTTGCGCTTGAGGATTTCCTGCGACAGCGACATTTCGTTGCTGTAGTCGGCCGATGCGATCCACAGGCGCAGGATGTCCGCGCCCAGGTTCTTCATGATGTCCTGCGGCTCGATGCCGTTGCCCAGCGACTTGGACATCTTGCGGCCGTGCTCATCCACGGTGAAACCATGGGTCAGGCACTGCTTGTACGGTGCGTGCCGATCGATGGCGACGCCGGTCAGCAGCGAGGACTGGAACCAGCCGCGGTGCTGGTCGGAGCCTTCCAGGTACAGGTCGGCCGGCTTGCCGAAGCCACGCGCCAGCAACACGCCTTCGTGGGTGACGCCGGAGTCGAACCAGACATCCAGGATGTCGGTGACCTTCTCGTAGTCGGCCGCTTCAGCGCCCAGCAGTTCGGCGGCATCCAGCGAATACCACACGTCGATGCCTTCGGCCTGCACGCGGTCGGCGACGGCCTGCATCAGCTCGACACTGCGCGGATGCATCTCACCGGTGATGCGGTGGGTGAACAGGGCGATCGGCACGCCCCAGGTGCGCTGGCGGCTGATGCACCAGTCCGGGCGACCGTCGACCATGCTCTGGATGCGCGCCTTGCCCCACGCCGGGAACCAGCCCACGTTGTCGATGGCGGTCAGCGCATCTTCGCGCAGGCGCGCCTTGTCCATGGAGATGAACCACTGCGGCGTCGCGCGGAACACCACCGGCTTCTTGTGGCGCCAGCAATGCGGGTAGCTGTGGGTGATCTCGGAGAACGCCAGCAGCGCGCCGGACGCGCGCAGCACGTCGATGATCAGCGGCTGCGCCTTCCACAGGTGCACGCCGGCCAGCACGACATCGCCCGCCGGCGGGGTCGACGGCAGGTACACGCCCGCGCCATCCACCGGGTTGATTTCACCGGCGTGGTAGCGATCCAGCAGACCGTACTGCTGGCTTACCGCGTAATCCTCCTGGCCGTGGCCGGGGGCGGTATGCACTGCACCAGTGCCGTCTTCGTCCGACACGTGCTCGCCGTTGAGCAGCGGGATATCGCGCTCGGCATAGAACGGGTGGGCCAGCAGCAGGTTTTCCAGCGCCGCGCCGCTGGCATGACCGTGGCTGACCACGTCCTGCACGCCGTAACGCGCCAGCGAACGACCCGCCAGCGCGGTCGCCAGCACCAGCCAGCGACGGCCACCGTTGTGGGCCGGACCTTCGACGAGCGAATACTCGATGGCCGCACCCAGCGACACCGCCAGCGAGGCCGGCAGGGTCCACGGGGTGGTGGTCCAGATCGGCACGGCCACTTCCACGCCTTCGGGCAGCTCCACGCCGAACACCGCGGCCAGCGCCTTGGAATCACGCGCTGTATAGGCCACGTCCACCGTCGGCGAGACCTTGTCCTGGTACTCGATTTCCGCCTCGGCCAGTGCCGAGCCGCAGTCGAAGCACCAGTGCACCGGCTTGGCACCGCGCACCACATGGCCGTTGGCCACGATCTTGGACAGGGCGCGGATCTCGTTGGCCTCGAACTCGAAGCTCAGCGTCTTGTACGGGTTGTCCCAGTCGCCGGTCACGCCCAGGCGCTTGAAGTCGGCGCGCTGGATTTCGATCTGCTCTTCGGCGAACTCACGGCACTTCTGCCGGAATTCGACGGCGTCGAGCTTCACGCCGACCTTGCCCCACTTCTTTTCGACCGCGATCTCGATCGGCAGGCCGTGGCAGTCCCAGCCGGGTACGTAGGGCGCATCGAAGCCGGCCAGGTAGCGCGACTTGACGATGATGTCCTTCAGGATCTTGTTGACCGCATGGCCCAGATGGATGCGGCCGTTGGCATACGGCGGACCGTCATGCAGCACGAACAGCGGGCGGCCGGCGGCGTTCACGCGCAGCTGCGCGTAGAGCCCCTGCTCTTCCCAGCGCGCCAGAATGCCCGGCTCGCGCTTGGGCAGGTCGCCGCGCATCGGGAATTCGGTGGCCGGCAGATGGAGGGTGGCTTTGTAATCCTGGCTCACGCAGTGGCTCGCAATCTATGTTCGGAAAGGAGGGCGCGCGCCTGCTCGGCGTCGCGGTGCATCTGGTCGGTCAGTGCCGCCAGATCATTGAACTTCACTTCGTCGCGCAGCTTGGCCACGAACTCGACGTTGATATGCCGACCGTACAGGTCGCCCTGAAAATCGAAAAGGTGTGCTTCCAGCAGCGGCTCCACGCCGTCCACGGTGGGACGGGTGCCGAAGCTGGAGACCGACGGCCACGGCTGCTCGAACACGCCGTGCACCAGGGTGGCGTAGATGCCCGAAAGTGCCGGCGTCTTCGGGTAGCGCAGGTTGGCTGTGGGATAGCCCAGCGTGCGGCCCAGTTGGCGGCCGCGCACGACCCGCCCGCTGATGGCATAGGGCCGGCCGAGCAGGTCGGCGGCGTGGCCGAACTCACCGGCCAACAGCAACTGGCGGATGCGGGTGCTGGAAATGCGCTCACCGCGCAGGTCCACCGCTTCGATCTCATTGGCCTGGAAACCGAGCGTGGCCCCCATCTCCTGCAGCAGCGCCAGGTTGCCGCGACGGCGGTTGCCGAACTGGAACTCCGGCCCGATCCACACCTCACGCGCCGACAACCGCTGCACCAGCAGCCGCTGCACGAAGTCTTCGGCCTGCATGGCGGCCATGGCGGCATCGAAACGCAGCAGGCCGACCGCATCCACGCCCAGCTCGCGCAGCATCTGCACCTTGCCGCGCGCCAGCGTGAGCCGCGGCAGTGGCGTGCCCTGGGCAAAGAACTCGCGTGGCAGGGGCTCGAAGGTCACGGCCACGGCGGCAACGCCCAGCGCGCGCGCGCGGGCGACGGCGTGGCGCACCAGCGCCCGGTGGCCCAGATGCAGGCCGTCGAAGGCACCGATGCAGACCACGCTTCCGTGCGGGAACAACGCCCCGCCCTCAACGCTTCGAAACAAGCTGGTCATCAACTCCGCTCGCGGCCGACACCGGCCGCTGGATCCTTTGTGGTAACCATGAAGTATAGCCGCCGTGGCCGCCGATCAATGCCCGCGCAGGTCGCGCGGTCGCAGACCCAGCGCCACCTGCATCACCAGATAGGTCGCCCCGCCCGCCCCGACCAGCAGCGACAGCGCGCCGATCCGCTGCCACAGGCCCATCGGCGAGAACGCCGGCAGCCAGTACAGCAGGGCCAGCAGCACGCCCACCATGGCCGCACAGGAAACGCCCAGCCGGACCAGGAAGCGTGCCCAGCCCGGACGGCGCTCGTACACGTCGGTCTTGCCCAGCCAGTACCAGAGCAGCCCCAGATTCAGGTAGCTGGACAGCGCACTGGCAATGCCCAGCGCCAGATGCAGCCCCGGCTGCTGCCCCAGCGCCTGCATCACGCCTTGGGCGCGCAGCTCCTGCGGCACCATCACGTGGTACAGCACCGCCAACAGGGCGAAGTTGAACACCATGTTGGCCACCAGCGCGGCGATGCCCGCGCGTACCGGGGTGCGCGTGTCCTGCCGCGCATAGAAGGCCGGCAGCACGATCTTCAGCAGCGCAAAGGCTGGCAGGCCGAAGCTGAGGCCGTACACCGCCAGTGCGGTCATTCGGGTGTCGAAGGCGGTGAACTCACCGTGCTGGAAGATGGTGGCGATCAGCGGTTCGGCCAGCAGCAGCAGGCCCAGCATGGCCGGAATGGAGATCAGCAGGGTCATGCGCAGGCCCCAATCCAGCGCATTGGAGAACCCCGCGCGGTCGGTGCCGACATGGTGCCGTGCCAGTGCCGGCAGGATCACCGTCCCCAGCGCCACGCCGAACACCCCCAGCGGCAGCTCCAGGAAGCGGTCCGCCAGCGACAGCCAGGACTGCGAGCCATCGGTCAGCTTGGCCGCGATGACGGTGTCCAGCAGCAGGTTGATCTGCGCCACCGACGAGCCGAACAACGTCGGAATCATCAGCGTCATCACCTTGCGCACGCCGGGATGGCGCCAGCCCCAGCGCGGCAGCGTGAGCAGGTTGATGCCCTTCAGCGAGGGCAACTGAAACAGCAGCTGCAGCAGGCCGGCTACCAGCACCGACCAGCCCAGGGCGAGGATCGGCACGTCCATGCGCGGGGCCAGCCACAGGGCGCCGACGATCATGCACAGGTTGAGGATGACCGGGGTCAGTGCCGGCATCGCGAACTTCTGGAAGCTGTTGAGTGCCCCGCCCGCCAGCGCGGTCAGCGAAACGAAGAACAGGAACGGGAAGGTCAGCCGGAACAGGTCCACCAGCAGGCCCTGTTTGGCCGGATCGGTATCGGCGCCACTGGCGAACAGGCTGGCCAACTGCGGCGCGAAGATCAGCGCCAGCGCGGTCACCACCATCAGTACGCCAGCGAGCGTGCCAGCCACCCGGGCCATCAGATCGCGCAGCTCGTCGTGGCTGCGGGTTTCTTTCACCTCGGTGAACACCGGCACGAATGCGGTGGCGAATGAGCCCTCGGCGAACAACCGGCGGAGGAAATTAGGTACCCTGAAGGCGACCCAGAACGCGTCCGTCGTGGCGTTCGTACCAAAAGTCGTGGTGATGACGGTGTCCCGAACGAGCCCCAACACCCGCGAAACCATTGTCATGCTGCTGAACGACAGCAGGCCCCGCAGCATCTTGGGTGAACTCACTCAAACATCCTCTTGACAATCGACTTGACGTACATTTCTCGAGTCATCATACTAGCTAGCTTGCTGTTCCCATAACACCGATTTTTCAGGAAACCACCACCGTGGCCAATATCAAGTCCGCCAAGAAGCGCGCCAAGCAGACCGTCGTGCGCAACGCGCGCAACGTGGCTCAGCGCTCGATGCTGCGCACCGCTGTCAAGAAAGTGATCAAGGCTCTGGATAACAACGATGCAGCCGGCGCCGAAGCCGCTTTCACCGTTGCCCAGCCGATCCTCGATCGTTTCAGCGCGCGTGGTCTGATCCACAAGAACAAGGCAGCTCGTCACAAGAGCCGCCTGACCGCCCGCATCAAGGCCCTCAAGGCCGCCTGATCCGGCGAAGCTACCTGCACCCTCAGGGTGTGGGTTGCTGCTTGAAACCCGGCTCCGGCCGGGTTTTTTGTTGCCTGTGATTTGGGCTGGCGAACGGCTGAGCCCCTCGTGGTGGGTCGCGTAAAGCGTCGGGTTCCTGGGTTGGGGCCGGAATTCTGCGGCGGCCCACCACGGAAAAGAAAAAGAAAAGCGGGTCGGTAGCGCCGACCCATGGTCGGCGGAATGTTTCCGCAAACGGCCCGCTGCGCTCGCCGACCATGGGTCGGCGCTACCGCTTTTCTTTTTTCATTACGTGGCAGGCCGCGCGCGCCGACGCTGACTCAGGGGCTCTCTCCCCCAGACGGGTCAGCGCAGCCACCGGTAGCGCCGACCCATGGTCGGCGGAATGTTCACGCCAACGGCCCGC
>NZ_JACYUV010000005.1:0-352449 GCF_014841935.1 Stenotrophomonas sp. CFBP 13725 | reverse complement strand
GGGCGGGGGCGTTGAGCGCCATGGATGGCGCGAAACGAGGCACGCAGGAGCGGCTTTTGCCGTCCCCCGCCCAGCCCCACCGCCCGGCCCCACCCCAGATGCACCCCAGCCCGCCGCGAGGGGGTCTACCCGTTCGCTGCCGCCGCGAACTCCGGACGGGTCAGGTTGTCCGCTTCGCCGGTCGTGCACAGCACTTCGTCTTCGATGCGGATGCCGCCGTACGGACGGAAGAAATCCACCCGGTTCCAGTCGATGCTGGCGCCATGACCGGCCTGCTTCACTTCGTCCAGCAGCATGTCGATGAAGTACAGGCCCGGCTCGATGGTGACGACCATGTCCGGCTCCAGTACGCGTGTCATGCGCAGGTAGGGATGGCCGGCGGGGCGTTCGATGCGGCCACCGTCTTCGCCCGCCGCGAAGCCCGCGACGTCGTGCACCTGCAGCCCGATCAGATGGCCCAGGCCATGCGGGAAGAACGCGGCGCTGACGCCGGTCTCCACGGCCGTCTGCGGCGATACGGTGATGACGCCGAAATCCTTGAGGACGCCCATCAAGGAAAGATGCGCGTCCACGTGCAACTGCTTGTAGTCCACACCGGCGCGCACCGACGCGCACATCTGCTGCTGCGCTGCGTCCACGGCGGCGATCATCGCGGCGAACTCATCGTGGCCGTGCATGGCGTAGGTGCGGGTGATGTCACTGGCGTAACCGTGCGCGCTCGCGCCTGCATCGATCAGGAAGCTGCGCAGCGGCTGCGGCGCCTGCCGGCCCAGTTCGGTGTAGTGCAGGACCGCGGCGTGCTCGTTCAGCGCCACGATGTTGCCGTAGGGCAACTCGTTGGCATCCTGGCCGACGGCGGCGCAGTACGCCATGTGGATGGAGAACTCGTCGGCCCCCCCGCGGAAAGCCGCTTCCGCCGCACGATGGCCGCGCACGCCCGATACCTGCGCCTGACGCATCAGGGCGATCTCATACGGCGTCTTGTACGCGCGGTGGTAGTCCAGATAGTTGACGACGCCCGCCGGATTGTTCGGCGCCCAGTCACCCAGCGTACTCTGCGGTTCGCCCAGCACGGCGCAGCGCGCACGGTCCTTGGGCAGCAGCGCCAGCGCCTCTTCCGGCGTACGGATGATGTGGATGTCGAAGTGGCCTGCCCACCAGCCGCTCGGTGCATCCGGCACCACATGCCAGTAGTCGAAAGGCTGGTGGAAAATCACCTTGGGACGCTCGCCCGGCGTGAACACCAACCAGCTGTTCGGCACGCGCGTCAGCGGCAACCACGCCTTGAACTGTGGATTGACGGCATACGGGTAATCGCGATCGTCGAACACCTGGTAATGCAGGGTGCCACTGGGAATCACCAGATGATCGAAACCGCCGCGGGCCAAGGCGGTCTCTGCACGTTGGCAGAGCACGGCCAGGTGGTCGGGATAGAGGACGCCGGGGTCATGCTGGATCATCGCGGTGACTCGTTGGAAAACAATCCACGATTGTGCCGCAAGCGCTGCCTGGCTGCTGTGCCGGAACCGGCGCTGGGCGTGTTGGGGAGTGCCCGGCACCGCGCAAACCCCGGGCAGGACGGCGTCAGTCGGGCTGCTGATCGATCCAGCTGCGCAGCAGGTCGCGGTGTTCACGCCCCAGGGTGATGAAGCGGAAGCCCGCCCACGTCTGGCCAGCCACGTGCGCGGGATCGGCCCAGAGCAGATGAACACCCACATCGATCGGCGCACGATGCCCGTCACTGAGCGGCAGGGTGAACTGCAGCTGGTAAAGGGCATCCTCGCTCAGCGGCACCGAGGCCAGCATCAGCATGCCGGTTTCCGAGACGTTGCCCAGGCGGCCGATCACCCGCTCGGTCATGCTGTCGGTCACCGGCACCAGGTCGGCGACATGGCGCCGGGGCGCGCGGCGGGTGTCCGGAGTGTCTTCGACGCCTTTCATGCGGGGTCTCCCAAGCGGTTGCCTGCAAGCGTGCGCAGCGTACGCAGCGTGGCCTGCCAGGCACGGTCGATCAGGCGGCCGTTGTCTTCCGTCACGATCCGCGCCTGCTCCAGTGCCATCAGCCGCGCCAAGGTATCCAGGGTGTATTCGGCGACCTTCTGGCCGCGTGGATTGACGAACAGCGCATGCTCGGTCACCAGGCTGTACCACGACAGGCGCTGCCGGTGCAGGTCGCCTTGCTGGTTGATCACGAACTCGAACCAGGTGCCGAAGGGCAGGGTGCGCAGTTGGCGGTAGCAGTCTTCTTCCAGAGCGCTGCGCGCAAGCGGCGCCAGACGCCGTGTGTCGTGGCCATTGGCCTGCTCGCCCAGCCGGGTACGCGTCTTCAGGCGCGCGGTCAGTTCGGTGCGCGAGCTGCTGTCATCCTCGCCGCCCGGCGTGGACAGGCGCCGGGCGATCGCGTGCGCCTCGTCCTGATGGCAGCCGATCTGCAGCACAGCGGCTTCCAGCTCCGCACACAGCAGGTCATCGGCGGCGTGTTCGCCGCCCGGTGCCTGGGACGTGATGTCCGCGATGCGCGTGGTCTGCTGCAACCGCTGCTCCCACAGTGCGGAATCTTCGCCATGACGCAGCTGGGTCAAAGTGAGCACATCGGCCCATGCCTGGCGCAGCAACGTCTGCACGAAGCGCGGCGGCTGGTGCTGCGCGCAGCAGTGCTCGATCAGCGCGGTGGCCTGTTGGCGTGCGACCTCAAGCCGCTCCTTGCCGCGCGCCGCTTCCACATGGCGCCGCTCGGCCAGCTCGGCCTTGTGCGCGGCCGCGCGCAGGTGCTGCTGCACTTCGTCGTTGGCCGCAGCGAACACCTCCGGGTCGTCGTGGTACTGCTCGACCACCGTCTCCACGGTGCGTTCGATCTTCTGCACCAGCTGCGGATCGAGATCGTCGGCCTGCAGTCCACTCGCGCTCAGTTCGGCGATGGTGTTCAGCAGCTCGCGCGCGGGATGCTCGTCGCGCACGAAGAAGCCAGGATCGGCCAGTGCCGCGCGCGCCAACGGGACCTGCAGGCGACCCACCAGGTCATTGGCGGTCGACTGTGGCCGTTGCTCGTGGCGGATCTGCTGGAACAGCAGGCCCAGCAGGTCCAGGGTGTCACCATCCTTCACGGTCAGCGCGGCGTCGTCCCCGTGTTCGGCGCGCAGCTGCGACAGCAGGGCGGCCTGCAGGTCGGCCATGCTGTGCGAGGCCGCACCATGGGCGATGCGGGTCTGCAGCTGCATCAGGACGGCATCGACGGTCGCGCTGGGCACGGCCGTGGCCACCGGGCGTGCCTGCGTGGCCGCGCTTGCCGCGCTCCCGGGTGCCGCCGCCTGCGTTGCGAGACCCGCGCTGCCCACGTCGGCCGCGGCGTGACCGGTGTTGCCGGCGTCACCCGCCGGTGCAATCGCGCCGCGCGCGCCGGCAAGCAGTTGATGCAGGGCGCTCATCGCGGGCGCGGCCAGATCCACCGACGGCGACGGCAAGGGGGGCGGTGTCGCCGCACTGGCGGCGGACACCGAGGGCAAGCCGGAAGTGGGTGCGGGCACAGGCGGCTCGGGCCCGGCCATGCCACCCAGCGTGTCGTGCATCATGGCCGACCATGAGCGGGTGGCACTGCTGTTGGCGCCGTTCCATGAGGTCACCGGCGTGGCGCGCGGTCGTGCCGCTGCTGCCGCGCCGGCAGTGCGGCCCGGCTGGGTCACGATGCGCCGGGTCGCCGCGGAGCGGGCCAGGTAGGGCGTGTACACCAGGCCAGGCAGCACGCCTTCGTGGCCGAGCAGCACGTTGGCGCGTTCCAGGAGTTCACCCAGACGCTCCAGTACCTGCCGTTCGAAACTGCGGTACAGCGCCAGCTGCGCATCCAGCTCCAGCCCGCCTTCGTCGCCCAGTCTGCGCACGATGGCGCACAGCGTCGACGGTCCCAGCGGCACGTGCTCGGCGTCCAGTGCGGGCGCGGCTGCCAGCACCGCCATGCGCTGTCCCAGCAGCTGCAGGGCATTGGCCGAGCGCTGCAGTTCGCGGCGCATGATGTCCACCAGCACGATGTCGCGATCGATATCGACGTCATTGACCAAGGTCAGCGTGGGCATGGCCGCACGCACGGGTTCGGCCCGTGCGGGTGCTTCGCCCGGCGGCCCGAAGAGGGCGGCGAATGCCTGGGCCAGCTGCTCCAGGAAACGCTGGCTGAAGCCCTCGGAGAAAGGGTGGATCTGCCGTGCCTGGGCGAGCAGGTCGGCCTGCACCTGGCCATTGCGGGCGCGTTCTGCATCCCGCAGCAGTTCACGCTCCAGCTCCACCACGGTCAGGGTCAGCGGTGCGGTCAGGGACTGCCGGGCAAGACCCAACAATGCGCCGAGCAGCCGACGCACGCGTGGAGGTGCGTCGACCGCGGCAAAGCGCGCGGCGTCCCCGGGCATCGGCGGCGGCGAGGCTGACATGATGGTGGACGTCCGTTTTCCCCTGGTCGGGCTCGGAATCTACCCTGTCGGCCGGTGCGGCGCTACTCGCCCAGGAACAGCTCCACCACGTCATTGGTGAAGCGGCGGCCCAGTTCGGTCGGGCGCAGCAGGGCGTCGGCAGGGCGGTGATCGTGGTGATCGGCGCAGGCGTCGTCCGCGCAGGTGGCCCCGTCCTCGCCCGCTGCCGGGTCCACGACCTCCAGCCAGCCGCGCTTCACGGCCTGCTGCAGCGGACCGTCGAGCGCGCTGCGCGACAGCCCGGTGCGCGATTCGAAATCACGCAGGGTGAAGCCCTCATGCAGACGCAGCAGGTTCAACATGTACTCGAAGGGCAGGCGGGCGGCAGCAATGACGTCGTCGCCGCCGATCCCCGCTGCGCTGCCGGCGGTCTCCATGAAGGTCTGCGGATGCTTGGGTTTCCAGCGACGCAGCACCTGCTGTTCCGCGCCGGAGCTGATCTTGCCGTGCGCGCCGGCACCGATGCCCAGGTAATCGCCAAACCGCCAGTAGTTGAGGTTGTGTGCGCTCTGTCGGCCAGGCCGCGCATACGCGCTCACTTCGTACTGCTCGAAGCCTGCCTGTGCCAGCAGGGACTGGCAGTGCTCCTGCATGTCCCAGGCGCTGTCTTCGTCCGGGATGCCCTGCGGCGGGCGGGCGAAGAACACGGTGTTCGGTTCCAGGGTCAGCTGGTAGTGCGACATGTGCGCCGGCTGCAGGGCGAAGGCACGGTGCAGATCATGCTCCGCGCCGGCCAGGGTCTGCCCGGGCAGCGCGTACATCAGGTCGATGTTGAGGTTGTCGAAGCCGGCGTCCTGCGCCATCTTCACCGCGCGCTCGGCCTCGGCACTGTCGTGGATACGCCCGAGCCGCTTCAGCGCGTCATCGTCGAAGGTCTGGATGCCGAAGCTGAGGCGATTCACGCCGGCCGCGCGGTAACCATCGAAACGCCCGTGCTCGGCGGTGCCGGGATTGGTTTCCAGGGTGATTTCGGCGTTGGGGGCAAAGCGCAGGCGGGCCGAGGCCTGCTGCAGGAACCGGTCGATCGCTTCGGCGGGGAACAGGCTGGGCGTGCCGCCGCCGAAGAACACGCTGTGCACCACGCGGCCCCACACCAGCGGCAGGTCCTGATCGAGGTCGCGGATCAACGCATCGATATAGGCATCGAAGGGCAGCGCGCCCTTGGCCTGGTGCGAGTTGAAATCGCAGTACGGGCATTTGCGCACGCACCAGGGCAGGTGCACATACAGCGACAGCGGCGGCGGAATCAGGGCAGGCAGCATCGGGGCAGGCATGGGCGCTTCGCTTACAGGACGATCGAAGACAGTCGCTGCTTCAGTTGCTGCAGCGCCAGCGCGCGGTGGCTGAGGGTGTTCTTCAGCGCCGGCTCCATTTCCGCTGCGGTCAGGCCGTGGCGGGGGTCCAGGAACACCGGGTTGTAACCGAAGCCGTTGCCGCCGCGCGGCGCGTCCAGGATCAGCCCTTCCCAGCGGCCTTCGCAGATCAGCGGCTGCGGGTCGGTGGCATGGCGCAGCAGCACGATCACCGCGAAGAACCGCGCGGTGCGCTGGCTGGCCGGCACGTCACGCAGGTCGGCCAGCAGCTTGGCGTTGTTGGCAGCATCGTCAGTCGGGCTGCCGGCGTAGCGTGCGCTGTACAGGCCAGGGGCACCGCCCAAGGCATCGACGATCAGGCCCGAATCATCGGCCAGCGCGGGCATGCCACTGGCCTGGCAGGCGGCGCGTGCCTTGATCAGCGCGTTCTCGACGAACGTCAGGCCGGTTTCCGGCACATCGCCTACGCCCGCTGCGGCTGCCGAGACGATCTGCAGCGGCAGGTCGGCCAGCATCGCCTGCATTTCCTTCAACTTGCCGGCGTTGTGGCTGGCCAATACCAGGCGCCCGTTCACGGCGTCCTTCATGCGCGCAGCTCCAGCAGATCCCAGGTGTTGCCGTACAGGTCGCGGAATACGGCCACAGTGGCGTAGGACTCCTGCCGCGGCGCTTCAAGGAACTCGACGCCCGCCGCACGCATCGCGGCATGGTCGCGTGCGAAATCATCGGTTTCCAGGAAGAAGGCAACGCGGCCACCGGCCTGGTCGCCGATGCGCGAGGCCTGCACGTCACTGCTGGCGCGGGCCAGCAGCAGGCCGGCCCCGCCGTCGGCGGCTGGCGCCACCACCACCCAGCGCTTGCCAGCGCCCTGGTCGATGTCCTGCTGCAGCTGGAAGCCCAGCGCGCTGGTGAACCAGGCGATGGCGCGGTCGTAGTCATCGACCAGGTAGGTGGTCAGGGCCAGCCGACGCTTCATGCCGACAGCGCCGCCTGCTGGGCGGCGAGCAGTTCGCCCACGCCCTTGTCGGCCAGCGCCAGCAGCGCGTCCAGCTCGTCGCGGCGGAAGGCGTGGCCTTCGGCCGTGCCCTGCAGCTCGATGAAGCCGCCGCCATCGTTCATCACCACGTTCATGTCGGTGTCGCAATCGCTGTCTTCGGCGTAATCCAGGTCCAGCACCGGGGTGCCGCGGTAGACGCCGACCGACACCGCGGCGACGGCACCGATGATCGGGTTGCGCTTGATGTCGCCGCGCTTCATCAGCAGGTTCACCGCATCGGCCAGGGCGACGTAAGCGCCGGTGATGGCCGCGGTGCGGGTGCCGCCGTCGGCCTGCAGCACGTCGCAATCCAGGGTGATGGTGCGTTCACCCAGCGCATTGCGGTCCACGCAGGCGCGCAGGCTGCGGCCGATCAGACGCTGGATTTCCAGCGTGCGGCCGCCCTGCTTGCCACGCGCCGCTTCACGGTCGCTGCGGGTGTGGGTGGCGCGCGGCAGCATGCCGTATTCGGCGGTGACCCAGCCTTCGCCCTTTCCGCGCAGGAAACCCGGTACGCGGTTCTCCACCGTGGCGGTGCACAGCACGCGGGTTTCGCCGAAGCACACCAGCACCGAACCTTCGGCATGGCGGGTGAAGCCGCGCTGCAGGGTGACAGTGCGCATCTGGTCGGGCTGGCGGCCACTGGGGCGGGTATTGGACATGGCGGGGTACCGTTGGAGCGGGAAGAACGCGTCCATGCCCGCACCCTGATCGGGGCAGGCAGGGAGGCTCGAAAGAAGCCGCTAGGGTACCATTCCCTCTTTGCAAGCATCTGGAAATCCCATGATCCGAAGCATGACCGCCTACGCTGGCGGCGAGCGCGCCACCGATTGGGGCACGCTGGGCTGCGAGCTGCGTTCGGTGAACCACCGCTTCCTTGAAGTCGGTACCCGCCTGCCGGAAGAGCTGCGCGCACTGGAACCGCAGCTGCGCGAGCGGATTGCCGCCCGCCTGAGCCGTGGCAAGCTGGACCTGGTCATGCGGCTGCGCACGCCGGAGGCGTCAGCCAGCCTGCAGGTCAACGATGTGCTGCTGGGTCAGCTGGGCCAGCTCGCGCACCGGCTCACCTCGGATTTCCCGAACCTGCAGGTCAACTTCACCGAGCTGCTGCAGCTGCCGGGCGTGCTGCAGGGCGAAGCCGCCGATGCCGCCGTGCTGCAGGCCGAGGCGCTGTCCCTGCTGGATCACGTGCTGGATGGCTTCGTCGCTGCCCGCGAACGCGAGGGTGACAAGCTGTCCACCGCGATCAGCGAGCGCGTGGACGCCATCGACCGCATCGCCGACGAGGTCCGCACCCTGATCCCGGCCATCCGCGAAGGGCAGCGTGCCAAGCTGGCCGCGCGCCTGGCCGACCTGCCGCATCCGGTCGATCCCGGCCGTGCCGAGCAGGAGCTGGTGATGTGGTTGCAGAAGCTGGACGTCGACGAGGAACTGGACCGCCTGTCCAGCCATATCGTGGAGATCCGCCGCGTGCTGAAGCAGCGCGAGCCGGTGGGCCGTCGCCTCGACTTCCTGTTGCAGGAGTTCAACCGTGAAGCCAATACGCTCGGCTCCAAGTCCGTCGACAGCCGCACCAGCAACGCGGCGGTGGAACTGAAAGTGCTGATCGACCAGATCCGCGAACAGGTGCAGAACATCGAATGAGCAGCCCGTCGATCCTTCCGTCGGCCACGCCTGCGCGCGGCACGCTGTACATCGTGGCGGCGCCTTCCGGTGCCGGCAAGAGCAGCATCGTCAACGCCACCCTGGCACGTGATCCGCAGATCGCGCTGTCCATTTCCTTCACTTCGCGCGCTGCACGGCCGGGCGAGATCAATGGCGAGCACTACCATTTCGTCAGTGCAGAGCGGTTCGAAGAGATGATCGCCGATGGCGATTTCTTCGAACATGCCTGGGTGCATGGGGACTGGAAGGGCACGGCCCGGCAGTCGGTGGAGCCGCAGCTGGCGGCTGGCCAGGATGTGCTGCTGGAGATCGACTGGCAGGGTGCACAGCAGGTGCGCCAGCTGGTGCCGGGCACGGTCACCGTGTTCATCCTGCCGCCGTCGAAGCAGGCACTGCAGGACCGCATGCGCAAGCGGGGGCAGGACAGCGAGGCGGTGATCACCCAGCGCCTGTCAGCGGCGCGCGAGGAAATGCTGCACTTCAACGACTTCGACTACGTCATCGTCAACGAGGTGTTCGATACTGCAGTCAATGAGTTGTGTGCCATTTTCACCGCCAGCCGCCTGCGCCGGGAGGCACAGAAGGTGCGTCATGGCGGCCTGATCCAGGCGCTGTTGACCGCGGATACGGGCGCAACTGACTGATTGCAAAAGGATCATCCAGGGGCTGGCTTGATTTCGCCCAGTCGCTGCGGTTACACTCCGTCCCCTTTCCCTCATTCGACTGAGCGGCCTGACGGTCGCCGGGAGCCCGTATGGCCCGCATTACCGTAGAAGATTGCCTGGAAGTCGTGAACAACCGTTTCGAGTTGGTCATGATGGCGTCCAAGCGCGCTCGCCAGCTCGCCAATGGCGTGCCGGCCACGCTGGACAACAGCGAAACCGAAGACAAGCCGACCGTGTTGGCGCTGCGCGAGATCGCAGCCCGCAAGATCGACAACGCCCTGATCGACGAAGTCGAGAAGTCCGAGCGTGAGCGTGCTGAGCGTGAAGCACTGGAATGGGCCGCCGCTGAAGTGGTTGCCGACGAAGACATGTCCAAGAACGACGACTGAGCTGCATCCGTCGCTTCAGGTCAGACACGAAACAGCCCGCCGCAAGCGGGCTGTTTCGCATTCAGGATTTGCTGAAAACGCGACGCTGGCATAGGCTTCGGCCATGAACCCAGGCCCCACTGCCAAGGTAGCCGCGCCCCCGCGCGCGGACGTACCCGACTATGTCCTTCAGCTTGAGCGCGCTGCGCGTTACCTGCCGCCGGAGCAGCTGCCGTTGCTGCGTCGCGCCTGGGAGGTCGGCGCCGCTGCGCATGCGGGGCAGACCCGCAAGTCCGGCGAACCCTACATCACCCATCCGGTGGCGGTGGCGCAGGTGCTGGCCGAGCTGGGCCTGGACATGGAAGCGCTGATCGCGGCGATCCTGCACGACACCATTGAAGATACCCCGCTGACCCGGGAAGAGCTGGCCGCAGAGTTTGGCGAGCCGGTCGCCGAGCTGGTGGACGGGGTCACCAAGCTGGACAAGCTGAAGTTCCGCGACCGCCAGGAAGCGGCGGCCGAAAGCTTCCGCAAGATGCTGCTGGCGATGTCGCGCGATCTGCGCGTGATCATGATCAAGCTGGCTGACCGCCTGCACAACATGCGTACCCTGGGTGCGCAGAGCAGCGAGGCGCGTGGCCGCATCGCCCGCGAGACACTGGAGATCTACGCGCCCATCGCACAGCGGCTGGGCATGAGCCTGGTCAAGAGCGAACTGCAGAACCTGGGCTTCAAGGCGTTGTACCCCTGGCGCCACGCGATCCTGGAAAAGCACATCCGCAGCCAGCCCGTGGTGCGCCGCGAGGCGATGGCGCAGGTGGAAGTGCAGCTCAGCCAGCGGCTGGCGAAGGAAGGGCTCGAGCATCGGCTGGTCAGCCGGATCAAGACCCCGTGGAGCATCTACAACAAGATGCACGACGAGAACAAATCCTTCGATCAGGTCATGGACGTCTTCGGATTCCGCCTGGTGGTGCGCAGCGTGCCGAATGCATACCACGCGCTGGGCGCCGTGCACGCTGCGTTCAAGCCTCTCGATGGGCGCTTCCGCGATTTCATCGCGATCCCCAAGGCAAACGGCTACCAGTCGCTGCATACGGTGCTGTTCGGGCCGTACGGGTCGCCGATCGAGGTGCAGATCCGCACCGAGGAAATGGACCTGATCGCCGAGCGCGGCGTGGCCGCGCACTGGACCTACAAGTTCGGCGGCGACACGCCCAACAGTGCACAGAGCCGTGCGCATGCGTGGATCGTCGAGCTGATCGACTCGCAGCGCGCCGCGGGCAGTTCGCTGGAGTTCCTCGACAACGTGAAAGTCGACCTGTTCCCGGACGAGGTCTATCTGTTCACGCCGAAGGGCAAGATCATGGCGCTGCCGCGCAACGCCACCGCGCTGGATTTCGCTTACGGCGTGCATACCGACGTCGGCAATACGGCCGTCGCCTCGCGCGTGGACAAGAAACTGGTGCCGCTGCGGACCAAGCTGGTCAGTGGCCAGACCGTGGAGATCATCACGGCCCGCTCGGCCACGCCGAAACCGCAGTGGCTGGAGTTCGTGGTGACCAGCAAGGCGCGTACCGCCATCCGCCACCAGCTGAAACAGCTGGAGCACGAAGATGCCGTGCAGCTGGGCCATCGCATGCTGGATCGCGCGCTGGAAGCCATGGACTCTTCGTTGGAGCGGTTGCCGAAGGGGCGCCTCGATGCGTTCCTCGCCGAGCACCGGTTCCCGCGTCTGGAAGCCCTGCTGGCCGAAGTCGCGCTAGGCAACTGGATGCCGAACCAGGCGGCGCAGGCGCTGATGGCCTATGCCGAACTGCGCGGTGGTGCCCGCCATCATTCGCAGGAAAAGATCCTGATCAATGGCAGCGAGCGCGGCGTGGTGACGTTCGCCAACTGCTGCCAGCCGATTCCCGGCGATGAAATCATGGGGTACCACACCGCCGGCAAGGGCATCGTGGTGCATCGCATGGACTGCCCGAACCTGGCCGAGCTGCGCAAGTCGCCGGAGCGCTGGGTGCCGATCGGATGGGATTCGTCGGTGTCCGGCGACTACGACACCTCGCTGGTGGTCGAGGTTGAAAACGGAACCGGCGTGCTGGCACAGCTGGCCGCAGCGATCGCACAGAGCCAGTCCAACATCGAGCGCGTCGACTACCTGGATCGCGATTTCAATGCCGCGGTGTTGGCCTTCAACGTGCAGGTCCGTGACCGCAACCACCTGGCCGAAGTGATGCGCCGCCTGCGCCGGCTGTCGGTGGTGCAATCGGTCCGCCGCCAATAGGTCGCGGGCTGCAGCGTAGCGCCGGGCCATGCCCGGCAAGCGCGCAGCGCGGCCTGTTCCGGTCATCGATATCCGAGCCGTGCCCGGTACAATGAGCGCTCTGTTTTTCCTGTTACCGGAGTACTCGCATGACCCGCCAGATCATCAACACTGAAAAGGCCCCGGCCGCCATCGGTCCTTACTCGCAGGCCGTGCGCGCCGGCAACACCGTGTACTTCTCCGGCCAGATCCCGCTGGATCCCGCCACCGGCGACATCGTCGGCGTCGGTGACGTGGAAGCGCAGGCGCGTCGCGCATTCGACAACCTCAAGGCCGTCGCCGAAGAGGCCGGTGGCTCGCTGGACCAGATCGTCCGCCTGGGTCTGTACCTGACCGACCTGGCCGAGTTCGCCAAGGTCAATGCCGTGATGCAGGACTATTTCAAGGCGCCGTTCCCGGCGCGTTCGACCATCGAAGTGTCCGGACTGCCGAAGGGCGCCAACTTCGAAGTCGATGCGGTGATGGTCATCGGCTGAAACCGGCGTGGCACGCAAGGCCGTCGCCACCCCGGCACTGGCGCCCGCCGGTGAGGCTTCGCTGGCGATGCTTGCCGGTGTCGGTCCAGCCGTGGCCGGCAAGCTGCAGGCGCGCGGACTGGGCACGCTGCAGGACCTGTGGCTGCACTTGCCGCTGCGCTACGAGGACCGTACCCGGCTGACCCTGATCGAAGACCTGCGTGCCGGTGTGCCGGCCCAGGTAGAAGGCCGGGTCGCTGCGGTGGAGCGGGGTATGCGCTATCGGCCGATGCTGAAGGTCGCCATCGAAGACGAAGGGCGCGGCACGTTGGTGCTGCGCTTTTTTCATTTCCGCCAGCAGCAGGTCGCGCAGTTCGCGGTCGGCAACCGGCTGCGCTGCTTTGGTACGCCCAAGCCGGGTCAGGTGGGGCTGGAGATCGTGCATCCCAGCTACCAGGTGTTGGGCCGCAACGAAGATCCGGCGCTGGGTGACCGGCTGGATCCGGTGTATCCCACGGTGGAAGGGGTCGGGCCGGCGACGATGCGCAAGCTGATCAGCCAGGCGCTTGATCGCCTGCCCGAAGAGTCCACGCTGGAACTGCTGCCCCTTGGCTGGTTGGAGGGGCTGGGGTTGCCGTCACTGCGTAGTGCACTGCTGACCGTGCATCGCCCACCGCAGGATGCGGATCTGTCCGCGCTCGCCAGCGGCATCCACCCGGCGCAGCGGCGCTTGGCGATGGAAGAGCTGCTGGCGCACCACCTCAGCCTGCGTCGCCAGCGCATCGCACTGCAGGCGCATCACGCCCCCCCGCTGGCCGGCCCCGGCCGGTTGGCCAAGGCGCTGTTGAAACAGCTGCCGTTTGCCCTTACCGGCGCCCAGCAGCGGGTTTTCACCCAGATCCGCGAGGACCTGGCGCGACCCAGCCCCATGCTGCGGCTGGTGCAGGGCGATGTGGGGTCGGGCAAGACCGTGGTGGCGGCGCTGGCGGCGATGCTGGCGGTGGAGCAGGGCAAACAGGTGGCGCTGGCTGCGCCGACCGAACTGCTGGCCGAGCAGCATCTCAACAACCTGCGTGGCTGGCTGGAGCCGCTGGGCGTGCAGGTCGCCTGGCTGGCCGGCAAAGTGACCGGAAAGGCGCGGGCCAAGGTGCTGGAGCAGGTGGCCAACGGGCAGGCACAGGTAGTGGTGGGAACGCATGCGTTGATGCAGGACGCCGTGGTGTTCCAGGACCTGGCGCTGGCCATTGTCGATGAGCAGCACCGCTTCGGCGTGCATCAACGGCTGGCGCTGCGTGACAAGGGGGCGGGCGGCAACAGCGTGCCGCATCAGCTGGTGATGACGGCCACGCCGATTCCGCGCACCCTGGCGATGTCCGAGTACGCCGATCTGGATGTGTCGGCCATCGACGAACTGCCCCCCGGGCGCACGCCGGTGCAGACCGTGGCGCTCAACGCCGACCGCCGTCCGGAGCTGATCGAACGCATCGCGCTGGCCTGCAGTGAAGGGCGGCAGGTGTATTGGGTGTGCACGCTGATCGAAGAAAGCGAAGAGCTGGACGCCACGCCGGCGCAGGCCACGTTCGAATCGCTGCAGGCGCTGCTGCCGGGCGTACGCGTGGGACTGGTGCACGGGCGGCTGAAGCCGGCGGAGAAGCTGGCCACGATGGTGGCGTTCAAGGCGGGTGAGATCGACCTGTTGGTGGCGACCACCGTGATCGAGGTAGGGGTGGACGTGCCCAACGCGTCGTTGATGGTGATCGAAAATGCCGAGCGGCTTGGTCTGGCGCAGTTGCATCAGCTGCGTGGCCGGGTGGGCCGGGGCTCTGCCGTATCGCGCTGCATGCTGCTGTACCAGATGCCGTTGTCCGCCATGGCGCGTGAGCGCCTGCAGACCATGCGCGAGACCAACGATGGCTTCGTGATCGCCGAAAAGGATCTGGAGCTGCGTGGGCCCGGGGAGCTGCTGGGAACGCGGCAGACCGGACTGGCGGGGTTCCGTATTGCCGACCTGGCGCGCGATGCCGGGTTGCTGCCGGTCGTGCACGAACTGGCCGAACGGCTGCTGCAGGAGCAGCCCGGCTTGGCCGACCGCGTGGTGGACCGCTGGATCGGCACCGCCGTGCGCTACGCCTCCGCGTGATCCGGTGCGTGCGAGCCAAGGGAGGGGCCGGGCGGGAGGGGATTGCAGGGGACGGCAACAGCCGCATCCTGCGGGCCTCGTTTCGCGCCATCCATGGCGCTCAACGCCCCTGCAAGCCCCTCCCGCCCGGCCCTGACCATCTGCGCGCGCGTCCGGCAGGGTGGTAGCGCCGAGCCGTGCTCGGCGAGCGCGAAGCGCGGCCTGCATCAGGCGGTGCGATGGCGGGTAGCATCCGCGTGATCTGGTAGCGCCGAGCCACGCTCGGCGGATGCCGGATGCCGGATGCCGGATGCAGGACGCAGGACGCAGGCCGCGCTGCGCGCTCGCCGACCATGGGTCGGCGCTACCGGAATGCGGCAGCCTCCCGCCCGGCCCCTCCCCGGAGAAACTGCATCACCCGACGCTGCGGTTGTATTTGCAGGTGATCGGGTGCGACACTCCGTTGCCGCTCAGAAGACGGCACCGATGACCCACAAGATCCCGCTGTTGATCGACACCGACCCCGGTGTGGATGACGCCCTGGCCCTGCTGATGGCGTTCGCCGATGAGCGCCACGAGGTGGTCGCACTGACCATCGCTGCCGGCAACGTCGGCTTGGACTACACCGTCCGCAACGCCCTCAAACTGTGTGAAGTCGTCGGCCGGGATGATGTGCCGGTGTTCGCCGGCAGCCCGGATCCGCTGCTGCATCCTTCGGTGGATGCCGCCCATGTCCACGGGCGGGATGGCTACGGGGACGTCGACCTGCCACCCCCGGTCCGCACGGCCGAAGCCGAGCACGCCGCATTGGCCATCCTGCGTCTTTCGCACCACCACCAGGGCGAGCTGATGCTGGTCATGTTGGGGCCGCTGACCAACCTGGCGCTGGCGCTGAAGCTGGACCCGACGCTGCCGACCCGCATCAAGCGCATCGCGGTGATGGGCGGGGCAGTGACCTGCCAGGGCAACATCACCCCGGCCGCCGAGTTCAACATCGCCTTTGATCCAGAGGCAGCGCACGTGGTGTTTGCCGCCTTCCCGCACCTGCTGGTGTCGGATTGGGAAGCGACCGTGGCCCACGGCCTGCCGCTGCCGCAGGCAGAAACCTGGCTGGCCGCGGACTCGGACCGTGCGCGCTTCTACGAGTTGATCTCCCGCAAGACCCGCGCGCTGTCGGAGGACAGCAAGGGCGATCGCTGGTTCACCGCCGACGCCTTGGCGATGGCGTGGGCGCTCAACCCGGAGGGCGAACAGCGGGTCGAGTCGCGTCCGGTGAATATCGAACTGAACGGCGTGTTCAGCCGCGGTGCCACGATCGTCGACTGGAACCGCCAGACGGGCCAGCCGGACAACTGCGACCTGCTGATGGCGTACGACCAGAACCGCTTCGAAGCGTTGGTGCGCCACGCGCTCGGCGCCTGACCGGGCTGCCTGTGGCGCCCTGCCACCAGGCAGGTTGCCCCCAGAAGCGGCGGGGCTTATAATGCCGCTCTTGCGTTTCCCTTACCCATATTTACGGTGTGAGCCCATGAAGGCCGATATCCATCCCGAGTACCGCGACGTCGTCTTTCATGACGTCACCTCCGATTTCAAGATCCTGACCCGCTCCACCATGGGCGCCAAGGAAACCACCAAGTGGGAAGACGGCAACGAGTACCCGCTCGTGAAGGTCGAAATCTCTTCTGCTTCGCATCCGTTCTACACGGGCAAGCACAAGGTGATCGACACCTCCGGCCGTATCGACAAGTTCCAGAAGCGTTACGCGCGCTGATACGTCGAGTTCCATGCTTGGGCCAGCGGCCGCGCATTGCGCGGCCGTTTGCTTTCCGGCGTATGGCCCGCCTCACCGTATGGTGCTGGAACGCTGCGTCCGTACAGCCGTGATGCGGTGATATGCCCGTAGGCAGGGGCTACGCCGCGACGATCACTTCATCTACGACTTCCGTCTAACCCCGTGAAAATGCTGCTGTGCGATAATGGCGCGATCCGCGGCAGAGGTCGTGGACGTCATTCACGTGCCTGACCAATGCGCTTGGGCAGGCGCCTTCCCCTTGAAGGAGCGCACACAGTGTCCGATCTTGATCAGGTCACGCTCAACGCCGGCGATAAGTCGGTCGTTCTGCCGGTCATCAAACCCACTCTCGGCAACGACTGCGTCGACATTTCGAAGCTGACCAAGGAAACGGGGTATTTCACCTACGATTCCGGCTTCACTGCCACCGCAAGCTGCAAGTCGGCCATCACGTACATCGATGGCGACAAGGGCGTTCTGCTGTATCGCGGCTATCCGATCGAGCAGCTCTCGGAAAAGTCGAGCTACGTCGAAGTTGCCTACCTGCTGATCAACGGCGAGCGTCCCGACGCCGCCCAGTTGAAAGCATTCAACGAAGAACTGGCTGCTGAAGCCACCGTCGACGCGTCGATCAACACGCTGATCGGCAGCTTCGCCAAGGATGCCCATCCGATGGCGATCCTGACCGCCGCCATCGCGCAGCTGTCGGGTATCTACCACGCGTCGCTGGACCTGGCTGACGCCGAACAGCGCCGCCAGGCCGCCGTGCGCCTGATCGCCAAGGTGCCGACCCTGTCGGCCCTGATCTACCGCCATGGCAAGGGCCTGCCGGCCAACACGCCGGATACCTCGCTGGATTACGTCAGCCGCTTCCTGAAGCAGACCTTCGAAGCCGCCGACGGCAGCTACGACCTGAACCAGGACGTCGTCAAGGCGCTGGACCTGCTGTTCATCCTGCACGCCGACCACGAACAGAACGCGTCGACGTCGACGGTTCGCCTGGTCGGTTCGACCGGTGCCAACCCGTACGCGTCGGTCGCTGCGGGCGTCACCGCGCTGTGGGGTCCGGCCCACGGCGGTGCCAACGAAGCCGTGCTGAAGATGCTGGAAGAGATCGGCACCGCCGACAACGTCGAGTCCGCCGTGCTCAAGGCCAAGGACAAGACCTCCGGCTTCCGCCTGATGGGCTTCGGTCACCGCGTGTACAAGAACTTCGACCCGCGCGCCAAGGTCATCGGCGAGATGACCGGCAAGGTGTTGAAGCAGCTGGGCGTGCAGGATCCGCTGCTCGACGTGGCGGTGAAGCTGGAACAGGCAGCGCTGCAGGACGAGTACTTCGTTGCCCGCAAGCTGTACCCGAACGTCGATTTCTACAGCGGCATCATCTACAAGGCGCTGCAGATTCCGACCGAGATGTTCACCGTCATGTTCGCGCTGGGCCGTACCTCCGGCTGGGTCGCGCATTGGCTGGAGCAGCAGGTCGATCCGGAAATGAAGATCGGTCGTCCGCGCCAGGTCTACACCGGTAGCGACGTGCGCGACTACCAGGGCTGATCGTCCAGCTACCTCGTAGTGAAGAACGCCCCGCACTGCGGGGCGTCTTTTTTTCTGGCGCACGGTGGGTGACACGCGGGTGGCCGCCTCATCGGCGGTCGTGACGGGGCAGGAAAAGAGTCAGGCAGGCGCCGCCCAAGGCCGAGTCGTGGATATCGACGCGACCGCCGTGGCGCTCGGCGATGGTGCGCACCATCGCCAGGCCGAGCCCGAATCCACCTGCCGTTTCGCTCAGGCGGACATAGGGCGTGAACACGTCCTGGCGGTGCGCGGGCGGAATGCCCGGGCCGTCGTCTTCCACCCGCAGGTGCAGCCCATCCCGGCGCATCTCCACGCTGACCCTGACCTCGGTCCGTGCGTGACGCACTGCGTTGCCCAGCAGGTTGCGCACAGCCAGTTCCAGCGCGACGGCATTGGCATGTACGCCGGTGCCGGGCGCGCATGCCCATCGCAGGCGCGGCCCCTTCTGGTTCATGAAGTTGGCGGCGGCCGAGTGCAGCAGGCCGGGCATGTCCACCCAGTTCAGCTCCACCAGCGGCATCCGGCCAAAGCGGACATATTCCACCCCCGCCGACGTCAGGTCTTCCAGCCATTGCAGGTCGGCCTGCATCTCGCGCAGCAGATCGTGTGCGCCACTATCGGCCGTTGCAGATGCCTCTTCCACCAGGCTGGCCGTGAAACGCAGTCGTGTGATCGGCGTGCGCAGCTCATGCGCCATGGCCTGTCCCATCAAACGCTGTCCGTCCAGCAGCGTGCGCATCTGCTGCGCCATATCCTGCAGGGCCCGCCCCAGCGGACGAAGCAGGTGGGTGCGCAGCGCAGGTATGGGGTGGTCGAACGCGTTGGCCCGCAGGTGGTGGACGGTGTCGTGCAGCACATGCACGTCATGCCACAGTCGGTGGATCAGGAAGTACAAGGGCAGCGCGATGGCGGCCACCACGGTGGACAACAGGCCCAACAGGTAGAGCACCTCGCTGGCGTGCAGCTCGGACAGGTCCGGCAGCGTGTCGACGAAGCGGACCAGGGTGACGGCCTGGTCGGTCGTGCCCAGGCGCTGGTTGCTGTAGGCGCCGTGCGAGGTCATGATGATTTCGCCCTGCGACAGCGCGCTCCGCTCGCTTTCAGGGACGAGTGCCTGCACCTGATCCAGTGGTCGCAGGTAGATGGGGTAGCCGAATACCGCCTGCAAGGCGTCCATCTCTTTCATCCGGTCGCCCGCATCGTGGCTCAACAGCCGTTGGGCAATCAGGGCGTGGGTCCCCTCCACCTCGTAACGCATCGACTGGTCATGCGTGTCATCGGTCCAACGCTCCCACATCATCGTGCCGGTGAACAGCAGGACCAATTGTGCAGTCACGAAGGCGGCGCAGTAGCGGATATAGAGGGGCAGGCGTCCGCGCAGGCGCGTGGGCGGGGTCATTCCCATGCCGCCGGGCTGAACAGATAGCCTTGGCCGCGTACGGTCTTGATGCGGGTCGGGTCGGGTTCGGTATCACCAAGACGGCGGCGCAAGCGCGAGATGCGCGCATCCATCGAGCGGTCCATGCCGTCAAAGCCGATGCCGCGCAGTCCCTGGAACAACGTCTCACGATCGATGATCCTGCCGGGGTTGCGGGCCAGCAGCACCAGCAGATCGAAGTCGGCCGTGGTCAGACCCACCGGTTGACCACTCAGATGCACATCGCGGCTATCCGGCTCGATACGCAGCTGTCCAAACACCAGCGCAACGTCGTCCTGTGCTGCCGGCACCGATGTCTGCCGACGCAGATGGGCACGCAGGCGCGCCAGCAGCACGCGAGGCTCGATCGGCTTGGTGATGTAGTCATCTGCACCAAGTTCCAGTCCCAGTACCTGCTGAATGTCATCGGCCTGCGCACTGAAGATGCACAGCACGCCGTTGTACTGCGCCCTCACGCGGCGGCATACATCCAGCCCATCCATATCCGGAAGGCCCAGGTCGAGCAGCACCACATCCGGCGGGGCGCACTGGATGCTTGCGATGGCCTGCTCACCACAGTCCACGCGGTGTACATCGAATCCATGCCCCAGCAGGTAGCGCGTTACAAGCGCGGCGAGGCGGTCGTCATCTTCAACCAGAAGCAAGCGTGACATCGGATGCTCGTCATTATCAAAGCCTCATGCTGCGGAGCTCTCTGACGATATGGCATGGGCAATAGCGACAGGGCGCCTGCCGCCGCACCGATGGTTCAGGTGCCATTTTCCTATCGGTTGCACGCGGTCACACACAGTCGCAGTTGCGTACACAACCACCACAGTCGCGCTGAGGAAACCGCGAAGCTGTGTCTCCATCATGACGGCTCCAACCAACGCATCAACCAGGAGTCGCAGATGAAGAAGATTCTCTCCCCGATCGCCGCTGTCGTTGCACTTTCACTGGCGCCCGCCGCCGCATGGGCCGATGTGCAGGACCGTTCCGGTGGCTACGCCGTCGGTGGCCTGGGCAAGACCAAGACCGAGGCGCATGGCAAGAAGATCGACCTCAATCAAGGCAAGCAGAAAGTGGGCACCGGAAAGTTCAACTACACCGTCGGTGGTGGCTACCGCTTCAATGACCACTTTGCAGTTGAAACCAATGTCCATGGTCAGGCCGGTAACAGCAAGAAAAAGTCCTCCCGCAACGGCAGCAAGGACGCCAAGTCGAACGGGGAAGTCGGGTCGCTCAACACCCGCGCCTACACCGTTTCTGGCCTGGTGATCATGCCGGTGGGCGAGCGCGTGGAATTGTTTGGTCGTGCTGGCGTGGGCCGCATGAACACCAGTTTCACCCCGACGGCGGGTAGCGCCATCGGCAAGGCGCGCAGCAGCGGCCTGGCCACGCAGTTCGGTGTCGGTGCCAACTTCCATGTGGGCGAGAACAGCTTCGTGCGCACCGAGTGGACCACGCTTCGGGGTAAAGGCAACGATCAAGTGGCCAAGGCACTAGGTCGCAACAAGCTGGTCTCCTCTGGCGTGATGGTTTCCTACGGCTATAACTTCTGAGCTTGCGGGGCTGCGCAGATGGCGTGGCCCCGCTTTTCCGGCACCTGCCGGTACGGCCCGCACGGAATGGATCATGATGCCCACGCACACACAAGCAGGCCCGGTGCTTCACCCTTCGACGGGCGCTGCCATTGCCGGCGCTTGGGTACTGGATGAGCGCTCGGTGCCGTTGCACGCGCAGGTGGCGCGCATGGCGGCACGACACCGGAGCAACGACCACGATGCAACGTCGTCTGATGGCGCGGGATGCTGGCAGGATGCGTTGCGCGGCATTGCCATGTCCGGGCAGGTGCGTGCGGGCGTCCGTGCATTACGCATCTCACCGTCCGGTCGCTACGTAAGCGTCCTGGATGGCGTGCTGGTCAGTTCCTGCGCGCCAGCCAACGGAGGCAACGGGGAGGAGGCGCAGCAAGGCTGCATGGACGTGTGGGACGCATGGCTGAACGTCCTTGATGCGCGGGGCGTGCAGCGTGCCGTGAACGAGCTGGAGGGGGCATTCGCGATGGCCGTGTATGACCGCGAACGGCACCACGTGACCCTGCTCCGCGATCGCGCAGGCCAGCGTCAGCTGTACTACGCGTTGACCAATGGAATGCTGCTGTTCGCAAGCCAGCCAGGGATGTTGTCCCGCCATCCCGCGTTCGAGCGCCGGGTGGACCGCAACGTGCTTGCGCTGTATCTCCGGCATGGCTACGTGCCTGCGCCCCACTGCATGTTCGCCGGGGTGCTCCAGCTTCGTGCCGGTTGCATGCTGCAATTGGACGCAACCCGCATTCGGCTGGGCGCACGCGGCCACTTGCACGGCGTGGACCAGCGTGCCTACTGGAATGCCGGGCAGGTCTACGAGGCCTCGGCAGCGCGTCGCGACGTGATCGATCCGGCCCATGCAGTCGATGCACTGGATCGTCGGATCCATGCGTCGGTGGCACGCGTTGGCGGAACTCCCGGCTGCGCCGCGTTCCTGTCCGGGGGCGTGGATTCTTCGATGGTGGCTGCGGTCCTGCAGGCGCAGAGCCCCACGCCGGTTACCACGGTGTGCGTCGGATTCGATGACGAAGGACACGATGAGCGCCGTTGGGCCGATGCGGTTGCGCGCGTGCTGGGGGTGAACCACAGCTCGTCCCTGCTGGATGGACAGCGTGCACGCGATCTGGTGCAGCAGCTGCCGCAGGTGTGGTGTGAACCCTTCGCCGATGCGTCGCAGCTGCCCACGCTGGAGGCGTGCCTGCAGCTGGAGCGGGGGCAGACCGTATTGACCGGTGATGGGGGCGATGAACTGTGGTTTGGTCACGGGGCGCACGTGCGGGCCGTGCGCAACGCACGGCTGGCCCAGGCACTGCCCGCCTGCGTGCGGGCATTGGCTCGGCGCAGGCTGCGGGGTGATCCCGAGCAGCCCCGGCTGGGTGGCGCGGCGGCCTTGCTGGCCAACGTGGCCAGCGATGACGTGCGGCATCATTTCCTGCTGCGTACCGTGCGCTGGCGCGACCCGGCGGCGATGGTGAAGGGCGCCGTGCTGCCGCGCACGCTGTACGACGATACCGGCTGCACACTGCGCAATGTGCAGCCTGCCGATCAGGTGCAGTACCTGGACTTCGCCATGGAGTTGAGCAATGGCATCCTGGTCAAGACCCAGCGCGCAGCGGCCAGTACCGGGCTGCAGGTGTATTCGCCGCTGCTCGATCAGCAAACAGTAGAACATGCATGGGCGCTACCGCATGAGCTCAAATTTCGTCATGGCGAACACAAGTGGGTGCTCAAACAGGCGCTGTGCCGCTACCTGCCCACCGAACTTGTGCATCGTCCAAAACGGGGGTTCGGCCCCCCCATCGCCACGTGGCTGGCGGGTCCGCTGAGGCCCTGGGCGGAAGCGCTGCTGTCCCTGCCTGCGCTGCAGGCGCACGGTCTGTTGGATGAGGCACGGGTGAGACGGATCTGGGGTGCGTTCCTGGCCGGCGAACGTCGATGGCATCCGCTGCTGTGGACGGTGCTGATGTTCCAGGCCTGGTACGAGCATCATCTGCGGTCGCATTGATTCCCGGCAGGTAGGGCCTGATCTACACCAGTAGCGATGTGCGCGACTGGCAGAATTCGGTCTTTTTACCGCGTCCAGTCAACCATCATCCTGTTCTGCAGCGTGTTTTTCTGCGCTGCATTACGGCATCTGCAACTTTCCTGCAATCGGTAATTTCCTGTGGTGCTTATCATCTTGCCGCCACCGCAGTACTCGTGGCGCATTTGACTCCAGGCGAACTGCCTGAAACCCCACAGGAGAGAGAACCGCATGAGCATTCATGGAAGCAGGGCGCTGCTTGCCTTGGCCTTGGTGTCCGCTGTTGCAACGGCACAGGCCGCGCAGGCAGATATCAAGGTCTGGGCAGATATCGATACCACACTGGCACTGCGCTCGGCCGATGGCAGTGTGCTGCCGTTGCAGGCGGAGCTGCCGTTCAATCCGGCTACCGGTACGTTGAGCGCCTGGTCGCATCAAGTACGCGTGTTCTCGAATGACATCACCAAGGACGTTGATATACGCGTCAACGGCACGCCCGAGCTGCGTCCTGTTATTGCCGGAACGGGTGCGAAGGAGATCAAGCTGGCTGTCGAGTTGAATGGCAAGAATCTCGAGACCGATCGTAACTTCCCTGCATCGGAGCTGTTCGATGGCGCGCTCCCCGGCGCATCCGTAGCCATGCCGCTGCGCATCGGGCAGGAAGGGAGTGCATCCATCACCGCGGCGGGTCTGTACGAAGGCGTGGTGAGCATCGTCCTGACCCAGCTGACGGCCGCACCTTGATCCTTTCACGGCCGGCCCTGATCAGGGCCGGCCTCTTCAGGTAAGCATCGTGACCAGCACCGTACCGGCCCTTGCCCGGTTGGCGACTGCACTTGCCCTGGCTTTGGGCAGCTCGCCGGCGGGCGCAGGCAGCATCCCCCCCGGTTTCGAAGATATCGCGGAAAGCCGCACCGAGCCGCTCGATGTCCGCCTGTATGGGCGCTCGGCCGGACCGTCGTCCGTGCACATCACTCTGGACACCGTCCAGCTGGAAGCACCGGAGGAGGTTCTGCAGGCACTGGGGTTGTCGATCGAAGCGCAGCAGAGCCTGCGCGCGGCACTGTCTCTGGCCCTGCCACGCAACAGCCACTTGGCCTGCCTTCATGGCGTACCTGCTCCCGGTTGCGGCTACCTGCCGCCGCCGGAAGACCACACGTCGGTGCGCGCGCTGTACAACGAAAATGAAGGGACGGTGGATCTGTTCGTGTCACCGCACTGGCTTGCCACCGAGCCTGCCCACGAACGCCACCACAAAGTCAGCAGCAACGCGGAAAACGCGTTTCTGCACCAGCAGATGTTCAACCTCAGTGGCGGCCGCCGATACCGGGCTTTCACCGGCCAAGGCGCCGGTGTGCTTGGCCTGTTCGACCACGGCCACCTGTCGGCCTCGTGGAACGCCAGCCAACAGGTGTATCGCGATCGCAGCGCGCGCGAGTTGCAATTCGACAATGCGTACTACCGCCACGACCTTGGTGCACGCCATTACATTCAGGGGGGGCGCATGGATCGCCGCAATCTGTCCAGTCCGCTGGGCGGCACCTTCAGCTTCAGCATGCTGCCGCTCGATCGTTTCCAGGGGCTGCGGGTGGGTACCACAGAGGCCTATGTGGACGCGCAGACCGTCATCCAGGCGGCACCGCTGACCGTGCTGCTGGCGCGCGACGCACGCGTGGATGCCTTCGACGGCGACCGCCTGCTGCAGAGCTTCTATCTACAAGGCGGCATCAATGAGTTGGATACGCGCAATTTTCCGTTCGGCATCTATAACGTGAGCCTGCGCATCTACGAAGATGGCGTGCTGGTACGCACCGAGGACGCGCCGTTCGACAAGGGTGGCGGCGTTGTCGATGAGGACCTGCAATGGTTCGTGCAGGGCGGGCGCCGCAACGAGCGTTACAGCGACCCGTTCGCTGACCAGCGGGTGATGATGGCAGGCCTGCGCGTGCCGATCGGCCGGGCCAGCGCGCTCAACGCCGGGGCGATGCAGCTGGGAGGATCGGCCTTCGGCGAGCTGCGCCTGGAATGGCGCCACACCTCGGTTACGCACGAACTGCGTGGTGTGTTCAGTGCCATGCAGGGGAGCGATGGCAGCCGGGGCCAGCAACACCAGCTTTCGTTCCGCCGTCGTGCTTCGTGGAATCTCCATCAGCAGCGCATGCGCAGCGTCACCTGCCACTCCCCACGCGCCGCACTGGATCGGCTGGGGTGTGCCGATGCACTCAGCGCCTCGGTCGCAATGCCAGTGGCCGGCGGTAGCGCTTACCTGGCCTTTACCCGGCGCCAGACCTGGCGGCCGGGCCGCGACCAGGTCGGTATCATCGATGATCCGTTACAGCCTCTGCTGCCGCCGTTGCCGCCCGATACCTTCGGCGGGGTGCAACTGAGCCGCAGCTGGCAGGGCAGCTTCAGCCGCAGTGACTACTGGAAGACCTTCGCCGTATCCAGTCGAGTCGGTGTGTGGCGTCAGCACACCGACGGTGATCTGCGCGGCCAGCGTGACCACGGTGTGTATCTCAACCTCAGCCTGAGTCGGCTGCAGCGTGGCGACCAACGCAGCGTGCAGACCCGCCATGGGCTGGACCTGCGTCAACCTGCGCACGCCAGACCGGATGCCAGCTACAGCATCAGCCGCGACCTGCGGCAGACCTACGATGCCCATCAACGTGATGTCAGCGTACAGCTGCGTGCAGACAACAGCAGCCGCTACAGTGCATCGCTTGGCGCGCAGTTCCAGAATGACATGGGCCAGAGCGGTGGGGTGCTGACACGTCATCAGCAGGGCGGTCGTGACGAACTTACCTACAGCGCCACGCACAGTTCCAGCTTCGCCGTTGGCTCACGCGGACTGTACTGGAGCGGGATGTATGGCGCTGACGCCGGTCTGGCCGTTGCAGTGGACGACAGCCATGATCTGCCGCTGACCGGGCTGGCCGCCGAGCTCCAGGTCAGTGGGCTGCAGCGGCAACGATTGCGGCTGGGTGAGCGCAGATTGCTGTCGCTGGCGGGCTATCAGCAGCACCGTGCCGAGGTCCAGGACGCCAGCGCATGGGACGTGCCGGCCAGCGTCCGTGTCACGGGCGGCGGTGCACAGTCGTTCTTCCTTGCGCCCGGCCGCCTGCTGCACATGCCGATCCCGCTGGAGATCACCTATACCTTCATCGGCAATGCGCAGGACATCGCCGGCAACCCGGTGCACGGTGCGCGCATCTTGAATGCGCCG
This sequence comes from Stenotrophomonas sp. CFBP 13725, assembly GCF_014841935.1. Classification (NCBI taxonomy): domain Bacteria; kingdom Pseudomonadati; phylum Pseudomonadota; class Gammaproteobacteria; order Lysobacterales; family Lysobacteraceae; genus Stenotrophomonas; species Stenotrophomonas sp. CFBP 13725. The sequence continues at coordinate 326,435 of NZ_JACYUV010000005.1, read as the reverse complement.
GTGCCGGGAACAGGCAGCAACGGTGACTTCGTGGCTGATTTTGCAAAGCGCGAAACGGTCCTGTATCTGCTGCAGACCCACCAGGTGCTGCAGTGTCCCCTGCAGGTACGTGAGCAGCGCAGTGTGGTGCTGCTGGTGGGCGCTGTGCAATGCGTCCCCATCACCGTTTCGCAGCTGCCGGCCGCTGTCCGCAGCCAGGCACGGGTCAACCGCCTGCTGCGCGAGCAGTCTCTGATCGTGGAGACGGCTCAGGCCGCTGCGGCGGGGATTGACCGATGAGCGTCTGGCCAAGGTGCATCGTCCTGCTGGCAGCGGCCGCCCTCAGCCTGGCAGACGCGGCGGCGCAGAGTCGTCCAGAACAGGTAGAGCCTGGAAATTTCGGGCCGGTACTGATCGGCCGTGGATGGGACCGTTCCACGCCGCCAGCCAGTATCGAGGTACTGCCACTCAAGGTAGCCGGCCACCGCTGGGACGGAACCGGCGGATATGGGGCACTGTTCTTCACGTGCAGGTCCCGCTCCGACGCGGCCTATGGCCGGTGCGCCACCGAAGATACCGGCGATGACGCTGCAGGAACGGGCAGCCGTGTGGCCGTTCGATTCACCGAGCGGCGTAGTGGGACGCGGGTCGAGATCGACGTTGTGGGCGCTTTGCGCCGGATAGACGCCAGCGACCGATGCCACTCCAGCTACTGGTCGCAGCAGCCCCGTCCGCTGTCGACCTCCAAGAGCAGTCTCTGTGTGGGGAGCGGTCCGGTCGGCACCGGTGTCGAGCTGGAGATTCAAGCTGATCAGTTGCAACGGCTCGTGGCGGGCAAGTGGAGCGCGACGCTGGAGCTTGCACTCAACACGCCCGCGCAGCATGCCCTCGCCGTTTATACGTTCATGTTCGATTTCACGATTACCGACCGCGACGCGGTGGCCATCTACTTTCCCGAGTTCGACCGCACCCGTCCCAGCGTGGGACTGAATCTGCGTTATGACCCGATAACAGACCAGTTGGACGGGCGCAGCAGGCTGGACATGTGCCTCTACGACGGGCTGGGTTCGCTCAGCGACTACCTGGACATCACCGTGCGCGATACCGGTACGCAGCCACCGCCTGACGGCCATTTCTCGGTCTGGCACCAGGACGGTGGACACAGCGTGCGCGATCGCCTGGATTACACCGTGACCCTGGACCACGCAGGTGCAGGCCTGGTCCTGCGCAACGGTGTGACCCAGCAGCTGTCCGGCATTGATGTCGCGCGGTTGCGGCTGGTTCTGCTGCCGGGCATGAACCAGCCGGTCTACTGCGTGCCCACGCCGCTCACGTTCAATACGCCGTCCTTCCTCGTGACGGACAAGCTGCCCGGTTTCTACAGCGGTGGGTTGAAGGTCGAGATGACCGTGCCCGCCTCGAATCCATGAACCAGGGGAACCCTCGATGAAAAGAAGTCGTTACGCCGTCCTGCAGTTGCTGTTGCTGCTGCCCACACTGCCCGCGCACGCGAACTTGACCGTGCATCCGATGCGGACCTCGGTAGACAGCAAACGCGGCGCGCAGATCCGCGTCTATTCGCAGTCCCCGCAGCCCCAGTATGTGCAGGCGTCGTTGCGCCGGATCATCGATCCCGCCGGGACAGGCGAGCATGAAGTGGACGTTGCATTGGATGCAGCGGCCATCGTGGCGACGCCCGGCAAGTTCGCTTTGGCAGGCGGAGGCAACCGGCTGATCCGCTTGATTCCGCTGCAGCCCGTCAGCCACGAAACTGCTTACCGGGTGTACTTCGAAGGCGTCAGTGCGCCGGAAGAAAATGCGATGGATCTGCCTGGAAATCCACAGGCCAAGGTCGGCGTCAGTCTGGTGTGGGGGGCGCTGGTGAATGTGCTGCCCACCAACGGTCGCGTCGAGGTGGAGCTTCATGGCAGGCAACTGGCCAATACCGGCACGCTACGGCTGGGCATCACCAGCATTGCCGATTGCGAGCAGACCCGCTGCGTGGCCCACGACGTGTCCCGCAGCCTCTATCCAGGCAGCAGCCTTGAACTGCCCTTCGTCCCGACGCCCGGCCATCAGCTCCAGCTGCGCTACCGCCTTAGTCGCGATGGGTATCGCGAACACACCACCACGCTTTCGCCCTGACCCCCACCTGTGGGACGTCCCGCGTGGCGGGAGTGTCTCTCTTTTTTTCTCGAGAAATTTCAATGAAGAACGTACCGGCAACTCGCAGACATGCCGCACTGTCTCGGCGCCGCATCACGGTGGTGCTGTTGCTGACGGCAGGCCTGTCACCGCATGCGGGCGCCTACGCAATGAGCGAGCCACCGTTGGACTGGTGGCAGCAGCAGACGTTGACTGCTTTCATTCCCGGGACGGGGGGAGGCAGCCCGTTCGCGCGGTCAGGTGAAGCGGCGGCAGAGTGGGAAGCCGTGCGCAGGACAGCGGACGGGGTTCACCGCAGGGCATCCGCTGTCGCCGCCGATCTGCCCGTACCACGAGCCGCAAGTGAAGCGGTCGAAGTGGGGGGCAATGCGACTGCCTTGAACAGGGCCGTGGCGGTAGGATTCCGCACCTTTGCCTTCACCGATGCCACCGCAGTGGGCAGGGGTGCCAGGGCGGACGTCGAAGGGGTTGCCATTGGCAGCAGCGCCGAGGCGGGCAACTACAGTGTGGCGATGGGGTACGGGGCGAAGGCCTCCGCTGAGTTCAATGTGGCCATTGGCCATGGGGCAAGGGCAGCGGAATCAAGGGCGACGGCCGTAGGCCGCGACGCCATGGCGACCGCGCTGGGGAGCATGGCACTGGGCAATGCCTCCAGGGCCAACGTACGCAACGCCATTGCACTGGGCAGTGGCGCCATCTCAGAGCACGAAGACGCTATCGTGCTGGGCGCTGACTCACGATCCAGTGGCAGCCATCAGGTGTCGGTGGGCACCAACGAAAACCAGCGCCGCATCGTCCATGTTGCCGACGGCGAGGTGAAACAGGGCAGTACGGAGGTCGTGACGGGCAATCAGTTGTTCCGTACCGAGCAGCGTGTCGATGAAGCCAGGCACGAGGCGCTGATGGCCTCGCGCCACGCCGAAGTTGCGCGCCGCGACGCCGGCATGGCGCTTGAAAAGGCGGACCATGTAGGCGGTCTGATAGGCGACAGCACACCTGCCGGCGCGGTGCACCTTGGCCGCGGCAACAGCGGCACGCTGCTGGATATCGCCAACGGCAGCGGCGCACGCAGGACCATCCAGAATGTGGCCGATGGTGCACTGAGTGAACGCAGTACGGATGCGGTGACCGGGCAGCAGCTGTACCGCACCAACCGGGAACTCAGTACACAAGGCGGCTACGTGGCCGAACACCGTGTCCAACTGGAGCAGCTGCGCACCGACTTCGCGGGGTTCGATCGTGATCTGGGGGGCATGGTCCGGTTCAACGAGGATATGAGCGTGGTCGACGTGGGGGGCGCGCGCATCACGGGAGTGCGTGATGGGGATGCCAGCTCTGCACGAAGCACCGACGCGATCAATGGCGCGCAGCTGTTTGCTACCAACCAGCGCATAGATGCATTGGCGACGAATGGCCGCTTTCTCGCTATCGGCGTGCGCGGTGAGGAAAGGCCGGCCGAGGCGGGTCAGTACGGACTTGCACTGGGCAAAAGTGCCGTCGCATCGCCCGGCGGCGACGTGGAAGGTGCGGTAGCGATCGGCTACGGCGCTGAAGCGCTGGCCACCAACGCGGTTGCACTGGGTAGGGGGTCTTACGTCGTGGCCGGAGCAACGGACGGGTTTGCGCTGGGTACGCGGTCATCGGTGGCAGGCGAGGGCGGTATCGCCATCGGGATGAGCAGCCAGGTCGACGCCGGCGCCACCAACAGCGTTGCCATCGGCCGGTATTCGCGCGCTGACAGTGACCTGACGGTTGCCTTCGGCAACGACGCAGTGCGGCGTCGGCTGGTCAGCGTGGCACGCGGCAGGGGCGAACATGATGCCGCTACGATCGGGCAGCTCGATGACGCGCTGGCGGCGCTGGGAGGCGGGGCACGAATGAACGGAGGCAACGTGGTGGCCCCGGCCTACACGGTGCAGGGAAACGAGCACCGCACAGTAGGTGAGGCATTGCACGCACTCGATGGCGCGGTGGTCAATGGCAGCTCGCGGCTGGGCGGGGTGGAAGCTCAGCTGCAAGCGGTCTTTCAGCAATCACCCGCCCTGCGCAGTGACGGACAGCTTCAGCTGCAGTTGGCCGGTGCCAATGGGATGGTGCTCGGCAATATCGCTGACGGACGGGTTGCGGCCGGTAGCCGCGACGCGGTCAACGGCGGGCAGCTGCACGCGGTCCGGCAGCAGCTTGATGGGCGCATCGACGGCCTGCAACAGCGCATGGCGGTGGACTCGCTGCAAGCGCGTACGGACCCTTCCGACGCCGCTGAGCCATCGGCAGCCGCCGCAACGGCCAATGAGCAGGCGCGCGATGGCGCCCAGAGCGAACCGCCTGCGGAGGTGGGTCGCCCTGATACTGCCGCAGCCGCGGAAGCAGGCCCGAAACCGACCCCGCCGGCGCAGCACCGCTCAGCCGCGTCATCGCCGCCGGTGGATGCACGCCAGCTGGAGCAACTGCAGGAGCGGGTCAACGCCTATACCGATCGCGCCGTCGCCGGTGTCGAGCAGCGCATGCAGAGGATGGACCGGCGCCTCAACCGCATGGTGGCGATGAGCAGTGCGCAGAGCGCGATGGCGATGAACACGGCGGGCCTGCAGACCTACAACCGTCTCGGCGCAGGCATCGGCCATGCCGATGGCGAGTCGGCCTTGGCGGTGGGCTATCAGCGCGTGTTGAACGAGCGGGGTTCCTCCACGCTCAGCCTGCATGGTGCCTTCACCCAGAGCGGCGAAAGAGGAGTAGGGCTGGGGGTGGGCGTAGGCTGGTGAAGCCCCCCATGATCGGGCCACACTACGGGGAAGCTGCGTCACCTATAAGCTGACGAAGCTGGGACAGCGATGCGCGACGCATCGGCTTGTCATCCACGGGTGAAAGCGCGGCTTGGCGCAGCGCATCGTAGGGCAGCACGACCAGCTCGAAGGTCAGCGCTTCGGCCTCGAACAGCCAGGCCGGTGCGTCCAGGCTGCGGTGGCGATCAAGCCGCAGTCGTCGTACCCGCACGTCGGTCGGGATGCCATGCTCGTCGAGGAAGCGCTGCACCGCGTCGGCATCATCGTCGAACAACTGCAGCTGCACAGGGCTGTTGCCATCGGCCGTGCCCTCCAGCACCGGCCCGACCAGCCGCGGTGAGAACGCCTGCAGGAATTCCATCGCGCGCAGCGCAGCGTGCCGACGCAGCTGCAGCTGGCGGCCATGGTCGGGGCCGGCAAACAGCCGCTGATGTTCGCGCAGGGCCGCTTCGATCTCGATGTTGCGCGGCAGGCTGGCATCATCGTGGATGCCGAGCTGGTGGGCGGCTTTCATCTTGGCTTGGTGATAATCGCCGATCCCGCTCTCTGCCATCAGGCGGGCGGCTTCGTGGGCGAGCCGATGACGTCGCTCGCGGCTTTGCGTGGCGGTATGCGGGCGTGCGCGGTGCATCGCTGTTCCCCTGTGGGACCTGGGGCCAGCGTACACCGGCAACGTGACCGGCGCGTAGAGCGCTCACCCGCTCGGTAGCGCCGAGCCACGCTCGGCGGATTCCATCACCGCGCGGGGCAAGCGCCGAGCATCGCTCGGCGCTACGCAACGCATCGGCGCGTGACGCCAGGCCCTCAGAAGATATCGAACGCGGCGGCGTCGGCCTGCGGGGCATTGAGATTCAGGTCGTAGTCCTGCAGGCGATCCATGTCTTCGACCTTCACCCACTCGGTCGCCCCGTTGAGGCTGGCCTGGACCATCCCCGTCGGCGGTTCGTTCTGGGCGATGGGCGTGTCTTTCAACGCCGTGCGCATGTATTCGATCCAGATCGGAAGCGCCGCGCGTCCACCGTATTCGCGGTAACCGAGTGAACGGAAGTCATCGCGACCCACCCACACCGTCGTGGCATACGGGCCACCGAAGCCGGAGAACCAGGCGTCGCGATGGTCGTTGGTCGAGCCCGTCTTGCCGCCTACGTCTTCGCGACCGAGCACCTTCGCGGCGGTGCCGGTACCGCGCTGGACCACGTCGCGCATCATCGATACCAACTGGTATGCCGTGCGGGCGTCGATCGCGCGCGGCGCCGTGCGTGCGTCCGGATTGACCGGGGCCGGTGCTTCCACGGCAGCGGGCGCTGTGTCGGTACCGGCTGCCACCGGTGCCGCAGCGGCGCCGAAGTTGAACCCGTCCACGACCTGGCTGGCGGGCTGGCCGTTGCTGGTGCCCGTACACTCGCGGCAGGCCATCGCCGGGTTCTCCTTGAACACCTCCACGCCGTCGCGGTCGGTGACGCGGTCGATCAGCCACGTGTCCACGCGCGAGCCGCCGTTGGCGAACACCGCATAACCGCGGGCAACCGACAGCGGGGTCAGCGATGCAGTGCCGAGCGACATCGACAGATTGGGCGGCAGCTCTGCCTCGGCGAAGCCGAACTGGCTGATGTATTTGCGGGCGTAGTCCACGCCCATGCCGTCCAGCAGGCGCACCGAGACCAGGTTGCGCGACTGCACCAGCGCTTCGCGCAGGCGCATCGGGCCGCGGAAGCCGCCACCGTCGTTCTGCGGCGACCAGGTCTTGCCGCGGCGGTCGCGGAACACCACCGGCGCATCGAGCACGATCGACGCCGGGTTGTAGCCCTTGTCGAATGCCGCCGCGTAGATGAAGGGCTTGAAGCTGGAGCCCGGCTGGCGGCGTGCCTGGGTGGCGCGGTTGAACTTGTTGCCGGAGAAGCTGAAGCCGCCGACCAGGGCTTTCAGCGCCCCGCTGTTGGCATCCACCGACACCAGTGCGGACTGGCCGCGCGGGATCTGGTCGAGCAGCCACTGGCCTTCTTTCTCGCCCACGCGCACGCGCACGATGTCGCCGCGCTTCACCAGCTTGGCGGGGGTCTTGTTGGTCCAGCGCGCCGCACCGGCGGGCAGGGTGACTTCGGTGCGGTTGGCCAGCAGCGCCGTGGCACTGCCATCGGCGGCCGTTGCGGTGATGAGCGCCGGCAGCAGCCCGGCCTGGGCGCTGATGCCGGACAGATGCGCTGCCAGGCTGGCGGCATCGTCAGCGGCGCCCAGCTCCACCTGCTTTTCCACGCCGTGCCAGCCGTGGCGGTGGTCATAGGCCAGCAAGCCATCGCGCACCGACAGGTTGGCAGCGGTCTGCAGTTCGGCGTTGATGGTGGTGGTCACGTGGTAGCCCTTGTTGACCACGTCCCCGCCGAAGCGGGCGATCATTTCCTGGCGTACCAGCTCGGCCACGTAAGGCGCATCGACCTGCACCGGCGGCTCATGTGCCGTGGCATGCATCGGCACGGCCTTGGCCGCATCGGCCTCGGCCTGGGTGATGAAGCGCAGGTCGGCCATGCGCTGCAGCACATAGTTGTCGCGGCGCTGCTGCGCGCGCTCCGGGTTGGAGAGCGGGTTGCCCGACGAGGGGAACTTCGGGATGCCGGCCAGTGACGCCATCTCGTCCAGGTCCAGCTGGTCCAGCGACTTGCCGTAGTAGAACTGGCCTGCCGCCGCCACACCGTAGGCCCGGTTGCCGAAGAAACTCTTGTTCAGGTACAGCTCGAAAATCTCGTCCTTGCTGAGCTCGGACTCGATCTTCCGTGCCAGCAGGATCTCGGCCAGCTTGCGCGTGTAGCTGTATTCGGAGCTCAGGAAGAACTGCCGCGCGACCTGCTGGGTGATCGTCGAGCCGCCCGGGACGCGGCGATCGCTGGTGGTCGCCAACAGCCAGACCGCGCGCGCGATGCCCTTGTAGTCCACGCCGCCATGCTCGTAGAAGCGGGCATCTTCGGTCGCCAGGAACGCCTGCTTCAGGCGCTCGGGCACGTCCTTCATGGTGATCGGCGTGCGCCGGGTCTCCCCGAACACGGCCATCAGCTTGCCGTCGGCGGCGTACACATACATGGGCTCCTGCATTTCCACGTCGCGCAGGGTCTGCACGTCCGGAAGCTTGGAGGAAACAACGTAATAGAGGCCGCCAGCAGCGGCCGCCCCGATCAGCGCCAGGATCAGCGAAACGACCAGGATCCAGCGCAGCCAGCGGCGAAGGCGTGTCATCGGTGACAGATTCCGATTGCAGAATTCATGGCCGCAGAGTATAGATTACACAAGGGGCTGGCTGGGGTCGGTCCTGGGGAGTGCAAGGGGAAGCCGCGACGTTGTGTGACGTTCTGTGAAGACGACTTCACGGCGCGTGGTTGCCATTTGCAAAAAAAACGTTATTAATGCGCGGGCGCAGCTGATGCGTCCAAGTGCCCGTCGGCAGGGGAGAAACCGTGGGGCTCATCCCAAAAAGCCAGTCGCCGCTCATAGGCGTCGACATCAGTTCAACGGCAGTGAAACTGTTGCAGCTCTCTCGTAGCGGCAATCGTTTCCGCGTGGAACACTATGCTGTGGAACCACTTCCGCCGAATGCGGTGGTGGAAAAGAACATCGTGGAAGTCGAAGCGGTAGGCGAGGCGATCCGTCGCGCCGTCAACCGTTCGGGTAGCAAGGCCAAGCACGCAGCGGCCGCCGTGGCGGGCTCTGCGGTGATCACCAAGGTGATCCCGATGCCGGCCGATCTGGACGAGAGCGAGATGGAGGCCCAGATCGAACTGGAAGCCGTCAACTACATCCCGTACCCGATCGAAGAAGTGAACCTGGACTTCGAGGTGCTCGGGACGATCCCGAACAACCCGGAGATGGTCCAGGTGCTGCTGGCTGCCTCGCGTTCGGAGAACGTGGAACTGCGCCAGTCGGCGCTGGAACTGGGCGGACTGATCGCCAAGGTGATGGACGTGGAGGCCTTCGCGGTCGAAAACGCCTTTGCCCTGGTCGCCAGTGAGCTGCCGGTATCCAGTGACGGCGTGGTCGCGCTGGTCGATATCGGCGCCACCATGACCACGCTGAACGTGTTGCGTGGGGGACGCAGCCTGTACAGCCGTGAGCAGGTGTTCGGTGGCAAGCAGCTGACGGACGAGATCATGCGCCGTTTCGGCCTGAGCTATGAGGAAGCCGGCCTGGCCAAGCGTCAGGGCGGGCTGCCGGAAAGCTACGAAATGGAAGTGCTGGAACCGTTCAAGGAAGCCACTGTCCAGCAGATCAGCCGTCTGCTGCAGTTCTTCTACGCGGGCAGCGAGTTCAATCGCGTCGATCACATCGTGCTGGCCGGCGGCTGTGCCGCGCTGACCGGCCTGCCTGACCTGGTGGAAGAGCAGCTGGGCGTGCCGACCGTGGTGGCCAATCCCTTGGCGCAGATGACGCTGGGCCCGAAGGTGCAGGCGCATGCGCTTGCCCTGGATGCGCCGGCGCTGATGATCGCCACCGGCCTGGCGATGAGGAGCTTCGACTGATGGCACGGATCAATCTGTTGCCGTGGCGCGCCGAGCGGCGCAAGCAACGCCAGCGTGAGTTCTACGCAATGTTGGGCATGGCCGCGATCGGCGGCCTGCTGTTGTCGCTGATGGTGTGGTTCTACTACGACCGTCAGGTCAGCGGCCAGGAAGAACGCAATACCTTCCTGCAGGCTGAGATCGACAAGGTGAAGCTGCAGAACACCGAGATCGATCGCCTTGATTCGCAGAAGGAACGCCTGCTGGCGCGCAAGACGGTCATCGAGGAACTGCAGTCCAAGCGGTCGCAGATGGTCCATCTGTTCGACGCGCTGGTACGCACCATCCCCGATGGCGTCGTGCTGACCGCGTTGAAGCAGGAAGGCGACGTGCTGACCCTGGAGGGGCGGACACAGTCCAATGCCCGCGTGTCGGCGTACATGCGCAACCTGGAAACGTCCGGCTGGATGACCAATCCGGAGCTGGCGATCATCGAAGCGCGTGATCCGGAGAAGGAAAAGGAGGGCAACAAGGCCCTCGCGCTTGCCGACATCAGCGCGCTTCCTTATGTGTTCGTGGTGAAGGTGAAGCTGCCGGCACAGAGCGAAGAAACCACGCTCAATCCGGATGGCTCGGTGGCGGATCCGACGGCGCCCGCGCCGGTCGATCCGGCTGCGCTGGCACCGCTGGCGCCGGCTGATGCAGCCGCTCCGGCCGCTCCGGCCGCCGGCCCTGCACCCGCTGCAGCACCGGCATCGACCGCACCGCCGGCGCCTGCAGGCAGCCGCCTGACCCCGGCCGCCCCGCAGACACCGCCGGCCAGCGGCCAGGAGCGCTCGCAATGAGCCAGAAGAAAATCAACCTCAACGAGTTGGACTTCAATGACATCGGCAATTGGCCGCAGCAGGCGAAAATCGTCTTCTGCGTGCTGATCGCGCTGGTGATCATGGCCGTGTCCTGGTTCGCCCTGATCAGCGGCAAGCGCGATGAGCTGGCCTCGCTGGAAGTGCGCGAGACCGAGCTGCGTACCGAGTTCGAAAAGGAACAGGGGCGCGCGGTCAACCTGGAGCCGCTGAAGCAGCAGCTCGGTCAGATGGAGCAGGTGCTGCAGCAGATGCTGCGCCAGTTGCCCAGCAAGACCGAAATGCCGGACCTCATCATCGACGTTTCGCAGACCGCGCTGTCCAGTGGCCTGGTCAACGAGCTGTTCGAGCCGGAGTCCGAAGAGGTGCGTGAGTTCTACGCGGAGAAGCCGATCAAGCTGCGCATGGTGGGCAGTTACCACCAGTTCGGTGCGTTCGTCAGTGGCGTGGCCTCGCTGCCGCGCGTGGTCATCCTGACCATGCACGACATCAACCTCAAGCCGAAGGATCCCAAGACCGGCATCAATCCGGCCTCGATCCGCGCCGGCGCGCTGGAGCTGTCCGGTACGGTCAAGACCTATCGTTACCTCGACGAGGCGGAGATGGAGCAGCAGGAGAAGGAGGCCGCCGCCAAGACAGCCGCCGCCAACGGGGGTGCGCAATGACCCGTTCCTGGATGCTGCGTGGAATCGGCTTGATGATGCTGGTGCTGTTGGCCGGTTGCGGTCGCGGCATCAGCAGCACGCCGGGTGATGCGCCGAACCTGGAGAAGTGGGTGGCGGACGTGCGTGCGCGTCCGGCGCCGCCCCTCGAGCCGTTGCCGGTGATGCAGCAGTTCGAAACGTTTGAATACTCGGCACAGGGCATGCGGGATCCGTTCACCGATGCCTGGGCCAACCCGCAGGGGGGCAGTGGCCTGCGTCCGGACCCGAACCGTCGGAAAGAGCCGCTCGAGGCCTTCCCGCTGGACAGTCTGGACATGGTCGGCACCCTCGGCACCGGTCCGGGCACCGTCGCGGTGGTGATGGCGCCGGACAAGGTCAGCTACCGGGTGCGGCCGGGCGTGTACATGGGGCAGAGCGATGGCCGGGTAACCGGGGTCTTCGAGGACCGCATCGAACTGATTGAGCTGGTGCCGGATGGCGCGGGCGGGTGGCTGGAACGGCCGGCCGCGCTCTCGCTTGAAGATCAATGATCGTTTACTGGGGATAGCACGATGACCTTTCACAATGCCAAGGGGCTGCGTCCGATCCGGCGCCCAACCTTGAACCGCATCAGCGCGCTGGGAGTCGCGTTGATGCTGGCCTGCGGCCACGCGACCGCGGCTGCGCCCAACGGCGCGCCCGCCGCCAGCGCCGCAACGCCCGTTGCCGCGCCGGCTTCGCTGTCGGTCGCCAAGATCGACTTCAAGCGTGGCGCTGACGGCGCAGGCCGGCTGATCCTGCAGTTCGATGGCCAGGGCGCCAACCCGGACCTGCGCAGCCAAGGCAACAGCGTGGTCATCGACGTCGGCAATGCCAGCCTGCCCGCGCAGCTGCAGAAGCCGCTTGATGTCACCGATTTCGCCACGCCGGTGCAGCGCATCGACGCCAAGCCGTATGGCGGTGGTACGCAGCTCGTGCTCAGCACGAACACCGCGTTCGAGTCGCTGGCCTACCAGAGCGGCAACGAATACGTGGTGGAGATCACCCCGAAGCAGGGTCTTGCGGCCACCGGTGCGGTCACCACCAGCAGCATCAACCAAGCTGCGGCAGCCGTTGCGCAGCGCGGTTACAGCGGGCGCCCGGTGACGTTCAATTTCCAGGACGTGCCGGTTCGCACGGTGCTGCAGCTGATCGCTGAAGAGTCCAACCTGAACGTGGTGGCGTCCGACAGCGTGCAGGGCAATGTGACTCTGCGCCTGGTGAACGTGCCGTGGGACCAGGCGCTGGACATCGTGTTGCGGGCCAAGGGCCTGGACAAGCGTCGCGATGGCAGCGTGATCTGGGTCGGCCCGCAGCAGGAGCTGGCGAAGTTCGAGCAGGAAAAAGAAGACGCCCGCATCGCGATCGAGAACCGTGAGGACCTGATCACCGATTACGTGCAGATCAATTACCACAGCGCCTCGGCGATCTTCAAAGCGCTGACCGAAGCCCGTGGCATCGGCGGCTCGTCCGGCGGTGGCGGTGGCGGTGGTGGCGGCGCGCAGCAGGAAGACAGTGGCTTCCTGACCTCGCGTGGCCGCATCGTGGCTGACGAACGCACCAACATGCTGATGATCAGCGACATTCCGAAGAAGGTCGCGCGCATGCGTGAACTGATCGGCGTGATTGATCGTCCGGTCGACCAAGTGCTGATCGAAAGCCGCATCGTGATCGCTACCGACACCTTCGCCCGCGAGCTGGGTGCGAAGTTCGGTGTCAGTGGTAACCGCGACAACGTGTACTTCGGTGGCAACATCGATGACAACTACGACAACATCACGGACCGCTCGGCGCAGAATACGGCCTATCAGCGGGCAGTGAACGAGTGGATCGCGGGTGGTCAGACGGGAGCGGCTCCGGTTCGCGAAGGACCTTCGCTCACCCGGCGGCCGATGTTCAACCTGCCGGTGGCGGCGGCGAGCAACCCGGGCACGCTGGCGCTGTCGATCCTCAATGCGGGTTATCTGCTGGACGTCGAGCTGTCGGCGATGCAGGCAGAATCGCGCGGCGAGGTGATCTCCAACCCGCGCGTGGTGACCACCAACCAGCGCGAAGCGCTGATCAAGCAGGGTAAGGAAATCGGCTACGTCACCATCAGCGGTGGCGGTGCCGGTGGTGCAGCCCAGGCCAACGTGCAGTTCAAGGAAGTGGTGCTGGAACTGCGGGTCACCCCGACCATCACCAACGACAACCGTGTGTTCCTGAACATGGTGGTCAAGAAGGACGAAGTCGACCGCTTCATTGAATTGACGGGCTATGGCACGGTGCCGTCGATCAACCGTCGCGAAGTCAACACGGCGGTGCTGGTCGATGATGGCCAGACCGTGGTCATCGGTGGTGTGTACGAGTTCACCGACCGCAGCAGCATCAGCAAGGTGCCGTTCCTGGGCGACGTGCCGTTCCTCGGCAACCTGTTCAAGCAGCGTGGCCGCAACAAGGACAAGGCCGAACTGCTGGTCTTCGTCACCCCGAAGGTGCTGCGCGTGGCCAAGAAAGCCGACTGACGCATCGTCGCACTGCTGCATGAAGAAGGGCCGCCCTGTGCGGCCCTTTTTCATGGGCGCGACCCGCAGCCTGTGCGGGGCCGTTCGCGGTCGATCAACGCCCCGCTTGAACATGAAGCCCAGCCACATGCCTTCCGCAAATTCATTGCCGTGGCACGGTGCGGGGCGTACCGTCCCCGCTTTGTCGGCCTGTGAGCTGCGCCCGTGATGGAGCGCGCCGCCGCTGACCGAGGTGGTGTCCAATGACAGTAGCGGATTGTTCCAGATGTGATGCGGTGTGCTGCAGGTTGACCGCCATTCTCGAGGCGGACGACGCCGTTCCGCTGCACCTGACGACCGAACACAGCGGCGGCAAGCGGGCGATGGCGCGGGGCGAGGACGGCTGGTGCGTGGCGATGGACCGTACGCAGATGCGCTGCGGTATCTATGACATCCGGCCGGCCGTCTGCCACCGATTCACCATGGCGGGACCCTACTGCGAGGCGATCCGCGAGGATTACTACGAACACGGTTCTGCGCAGGGCTGATGCCGCTGACCGGGTTTGACGCAGACCCGATGCAGATCCTGCCATCATGGGCATGGAACCTATCGCGCGTTGCGGAGGTCATATGGATGCCATGAATACACCTCCCTCCATACCCGACACCTTTCCGACCCCCGGCCTGATCGCGGCCACGCCCGAGCATGCGCGACTGCATGACGACTTCCAGACGCTGCGCGCCGCGCTGAGTACGGAGATCGTCGGCCAGGCCGAGCTGGTCGAGCGACTGCTGATCGCGCTTCTCGCTGACGGCCACCTGTTGGTGGAAGGCGCGCCCGGGCTGGCCAAGACCACGGCGATCCGCGCGCTGGCCAGCCGGCTGGACGCGGATTTTTCCCGCGTGCAGTTCACCCCGGACCTGCTGCCGGCCGATCTGACCGGTACCGAAATCTGGCGCCCGCAGGAAGGCCGCTTCGAGTTTGTTCCCGGTCCGATCTTCCACCCGATCCTGTTGGCCGACGAGATCAACCGCGCCCCGGCCAAGGTGCAGTCCGCGCTGCTGGAAGCGATGGGCGAGCGCCAGGTCACGGTGGGTCGTCATACGTATCCGCTGCCGCCGCTGTTCCTGGTGATGGCCACGCAGAACCCGATCGAGCAGGAAGGTACCTTCCCGCTGCCGGAAGCGCAGTTGGACCGCTTCCTGATGTATGTGCGCATCGGTTACCCCGACGAGAGTGCGGAAACCGAGATCCTGCGCCTGGCGCGTGAGCGCGCGCGGGGTGCGCTGGACGCGCCCGCGACCGCGCCCCCGCGCATGCCGATGGCCGATGTCTACGCGGCGCGTCGCGCTGTGCTGGACCTGCATTTTTCGCCGGCCCTGGAGCGTTATCTGGTCGAACTGGTCCTCGCCTCGCGTCAGCCCGCACGCTACGACGCGGCCCTCGCACGACGCATTGCCTGGGGCGCAAGTCCGCGTGGTTCGATCGCGCTGGAGCGCTGCGCGCGTGCCCGTGCCTGGCTGGCCGGGCGTGATTTCGTCACCCCGGACGACGTACGCGCGATCGCCGGCGACGTGCTGCGTCACCGCGTGCTGCCCAGCTACGAAGCCGTCGCCGAGGGCTGGGATGGCGAGCGGCTGGTGCAGGAACTGCTGGCCCGCGTGCCGGCACCCTGATCCCCATGCCGGTGAACGACAGTCATGACATCGCCGCAGGCGATGGCCTGGTGCCCACGCTGGCCGAGCTGGTCGCGCTGCGCGGTTCCGCCGTGCGCCCGCCGGCGCCGCGGCGAGGCCGGGTAGGGCAGGCCGGGCAGGCACCTTCGGCGATGCGCGGGCGTGGCATGGAGTATGCAGAATCGCGCGAGTACGTCGCCGGCGATGACGCGCGGCATATCGATTGGCGGGTGACCGCACGCAGCGGCCGCACCCATACCAAGCTGTTCCAGGCTGAGCGCGAGCGCGTCAGCCTGATCGTCGCCGACACCGACCCGGCGCTCTATTTCGGCACCCGTACGCGGTTCAAATCCGTGCAGGCCGCTCGGGTCGGTGCGGTTGCGGCCTGGTCGGCACAGCGTCGCGGCGATCGGCTGGCCGCCCTGCGCGGCAGCTTGACCGAGGCCCCGATTCCACCTGCCGGCGGCACGCGTGGTGTGCTGCGGGTGCTTGATGCGCTGAGCCGCTGGTATGCCGCTCCGCCGCCGGATGATGCAGGCCTGGAGCATGCGCTGCACCAGGCCCGGCGCGTGCTGCGTCCCGGTGCACGGATGCTGGTGCTGGCCGATCCCTTGCGCGCCGCCGCGATCCCGCTGGCGCAATGGGCGGGACTCGCCCAGCATCATGAAATCGATGTGCTGTTGATGGTGGATCCACTGGAGCTGGAGCCACCGCGTGATGCCTTGGCGTTTCTGGCCGAATCGCGACGCGTGCGCGTGGACCTGCGCAGCAGCGCCGTGCGCAGTCACTGGCAGGCCCACTTCGCCGATCCGCTGCAGCAACTGCAGGAGACGCTTGCCGCGCGACGTATCGCGGTGCATGTAGTGGCCACCAACGCAGACAGCGCGAGCTGGCTGTCACCGGCCGTACGCGAGGTCGTGGCATGAGCACGAACCTGCCACTGCGCGACGTGCACCTGCCCCCTGCGCCGAGCCTCTGGCCGCCCGCGCCGGGGTGGTGGGCAGTGGCCGCCGTTGTCCTGCTTCTGCTGGCGATCCCGCTGCTCTTGCGTTCGCGGCGCCTTCGCCGCGAACGGGCCTGGCAACGGCAGTTCGATGCCGAGCTCGCCGCCGCCGGCACGGGCGCTGCTCGGGTGGCGGCGCTGTTGGTCCTGCTGCGTCGTGCAGCACGCCAGCAACGGCCCGGCGATGAGGTGCTGCAGGGCGATGCGTGGTTGCAGGTGGTGGACCCGACGGGTTCGCTGTCCCCGCCGCAGAAGGCGCTTCTGCTGCAGGGGGCCTACCAGCCCCACGTGGACCCGCAGCAGCTTGCCGCGCTGGAACCTTGGGCCCGCACACGCTACGTGTCGCTGTTGAAGGAGGGCGCGCGATGACGTTGCCCGCTTGGCCGTGGCCGGATCTTCTGCTTGCCTGGCCGTGGGCGCTGCTCGCCTTGCCGCTGCCCTGGCTGATGCGCTGGTGGCCGCGGCGGGCAGCCCAGCAAGGGTCTGCCCTGCGCGTGCCGTGGTCGGCTCAGCATCTGCAGGAGATCGCCGGCGAGGCCCGCCATGACGGCGCCCGCCTTCATCGCGCGGTGCTGTGGCTGGGCTGGTGTTGCCTGTGCATCGCCTTTGCGCGGCCGCAGCTGCTTGGCGAGGCGGTCAGCCCGCCGGTGCAGGCCCGTCAGCTGATGCTGGCCATGGACGTGTCCGGCAGCATGGGCGAGCCGGACATGGTGCTGGGCAGCCAGGTGGTCGAGCGGCTGACGGCGGCCAAGGCCGTGCTTGCGGACTTCCTGGACCGGCGTGCAGGGGATCGCGTCGGCCTGCTGGTGTTCGGCGACCGCGCGTACGCGTTGACGCCGATCACCCCGGACCTGGCCAGCGTGCGTGAGCAGCTGGGCGATGCGGTGGTTGGGCTGGCCGGGCGCGAGACGGCGATCGGCGATGCGATCACCCTGGCCGTGAAACGCCTGCGCAGCCAGCCTGAGGGGCAGCGCGTGCTGATCCTGCTGACCGACGGCGTCAACAATGCCGGCGTGCTGGCTCCGCTGCGGGCCGCCGAACTGGCGGCCACCGAGCACGTCCGCGTGTACACCGTCGCCTTCGGCGGCGATGGCGGCATGAAACTGTTCGGCATGGACATCGGGCAAGCGCAGGATCCGGTGGATGAAGCCACCCTGCGCAGGATCGCCGACGTCACCGGTGGACGTTTTTTCCGTGCGCGCGACACCGCGCAACTCGCTGGCATCTATGCCGAGCTGGACCGGCTGGAGCCGGTGACAGCGCTCGGGCCGGCACTGCGGCCACGCAACGAAGTGTATTTCTGGGCATTGGCGTTGGCGATGCTGCTGGGCGCGCTGGCATGGCTGTGGCCGGGGCGGCAACGATGATGTCCGACGTTCTGACGATGGTGCACTGGACGCGCCCGCACCTGCTGTGGGGGCTGCTGGTCCTTCCCGTGATCGCACTGTGGGCATGGCGCCGCAGTCGCGTCGCGGGTCGCTGGGAACAGGCCGTGGATGCTCACCTGTTGCCGCATCTGCTGCAGGGCGGAAGTGCCAGCGCGCGGCGCTGGCCGTGGGCCGTACTGCTGGGCTGGTTGCTCGCGGTGGTGGCGGTGGCTGGACCGGGGTGGCGACAACAGACGCAGACCCTGCTGCAGCCGCAGTCGCCGCTGGTGGTGGTGCTGGACCTGTCCACGCGGGTCAGCGCTACCGATCTGCCGCCATCGCGGTTGCTGCAGGTACGCGCGAAGCTGGCCTCGCTGTTGCAGCAGCGCGAGGGGGGCCAGATCGCGCTGGTGGTCTATGCCGATGATGCCTACACCGTGGCCCCGCTCACTGACGACGTCGCCAATGTGGCCCTTTACCTTGATTCCCTGTCGCCGCAGGTGATGCCGGCCGACGGCCAGCGCGCCGACCGTGCACTGGATTGGGCCACGCTGCTGCTGCAGCGAAGCGGCATGCGCGGTGGCCAGATCCTGCTGCTGACCGATCAGGCTGACGACGGCGCGGTAGCGGCGGCTGCGCAGGCGCACGCGCAGGGGGTGCGGGTGTCGGTGCTCGGCGTGGGCACGCCGGCGGGCGCGGCGTATCGCGATGGGCGCGGCCAGATAAGCAATGCCGCACTTGATGAGAAGAGCCTGTCACGGTTGGCAGCAGCCGGCGGCGGCCGCTACCAGCGGCTGGCTCGCGATGGTACGGACCTGCAGGCACTGGACGTGCTGCAGGCGGACCAGGTGTCCGGTGAACAGGAGCGCGGCAGTGCACGGCAATGGCTGGACCAGGGCTACTGGCTGCTGCCGCCAGTGATGCTGCTCGCACTGCTGGCGTTTCGCCGTCGTGCGGCGGTACTGTCCGTGCTGGTGCTGCTGGGCGCGTCGACGATGTTGCCCCTGCCGCTGCAGGCACAGGAAAAGGCGGCAGCCGCGCTGTCGGCGCAGGCCGACAAGGCCACCCCGTGGCTGCGCCTGGACCAACGCCGGCAACAGCGTCTGGAACAAGGCGTGCGTGCCTACCAGCAGGGCGATTTCGGCACCGCCGCGCGGCAGTTCGAAGCGGTGGACAACGCCGAGGGCTGGTACAACCTCGGCAATGCGCGCGCGCGACAGGGCGATCTGGATGGGGCCATACAGGCCTATGACCGTGCATTGAGCCAGCGGCCGGGAATGGAGGATGCCGTCGCCAACCGGGCCGTGGTGGACGCGGCGCGCAAGCGCAAGAAGCCGCCCGGTGCGAAAGCGGGCACATCGCCGCCGTCACAGGGCGGGAAGGGGCAGCAGCAGGCCGGGCAGGGCCAACCGCCGGCGCAACCGCCTGCGCAGCCACCGAAGGCATCCGGCTCGCCAGGCGCTGGCGCCCCACCGTCGCCGCCGCAGCAGAACACGCCCCCCAACGCGCAGCCATCCAACAACGACGGCCAAGGTGCGCCGCAGCAGAAGCCTTCCGCTGATCCGCAGGCACAGGCCCGCGCCGATGCCGAACAGCGTCAGCGCATGCAGCAGGCCATGAAGAGCGGCCAGGGCGATGGTGATGGCAAGCAACAGCAGCCGGCGCAACGCACGGATGGCCGGACTCCGCAGCAACGCGAACAGCAGCAGGCGGTGGACGCCTGGATGCGGCGCGTACCGGACCAGCCCGGCGATCTGCTGCGGGCCAAGTTCCAGCTGGAAACAGAACGCAGGAAACGGGAAGGACCATGATGCGACACGCCCCCCCCTATACCCTCATGCGGATGCCGACGTGGCTGCTGGTGCTGATGCTGCTCTGTCTGCCGGTAGGCGTGCAGGCGCAGCCCCGTGCCTGGCTCGACCGCGCCCAGGTGGACCTCGGCGATACGGTGACGTTGAACATCCAGACCGACAGCGATGCAGCGCCGGATCTGGCGCCGTTGCGCGCCGACTTCCAGCTCAGCAACCAGACCCGCAGCCGCCAGGTGGAGTGGAGCAACGGGTCCATGCAGACCCGCACGCTGCACGGCGTTGCGTTGTCACCGCGACGGGCCGGCACCGTGGTGTTGCCGCCGTTGCAGGTGGGATCGGTGTCCACGCCCGCCCTGCAGCTGCAGGTACGCGAGGCCGCGCCTGCACGCAACGACGGCAGCGCGCTGGCCTTCATTGAAACCGAGGTGGATGATCGCAGCCCGTATGTGCAGCAGAGCGTTGGCGTGGTCGTGCGGTTGTATTACGCCGCGCAGCTTGCCTCCGGTTCGCTGGTGCTGGATACCCCCGCGGGTGCGTCGCTGCAGGTGGTCGGACAGGACCGCACCGACGTGCGCGAAGTGAACGGACGACGCTATAACGTGGCGGAGCGTCGCTACCTGCTGATCCCGGAACGCAGCGGGCCGCTCACGCTGGTTGGTGCGCGCTTCGACGGACGCTCGGCGGGCAGCTTCTTCGATGATTTCTTCGGCGGCCGCGGTGATGGCCGCCTGCGTGCAGCCGCTGCGGACCAGACGCTCCAGGTGCAGGCACAACCGGCGGATGCACCGCAACCCTGGCTGCCGCTGCACGATCTGCGGCTGCGCTACACGCTTGCACCCGACCGTGCACGCAGCGGTGAAGCGGCGACGATCGAGGTCGAAGCAGTTGCCGTTGGCGCGACGCGCGCGCAGTTCACCGAACTGCCGGTGCCCGACGTGGGGGCCGATGCCCAGGTCTTCGCCGAGCCAGCGCAGTACGACGAAACCTTCGTCGGTGGATCGCCGCAGCTGAAGATCACGCGCAAGTACGCGGTCGTGCCGCGCCGCGAGGGTGCCCTGACCGTGCCGGGCATGCAACTGCGCTGGTGGGATGTGACGGCCGGGCAGGCGCGCAGCAGCACGCTGCCCGACCTGACGTTGGCCGTCGCCACGGGGGCGGCCGGCGTGGCATCCCCCGTGCCGCCGGTCCAGCCGGTGGATACCGACGCCGCCTTGCCGGGTAGTGAGGGCGAGCTGTCCGCCAACGGCCAGCATCCGCCGCGCGCGGCGGCTCCGTGGCCGTGGATCGCAGCGGTGGGCGGGCTGGTGCTGCTATGGCTGCTGACCCTGTGGTGGGGCTGGCGTCGCGGGCGCCAGCGTGCTGACGTGAGCGTCCCGGTGGCGGCTGCGGATGGCGCTGGTGCCACGCGTTCCTCCACCAAAGCGTTGCGCCGCGTGCTGGAGTCCGAAGACCTGTCCGTGGTCGCGTCCACCCTGTGCACCCTGGCCGGGGTGGCGCGACTGGAGCAGGTAATGGAAAAGCTGGGCGATCCCCGTCAGCGCGCGGCGCTGCAGGCGCTGCAGCAGGCGCGCTGGGCGGGCGAGGGCGACCTGGTCGCGGTGCGCCGGCTGTTGAAGGAGGCCTTCCATGACGGTCCGCACTGGTCGCAGCCCGTGGAAATCGCGCAGACTGGGTTGCCCCCCCTGTATCCGCGCGGTTGAAACACGCCGCGTGGCGGGGTGCAGCGCTTTGCTAAAGTACGCTCACTTGTAAGGAAAACGACCCGATGACAGCAGCCAGCCCCGCGAAGAAGAAGATGCCCCTGCACTGGAAGATGGGCATCGGCTTCGCCCTTGGCTTGGTCCTTGGCCTCGTGGTGCACGCGCTGGGCGGGCAGAACCCGGCCTTGATGGAGGCGGCCAAGTGGGTGATGCATTACGTCACCACGCCGGCCTCGGGCCTGTTCCTCAATCTCATTTTCATGCTCATCGTGCCGTTGATCTTCTCCGCGCTGGTGATGGGCGTGTCGGAAATGGGCGACGTGCGCTCGCTCGGCCGGATCGGCTGGAAGACGCTGGCCTACACCATCGTGTTGTCCAGCATCGCGGTGGCCATCGGGCTGGTGCTGGTCAACGTACTCAAGCCGGGCGTCGGCGTGGATCCGGCGATGGCCAACCAGATCCTGGCCGAGAACCTGGAGCGCTCCAAGGAGATCGTCGCCGGCGTCGGCAGCCAGCCGAAGGGCGCGGACATGCTGCTGTCCATCGTGCCGAACAACATCGTCGCCGCTGCCTCCAGCAATGGGGCGATCCTGTCGCTGATGTTCTTCGCCCTGATGTTCGGCATCGGCATGGTGCTCACTGCGGAGGAGAAAGTCGCGCCGCTGCGTCGTGCGATCGAAGGCATTTTCGAAGTCTCGATGACCCTGATCAACCTGGTCATCCGCCTGGCGCCGTACGCGGTCGCCTGCTTCATGTTCAACCTGGCCGCGTTGTTCGGCTTCGAGCTGCTGATCCGCCTGGGCGCCTACGTCGGCGTGGTGGTGCTGGCGCTGGGGCTGCACATGGTGGTCACCTACGGCGTGGCCGTCTGGTTGTCCGGCCGCTCGCCGTTGGCGTTCTTCCGCGATACGCAGGAAGCCACGGTGATGGCCTTCTCCACGGCCTCCAGTAACGCCACCCTGCCGACCGCGCTGCGCGTGGCGGACGAGATGGGCCTGCCGCAGAAAGTGTCGCGCTTCGTGCTGACGGTGGGGGCCACGGCCAACCAGAACGGTACCGCGTTGTTTGAAGGTGTCACGGTGATCTTCCTGGCGCAGTTCTTCGGCGTGGACCTGAGCATCGGCCAGCAGGTGATGGTGATGGCGGTCTGCATCCTCGGCGGCATCGGCACAGCCGGCGTGCCGTCGGGCTCGCTGCCGGTGGTGGCGATGATCTGCGCGATGGTCGGGGTGAACCCGCTGGGCATCGGCCTGATCCTGGGCGTGAACCATTTCCTGGACATGTGCCGTACGGCGCTGAATGTCACCGGCGACCTGGCCTTGACCACGCTGGTGGCGAAAGGCGAAGTCGAAGAACCGTTGGTGCCGACCCCTGCGCCTGATCGCATTGCTTGAATCCACGCATCGGCGGTACCGGGCCGAATGATGCCTTGGTAGCGCCGAGCCGTGCTCGGCGGGTTTCCCCGTGCGCCGCTGCGCTCGCCGACCATGGGTCGGCGCTACCGGAGCGGATGATGCCTGCGTAGCGCCGAGCCGTGCTCGGCGGGTTTCCCCGCGCCGCTGCGCTCGCCGACCATGGGTCGGCGCTACCGGAGCGGATGATGCCCTGGTAGCGCCGAGCCGTGCTCGGCGGGTTCCCCGTGCGCCGCTGCGCTCGCCGACCATGGGGCGGCGCTACCGGAATGACTGCCCCGTTGCCTGACCGGGGGGTTACCGTGTGAGTCCGCCCGGCGTAGCGCGGCGCTACAATGACGTGCCCGCACGTCCGCGGCCGCCTCCCTGATTCCTATAGAACCATGACGCAGCCTACCCGCCGCCAGTTGGCCAACGCCATCCGTTTCCTTGCCGCCGATGCAGTCGAGACCGCCAAGTCCGGCCACCCCGGCATGCCCATGGGCATGGCCGACATCGCTGAAGTGCTCTGGAACGACTATCTCCGCCACAATCCGAACAACCCGAAGTGGTTCAACCGCGACCGTTTCGTGCTGTCCAACGGTCATGGTTCGATGCTGCAGTACGCACTGCTGCATTTGAGCGGTTATGACCTGCCCATCGAGCAGCTGAAAGCATTCCGCCAGCTGGGCAGCAAGACGGCCGGCCATCCGGAGCACCACGAAACCCCCGGCGTAGAGACCACCACCGGTCCGTTGGGTCAGGGTTTCGCCAATGCTGTCGGTTTTGCCTTGGCCGAGAAGCTGCTCGCCCAGCGCTTCAACCGCCCGGAGCTGGAGATCGTCGATCACCACACGTACGTATTCATGGGTGACGGCTGCCTGATGGAAGGCGTCTCGCACGAAGCGGCGTCGCTGGCCGGTACGTGGGGCCTGCACAAGCTCGTCTGCTTCTGGGACAACAACCACATCTCGATCGATGGCAACACCGATGGCTGGTTCACCGACAACACGCCCGAGCGTTTCGAAGCCTATGGCTGGAACGTGGTGCGTGACGTGGATGGCCACGATCCGGAAAGCATCAAGGCTGGTATCGAGGCGGCCCTGGGCCAGGACGACAAGCCGACGCTGATCTGCTGCCGTACCACCATCGGCTTCGGTTCCCCGGCCAAGGCCGGCAAGGAATCCAGCCACGGTGCACCGCTGGGCAAGGACGAACTGGAGGCCACGCGCAAGGCGCTGGGCTGGGAGTACGGTCCGTTCGAAATCCCCGAATCGATCTACGCCGGCTGGCGTGCGGGCGGTACCGGCACCCTGCGCCAAGCCGAGTGGGAGCAGCAGTTCGACAAGTACGCCGCGCGTTTCCCGGCGGAAGCAGAGGAGTTGACCCGCCGCTCGCATGGTGAACTGCCGGAAGATTTCATCGCCAAGGCCGACGCCTACATCGCGCAGGTCGCCGCGGAAGGCCCGACCATCGCCTCGCGCAAGGCATCGCAGCTGGCCATCGAAGCGTTCGCGCCGCTGCTGCCGGAACTGGTGGGAGGCTCGGCCGATCTGGCCCATTCCAACCTGACCCTGTGGAAGGCGAGCAAGTCGGTTGCTACCGACGATGCCAATGCCAACTACGTGTATTACGGCGTGCGCGAGTTCGGCATGACCGCGATCGCCAACGGCCTGGCCCTGCATGGCGGGTTCCTGCCGTTCGATGCGACCTTCCTGGTGTTCAGTGACTACGCCCGCAACGGCGTGCGCATGAGTGCGCTGATCCCGGCACATGCCATCCACGTGTACACCCATGACTCGATCGGCCTGGGCGAAGACGGCCCGACCCATCAGCCGGTGGAACACCTGGCGTCGCTGCGCTACATCCCGAACAACGATGTGTGGCGTCCCTGTGACGCGGTGGAGTCGGCGGTCAGCTGGAAGGCCGCCATCACCCGCCAGGACGGTCCGAGCTGCCTGGTGTTCAGTCGCCAGAACCTGCCGCACCAGCCGCGTGACGCCGAGCAGATCACCCAGATCGAGCGCGGCGGTTACGTGTTGGCGGATGCGCAGGGGGGAACGCCGGACGTGATCCTGATCGCCACCGGTTCGGAGGTCTCGCTGGCCACCGAGGCGAAGGCGGAGCTGGATGCCGCAGGCCTGAAGACCCGCGTGGTCTCCATGCCGTCCACCGATGTGTTCCTGCGTCAGGACGCGGCCTATCGTGAAAGCGTGCTGCCCAACGCCGTGCGCAAGCGCGTCGCGGTCGAAGCGGGCGTCACCGGTTTCTGGCGCCAGTTCGTTGGCCTGGACGGCGCCGTGATCGGCATCGACACCTTCGGTGCATCGGCACCGGCTGACGCGTTGTACAAGCACTTCGGCATCACCACCGCGCACGTGGTGGAAGCTGCCAAGTCGCTGTAAACACGGCCTGGAGGGTGCAGCGGGTCCTCGATCCGCTGCACCCGCTGTCCATCGGACCGCGCTGAATCGGCGCGGTTTTCCGGCCGCAGCGCCGGAATGATGCGTTGTCGCCTGGCCTGTTTCCAGCAGTGCATGGCCTTGTCATGCTGGCCCGTCCGCAACAAGCCGCGACGGCCCTTCAATGAAAACCACCCCGTTTCTCGCTGCCTGCCTGATGGCGATGAGCTGCTTCCCGGCCATGGCGGCCACGCCTGCCGTAAAGGCCGATCCGGCACTGTTCCGTTACAGCGTCGAGCAGATGCATAAGATCTCGAACCCGGATCTGCTGGGGCATCGGAATTTCTATGATTTCCGGTCCACCGGTCCCGATGCGGCGTGGTTCGATGCGGTGAAGCAGGGCAATCTCGCCGAGGTCCGCCGACGCGTGGAAGCCGGGCAGAACCTGGAAGCCAAGGACGAAGACGCACTGGGCCAGACCGCGTTGGGCTGGGCGGCCTTCATCGGCTACGAGGACATGGTCCACTACCTGGTGGAGCAGGGCGCGGACATCCGCGCGACGGACCGGGCTGACGTTTACAACGCGCTCAAGTCCGCCGTGATGGGCGGCAACGTGGCGGTGGTCGAATACCTGCACGGGCTGCTGCGCGACGAGACCGACTGGGACGCGCGTGAGAGCGACCAGGAAACGCTGTTCATGGTGGCCGCCGTGGACGGTCGCCTGGAGACGGTGGAGTACATCCTGCAGTTCCATCCGGATCTGAACGCGGTGGCGATCAACGAAAAACCGAAAATCAACGAAAGCCCGCTCAGCGGTGCCTGCGAAGGCGGGTTCGACGACGTGGCGAACCTGCTGATCGCAAAGGGCGCGATCAACCACAAGACCGGCCGATCAAGCTGCAACTGAGGGTAGAGACGGCTTCAGCCGGCTGATCGCTCCGCGCAATCCCGCAGCCGAGCACGCCACGGCGCTACCACCGCGCGCGCGACGCCCACCGCATCGCCAGGTAGAGCCGGCTTCAGCTGGCTGATCGCCCCACGCAATCCCGCCACCGAGCACGGCTCGGCGCTACGGAGGTCGCACCCGCCCGCCGGATCACGCCGTACGCGCCAACGCCAATCGCAGCAGCCGCGCATTCAACCGCTCACCGACGTTCGCAGGTGCCTGTAGACCCATCCGTTGCAGGTACACCGCATCGCCATCGCCGGCAGGTTGCCAGATCGCCGCCCACACGGTGCGCAGCTTCGCGCCGCGCGTCTGGGTATTGGCTTTCAGCCAGCCCAGCGCCTTCAGCAGCACCTGCTCCAGCTCCGTGAAATCACTACCCAGCGGATAATCCGGCAAGGTGCCATCGCTGCGGAACGCGGCCAGCGTGGCCGACAGTAGCTGCGGCGTGTTGCGCTGTGCACGCGGGTCCGGCTGAGCATCGGTGCCGAGCTTGCGCGCCTCCTTCGCCTGCTGCAGCAGCGGGTCCTGGAAAGGCCGCTCGGTGATGCCCGCCATCGCAAGCACGCAATCCGCGTCCGTCAGACCGCGAAGATCCGCGATGCCATATTCGTCGAGGTAGATGTCGCGCAGGTGGCGCGGGATGGTCGTATGCCCGTAGTTCCAGCGTACGTTGCTCTGGCGTGACCCCGCATCGTCGCGCGCGGCACGGAACATCAGGATGCTGCGCGCCTCGGGCAAGGCGTGTGCCATGGCCACGAAGTTGTACTGGCCGCCGACACCGGATACCACGCGGCCATCTTCCAGCGCATCCGACACCGCCGCACCCAGCGCGGTGGCCATCATGCAGGAATTGAAGAAGCGCGCATGCCGCCGCTGCAGCCGCTCAAGCTCTTCATTGCTGCCGTACAGCTGGTTGATTTCGCTGATGCGGCGCATGCCGATTGCGCGACACTCGTCCTCTGGCAGGGTGCGCAGCCAGTCGTAGAACTCGGGCGAGCCCAGATAGAACGCCCCGTGCAGGTACTCGCCTTCCGCCGCCAAGGTGGCGTGGTCGGCGGTGTAGGCGCTCCCGTTGTCCAGACGCTTCATCAGGGTCAGGTCATCGTGCACTTTCCGTTTGATCACGCCGCACTGCACGAGTTTGCGGAATCCTTCGTTGAGCATTTCGCTGCAACCGTACAAGCCTTCCTCGAACGGCCCCAGTCCACCGATCTCCGCCACCAGCGGATGCGTGGCCAACTGAGGGTCCAATGCATGCAGCACGCGGCGGTACAACGCATTGTCGGTATGCCGCAGCACGAGGGCATGGCTGAGTGCATCGGCCAGTGCACCGATGCCGATCTGCAGCGTGCCACCGTCGCGCACCAAGGTGCTGGCATATAGGCCGATGGCATGGTCGGCATCGCTGACCGGCTGCCGCGGCAGGCCGAACAGCGCGGGGTAGGGGCCCGGTGGAGTGATGATCAGATCGAAGAAGGATTCCTCCACGGCAGCCGTGCCGCCGATCCACGGCAGCTGCGGATCCACCTCGGCGATCAGCAGCGGACGTGGCAATCCCCGCGCGGCCATCGCATCGATCGTATCCTGGGTGATGTCGTTGTTGCAGGACAACGACAGCCGGTCGCTGCCCTCCCGACGCGCTACCTTCTGCACGATGGCATGCGGTGCACGCTGCGCCACCGCATCAGCGGCGTGGGTGTAGTTGAGACTGGTGTAGCTGGCCTGCGCCTGCCGCGAGCGCAGCAACGCACCGGACTGCATGTAGAACTCTTCCACCTGCACGTGGTCGGGCAGCGCATCACGCGCCATCGCATCGGCATAGGCCAAGCGCACCACGTCCTTGCCGAAATGGCGCTCGGCGAAGGGGCCCATGAAGCGCGCCTCCAGGCCGTCGCCGCTCGCCACCGGCGGGTTCAACGACAGTGCCGTGTAAATCTGCAGCGGACGTGCGGGATCGTTTTCTACCCGTGCATACAGCGCGTTGAGCAGCCGATGCGGCTTGCCCAAGGCCAGTGGCGCACCGATCCGCACCGCCCCTTGCACCCGTCCCAACAACCAATCCACGGCAGCATCAAGGTCGGTCAGGTGATCGGTCATCGGCGCAGGTTCCTTGTTCGTGATGACCGCATTACAGCATGACCGCCTTGAACCGCCGTCTAAAAAGGGGACGGAGGGGATTAAGTCGCAATCGGCCGACAGCGTGGCCGATTGCGACTTAATCCCCTCCGTCCCCTTTTTCTCCTGCTTGACACTCGCTGCGATTACGTCTGTAATCGGCTTGTCGATTACAGGTGTAAACGCACATGCAGATCAGCGATGCAGAGGCCGTGGTGATGGAGGTGCTGTGGCAGCGGGCGCCATTGGCTGCCGAGGAGGTCATTGCGGCTCTGCGTGCACGGGACTGGGCCGAGCCGACCATCAAGACATGGCTCAACCGCCTGCTGGCCAAGGGCGCGATTGCGGCCGAACGCGATGGCCGACGCTACCTGTATCGCCCGCTGCTGCAGCGGGAGGCGTGGGTGGCCCGGCAGAGCGAACAGTTCATTGAGCGCGTCTTCGAGGGCCGCATCGCGCCCTTGGTCGCGCATTTCAGTGAACGCGGGCAGCTCAGCCCGCAGGACATCGCCGAGCTTCGCAGGCTGATCGGAGAGATGGGCGATGACTGACCTGTTGATGCTCTTATTGCGGGCCAGCGTGTGGCTCACGGTGGGCGTACTGCTGCTGGCCGTCGCGCGCCCGCTGCTGCTCCGGCTGGGCGGCGGGCCATTGGCGTATCGCAGCTGGTGGCTGTTGCCCGTGCTGCTGACGCTGCTGGTGGTGCCGCTGCCGTATCCGCCCGCCGCGCTCCCGGACGGTATGGCGTTGCTCGCCATGACGAAGGGTGCGGCGAGCCAGAACGGACCGTGGGTGACCGCGAGCGGAGGGGCCACGTTGCTGGCAGCGCTGTGGGGGCTGGGTGCAGGGCGTGCTCTGCTCAGGGCATGCATCGCCCAACGCCGGTTCGAACGACAGTTGGGCGTGCTCCGGCAGCGCGGGGACGGTAGCTGGCAGGCAGACGTGGACGCGGGGCTGCCTGCGCTGGTGGGCGTGTGGCGGCCGCGGATCATCGTGGGTCCTGGTTTCGACACGCGCTTCGACCCGCAGCAGCGGAATCTCGTGCTCCAGCACGAACGCAGCCATCGCGACCATGGCGATCACTGGGTGAATGCCGTCGTGCTGATGATGCGCTGCCTGTTCTGGTTCCATCCGCTGGCTGCCTGGAGCGCGCGCCGCCTGCAGCGCGATCAGGAACTCGCCTGCGATGCGCGCGTTCTTCGGTTACATCCGGCCCATCGCCGGTCTTACGCCACTGCGTTGCTGACAGCGCAACTGGCCCACCCGATCGCACCGGTGGCCTGCCACTGGCGCGGACAGCCTGTGTTGAAGGAGAGGATTTCCATGATGAAACAAGGAACGAGCGGACGCGTGCCCGTCGCCTGCGGTTATCTGATGGTGGCGGGATTGTGTATCGGTGCGGGCGGCATGGCCTGGGCAAGCCAAGGCGCAGGCAGCGCACCGGCGCTATCGGCAGCGCCGGTTGACCGCGATATCAAGGCGGCCCAGATGGCGGCCCCTGACTACCCGGAAGAGGCGTTCGAACGAGGCATCACCGGAAAGGTCGTGCTTCGCGTTGATGTCGACGCCGACGGCAAGGCGAGTGGTGTCAGCGTCGTGAGCGCGACGCCGGCGGGAGTGTTCGAGGCGGCCAGCGTTGAGGCCGCGCGGCAGTGGACATTCACGCCCGCGGTGAGGGATGGGCGAAACGTACCGGGGACGCTGCAGATCCCCGTGCAGTTCGCACTCGATCAGCCGCCGGTGGGGCCATGACAGGACGTGCCGCCATCGCGATCGCGGCGTTGATGATGCTCGGTTGCAGCCGCCACGACATCCGCCAGGCGGTGGATACACGCGAGGAGAACATCGACCACCAGCGCCTGGATCCGCTGCCCCCCTCCGGTATCGGGTCCGGCGCCGTGGAGACCTACACCCTGCAACCCGGCGAAAGCTACCGCATGCCGCAGCTGCACACGGCACCGCCCCCGGTGCTGGGGGATCGAGAACAGCGTCAGGAGCTGGCGTTGACCACGGTGTGCGTCCAGCTGGTGGTCGATGCAGATGGCAAGGTGGAGCGCAGTCTCCCGGTTGCCGACCGCACGGAGTGCCGGGCCGGTGCGGCAGCCGAGAACGGGGCGCTGCGGCAAGCGGTCCAGGAGGCGGTGCAGCACTGGAGATTCTCGCCGGCCGCCATCTGCCACTTCGCGCCGGGCAAGCTTCCTCGCGAGCCGTCTGACTGTGAAGGTCCCGACCGCATCGAGCCCATACCGGTGAGCCTGCTGTACGCCTTCACCTTCGAAATAGTGAAGGGCCGACACTACGTCCCCTTTTTTATGCGCCGCCTTGCAGGTTGGCCTTGATGGCCGGGTGCATCAGCTTGGGCTCCGGCAGGGTGGCATCGCGGGCTTGCCGGCTGGCGACGAAGGTCGCTTCATCCGTGCCGACGCGTACGTGGATGTTGTGCGCGCGCTGCTCGGCAATGGTGGTCTCGTTGCTGATCGCGCGGCCACCCGGGCCGTAGTCGTGACAGACGTATACCCGCGTGCTGTCCGGCAGTGCCAGCAGCGTCTGGATGGAGCGGTAAAGCTGGTGGGCATCGCCACCGGGAAAATCACAGCGCGCGGTGCCGGCGTCGGGCATGAACAGGGAGTCGCCGGGAAACAGCGCGTCACCGATCAGGTAGGCGATGCTGTCACTGGTGTGTCCTGGTACCGCGAGCACCCGGCATTGCACGGTTCCCAGCGCGAACGTTTCGCCATCAACGAACAGGTGGTCGAACGCCTCCCCCTCAGCGGCAAGGTCCATCCCGTAGCGCGGGGCGAACGTTGCCTGCACCGCGCGGATGCCCTCGCCGATGGCCAGTGTGGCCTCAGGGAAGCGCTGCTTGAGCCAGCGGCCCGCCGACACGTGGTCGGCATGCGCATGGGTCTCCAGCACCCAGCGCAGCGCCAGTCCCTCGGCCAGCAGATGCCCGAGCACAGGGGTCAACGCCGTCTCGCTGACCGTGCCGGTTTCCAGGTCGTAGTCCAGCACCGGATCGATCAGGGCAGCCTGCCGGGTGGCCACATCGTGCACCACATAGCTGAAGGTGTTGCTGTCGGGATGGAAGAACGACTGGACATGGGCAGACATCGGGTGACTCCTCAGCGCGGGCCGAGTGTGCGGTTCAGCACCTGCGCCAAGTGCTCGCCGGCGATGCGCAGTTCGCTCTCGGCCACGGGACGATAGCGGTCGGTGTAATCGGCTCCGAGCTTACGCGAAGTGGGGTAAACGCCTTTTTCAACCGCGATACGGCAGCTGGACTCAGCCCATGCCTCCGCATCCTTGCGCACGTCGACCCGGCGCGCCAGCGCAGGTTGCGGCAATGCCTGCAGCACCGTCAGGTAGCCGGCATCGTCCAATCCGCGGGTATTGAGCAGCCCGCTGTCCCAGACCGAATGCAGGTTGCTGCCGCGTCCATTGAACTGCACCTGGACCTCATTGCCGCCCTTGTCGTGGCCGAAGCCCGCATGCATGGGCTGGTGGATGTCACCGACCAGGTGGACGACGAACTTCAGCGCTTGCGCGCGCTCGGCGTCGCTATTCCTGCGGTCGGACAGGATACGGGTCTGATCCTTCAGCGCTTCGACCACGCAGTTGCCATCCGGGCAGTGCTTGGCGGCCTGGTAGACGCAGTTGTCTTCGGCGATGTTGACGTAATGCCAGCCAGCGGAACGCTTGCCGAGATCCCGGTCGGTGGCGCGCAGCTGGTCGGCCCAGGGGGCCACACCGGCGAGCGTGGGATCGGCTTCACTTGCCAGAAGTCTGTCTACTTCGGCACGTGCGGTGGGCGTCAGCCTGCTTTCTGCGACGCGCCCGACCAGACGATGGCCCTGTGCGCCCCACGCAAGCGCATCGGTGGAGCAGAGGGCCAGTGCCAGCGCCAGCGCGGTAAGGGGCAGGGGAGAGCGGAGGGGGAAGGGGCTTTTCATCGGCCCTATTCTAGCGGTCGGCCTGCAAGGTGGCTTGCCCCGATAAGGGGGGCCGGCCTCACGCAGCGGTATGCTGGCTTATGCAGGAAATCGAGGAGAGCAGCGTGTCAGAGACCATGGTCGGCCTGATTGGCGGCATGAGCTGGGAAAGCTCCGCGCAGTATTACCGGCTGATCAACGAGCAGGTGCGGGAGGCCCGCGGGGGCGTGCACTCGGCGCGGCTGCTGATGTGGTCTTTCGATTTCGCGCAGATCGAGGCGCTGCAGGCCGCAGGCGACTGGGACGGCGCAGGCACGCTGCTGGTCGACGCGGCCCAACGGCTTGAGCTTGCCGGCGCCAGTGCGGTCGTCATCTGCACCAACACCATGCACCGCCTGGCAGATACCGTGCAGGCCGCAATTGACGTTCCCCTGCTGCACATCGCCGACCCGACCGCCACGGCGGTGAAAGCGGCGGGTATCCAGCGCATTGGACTGCTGGGCACCGCGTTCACCATGGAGCAGGCGTTCTACACGGGCCGGTTGGAACGCCAGCACGGCCTGCAGGTCGTCGTGCCGGATGCAGCAGATCGTGCGCTGGTGCACCGGGTGATCTATGAAGAGCTGGTGCGCGGCCACGTGCTGCCGGCCTCGCGGGAGGCCTATCGCGGGGTCATGCGGCGGCTGGTGCAACGCGGCGCGCAGGGGATCATCCTGGGCTGTACGGAGATCATGTTGCTGGTTACGGATGAAGATGCCAGCGTGCCCCTGTTCGACACGACGGCGCTGCACGCGCAGGCGGCCGCGCAGCATCTGCTGGCGCAGCGGTAGCGCCGAGCCGCGCTCGGCGGGGCATTCATGGGGAAGGCCCAGCAGCGGTAGCGCCGAGCCGTGCTCGGCGGGGCATTTCACGGGGAAGGCCCAGCCTCGGTAGGGCCGAGCCGTGCTCGGCGGGGCATTTCATGGGGAAGGCACAGCTGGCTGAAGCCGGCTCTACCGGCGCCGCCGCCGGTCAGAACTTCACGACGTACGACACGCCATACGCCAGCGGGTCGATGTTGACGGTGCCCAGGTCCTGGCCATCCAGTTTGACCTTGCTGTCGATGTCCATCCAGCGCAGGTCCACCCGCAGGGCGGCTTTTTCGCTGAGGGCGAAGTCCACGCCCGCGTGCGCGGCAAGGCCCCACGAATCGTCCATTTTCAACGTGCTGCCGGCCAGTGCACCGCCGGTCTCCTCGCTGAAGAACGTGGTGTAGTTGATGCCGGCACCGAGGAACGGCGACACCTTGCCGGCACTGTTGAAGTGGTACTGCAGGGTGACCACCGGCGGCAGGTGTTTGGTGCTGCCGACACGGCCCAGGCCGGCGATGCGGATGTCGTGCTTGAACGGCAGCGCGGCGAGGACTTCGATGCCCAGATTGTCGGCGATGAAGTACTCGCCGGTGATCGTCGGCTTGATGTCGCGGTCCACGTCCACCTTCAGCGTACCGCCGGCCAGGGCGCCGTTGTTGGATTTCGGCGCAACCTGGTGGACGCCGGCCGACAGCGTCCAGTCGCCCTTGGATTGGGCCATGGCAGGGGCGGCGGTAAGGGCCGAAGCGGCGGCCAGGGTGGCCATCATCAGGGGGGCGGTGCGGCGCATGGTGCAGGTCTCGTTGCGGGGTTGATGCCCGCAGTCTCTGCCCGCCCTGCACGCAACGCCTTGATCCGGATCAAATCCCTGACGGGCGCGAGGGCTGGCGCGTCCTGTCCGCCGGTAGTGAAGGCGGTTTGCTAGACTAACCGGCCTTATCCATCCCGCCGCGCCGTGCGCGGCCGCAGGAGCTCATCAACATGGCAATCAAGGTTGGTATCAACGGTTTCGGTCGCATCGGGCGCAACGTCCTGCGCTCGGCGGTGCTGAACTTCGGCGACGACATCGAGATCGTGGCCATCAACGATCTGCTGGAGCCGGATTACCTGGCGTACATGCTGAAGTACGATTCGGTGCACGGCCGCTTCAAGGCGGAGGTATCGGTTGATGGCGGACACCTAGTGGTCAACGGCAAGAAAGTGCGCCTGACCCAGGAGCGTGATCCGGCCAACCTGAAATGGGACGAAGTGGGCGTGGACGTGGTGATCGAATCCACCGGCCTGTTCCTGACCAAGGAAACGGCGCAGAAGCATATCGATGCGGGCGCGAAGAAGGTGATCCTGTCGGCGCCGTCGAAGGACGATACGCCGATGTTCGTCTACGGCGTCAACGACAAGACCTACGCCGGCCAGGCGATCATCTCCAACGCATCGTGCACGACCAACTGCCTGGCGCCGTTGGCCAAAGTCATCAATGACAAGTGGGGCATCAAGCGCGGCCTGATGACCACCGTACATGCGGCAACCGCCACCCAGAAGACCGTCGATGGCCCGTCCAACAAGGACTGGCGCGGTGGCCGTGGCATCCTGGAGAACATCATTCCCTCGTCCACCGGTGCGGCCAAGGCCGTCGGTGTGGTGATCCCGGAACTCAACAAGAAGCTGACCGGCATGAGCTTCCGCGTGCCGACCTCGGACGTGTCGGTGGTCGATCTGACCGTCGAGCTGGAGAAGGAAGCCACCTACGCCGAAATCTGCGCCGAAGTGAAGGCACAGAGCGAAGGCGCGCTGAAGGGCATCCTGGGCTATACCGAAGACAAGGTCGTGGCCACCGACTTCCGCGGCGAGACCCACACCTCGGTGTTTGATGCCGATGCCGGCATCGCGCTGGACAGCACCTTCGTCAAGCTGGTGTCGTGGTACGACAACGAGTGGGGCTACTCCAACAAGTGCCTGGAAATGGCCAAGGTCGTCGCGGCCAAGTAAGCCGCTTCACCACGTGACACCCGAACCCCGGCCGATGCCGGGGTTCGTCGTTTCAGGCCTGTGTCGGCGATCACGAAGCCCACGCGACAGGCGGTTTTCCGACAGCCGAGGACACGCCACGGATGCTAAATCTGTCGCTCCTCTTCGTAAGGCACCGCCATGTCGAACCCTCTCTTCCCACTGCTTTCTGCAGGGCTGTTCTGCGTTGTTGCAACGGTGCAGGGGGCGACGGTTGCCCCGCCGGACGATGCGGGTATCGTGGCGGCGATCGTGCAGCAGATGGAGCGGCCGCTTGTACGTTCGTCCGGCACCGTCCGTGCCGAGGCGGCCGCCGATGGCAGCTGGACCGTAGAGCTGGGCGGCCGTTTCCTCGACGATGTACGTGGCCCGCAGATACCGGCCGAGCTGGATGCGCGCCTGCAGGCGATCCGGTTGGCGGTACTGCTGCAGCGTGAGCAGCAGGGGGCCATGCCGCCGTCGCTGGAATTCCGCTTCAATGGCCACCGCCTTGAACATTACTTCCCGTCGCCGCCGGCGCGCCCGCGTGCGCACAATCCGCTCGATGAGGGGGCATCAGGGGTCGACGTTTTCATTTCAGCCAGCCATGGCTGGTACCTGCACGGCGGCACCACGTGGTACCTGCAGCGCCCGCCCACAAACGGCATGATCGAAGATCTGGTGACGCCGCAGTTCGCCCAGAAATTCGCGGACGCTCTGGATGGAAAAAAGGTGCGCTGGGCGTTCTCGCGCTCGGTGGAGACGGCGTTGCATCCGGTCGCCGGTAAACCTTGGTGGCAGATGGCCGCCCGCTATCACGCGCAGGCGCTGTACCCGGACCGCCCCGACATCTGGCAGAGCTACGCCGACCGCAGCACGCCGCTGCGCGAGTACAACGACGATATCCGCAGCCGCCCGCTGATGGCCAATGAAGTGGGGGCCGGTGTGCTGGTGCACCTGCATACCAATGCCGCCAGTCCATTGGCCACCGGCATGATGGCGTTCCATCAGTCCGGTCGCAGCGAAGACCAGCGGCTGGGGCATGTGCTGCTGTGCAAGATGCGCGATGCCATCCAGCAGGTGCCGGCCTATGCCGATTATCGTGTACGCGTGCAGCCGAGCACCGGCAACTTCGGTGAAAACCGCCTGGCACTGGCGCCCTCCATCCTGATCGAACTTGGCTTCCACACCAACCCGCAGGACGCGGCTGCACTGCAGGATCCGCAATTCCAGGCGGCCGTTGCCGAGGGCCTGCGCGAGGGCTATGACGCGTTCCAGCAGGGGGTCGGTGCAGGGGGCGGACGCGTCTGCCAGTGACCAGCGCGCCCAGCAGGCCCGGCTTGACGTAGCATGGCACGGCCCGTCGGCGCCATCGTGGCCCCGTAGCGACAGCAGGAAGCCGTTGAATGGAAGCGTTGATTGTCATGCTGGTGCTGGTGCTGCTGGCCATTCCGTTGTTGCTGGTGGTCGCCCTGGCGAAGATCGCCGGCCTGCGGCGCCGGGTAGGCGTTCTGGAAGAGGCCCTGCTCGGGCGTGAGGCATCACCGCACGCGCAGCCACCCATCGCCGATGCGGCCGCTCCCGCTTCGGCCACGTGGGATCCGCTGCCGCCGATCCAGCCGTGGCCGGTGCAGGCAGCGGCTGCCGATGCGGATGATGTCGAGCGACCGGTGGTGGCCCCGCCCGTGCGCGAGGTCGCCGCCTCGGTTGCCGCGCCGCCGCCGCTTCCGCCCGGCACCCAGGAGGCCCCGCCGCCGCCCGCCTACGTCGCACCGCCGCCGCCCTCCGGCCCGAATGCGGTCGAGCGCGCGCTGAGCGCCGCCAAGCGCTGGTTCACCGAAGGCAACGTGCCGGTGAAGATCGGCATGCTGGTGCTGCTGGCGGGCGTTGCGGCGCTGCTGAAATATGTAAGTGACCAGGGCCTGCTGGATGTGCCGATCGAGCTGCGCCTGGCCGGCATCACGGTGGGTGCGCTCGGCCTGCTGGTGTTCGGCTGGAAGCAGCGCGGCAGCCGCCGCCTCTTCGCGCTGGCGCTGCAGGGCGGGGCGATCGGCGTCCTGCTGCTGACCGTGTTCGCTGCCTTCAAGATCTACCACCTGGTCGACCCGCTGCCGGCGTTCATCGCCAGCATCGCCTTGGTGGCGGGCCTGTGTGTGCTGGCCGTGGTGCAGGATTCGCGCACCTTGGCGGTGCTGGGCATCCTGGCCGGTTTCATGGCGCCGCTCTGGCTGTCCACCGGCAGCGGCAACCACGTTGGCCTTTTCAGTTACTACGCCGTGCTCAACGCGGGCATCTTCGCCATCGCCTGGTTCCGTCCGTGGCGCGTGCTGAACCTGCTCGGCTTCGTGTTCACCTTCGGCATCGGCATCGCGTGGGGCGTGCTGCAGTACCGGCCGCAGGACCTGCCAAGCACGCAGCCGTTCCTTGTGCTGTTCTTCGTCTTCTATCTGCTGATCCCATTGCTGTACGCGCGTCGCCAGCCAGCGGAGAAGCGCGACCTGGTCGACGGCAGCCTGGTGTTCGGCACGCCGCTGGTGGCGTTCTCGCTGCAGGCCGCGATGCTGCATGACCAACCGATGCTGCTGGCCTGCATTGCGGTTGGCGTGGCAGCGCTGTATGCCGTGCTGGCCCGCGCCTTGATCCATCACCGCTCGTTCGCGGTGCTGGCGCAGTCGCACGCGGTACTGGCGGTGGGCTTTGCCACGCTGGCGGTGCCGCTGGCCCTGTCCGCGCGCGTTACTGGTGCCATCTTCGCGCTGGAAGGCGCCGGGCTTGTCTGGCTCGGCCTGCGCCAGCAGCGCCGCCTGCCGCAGATCAGTGGTGCGCTGCTGCAGATTGCCGCCGCGTTTGCGTTCGTGGCCGGTGCCGATTACTGGGACGGCGACGCACGCTTCCTGCTCAATCCCACTGCGATGGGCGTGCTGCTGATTGCCGTGGCCGGTTTTGCCGCAGCGTGGAGCTATCGTCGCCACGGTCGCGACAGCATCGCGCTGGTGTATTACCTGTGGGCGCTGTCGTGGTGGCTGCTGGGGCTGTCGGCCGAAAGCCTGCGCTTCCTGCCCAGCCGTCATGAACCGGCTGCGCTGCTGATCCTGACGGCGCTGACCGGCTGGCTGGCAGCGGAAGTGCATCGCCGGCAGCCGGCGCGCGCGCTCGGATTGACCACGTTGGCGATGCTCGCCTTGGCCTTCCCGTTGCTGCTGGCCCAGGTGGCGATGCACCGCCAGCCGTTCGCGGGATATGGCGGCCTGGCATGGGCACTGGTCGCGGTGCTCGGTACCCGTTCACTGCATGCGCTGCGCCAGGGCGCGGGCAAGCTGGCGCGGGTGGCGCAGTTCCTGTGGTGGCTGCTGTGGCCGTGCGTGTTGTCACTTGCGCTGCAGCAGGTGGCCAGCCGCCTCAACATCGCGCAGGGCTGGGAGATCGTGATGGTGCTGCTGCCCTGGATCGTGCTGGTGGCGCTGACCATGCACCGTTGGCGCTGGATCAGCCAGCCACTGGGGGCGGCATTCGATCCGGCACGTCCGTTGCTGCAGATGGTGCTGTTCGGCGTGCTGGGTATCGCCTGGTTGTTCCTGCACTTCGTGCCGGGCTGGCCGGATCCGTTGCCGTGGTTGCCGGTGGTCAATCCGTCCGAACTTGCGCAGTGGGTCATGCTGCTGCTGGCCGCGCGCTGGTTGTATTCGACGCAGGCACCGGCCGTGCTGCAGCGGATCCGCGTGCCGGTACTGGCCATTGCCGGTTTCATCGCCATCACCAGCGTGACCCTGCACGCCGTGCACCACTGGGGCGATGTGCGTTGGAATGACGCACTGTGGTCGTCCAGCCTCGCGCAGACCAGCCTCACCGTGGTGTGGAGCGTGCTGGGCGTGATTGCCTGGGTGTGGGGCTCGCGCCGCGGCCAGCGGGTGTTGTGGACCGTCGGCGCGGTGCTGATGGCCGTGGTGCTGGCCAAGTTGATCCTGATTGATCGCAACCACCTGGGTAACCTGCTGGGCATTGCATCGTTCATCGCCTATGGCCTGCTGTGCACGGTCGTGGGCTACTTCGCGCCGGCGCCCCCGCGCCCGTCGCAGACCGTGGAGGAAGCTGCATGAAGACCTGGATGGCGCTGATGATGGCGCTGTGCGTGACCCCTGCCGCGCTGGCCCAGGAGCACCGGCAGCAGTATGTCGAGCAATGGCCGCTGCGCTTGTCCAGCGAGCAGTCCGGTGCGTATCGGGTCGTACTGGAGCCGGAAATCTACCGGCGTGCGTGGTCCCCGCAGCTGGCCGATGTGCAGGTCTACAACGCGACCGGGCAGGCGCTGCCGTCCGCCCTGCTGGCGCCGGACCAGCCCCTTGCGCAGCCGCCGGTGCAGCGTGAGCTGCCGTGGTTCGCCCTGCCGGCACTGGATGCGCGCAGCCGCAACGATCTGCAACTGCTCACCGAACGCGATGCCGATGGCCGCGTCCGCCGTGTGGAAGCCCGCGTGGGCGCCAGCACGGGTGCAGGTCCCTCGGCGGGCTGGCTGATCGACGCCAGCGTGCTGGGCCAGCAACCGCTGGCGGCACTGGTACTGGACTGGGCCGAGCGCGAGCAGCCGCTGCAGGTCAACGTGCAGGTGGATGTCAGCGATGACCTGCGCAACTGGCAGCAGATCGATGCGCAGGTGCCGCTGGTGGATCTGCAGCGGGCTGGCAAGCGTCTGCTGCAACGGCGGATCGAGATCGGCCATGGCGCGCGCTACGTGCGCGTGCTGGGCAACGATGCGCAGGCACTGCCGGCGTTGCGCGGCGTGCTGGCCGAAGTGCCGCCGGCACCGGCGACGATTCCCTGGGAGTGGCTGACGCTGCAGCCGAAGCAACAGGCCGATGGCGCGTTCGAGTTCGAGCTGGACGGTCGCTTCCCGATCGGTCGGCTGGACGTGGCAACGACCGGCAACAGTCTGGTGCAATGGACGGCCTTCAGCCGCGATGATCCAGGCGCGGATTGGCAACGCCGCACGGCGCCGTGGGTGGCGTATCAGGTGCAGGCGGACGCGGCCGGGCAGCAGCAGTCGCCTCCGCGCGAGCTCGGCGAGACCACGCGGGATCGCTACTGGAAGCTGGTGGCTGATCCGGCGAACAGTGCCACCGTTCCGCTGCTGCGCCTGGGGTACCGTCCCGAAGTTCTGATGTTCCTGAGCCAAGGGGCCGCGCCTTATGCCTTGGCCGTGGGCAGTGCGACCGCATCGCGGCAGGACGCACCGGTGGGCGTGGTGATTGCTGACCTGCGTTCACGCAATGGACCGGAGTGGCAGCCCAGCCTGGCGCGCCTGGAAGGGCCGCCGGAAGTGCTGGCGGGTGAAGCGGCATTGCAGGCACCGCGCGACTGGAAGCGGTGGCTGCTGTGGTCGCTGTTGATCCTGGGCGTGCTGGTGGTCGGTGGGCTGGCCTTGAGCGTGCTGCGGCAGAAGCCTGCCGACGCCTGACCGAGGGTGGCGAGGGCCGCTGGCCGTCAACCCTGCGCGGCGGCGCAGGGGCGTGCGGCGTCAATCACGTATCCCGGTTTGCGATGCGCCGTGACACCCCGGACAATAGTGGGCTGCGCCCTTCGCGGCGCCCCTACCATCGAACAGGAGTTGCCCATGTCCATCGTCCGCATGACCGATCTCGACCTTGCCGGCAAGCGCGTGCTGATCCGACAGGACTTGAACGTTCCGATCGAGAACGGCCAGATCACCTCCGAGCAGCGCATCACGGCCTCGCTGCCGACGCTCAAGCGTGCGCTGGAACAGGGCGCGGCGGTGATGGTGACGTCCCACCTCGGCCGCCCGCAGGAAGGGCAGTGGAGTGAGGAAAACTCGCTGCAGCCGGTCGCCACCCGCCTGTCGGAGCTGCTGGGCCGTGACGTGCCGCTGATTCGCGATTGGGTAGACGGCGTGGACGTGCAGCCGGGCCAGATCGTGCTGCTGGAAAACTGCCGCATGAACGCGGGCGAGGGCAAGGATGACGAGGCGCTGGCGAAGAAGTACGCCGCGCTGTGCGACGTGTTCGTGATGGATGCCTTCGGTACGGCGCACCGTGCCCAGGCCTCCACCCATGGCGTGATCCGCTTCGCCCCGGTGGCGGCAGGTGGGCCGCTGCTGATGGCCGAGCTGGATGCACTGGCCAAGGCCCTGAAAGAGCCGGCCAAGCCGCTGCTCGCCATCGTCGCCGGCAGCAAGGTCAGCACCAAGCTGGAGCTGCTGGCCAGCCTGGTCGGCAAGGTGGACCAGTTGATCGTGGGCGGTGGCATCGCCAACACGTTCATCGCTGCGGCCGGATACCCGGTCGGCAAGTCGCTGTATGAGCCTGACCTGCTGGACACCGCGAAGAAGATCGTGGCCGATGCCAAGGCGCGGGGCGCGGAGATCCCGCTGCCGACCGACGTGGTCGTGGCCAAGCAGTTCCTGCCGGATGCCGAAGCGACGGTGAAGGCGGTCGACGCGGTGGCCGAAGACGACCTGATCCTGGATATCGGTCCGCAGACGTCGGCGCAGTACGCGCAGTTGATCCAGCAGGCCGGAACCGTGGTCTGGAACGGGCCGGTCGGCGTGTTCGAATTCGACGCCTTCAGCAAGGGTACCGAGGCAATGGCGCGCGCGATCGCCACCTCCAAGGCGTTCTCGATCGCCGGTGGCGGTGACACCCTGGCCGCCGTGGACAAGTTCGACATCGCCAACGACGTCAGCTACATCTCCACCGGTGGCGGTGCGTTCCTGGAGTTCCTGGAAGGCAAGACCCTGCCGGCGGTGGCCGCGCTCGAAGCGCGGGGTGTGTAAGTGTCGGACGACCTGACCACGGCCAGCGTCGAGACGCGCTTGGCCGATGCGGGCCATGAGATGCTGTTCTTCGACCTCGACGGCACGTTGATTGATTCGCAGGTGGGCATCACCCGCTGCATCACCCATGCGTTCGAGCAGATGCAGCATCCGGCGCCGCCTGCAGCGACGTTGCGCAGCTGGATAGGCCCGTCACTGCGGACCAGCTTCGGTCCGGTATTCAACGATGCGGCGAAGGTCGAGCAGGCCGTCGCGTTGTACTGCGAACGTTTCGACACCCACGGCTGGAATGAGCATGCGGTGTTTGACGGCATCGAAGACGTGGTGCGCGCGCTGAAGGCGCGCGGTCATCGGCTGGCGGTGGTGACGGCGAAGAACGAGCCGCATGCGCGGCGCATTGTCGAGCACCTGCCGTTCGGTGACTGCTTTGAGGATGTGATCGGCGCCACGGCGGATGGGTCACGCAGCAGCAAGCCGCAACTGGTGGCCGAGGCGCTGTCGCGGCTGTCAGTGCAGCCGGCCCAGTGCTGGATGATCGGTGACCGCCGCATGGACATCGAAGGGGCGCGTCATCACGGACTGCGCAGCATCGGCGTGCTGTGGGGGTTTGGTGGTGCCGATGAGCTGCAGGCCGCCGGCGCAGGCACGCTGGCAGAAACGCCTGCGGCGCTGTTGACCCTGCTCCCGTAGCGCCGAGCC
This sequence comes from Stenotrophomonas sp. CFBP 13725, assembly GCF_014841935.1. NCBI lineage: Bacteria > Pseudomonadati > Pseudomonadota > Gammaproteobacteria > Lysobacterales > Lysobacteraceae > Stenotrophomonas > Stenotrophomonas sp. CFBP 13725. The sequence continues at coordinate 284,336 of NZ_JACYUV010000005.1, read as the reverse complement.
ACGCTCGGCGGAATGTATCCGCCATCGCGGTCGCTGACGCAGGCCGCGCTGCGCGCTCGCCGACCACGGGTCGGCGCTACCGGGTGACCGGCGTCCTGTAGCGCCGAGCCACGCTCGGCGGAATGTATCCGGCATCGCGGTCGCTGACGCCGGCCGCGCTGCGCGCTCGCCGACCATGGGTCGGCGCTACCGGGTGACCGGCAGTCCTGTAGCGCCGAGCCAAGCTCGGCGGAATGTATCCGCCATCGCGGTCGCTGACGCAGGCCGCGCTGCGCGCTCGCCGACCACGGGTCGGCGCTACCGGGTGACCGGCAGTCCTGTAGCGCTGAGCCACGCTCGGCGGAATGTGTCCGGCATCGCGGTCGCTGACGCAGACCGCGCTGCGCGCTCGCCGACCATGGGCTTGCGCCACCCAGGCAGCGCTTACCTGTGCTGCGGACAAACCTGCTTTCACAATGCTGACCCGTATTGTCTTGCAGACATCGGGCAGACTGAGGCGCTGCAACGATGTAACCGCATACATGAGGTGTGAAGGATGTGCTAATTTCCCTGCTTTAACGGGAGCCCATCCACCATGTTCGAGCGTCAGCGTCGCACCAAGATCCTAGCCACCCTCGGCCCAGCCACTGATCCGCCGGGCATCCTCGAGGAGCTTTTCCGCGCTGGCGTCAACGTGGTTCGCTTGAACTTCAGCCATGGTGATCCGTCCGGTCAGGCCAAGCGTGCCGCCGAAGTACGCGCCGCCGCTGCCCGCGTGGGCGTGGAAGTGGGCATCCTGGCCGACCTGCCGGGCCCGAAGATCCGTATCGAGCGCTTCGCCGAAGGCAAGATCCATCTCAAGGCCGGCGACCGCTTCGACCTTGTGGCGGCGACCAACGTACCGGCCGGTGACACCACCCAGGTCGGCGTGAGCTACCTCGGGCTGCCGCAGGACGTGCGTCCGGGCGATGTGCTGCTGCTGGATGACGGCCTGATGCAGCTGCAGGTCGTGGAAGTGCAGGGCGAGCGCATCATCAACACTGTGCTCAACGACGGCGTGCTGTCTGATCGCAAGGGCCTGAACAAGCAGGGCGGTGGCCTGTCGCTGGGCGCGCTGACCGAGCGCGACAAAGAACTGATCGGCATCGTGGCGAAGATCGGCGTGGACTTCATCGCCGTCTCGTTCTGCCGCAACGCGCAGGACATGAACGATGCCCGCGAGATCGCCGAATCGCACGGCTGCTACGCCGCGCTGGTGTCGAAGATCGAGCGCACCGAAGCCATCGAGAACCTGGAAGAGATCGTCGACGCCAGTGACGTGGTGATGGTGGCACGGGGTGACCTGGGCGTGGAAATCGGCGATGCCGAGCTGCCGGGCCTGCAGAAGAAGATCATCAAGGCGTCGCTGGCGCAGAACAAGGTGGTGATCACCGCCACGCAGATGCTGCAGTCGATGGTGGAAAGCCCCATCCCGACCCGCGCCGAAGTGCTGGACGTGGCCAACTCGGTCATCGACGGTACCGACGCGGTGATGCTGTCGGCCGAAACCGCCGCGGGCATGTACCCGGTCAAGGCGGTCGAAGCGATGGCGCGTATCTGCCTGGGTGCCGAACGCCAGTTCCAGACCGAGACCGATTTCAGTGCCTCGCCGCGCAACCTGGAACGGGCCGACCAGGCCATCGCCATGGCCACCATGTTCCTGTCGCAGCACGTGGGCGTGCGGGCCATCGTGGCAATGACCGAGTCCGGCGGCACCGCGCGTTACCTGTCGCGCTTCCGTGCCTCCGCGCCGGTGTTCGCGGTGACCCGCCATGACGGCGCGCGCCGGCAGATGGCGCTGATGCGCGATGTGTTCCCGATCAACTTCGACAGCCGCGGCCTGACCCCGCGTGAAGCGGCGCGTGGCAGCATCCGCCTGCTGGCCGACGCCGGCCTGCTGGAAGCCGGTGACCGCGTCGTGTTCACCAGTGGCGAGCACATGGAAACCCATGGCGCCACCAACACGCTGCGCCTGCTGGAAGTCGGCGTGGACGGCACGGCCAAGGGGCTGGGCGAGCTCTGACCCCGCACGGGCCGGCTCCCTTCTGTCCGCAGAGGGAGCCGGCCTGATCGTGCTGATGGTCTGGAATCGTTTCCATCCGACCTCCACGTCGAGGTCACGGCGTGCGCGGGCTATAATCACGTTTTTCCCGCACCCGCCACAGGAAGTACATGAGCATCGAACAGCTGGCTGAAACCGCCCAGGCCATGGTCGCCCCGGGCAAGGGCATCATCGCGATCGACGAATCCACCGGCACCATTGCCAAGCGCTTCGCCAGCGTCGGCATCGAGAACACCGAAGAGAACCGTCGCGCCTACCGCGAACTGCTGCTGACCACGCCGAAGCTCAACGAGCACATCTCCGGCGCGATCCTGTTCGACGAGACCATCCGTCAGTCCACCAAGGACGGCGTGCCGTTCGCCAAGTACATGTCCGACAACGGCATGATTCCGGGCATCAAGGTCGACAAGGGCGCACACCCGCTGGCGGGCTGCCCGGGCGAGCTGGTCACCGAAGGCCTGGACGGTCTGCGTGAGCGTCTGCAGGAGTACTACAAGCTGGGTGCGCGCTTCGCCAAGTGGCGTGCGGTCATCAACATCGGCGAAAGCATCCCGTCGGGCACCTGCATCGAGTCCAACGCCCATGCGCTGGCCCGTTATGCCGCCCTGTGCCAGGAATGTGGCCTGGTGCCGATGGTCGAGCCGGAAGTCATCATGGATGGCGACCACGACATCGAGACCTGCTACGAAGTGACCGAGGCGACCCTGCGTTCGCTGTTCGACGCGCTGTACCAGCAGAACGTGCTGCTGGAAGGCACCATCCTGAAGGCCTCGATGGTCATCTCCGGCAAGGACTGCGAAGAGCAGGCCGACGCCGAGGAAGTCGCCGAGTCGACCGTGATGTGCCTGAAGAGCACCGTGCCGGCGATCCTGCCGGGCGTGGTGTTCCTGTCCGGTGGGCAGAGCGACGAGCAGTCCACCGAGCACCTCAACCTGATGAACCAGATGGGCAACCTGCCGTGGCCGCTGACGTTCTCCTATGGCCGTGCCATGCAGCAGGCCGCGCTGGCCCTGTGGGGCAAGGACACCAAGGCCAACTACGCCGCCGCACAGAAGACCGTGTACGAGCGTGCCAAGGAAAACGGCCAGGCCGCCCTGGGCAAGTGGAACGGCTGAGTCCTGCCGTCCCCTGATGCACTGCAGACGCCGGCCATGTGCCGGCGTTTGTTTTTTCCGGGTATGGTGTCGCCATCCCGGGGCCTGGCCGACCCGCGGTACTTCCCTTACAGGCCAGGGAGAACATTCATGCGTATTGCAACGACGCTGCTGGCCGCTGGGCTCGCATTGGCACTGAGCGGTTGTGGACTGAAGCAGGCAGGCGCCGACGGTGCCAAGGCGGCGTCACTCGGATTCGACAAGACCGCCGTCGGTGAGATCACCTCGGCCAGCCCGCTGAGTTTCAGCGATGGCAGCCGCTACCAGCTCTACGCGATTGAACTGAAGGACAAGCAGGCGGTCTCGCTGAAGCTGAGCGGCGCCCTGTCCGGTGCATTGTCGGTGTTCCGCGAAGACGGCACGCTGGTGACGCGCGGTGAAGCCTCGGAAGAGGGCCCGGTGGAAGTGACCTTCCGTGCCGACGGCGCAGGTCGCTATCGCGTGGCAGTCAACGGTGACGGCGCATCCGCGTACGGCCCCTATCGCCTGCAGGCAGCCGAAGTAGTGCCCTACGATGGCAAGCCGCTGGTCGGTAGCGGGCAGATCGTCGACCTGCTGGCGTCGGACCGTCAGGAGTACACCCTGCAGGTCGAAAAGGCCGGCCTGTATCAGATCGACCTGGCCTCCGGCGCGTTCGATACGGTACTGGAGCTGCATGGCCCCAACGTGGATGAAGAAGACGACGACGGCGGCAGCTCCACCAATTCACGCATGAACCTGATGCTGGAGCCGGGCACCTACACGCTGGCCGTCAAGTCGATCGACGACAGCAGCAGCGGGCAGTTCCGCCTGGACGTCAAGAACACTGCGCTGTCGGCTGACATCGTGTCCACCGACGGCACCACGATCTCGCCGGGCATCACCGTGCAGGCGCTGCTGAGCCGGGAAGATGGCGAGCGCCGTTTCATGTTGAACGTGCCGCAGGCCGGCCCGGTGCGGATCGATGCGTTGTCTGACCAGGTGGACACCACGCTGCAGCTCAACGGACCGACCATTGATCTCAGTGACGACGATGGCGGCAGCGGCACCAACGCACGCCTGCAGGCCAACCTGCCGGCCGGCCGCTACCAGTTGGTGGTTGCGAGCCTGGAAGAACGCCAGGCCGTTGTGCAGGTGCGCGTGAGCAATGAAGGCGGCGAATCACTGTCACTGCGGGATGCCGCCAATGCGGATGTCGCCGTGCCGGTCGCCGAGGCAGTGGACGTGGACACTCCCTGATCGCGAAGGGGCGACCGCGCTCGCGGTAGGGCTCTCAGAAGGCGTGGCGACCGTCGGTCGTCACGCCATCGCGGCGAGCGGAGCATGCATCCGCTCCGCCCAGCTGCTCGACTCCGCGTCGCCAAGCGGTTGCCCGGCAGCTGCCAGTGCCTGCTGGTAAGCCTTGAAGGTGGCGGTGTTGTAGGCCACCAGGATGATGCGGCGCGGCTCACGATGACTGCGCTGCCAGGCTAGCGTCTCGGTAGCCGCTACTTCGGCGGCACGGTACAGCGGATAGCCGTACACGCCGCAGCTGATGGCCGGGAAGGCAATCGAACGTGCTCCCAGCTTTTCAGCCAGTTGCAGCGACTTCCAATAGCAGTTGGCCAGCAGGGCGCGCTCGTCGCGCTGGCCGTCATGCCACACCGGACCGACGGTATGCAGCACGAAGCGGGCGGGCAGGGCGTGCGCGTCTGTCGCCACGACCTCACCGGTTGGACAGCGGACACCGGGGCGGACCTGCGGCAGTCGCTCGCAGTCTTCCAGCAGGCCAGGGCCGGCTGCCAGGTGGATCGCACCGTCCACGCCACCGCCACCCAGCAGGGACTCATTGGCCGCATTGACGATCGCATCCACCGCCAGGGTGGTGATGTCCCCCTGCCACACTTCGATCTTCATGCGTACTTCTCCTGGATGTCGTTGAAACGGCGCAACGGCCCGCGTTGCATGCGCCACCGTACCGGGGGCTGCATGCAGGCTGCGTCATGACCGTCTCACACGGTGCGAACAGGAAAAGAACAGGCGATCAGGTCCTCACGGCAGACCGGCCAGCCACTCGTCGTCGGAGCCTTCATTGACGTCGGCGAACAACGGCGTGGAGAAGTAGCGCTCCCCGGTGTCCGGCAGCATGGCCAGGATGACCGCGCCCGGTTCGGCGCGGTCGGCCACGTCCAGCGCACTGGCCAGGGTCGCACCGGCCGAAATGCCGACGAAGATGCCTTCTTCGGCGGCCAGACGACGGGCGGTGGCGATGGCGCGGTCATCGTCCACCGTCAGCAGCTCGTCCACCACATCGCGGTTCAGTACCTCGGGCACGAAGTCCGGGGTCCAGCCCTGGATCTTGTGCGGTTTCCAGTCATCGCCCTTCAACAGCGCCGCGCCGGTCGGCTCGGTCGCCACGATGCGGGTCTGCGGACGGGCTACTTTCAGCACCTCGCCCACGCCGGTCAGCGTGCCGCCCGTGCCCCAGCCACTGACGAAATAGTCCAGCCGCTTGCCGGCGAAGTCGCGCAGGATCTCCGGTGCGGTCGTATTGCGGTGGTAGGCCGGATTGGCCGGATTCGCGAACTGGCTGGCCAGGAACCAGCCGTGTTCCTTGGCCAGTTCTGCGGCCCGACGCACCATGCCGCTGCCACGTTCGGCCGCCGGCGTCAGGATGACCTTGGCGCCGTAGGCGCGCATCAGCTTGCGGCGCTCGATGGAGAACGTCTCGACCATGGTGGCGACGAACTTGTAGCCGCGTGCGGCGGCCACCATGGCCAGTGCGACGCCGGTGTTACCCGACGTGGCTTCCACGATCGTGTCACCGGGCTTCAGTACGCCGCGCTGCTCGGCGTCGAGAATGATTGCCAGCGCCAACCGGTCCTTCACCGAGCCGCCCGGATTGAACGACTCCACCTTTGCGTACAGGGTGACGTGGTCCGGTGCCAGGCGCTGCAGCCTGACGATGGGGGTGTTGCCGATGGTGTCGAGGATGGAATCGTACAGGGCCATGGGGCGCTCCGGGGACGTGCCGCGCCATGCGCGGAGGGAAAGGAAAGGCGGTGGATGCTGCCATCCGCCCTGGCCGGTTGACCGTAGCGCTGCCATATGACAGCAGGAAATGACCAGATACCTGTCTTAAACAACATTTGGTTATAAGCTGGTGATGACATCTGCCCTACAGTGGATCTCTCCTCCCTTTCCCACCTGCCCGCACCGTCATGACGCTCACCCAGCTTCGCTATCTGGTGGCCATTGCCGACGCCGAGTTGAACATCACGCTCGCCGCGTCACGCGTGCATGCCACCCAGCCCGGTTTGTCCAAGCAGCTCAAGCAGCTGGAAGACGAGCTGGGTTTCCTGTTGTTCGTGCGCCGGGGCCGCAGCCTCGAATCGGTGACACCGGCCGGGGTTGAAGTGATCAGCCGCGCCCGCGCGGTGCTGGGCGAGGCCAACAACATCCGCACCTATGCGGCCAACCAGCGTCGCGAAAGCCAGGGGCAACTGGTGTTGACCACCACCCACACGCAGGCGCGCTTCGTGCTGCCGCCGGCGGTGGCGCGGATCAAGCAGGCCTATCCGCAGGTCAGCGTACACCTGCAGCAGGCCGCCGAAAGCGATGCGCTGGACCTGCTCAGCCAAGGGGACGCAGACATTGCGATCATCAGCACGGCCGGTGGTGAGCCCAGTGCAGGCATCGCCGTGCCGCTGTACCGCTGGCGCCGGCTGGTGCTGGTGCCGAAGGGCCACCCGCTGGACCGGACCGGACGCGCGCCGGACCTGGCGGACCTGGCGGCGCACCCGCTGGTCAGCTATGAATCCTCCACGCGCACGGCCTCGTCCCTGCAGCGTGCATTCGCCGGCTCCGGGCTCACGCCGGACATCGCGCTGACGGCGCTGGATGCAGACCTGATCAAGACCTATGTGCGCAGCGGTTTGGGCGTGGGATTGCTGGCTGAAATGGCCGTGAGCGCCGCCGATCACGATCTGCGTGCCTGGGTTGCCCCTGCACCGATCGCCGAGTGCATTGCCTGGGCCGTGCTGCCGCGCGACCGTGTGCTGCGTGATTACGCGCTGGAACTGGTGCACGTACTGGCACCGCAGATCGATCCCCGCGACCTGCGCCGCGTGCTGGACGGCAACCAGGCGCCCGCGTGGCCGCTGCCGCCGACCTGGGAATCGCTGACCCAGACCATCACCTCCTGAAGAAGCCCGGGGTCGCATCCCCGGCCCACCCGTCAGCCGCCGACAGGCTCCATCGGCGTCAATCGGGGCATCGCGGCTTCGATCACCTCGCCGATGCGCAGGACGTCCTGCTCATGGAACCGCCTGCCCATCAGCTGCACGCCGGTGGGCAGGCCCTCGGCCAGTCCAGTTGGCACGACCAGCGACGGGAAGCCCAGCACAGGTAACGCCATCAACGGCCAGCCGGATGCGATGGCCGTACGTGCCGCCGGCAGCGAGGCGTAATGCTGACCGTGCAGCATCGGTTCGTCGTTGGCGACGGGCAGCAGAAGGATCGGATAGGACTGCAGCGTCTGTTGCACGCGGCCGATCAACGCGGCCCTGCGTGTGTAGCCATGGATGTAGTCGGACAGGGTGGGATGCGGCCCCCACATTTCGGCGGCGACGGCGTAGTTGTAGCGAATCCACGCCTTGATCGGTGCGTCACCATCGCGCTCGATGTCCGGCAACAAGGCACGCGTTTCCTCCATCACCAGCAACCACCACAACCGCCACGCCTCTTCCAGTTCCGGCACGCGCAGTTCCTGCACCCGGTAGCCGGCGGCCTGCAAGGCAATCACGGCCCGTTCCAGTGCCGCGCTCACCGTGGCCGAGCGGGGACAGATGGCATCCTCGCGCAACACCCCGATCACCGGAGGCTGGCTGCCGGTACTGCCCGGGAAGGGCAGTGGGATCGATCCGGCCACCCGCGGATCGAAACCGCTGAACCCGTCCAGCATCAGGCGAAGATCGTCGACGCACCGTGCGATAGGGCCCTCGACCAACATCAGTTGCAGCCCCAGCGCGTCCTCGCCACGGGCAGGACTGAACAGGCCGGGGATCCGGCCAGGGGTGGGGCGCAGGCCCGGAACGCCGCAGCAGTAAGCGGGGTAGCGGATGGATCCACCGATGTCGTTGCCCTGCGCCAGCGGCACCATGCCGGTCGCCACCGCGCAGGCCGCGCCGCCGCTGGATCCCCCTGGGGTATGCAAGGGGCTCCAGGGATTCCACGTGGTGCCATGCAGATCGTTGCGGGCATCCCAGCTGAAAGAAAAACACGGGGTGTTGCTGCGGCCCAGCAGGACCGCCCCGGCCTGGCGCAGGCGGGTGATCTGCGGCGCATCGGCGATGGCGATGTTGTCACGCAGTGCAACCACGCCATTGGTCATCGGTTGGCCGCGCACATCGGTGTTGTCCTTGATGGCGACGGGAATTCCGTGCAGCGGGCCGCTGCTGCGCCCTTCGGTCAGTGCCTTGTCGGCTTCAGCGGCAGCGCGCAGCGCGCCCTCCGCATCGACGAAGTTCAGGGCATTGACGTGTGGATTGACCTCGTCGATCCGACGCATGCAACTGCGCACCAGCGCAGTGGATGTCAGCGTGCCCGCCCGCAGGCCTGTCGCGGCCTGGCGCGCTGTCAGTTGCCATGGCGCGCGCGCCGGGCTTCGTGACGTCGCCGCCCCTCTCGCGGTAAGGGTGGCTGCGGCGGCCAGGAACTGTCGACGATTGATGGGTGCCATGGTGAAGGCCTTCCAGGTGGCAGGACACCCTCAACATGGACGGTGCCCGGCGCGCCGGCCAGAGGCACATGCGCCGTTGAGCTGACGAGGCAAGGCCCGACACATCCCGACACATCGCGATACGCCGCGCCAAGCCCTTGCACGGAAAGGGTTCCGGCTGCCACCGCAGGCCGTGCACATGACGGTAAACGCTTGGCACATACGGTCTTCGCATGCTGGCCCCTACACTCGGCGGTCATGCAGAAGGCGGGATCTTTCATGTTGGGACGTTTCGCAATGGGCACGGCTGCCGGTCTTGCCCTGCTGATGGTGGTCGGGTGCAAGGGCGAACCGGAGGCGGCACGCCGCCAGGCTGCCGATGTGCCGGTCACCGCGCAGGTCGTGGAGATGGCCGCGTGGAGCGATACGTTGCAGGCATTGGGCACGGCAAAAGCACGCGAGTCGGTGACCATCACCGCCAAGGTCAGCGAGATCATTGAACAGGTGCACTTCGACAGCGGCCAACAAGTGCGCGCCGGTGCACCGCTGGTGACCCTGCGCGGGCAGGCACAGCAGGCTGCACTGACCCAGGCCCAAGCGACGTTCGCTGAAGCGGATCAGCTGTACCGTCGGCAGCGCGAACTGGCACAGCAGCGGCTGGTCGCCAGTTCCACGCTGGATACGCAGAAAGCCATCCGCGATTCGGCCGAGGCCCGCGTGGCGGAGATGCAGTCCGAGATCGGTGACCGCAACGTGCGCGCGCCCTTCGCTGGCGTGCTCGGCATCCGCCAGGTAAGCCCCGGCTCGCTGGTCACCCCGACCACCGCCATCGCCACGCTGGACGACATCGAGCGCATGCACGTGGATTTCCAGGTGCCCGAGTCCGAGCTGTCCTCGCTGGCCAACGGCAACAAAGTGGAAGCCACCAGCGTGGCCTGGCCGGGCCGTACGTTCGAAGGTGAAGTGACCACCATCGATGCCCGCGTCGATCCGTCCACGCGGGCGGTGACCGTGCGCGCCGACTTCGCCAACGGCGACCACGCGCTGCGCCCCGGCATGCTGCTGGACGTGAACATCTATCGCCCGGAACGCCAGGCGCTGATCGTGCCGGAGATCGCGGTGGTGCAGGTCGGTCGCGAGTCCTTTGTCTATCGCCTGAAGGCCGACAGCACCGTCGAACGGGCCGACGTGATGACCGGTGCGCGCCGTGCCGGCGTGGTCGAGTTGAAGCAGGGCATCCGCCCCGGCGAGCGGATCATCATCGATGGCACCGGCAAACTGCGGCCCGGCTTGAAGGTGGAGGCGCGCGAGGTCGCGCCCGTCGCGGCGCCGGAACCGGAAAAAATGCCGCCACCGCCGGCGACGCCAGCGCCAGCAGCCGACGCCCCGACGGCACCGGTCACCCCGGTCGCACCGGCGGGTAACGGCGGATGAAACTCTCCAACATCTCCATCCAGCGGCCGGTGTTCGCGGTGGTGATGAGCCTGCTGCTCATCGTGCTGGGCATCATGTCGTTCACCCGGCTGACCCTGCGCGAGTTGCCGGCCATCGACCCGCCGGTCGTGTCGGTATCGGTGGATTACCCCGGCGCGTCGGCGGCGGTGATTGAAAGCCGGGTCACCCAGGTGCTGGAAGATTCCCTGTCGGGTATCGAAGGCATCGACATGATCAACGCGCGCAGCACCAATGGCCGTGCGCAGATCAGCCTGGAGTTCACCAGTAACCGCGACATTGAAGCCGCCGCCAACGACGTGCGTGACGCGGTCAGTGGCGTGGCCGACCGCATGCCCGACGAGGCACGCGCGCCGGAGATCGAAAAAGCCAACAGCGACGACGAGGCCATCATCTGGTTCAACCTGTCTTCGTCGAACATGGACACGCTGGCACTGAGCGATTATGCCGAGCGTTACGTCGTGGACCGGTTCGCCAGCCTGGACGGTGTATCGCAGGTGCGCATCGGTGGCCGCCAGCGTTATGCGATGCGGATCTGGCTGGACCGCGACCAGTTGGCAGCGCGTGGGCTGACCACCGGCGACGTCGAAACCGCCCTGCGCAACGAAAACGTGGAGCTGCCCGCGGGCCGCATCGAATCGGCCGATCGGGACTTCACCCTGCGCGTGGAGCGCAACTACGTGAAGCCTGCGGACTTCGCCACCATTCCGCTGGGCAAGGGCAGCGACGGCTATGTGGTGCGGATGGGCGATGTGGCCAAGATCGAGCTGGCCTCGGCGGAACGGCGCGCCTACTACCGCAGCAACGGCGAGCCCGGCGTGGGCCTGGGTATCGTCAAGACCTCCACCGCCAACGCGCTGGACGTGACCCGCTCAGCGCGTGAGCAGGCCGATCGCATCGCCGAGACGCTGCCGCAGGGTACGCAGATCGGCGTCACCTTCGACAACACGACCTTCATCGAGGCCGCGGTTGATCGTGTCTACGCCACGCTGGTGGAGGCGATGCTGCTGGTGCTGGTGGTGATCTGGTTGTTCCTCGGCAGTTTCCGTGCCGCGTTGATTCCGGCGGTGACCGTGCCGGTGTGCCTGGTAGCGGCCTTCATCGCGCTGTACGCGTTCGATTTCTCGATCAACCTGCTCACCCTGCTGGCGCTGGTGCTGTGCATCGGCCTGGTGGTGGATGACGCGATCGTGGTGGTGGAGAACGTACAGCGTCGCATCGACCTGGGTGAGCCCCCCTTGGTGGCCTCCAAGCGCGGCACCGCGCAGGTGGCCTTCGCAGTGATCGCCACCACGGCCGTGCTGGTGGCGGTGTTCCTGCCGGTTGGCTTCCTGGAGGGCAATACCGGACGCCTGTTCCGCGAACTGGCGGTGGCGTTGGCGGCCGCGGTCGCGTTGTCCGCCTTCGTTGCGCTGACGCTGACGCCGATGATGGCCTCCAAACTGCTCAAGCCGCATTCCGGCAAGGCGCCGCGCGGGCTGTACGGCGTGATCAACCGCAACCTGGACAAGCTCGCCAGCGGCTATGGCAATGTGCTGGATCGCCACGTCGACCGCACGTGGATCTATCTGCTGGTGATGGTCGCCGCGCTGGCGGCAAGCTGGGTGCTGATCAAGTCGCTGCCTTCCGAGCTGGCCCCGGCCGAAGACCGCGGCTCGTTCCAGATCATGATCGACGGTCCGGAAGGGGCGGGCTTCGACTACACCGTCGGCCAGGTGCAACAGGTGGAAGCGATCGTGGCGCGCCATGTAGGCGACGAACAGCCCATCGCCCGCGCCAACCCGCGCGTGCCCGGCGGTTGGGGCTCCAGCGAAGAAATGCATACCGGCCGCATCAGCGTGTTCCTGCAGCCGTGGCGCGAGCGCACGACGTCCACCCCGGAAGTAGCCGACGAACTGCAGAAAGAGCTGGATACCGTGCGTGGCGTACGCGTGCGCACCCAGGTCGGTGGGGGACTGGTGCGTGGTGGTGGACAGCCGTTCCAGATCGTCCTCGGCGGGCCGGAGTATGCGGAGATCGCGCAATGGCGTGATCGGGTGCTGCTGCGCATGGCCGACAACCCCGGCCTGGTCGGCGTGGATTCGGATTACAAAGAGACCCGGCCGCAGATGCGCGTGAACATCGACCGCCAGCGCGCGGCCGACCTCGGCGTGTCGGTGACGGCGATCGGTTCAGCGCTGGAAACGATGATGGGCTCGCGCCGCGTCACCACCTTCGTGGACAACGGCGAAGAGTACGACGTGCTGGTGCAGGCTGGCCGCGACGGGCGGGCGACGCCCGCCGACCTGGCCGCGATCCGCGTGCGATCCAGCGGCGGCGAACTGGTGCCGCTCTCCAACCTGGTCACACTGAGCGAAGTGGCGGAGGCCGGCTCGTTGAACCGGTTCAACCGGCTGCGCTCGATCACCATCAGTGCCGGCCTGGCGCCGGGCTACCCGCTGGGCGAGGCCATCAGCTGGGCGCAGGGCGTGACCCGCGAAGAGCTGCCGCAGCACGCGCAGGTGAGCTGGAAGGGCGAATCGCGCGAGTACCTGAGCTCCGGTGGTGCCGTGCTGCTGACCTTCGCCATGGCGCTGCTGGTGGTGTACCTGGTGCTGGCGGCGCAGTTCGAAAGCTTCATCCATCCCCTCACCATCATGTTGACCGTGCCGCTGGGCGTGCTCGGGGCCCTGGTCGGGTTGTGGGTGAGCGGAGGGACGGTGAACCTGTTCAGCCAGATCGGCATCGTGATGCTGGTCGGCCTGGCCGCGAAGAACGGCATCCTGATCGTCGAGTTCGCCAACCAGCTGCGCGACGAAGGGCGGACGGTGCGCGAGGCGATCATCGAATCCGCGCGGGTGCGCCTGCGGCCGATCCTGATGACATCCATCGCGACCGTGGTGGGGGCGATTCCGCTGGTCGTGGCCGGCGGCCCTGGCTCGGCCAGCCGTGGCACGATCGGCGTGGTGATCATTTTCGGCGTCACCCTGTCCACCTTCCTGTCGCTGTTCGTGGTGCCGGCGTTCTACGCCCGGCTTGCCCCGTTCACGCGCTCGCCGGAAGCGGTGGCCCGCGAGCTGGAAAAGCAGGAAAAGGACACCCCCTCGGTCGGCGGCCACGCCTGAAAGACCCGGTAGTGACGGCCGCTGGCCGTCAGGTTTTCCGGACATTGACGGTCAGTGGCCGTCACTAGCGGCCGTTCGCCAGCTAGAATCAACGCGGTTCCCTTCAGCCGACGGGACGTCCTTTGTTCCGCCGACTGGAGAGAGCGCGTGGAAGCAGCCGTACATTTCATCAACAGCATCATCTGGAGCAAGGCGCTGATTTTCATGTGCCTGGCCGCGGGCCTGTATTTCAGCGTCCGTACCCGCTTCATGCAGATCCGTGGCTTCTTCGAGATGTGCCGCCTGACCGTGGCCGGTGAGAAATCCGATGCCGGCGTGTCCTCGTTCCAGGCGCTGGCCATGTCGATGGCCGGCCGCATGGGCATCGGCAACATCGCCGGTGTGGCCACGGCGATCGCCTTCGGCGGCCCGGGCGCGATCTTCTGGATGTGGGTGATGGGCTTCCTCGGCGCATCGACGTCCTACATCGAATGCACGCTGGCGCAGATCTACAAGACCAAGGATGCCGAGGGCCGGTATCGCGGTGGCCCGGCGTACTACATCGAAAAGGCCATGGGGCTGAAGTGGTATGCGATGGCCTTCGCCCTGGCCACCATTGTCGCGGCCGGCTTCCTGATGCCTGGCGTGCAGGCCAATGCCATCGCGGACAGCATCATCAATTCCTGCCGCGGGACGTCGCTGTGCGGCCCGCTCGATGGCCAGGCCTTCGGCATGGACCAGGTGCAGGCGCTGAAGCTGGGCATCGGCATCTTCGTCGCCCTGCTGCTGGGCGTGGTGATCTTCGGCGGCGTCAAGCGCATCGCCAGCTTCGCCGAAATCGTGGTGCCGTTCATGGCCGCCGGCTTCATCCTGATGGCGGTCACCATCATGATCCTCAACGCGGATCGCGTGCCGGAAATGTTCGGCATCATCTTCGACAGCGCGTTCGGTACCCATGCCGCCTTCGGCGCGATGATGGGTCTGGCCGTGGAGTGGGGCGTCAAGCGCGGCATCTATGCCAACGAGGCCGGCCAGGGCACCGGCCCGCACGCCGCGGCGGCATCGGAAGTCTCCCACCCGGCCAAGCAGGGCTACGTGCAGGCCTTCGCGGTCTACTTCGACACCATGATGGTGTGTACGTCCACCGCTTTCCTGATCCTCGCCGCCGGTACCTACAACGTGTATTCGCCGGTGGCCGGTGCCGAACCCGTATTCATGGGGCTGGCCGGCATCGCCGAGGGTGCCGGTTACGCGCAGGCTGCCGTGGAAAGCGTGATCCCGGGGTGGGGCGGCGCGTTCGTGGCCATCGCGATCTTCTTCTTCGCGTTCACCACGATCATGGCCTATTACTACATGGCCGAGACCAACCTCACCTACCTCAACAACAACGCCAAGCGTCCGCTGACGGTGCTGGCCCTGCGCCTGGGCATCATCGGCATGGTCATCTTCGGTGCGTTCCACAACGCGCAGCTGGCCTGGGCGCTGGGTGACATCGGCGTGGGCCTGATGGCATGGCTGAACATCGTTGCCATCCTGATCGTGCAGAAGCCGGCGATGATCGCGTTGCGCGACTATGAGCGACAGAAAAAACTGGGCCTGGATCCGACCTTCGATCCGGTCGCATTGGGTATCAAAAATGCCGATTTCTGGCAGAAGAAACAGGAAGCTGCGTAAGTGAACAATCCTTGGAACAACCGCCGTCCGTCCGCGCGTCCGCCGCGTGCAACGCCGCTGCCGCGTACCGAAGCACCGGCGCCGCCGGGCGGTGGGCGCGGCAACACCGATGAGCTGCGGCTGTTCGGCGTCAACGCGGTGCTGGCCGCATTCAACAAGCGGCCACAGGCGGTGCGCAAGGTGTACCTGCTGGAGGCGCTGATCCCGCGCATGCAGCCGCTGCTCAAGTGGTGTGTGGCCAATCGCGTCGGCTACCGCGTGGTGGAAGACGGTGACCTCAACAAGCTCTCCGGAACGACCCATCACGAAGGCATCGTCGCTGACGTGCAGCGCTCGCCGGTGCTGACCCTTGAAGAGTGGCTGCAGGATCTGCCCGCGGGACCTGCGGTGGCGCTGTGGCTTGACGGGGTAGGCAATCCGCACAACCTCGGCGCGATCCTGCGTTCTGCGGCGCACTTCGGTGTGGCCGGGCTGCTGTTGCCGGAAACCAGCACGTTGGGGATCTCCGGCGCGGCCGCCCGCGTTGCCGAAGGTGGGGCGGAATCGGTTTCGCTGGTCCGCCTGCCGGCTACCGCCGAGGCGATGCAGATGCTGCGGCACGCCGGCTTCGGCTTGGCCGCCACGGTGGTGGACGGAGGCACCAACGTGTTCGCCGCCTCGCTGCCGGACCGCCTGGTCTATGTGATGGGCGCGGAAAGCGAGGGCATGGACCGCCAGCTTGCCGCCGACTGCGAACAGCAGGTGTCCATTCCCGGCACCGGTGCCGTTGAGAGTCTCAATGTGGCGTCTGCCACGGCCGTCCTGCTCGCACAGTGGGCAGGCGCACGTAATTCCTGATCCACCGACCGGTGCTTTCCCTATGCCCCGGGTCGGGACATAGGAGCAACGTGTAGCAGCACCATCGTGTTGGCAGTCTGCAGGACGATGGCGTTGGCCGGTACATCCGCAGGGATGCACCCCACCGTGTGGGGTGGGGTGATGCGGCGACCCGGCCGCGATGCGGCCGGGTACTTTTTCAACGCCTGTGGCACGTGTCAGTGTCGGCAGGAGCCGATCGGTCAGCCTTGGTTGGACGCCTCGTCCAATGCCGCCAGCGAGACCGCCACCGGTATGCCCTGCAGCAGCAGATAGTTCGCGTCGAACGGCGCGATCAGTACCTGCACGCATGCAATCGACTGCTCTGCTGCCTCCCAGGCAGGCAAGTACTGCGTCTGCCAGACCGTGAGTCCGCTGCGCTTGAAGTTCTCCTGCAGGAACAGGATGCGACTGGCCAACGTCGTACCCACCGTACCTTCGCGCATCTGGCCGAAGGGCACGCGGTCGACGCTGGCACAGGAGATCACCTCCTGCAGGTTCTGCAGCGCGAACTGGCGATGTTCACCCTGCAGGAGCGGCACGGACCCCTGCCGGCGCTGAGCGGACACGGCATCCCCATCATGGCGACTGGGCGCCCAGGCACTGCCCTCGTGCTGCTGCAGCAGGTGCCGCAATGCGCGCGTCGCGGCGTGTTCCGGGCTGATGCCTGCGCCGGCGGCCACGCACCAGGCATCGGCCGTCGGTCCTTCAGCGCATGCCAGATAGGTCGGCACCGAGCCCTGGCCGGCGATGTCGAACAGGTGCACCGGGCTGCCTTGGCGCTTCGTCGTGATTTCCCACAGCGCGCGGATCTGCGCTGGCAGGGTGTCGGTATCCACGCGACGCAGGTACCGCCGCTGGCGCAGGCCGATGCCCTGCACCGCGAAGCGTCC
The DNA here is from genome assembly GCF_014841935.1 of Stenotrophomonas sp. CFBP 13725. Taxonomy (NCBI): domain Bacteria; kingdom Pseudomonadati; phylum Pseudomonadota; class Gammaproteobacteria; order Lysobacterales; family Lysobacteraceae; genus Stenotrophomonas; species Stenotrophomonas sp. CFBP 13725. The sequence goes on along the minus strand of NZ_JACYUV010000005.1, from coordinate 267,468 downwards.
CAGCGCTACCTCTTCCTGGGCCGACAACATGCCTTGCAGCAGGGCTTCGTCCTGGGTCGCCCCCGCCGCCACGCTACGGTTGCTGCTATACCGTCCCAGCAGCGTGTAATCGAAGTCGTCATGGACCTTCATAGGCGAGGATCCGCGCGTCACGTCGTGCAGGTACTGGGCATTCACCAATGCGGTGGGCACCGGCAGCGAGCGGCTTGCATTCACTTCATGGAACAACGTGGTCGCGATGCTCGCACGCGGCTGCTCGGCGATCACCGGCATCAGTTCGGAGAATGCCTGCTCTACGCCTGGCAGCGTCAGATAGTCGCTCGCCTTGCACGTCACCATGCGTGATGTGTTGGCGTAATCCGCATGAAGCAGCTGGGCGATGGCCGGGAAGAGGGCGCTGCGCAGGGCTTGCGCGTGATCCATGCCGGATCCGCACACTTCGATGTCATGTCCGATACGGGCACGCGTCTGCAGACGGACTCTCTCCAGGTGCAGCCCCTGCGTGTCCAGGCAGATCTGCTCATGGTCCAGCTTCATCGCGGTGATCAGCTCGCTTGCCGCGTTGTTGGCCACGGCAAACGGAATCTCGTTTTCCAGCCCGGCGACGTCTGCGATCGGTGAGCTGCAGAGGGGCAAAGGACGTGCATTCATTGGTGCGCTCCTGAAGATATCGAGTGGCTGCCTGCATCCGCGGTACGTCGCTGACGTGGCGTCATTGGACGTCGGCGGGGCCAGGCAGGCAGCGGGGTGTACCTGGCACCGACGATGCTGCGTTCGTCGTCGTGTCGCAGGGACACTCCGGCCTGGCAGCTTCAGGCGCGGTTTGCCAATGTGCGCGACGACAGACAGCGGCTTGCGTCGCAACCGTTCCTGATCGACGGCGAAAGAGCTGCTTGGGTCAGAAAAACACTTCTGTCGGGGGAGCAGAAATCTGCATTCGAATGGCGAGCCGGGTAGAGCGGGATGTCGGGCAATGCGTCATTTCGTTTTTTTCTCATTGCTGTGTCCGATCACGCTGGGCAACGTGGGGCCACCCACCGGCAGCAAGGAAACACGCAATGAGTATCGAGTCGGCAACAAGCACGATCGTTGCCCTGGTATGGAGTCCCTACCTGGTCGGCCTGTGCCTGGCGGCCGGTCTGTACTTCAGTATCCGGACACGTTTCATCCAGTTGCGTGCGCTGCCGCAGATGCTGGCGCTGATGTTCCAGCACCGTGGTTCCGCGGCGGGCTTGTCGCCGTTCCAGGCGCTGAACATTTCGCTGTCCAGCCGCGTCGGCGTCGGCAACATCGCGGGCGTCGCGATGGCCATCGCGTTTGGCGGGCCGGGCGCGATTCTGTGGATGTGGGTGGTGGCGTTCTTCGGCGCATCCAGCGCCTTCATCGAGTCCACCCTGGCCCAGATCTACAAGGAACGGGACAGCCAAGGCCACTACCGCGGCGGGCCGGCCTACTACATGGAAAAGGGACTGGGACAACGCTGGTATGCGCTGATCTTTGCCCTGTGCACCGTCGCGGCAGCCGCGATGCTGGCCGGCACCCAGTCCAACGCGATCGCCGGTGCGCTCAACGAAGCATGGGACGTGCCGGTGGCCGCGACGGCGGTGGCGGTGGTGTCACTGCTGGGGCTCATCATCTTTGGCGGCGTGCGCCGCATCGCGGTCGTTACCCAGTGGGTCGTGCCGGTGATGGCCATCGCCTATCTGTTGGTTGCACTGGTGGTGATGGTGATGAGCTACGAGCGCATTCCGGACGTGATCGGCCTCATCGTCCGCAGTGCCTTCGGCGTTGACGCTGCCTTCGGCGCGATGGTGGGGGTGGCCATCCAGTGGGGCGTACGCCGTGGTGTGTTGTCCAACGAAGCCGGCATGGGCAGCGGTGCACATCCTGCTGCGGCCGCCGAGGTCTCCCACCCGGTCAAACAGGGGCTGGTACAGGCTTTTTCGGTCTACATCGACACCATGGTGGTCTGCAGCGCGACGGCCTTCCTGATCCTCTCCACCGGTCTGTACAACGTGTACGATCCCGCGGTGAACGGCGTGCCTGACGAAGCGCGCATGCTGGTCGCCAACCTGCCGGGGATGGAGGCAGGGCCACGATTCGTGCAGCATGCGGTGGAATCGGCGTTGCCGGGCTTCGGCAAATCGTTCGTCGCACTGGCGATCCTGCCGTTCGCGTTCACTACGATCCTGGCGCTCTACTACATGGGCGATACCAACATCAGTTATCTCTGTCGGAACAAGCCGGCGGCCTGGGTGGTCAACGCCTTCCGGCTGACGTTACTGGGCATGGTGGCGTATTCCTCGCTGCACAGCGCGACCGTGGCGTGGACCCTGGGCGACATCGGCGTGGGGGTGATGAGCTGGTTGAACATCATCGCCATCCTGCTGCTGCAGAAGCCCGCGTTGGCCGCGTTGCGCGATTACGAGAAAAGCCGCAACGCAGGCATCGACCCGGTGTTCAACCCGCGTGCGATAGGGTTGAAAAACGCACCGTTGTGGGAGCATCCGTAGTCAGGTAGAGCCGGCTTCAGCCGGCTGCCATTGGCGCGGTCCGGCACCGCGCGGCCGCTTCGCTCGCCGACCATGGGTCGGCGCTACCGGGGCGCGATCCTGCACCGCGTGGCCGCTGCGCTCGCCGACCGTGGGTCGGCGCTACCGGGGCGCGGTCCGGCACCGCGTGGCCACTGCGCTCGCCGACCATGGGTCGGCGCTACCGGGGGCTGCGTGGCCCGGTGGATCACTCGTTCGGCGGAACGGTGGCCTTGGCTTCGCTGCCGAATGTGCCGTCGGCATCGGCGGCAAGATAGGCCATCACCGTGTACGCCGCGACGTTCTGCGCCAATGCCTTGGGGTCGATCTTGTCCAACGTATCGTCGGCCGTGTGGTGCAGGTCGAAATAGTCCGTCCCGTCCTGCGCCAGCCAAGCCCATGCGCCGCCCTTGGCCGCAAGCGGGCCGATGTCTGGACCCGGGCCGCCCTTGTCGGCGGCGTACTCGATACCCAGCGGCCTCAGCACCTCGGCAATCTGCCGCGTGGCATCGCGCGAGGCGTCCGGGTTCGGCGAACCGGTGTTGAAGGCGTAGATGCGGCCAGCGCCGAAGTCACTCTCGGCAGCCAACTGGTGCCGCACGACATCCTTCGCGTGCGCCTCGGCATACGCCTTGCCGCCGTAAAGACCCTGTTCTTCATTGGCAAACGCGACGACGCGGATGCTGCGCTTCGGTGCCTGCTTCAACTGGCCGATCAAGTGCCCGGCGGCCATGGTGATGCCGACGCCAGCGCCGTCGTCCACCGCGCCCGTGCCCAGATCCCAGGAATCCAGATGGCCCCCGATGACGACCACTTCCTTCGGCAGCGAGCGCCCGGTTATTTCGCCGATGACGTTGTACGAGGTCGCCGTTCCATCCCAGCCGCAGTCCAGCGCCAGGCTGACCGTGGTGCTGCCCCGTGCAACCAGACGTGCCAACTGGTCGGCGTCAGGCACCGACAATGCCGCCGAAGGGACCGGCTGCAGGCCATCGTCATAGCGGGTGATGCCGGTATGCGGCACACGGTGCGAATCGGTACCGGCGGAGCGCATCAGGAAGCCGACCGCGCCCTTGCGAATGGCCTCGGACGGCCCCTTGCTGCGGATGGCGCCGCCACGACCGTAATCGCGGCCGTCGCGGAACGGCAGCATCTGGTAATCGACGAAGGCGATCTTGCCCTGCAGCGATCCTGCGGGCGCGGCCTGCAGCGCGGCCAGATCAGCGAAGCGCACCACCTCGGCCTGCACCTTGCCGCCCGGGCTGCCGCCGAGGGCGGTAATCGTCAAAGGCTGTGCGTGCGCGCCCACCACCGCTGCGTGCTCACTGCGGCGCTCCCATTTCGGGAACGTCACCGGTTCCTTCCACACCTTGTCAAAGCCGAGTGCCTTGAATTTGGCTTCGGCCCAGGCGACGGCGCGCGCGTCTGCCTCACTGCCGGCAATGCGCGGACCGATCTCGGTCGTCAGCGATTCCACCACTTTCCAGCCGGTGTCGTCGGCCAGGGCCTGCTCCCGCAGTTCAGCAGCGGTACCCAGCGAGGTGGGGGCCAGCGTGGTGGTATGCGGCGCGGCGAAGGCCGGTGACGCGAGCAGGGCAAGGGAAGAGGCGAGGGCAAGGACGCGGCGACGCATGGACGACTCCAGCAGGGGCATAAGCGTCCGAGCTTAGCAGTGCCGCTGCCCCGCGCATGGGCCCTAGGTCATGGCCATGGGAAATGGCCAGATGAGGAAAAGGGCCAGGTCCGCTCCGGCGGGAGGACGGGCCTGGCCGTGTGCCGCGATCAGTGCTTCAGGTTGTCGCGGATTTCGCGCAGCAGCAGCACTTCTTCGGACGGGCCCTTGGGCGCGGCTTCCTTCTTCTTCGACATACGGTTGATGAACTTCACGACCAGGAAGATGGCAAACGCCACGATCACGAACTGGATCAGGGTATTGATGAAATCACCGTAGCCGATCACCACGGCCGGGATCTCCGTCCCGTCAGCCGCCAAGCGAGCCGGCGCCAAGGTCCACGCCAGGTCGGAGAAATCAACCTGGCCGATCACCCAGCCCAGTGGCGGCATGATGATCTTCTCGACCAATGCGGTAACGATCTTGCCGAAGGCCGCACCGATGACAACACCGACGGCGAGATCGATGACGTTGCCACGCGTTGCGAATTCCTTGAACTCACTGATGAATCCCATGGAGATCTCCTGATAGGGGGGCTGACTGCGAAAAATCCTATCGCAGGCAATGTCAGCCGGCGATGACGCCATGGCGTTCGCCGACATTTTCCAATCGTGCACTGAAACGATCACCGGGTTTCAATGCGGCCACGCCGGACGGCGTCCCCATGAATACCAGGTCGCCTGCGCGCAGCCGCCACAGCTGCGACAGCTCATGCAGAATTTCCGGGACGCTCCAGATCATCTGGTCCAGCAGCGATTGCTGGCGTACCTCGCCGTTGATTTCCAGCGACAGGTTCAGCGCGGCGAGGTCACCGACTTCACCGGCATGCACGATCTCGCTGATCGGCGCCGAGGCGTCGAACCCTTTCGCGGTGTCCCACGGGTGACCCTTCTGCTTGGCCGCGGCCTGCAGGTCACGACGGGTCAGGTCCAGGCCCACGGCATAGCCGTACACCAATGCCTGCGCCTGCTCGATGGGCAGCACGCCTTCCGGCGCATCGCTGCCGATGGCAACGACCAGCTCTACTTCGTGGTGAAGGTCGGACGTGGCAGGCGGGTAGGGGATGACATCATCGTGGCCGACCACGATGGCGTCGGCAGGCTTGCTGAAGAACATCGGCCGACCCCGCGCCGCGGCATCGGGAACGGCGGCGCCCATTTCCTTTGCGTGGTCGGCGAAGTTGCGCCCTACGCAATAGATGCGGTGTACGGGGAACGTGCCGCCACCGACAACCGGGATACGGGGAACAGGATGGGCGGGAATTACATCAGTCATGCGCGCGTCCTAACGATCAGGTCGTCGCAGTGTAGCGCCGCGCCCGGCGAACGTGGCGCCTGCTGGGAGCGGCAGCGCTACGCCATGCCTTATCGAGCGGAGTGGCCTGTCAGTGGGTCGGCAGCGCAGGCTTGCGGACCACGCGGTACTCGCCTTCCACCACGGTGGCATCGGCCACGCGGGTGGGCGCCTTGCGCTGGGCCAGCAGCTTCCACGCCAAACCGGCAAGGATCATTGCTGCACCGACGAAAACACCCACGAACACCATCACACCCAGAATGGCGACCCCAAGCAGACCCACCGCAACGCGCACCAGCGGGTGACGCGGCTTGCGCGGTGCAAACAGAGTGCGGAAATGGCCGAATTGGAAGGTGCGGTTGATCATGGGTAACTCACTTGGCTGAAATCAGCGAACAACCAGTATCAGGGCGATGCTTCGGCGCATGAGTGAAAAAATCGTTAAGTACGCCGCGCGTTCATTACAGATCAACGACTTGCATTCATGTAACAGCCAGCCAAGTGGACAGGCGTGCGACAATCAATGCTTTCCCCGATGCAGAGTCAGAAATGACCGACCAAGCGCTCATCGCAGTCGACAGGATCACCGAGGGTGGCTTCGCCGAGGCCGAGGTGGTGATCGATGGGGATGCCGAGTCGCTGGTGCTGTATCGCGAAGGCGACAGCGTGCGGGGGTTCCTCAACATCTGCCCGCATGCAGGGCGGCGGCTGGACTGGGCCCCCGGCCAATTCCTGAAAAGCCGGGAAGGACACCTGGTCTGCGCGGCGCATGGGGCCTCGTTCGCGCTGGACAGCGGGCAATGCGTAGCAGGGCCGTGCAAGGGTGATCGATTGCGCGCGGTTGCCGTGCAGGTGCGCGACGGACATGTCTTCCTGGCATGAACCGCCCGGCGCGCCCGCCCGCACGGTAGAGCCGACTTCAGTCGGTTTCCAACAGCAGGGGTAGAGCCGACTTCAGTCGGCTTCCAACAGCGAGGTAGAGCCGACTTCAGTCGGCTTCCAACAGCAACCGAGGTAGAGCCGACTTCAGTCGGCTTCCACAACGGCAGCCGACTGAAGTCAGCTCTCCCACCAGCTCCCCCCAGCCAAAGCCCCCAGCAGCCAGCAGCCAGCAGCCAACAGCCAACAGCCAACAGCCAACAGCCAACAGCCAACAGCCAACAGCCAGCAGCCGACCCCAAGCCCCCAACCCCAATCCGGCTCAGAACATGATGTTGATCATCGCCACCACCACCATCGTATAGATCAACGACAGCGGCCCCCCCACGCGCCACAGCTCGCGCGGGGTGTAATTGGCCGGTCCCATGACCATCGAGATCACCGGGTTCGACGCGGTCATCAGGTTGTTCGACGCAGACAACGCCACGATCAGCGCGAACGCCGTCGGGTTGCCCCCTGCCGCCAACGCAAGATTGACCGCGATGGGCACCATCACGATGGTCGCGCCCACGTGGCTGATCACCAGCGAGAACGCGGTCGTCAGCAACGCCAGCGCCACTTCCAGCACCCACACCGGGATGCCCTCGGGCAGTTTGTCGATCGTATGCCCCGCCACCCAGGCCGCTGCGCCACTGGAATCCATCGCCCAGCCGAGCGGAATCAGCCCGGCCATCATGAATACCGTCTTCCAGTTGATCGATGCGTAGGCTTCGTCCATCCGCAGCACGCCGGTCAGCAACATGCCGGCCACGCCGGTCATCAGGGTCAGCGCCACCGGCAGGTTGGATGTCAGCGCGATCAGGATGGTCAGCGCGAAGATGGTCATCGCCAGCTTGAACTTGTGTGGCCGCTGCTCGCCCTTGGGATAGTCGGTGACAATGACGAAATCGCGTCCGCGGGCGGCCTGCGCCAGATCGGTCCAGATGCTGTGGAAGACCAGCATGTCGCCGGCGCGCAGCTGCACCTTGCGTACGTCCTCGCGGATCACCTGCTTGTCGCGGTTGATCGCCAGCAGGCTCAGGCCGCGCTCCTTGCGCAGGCGCAGCTCGGCCGCGCTCTTGCCGATCACATCGGAGGTCGGCGGCACCACCGCTTCGGAAATGCCGGCGCGGCTGGGATTGAACAGATCGCCAAGGTGCTTCAATCGGGAGGACATGCGCAGGAACTGGTTCTGCGCGAAGTCACTGACCAGCCGCCGCGAGCCCATCACCCCGATCACGCTGCCCACCCAGATGCGCATCTCGGCCGGCGGTGCCAAGCGGGTGTCGTTGCCGGTCTTCAACGCCAGCAGCAGCGGGGCATCGTGCAGGGTTTCGGCTTCGCCCAGGGTCATGCCGACCATCGGACTTTCGGCGCTGACCACCAGCTCGAAGACATCGCCTTCGATGCCGTAGGTCTTGGCGAAGTAGCTCTCCGTGCGCGCCGGCGTGACCCCGTCATTGGCCAGCGTTTCTTCTTCCACCAGCTTGCGGTTGCCGTAGAAGTGGAAGTACAGCAGCGAGGCGATCAGCAGCGCGACACCGATCGGCAGCGGCGCGAACATCCGCAGCGGCTCAATGGTGGCCAGGCCGGAGGGCAGGTTGTTGTTGGCCGATGCCAGCAGATCGTTGAGCAGGATCAGCGGCGAGTTGCCGACCATGGTCAGCGCGCCGCCCATCACGATGGCTGCGGCGATCGGCAGCAGCAGCCGCTGCAGGGTCAACCCGGTGCGTGCGGCCAGGCGCGAGGCCACCGGCAGGTACAGCGCCATCACCGACGGGTTCTGCATGAAGGACGAGTTCAAGCCGGAAATGGCCGTGGTCATCAACAGCAGGCGCTGCTCCACCCCATGGCCGCGCCGCAGCAGCCACGCCGCTAGTCGGTTCAATGCGCCGGTGCGGTCCAGGCCCGCGCCGAGGATGGTCGTGGCGATGATGCTCATCACCGCGTTACCGGAGAAGCCGGCGAAGATTTCTTCCGGGGCGATCAGGCCGGTGACGCCCAGCACGACCAGCACCACCAGCGCCACCACATCGGCGCGGATGCGGTCGAACAGGAACATCGCCATCGTGAAACCGACCAGCCCGAGGACGAGCTTCATGTCGGTTGTCAGCGTCAGCGCGGTTTCCATGGGGGACGCGTTCCGGTCAGCGTGGGGAAGGGTGGATCTTTACGTGCGGTCGTACAACAGATCCCAAACGCCGTGCCCCAGCTTCTGGCCACGGGTTTCGAAATGGGTCTGCGGCCGCCATTCCGGGCGCGGTACATGGCCGCGCGCGCCGGCACGGTTGACCAGCCCATCGGTCGCGTCAAGCACGTCCCACATCTGCTCGGCGTAGTCTTCCCAATCGGTCGCGCAATGCAGGCGGCCACCTGGACGCAGCTTGCGCACCAGCAGGTCGGCGAAGGCCGGCTGCACCAGGCGACGCTTGTTATGGCGCTTCTTGTGCCACGGATCCGGGAAATAGATGCGCACCTCATCGAGCGCGCCATCGGCGATTTCCTTCTCCAGCACTTCCACGGCGTCGTGGTGGTACAGGCGGACGTTGTCCACATCGTCGTCAGCCAGCGCGTTGAGCAGGCGGCCGACACCCGGCGCATGCACTTCGATGCCGATGTAATCGCGGCTGGCGTCCTGCTGCGCAGCGAAACGCAGGGCAACGCCATTGCCGAAACCGATCTCGAGCACCTTGTGCGCATCGCGTCCGAAGGTGGTGGCCAGGTCGCGGACTTCACCAGTGAAGTCCAGGCCGAAACGCGGCCAGCGGTCATCGAACGCGCGCTGCTGGGCCGGGGTGAAACGACCTTGGCGCAGCACGAAACTGCGGATCTCGCGGCGGCCTTCGTGCACGGTGAACGGCTTGGCGGGCGCCTTGGAGCCGGTACTGGAAAACGGGTCGGTCATCAGCCGATCAATCCATCAAGGGGGGAAGAGGCGCTGGCGTAGCGCTTGCGCGGAATGCGGCCAGCCAGGAAGGCCTCGCGGCCAGCTTCCACGGCCTTGCGCATCGCGCTGGCCATCAGCACCGGATGGCGGGCACCGGCAATGGCGGTGTTCATCAGCACGCCATCGCAACCCAACTCCATGGCAATGGCCGCATCGGACGCGGTACCTACACCGGCATCCACGATGATCGGCACCTTGGCATCTTCGATGATCTGCAGCAGGTTGTACTTGTTCTGGATGCCCAGGCCCGAGCCGATGGGCGCAGCCAGCGGCATCACCGCGGCGCAGCCGATCTCTTCCAGCCGCTTGGCCAGGATCGGGTCGTCGGAGGTATAGACCATCACCTCGAAGCCGTCCTTCACCAGGATCTCGGCCGCCTTCAGCGTGGCCACCACGTCCGGGTACAGCGACTTCTGGTCACCCAGCACTTCCAGCTTGGTCAGGTTGTGCCCGTCCAGCAGTTCGCGTGCCAGCCGGCAGGTGCGCACGGCGTCTTCAGCGGTGTAGCAGCCGGCAGTGTTGGGCAGGATCGTGAAGCGATCCGGCGGCAGCACGTCCAGCAGGTTCGGTTCGCCCGGATTCTGGCCGATGTTCGTGCGGCGGATGGCCACGGTGACGATCTGCGCGCCCGCGGCCTCGGTGGCCAAGCGGGTTTCTTCCAGATCCTTGAACTTGCCGGTGCCGGTGAGCAGGCGCGAGGCGTACGTCTTGCCGGCAATCACCAGCGAATCAGAGGGGGCATGTTCGATCATGTCGCGGATTATCCCCTAGTTGGCAGCGCCGGGCCATGCTCGGCGAGCGCAGCGGTGAGCATCACCCGGTTGGTAGCGCCGAGCCATGCTCGGTGAGCGCAGCGGTCAGCGTCACCCACCGCCCAGCGCGTGCACGATCTCCACCACATCGCCGTCCGCCAGCACATGCATGGCATGCAGGCTGCGGGTCACGATCTCGTTGTTGACCTCTACCGCCACGCGACGTTCCAGCAACTGCTCGCGTTGCAGCAACTCGTGCAAGGTGGTGCCGGAGGGCAGGGTGCGGGCTTCGCCATTGAGCTGGATGTTCATGTCGGCATTGTCCCCGATGCGTCCGGCGAAGGCACGCGGGCGGTGCCCGTCATCGGACAGGGATGTCGCTGAAGGACCCCAAGAGCGACAATGCATGTCGCGGCGCAGCGTGACTTTGGCTGCGCGGGTGAAACCATTGCACCGTGCGCTGGCGTACTGCCGGCGATTGATACCACAGGAGTTCCACATGTTGTTCAGCAAACGTCCCGTCCGCACCCTGATTGCCGCCGCAGTCGCCCTCGCTGCGCTGCCGGCCATGGCGGTCGAACCGGCCTTCAACCGCACGGTGTTCATCGGCGACAGCTTGACCGACAGCGGATACTTCCGCCCGCTGCTGCCCGCTTCGGTACAACCGGTGACCGGCAAGTTCACCACCAACCCGGCATGGGTGTGGGCTGAACACGTGGCCGATTATTACGGTACCAACGCCACCCCGAACGGCAACGGCCAGACCGGTGACAACTACGCCGCCGGCGGCGCCACCGTGGCGACCGACGTGGTGGGTCCGCTGGGCCCGACCCCGTCGCTGGCCACCCAGGCCAGCCGCTATCTGGCGGCCAACGGCGGCAAGGCGGATCCGAACGCGCTGTACACGGTGTGGGGCGGTGCGAACAATCTGCTGGGCATCACCAGCCCGGCGCAGGCTCCTGCGGTCATCGGCGCGGCCGTGACCAGCCAGATCGGCATTGTCGGCACCCTGCAGGCGGCCGGTGCCAAGTACGTGGTGGTGCCGAACCTGCCGGACATCGGCCTGACCCCGATGGCCCGTGCCGGTGGCCCGGCGGCGATGGCGCAGTACACCGCGGTCGCCTCGGCCTACAACAACGCCCTGTACGGCGGCCTGACCCAGGCGGGCATTGAGTTCATCCCGCTGGATACGTTCACCATCCTGCGTGAAATCGTCGCGGATCCGAGCACCTATGGCTTCCGCAACGTGACCAACGCGGCCTGCACCGTGGCCTCGTCGGTCACCTGCAATCCGACCAGCCTGGTCGCGCCGGATGCGGCGACCGCCTATGTATTCGCCGATGGCATCCACCCGTCTGCAGCCACCCACGAAATGCTTGGCCAGTACGCGATTTCCGTGCTGGAAGCTCCGCGCCTGCAGCAGGTGCTGACCCATTCGGCGCAGACCGTCGGCCGTTCGCGCGCTGACCAGGTCAGCCTGCACCTGGGCGGCGCACCGGCCGATGGCCTGTCCTGGTGGGGCGGCCTGCGCGGCGACATGCAGCGCTACGACCACGCCGACCTGTACGACGGCATGGCCCCCGCCGGCCTGTTCGGTATCGACTGGGCCCGTGATGGCATGGTCGTCGGTGGCTTCGCCGGCTACGGCCGCATGGATGCCGACTTCGGCAACAGCCAGGGCGATTTCACCCAGTCCGACACCACGGCCGGCCTGTTCGCCGGCTGGTACGGCGAGCGTACATGGGTCAACGGCCAGGTCAGCTACAGCTGGCTGGACTACGACGTCACCCGCAAGGTGCACCTCGGCCCGGCAACCCGCGAGCACAAGGGATCGCCGGAAGGCAGCAACCTGACCGCCGCGCTGAACGCAGGCTACGAGTTCGGTGAAGAGGGCAGCTTCCGCCACGGCCCGGTGGCCGCGGTGATCTGGCAGAAGATCAAGCTGGACGGCTATCTGGAAAGCAACGCCAGCAGCACCGCGTTGGGTTACAACAACCAGGATGCTGATTCCACCGTGGGCCGCCTCGGTTGGCAGGCGCGTCTGGACGGCGGCAGCATCAAGCCGTACGTGCAGATCACCTATGACCACGAGTTCGAAGACCGCCAGGACGGCAGCGCCTTCCTGCAGAGCCTGCCGGGCGTGGGCAGCTACCGCGTGCCGGGCCTGAAGTTCGACAAGGACTACGCCACCGCCATCCTGGGTGCGCGCATGGAACTGTTCGGCCTGCAGAGCAACATCGGCCTGAGCGCGACCACGATGCAGAAGAAGGCGATGGACACGTCCGTCTTCGCCAGCGTCAGCGGCGCGTTCTGACCCTGATCCGGAATGACGGCCGCTGGCCGTCATTCCGGACGGCTATGGGCATGGGTAGAGCCGACTTCAGTCGGCTTCTCTCACCGCCCCAATCCGCGGGCTGCCGGTGCAGCCCGGTAGAGCCGACTTCAGTCGGCTTGTCTCACCGCCCCAATCCGCGGGCTGCCGGTGCAGCCCGGTTGAGCCGACTTCAGTCGGCTTCTCTCACCGCCCGGATTTCTGACGCGCTGGTGCAGCCGACTGAAGTCGGCTCTACCAGTCAGGTGACGGCATGCGCGCATTGCGCTCATGCCACCCCGCCGCCTAAACTGTGCTCCGCGATGCGGGTGTAGCTCAATGGTAGAGCTGTAGCTTCCCAAGCTACTGACGAGGGTTCGATTCCCTTCACCCGCTCCACTGTTGCAAATCAGTCCGCAAGTGATTGATTGGGCCATGCCCAGCATTCGATGCCATGCGGAAAAGCGCGCATCACCCGCCCGCAGATCGATACGCTGGCCGATGCGGGCGCGCCTGCATCAGAAGAACGTGTGGAAAGTCGCCCCAAGCCGGCCGATCCGCTGTGCTGGTGTGCACGCGATCCAACTGCCTGCTGCATTGCGGCTCAGGGGGCAGCGGCCTGCCTTGGCAGGTTCGCCGCAATGTTCGGTGTCGTACTGGTCCAGCGAACGCAGGGCGCTGTCTACAAGGCTCAGATCCTTGCAGACGCCCGGCTAGGGTTCGCCCTGCTGCCGGTGTGTTACGTCGGTTCGACTCAGCAGGGCGCGCGCGACGGCATCTCCCAGTTCGTTGAGCGACGCGGATTTGGGCAACAGTTCTTCAATGCCAGCAGACGCGCTCAGCGCAATCTCGTCAGGGAAGATACTTGCGGTCAGCGCGATGATGGGCAGATCGCGTGCTGATCCTTCCGTCGCTCGGATTTCCCGGGCCAGCGTGTAGCCGTCCATCACGGGCATCTGGCAATCCGTCACCAAGAGATCGAACCGCCCGTCGCGCAACGCTGCGAGCGCCTGTGCGCCGTCTTCCACGGCGACGCATTCCACGCCCAGTTGCCCCATCCGCCACTGGATGATCTCCCTGCTGGTGGCATCGTCTTCTGCTACCAGAACGCGCCATCTGCGTCCCGGTGGCGGGGCAGGCAACAAGGAAATTGGCCTGGTGTTCGACGGTGCGACCTCCCCAGCAGTGGCCGGTTCTGGCGTCAACACGGCGAGGCGCAAGGAAAGAACGGCGCAGGTTCCCTGGCCTGGCGTGCTCTTAAGCTCCAGCTCGCCTCCCATCAGGTCGGCCAAGCGGCGACTGATGCTGAGGCCCAGGCCCGTGCCGCCATACTTTCGTGCGGTTGAAAGGTCTGCCTGGGTGAAAGGCTCGAATATGCGCTCCAGCTGGTCGGCAGGGATGCCGATGCCAGAGTCGGTGACAGAAAAGGCCAGGCATTGCTCACCCACCGCATCGGCCACGACGTCGACACGTAGGGACACTTCACCGTGCGCGGTGAACTTGATGGCGTTGCTGGTGAGATTCATCAGTATCTGTTGAAGTCGAAGTTCATCGGCCAGTACGCGGCTGGCGACGGCAGGGGCGAGCGTTGCCGACAGGACAAGCCCCTTGGCGGCGGCTTGTGGGGCAAGCATCGCGTGCACCGTGTCCACTGAATCGGCAAGATCAACGGCGGTCCATTCCAGTGTCAGCGCGCCTGCCTCGATCTTCGACATGTCCAAGGTGTCATTGAGCAACTGGCGCAACACCGCCGCGGATCGATTGATCTTGGCGAGGATCGCACCCTGTTCCTGGTCGAGGCCGGTGTGGCCAAGAACTTCGAGCATGCCGGCTACGCTACTCATCGGCGTGCGGATTTCGTGGCTCATGGTGGCCAGGAACTCGTCCTTCGCTTTGCCGGCTTTCTCAGCGACTGCAATAGCGTCTTCCAGGGCAATCGATGCTTCGTGCGACTCGGTCACGTCCACCCAGTAGCCACTCCACTCCGTACCGGCTTCCGTGTTTTCCGTAAGCTCGCCCTTGGAGTAGATCCAGCGCCATCCTTCCGGGGACAGGGCCCGGAACTGGAATGACAACCCTGTGCCTGTGGCGGCGGCATCTTCTGTTGCATCGACCAGTATCTTCTGATCATCAGGATGGACCCGAGCGAATAGTGCGCGCTCGTCCTCGAGCACGTCTGACAGCTCAACGCCGAAAAGTGAAAAGACATCGCCAGCTACATAGGGGAAAGTGAAGGTGCCATCCGGGGCGCGGTGGACCTGGTAAACGATGGCAGGTAACTTGCGGGTGACCCGGGACAGCCGATTTTCTGCAATGCGACGCTGGGACACCTCGCGTCGAAGCCTCATGTGGCCAACGGTGTGGACGAGGCCGCCAGTGAGGAGAATCAACAAGGCAGGCAACGCCCAGAGCATGACCCGCCGCCAATTGATCGCCGGTTGGTCGCCAACGCCCAGCCAATCGTTTCGAATGCGTTCCCGTTCTCCCGCAGCCACATTGCCGACAACCTGATCAAACGCGGAGGCCAGGGCGGCGCTGTTCCCAAAGGCCGCAAGCGTCAAACGGTCCTCAATTCCCGCTGGTGCAGCAATCTGCAGCCGCCCCGCGTACGCATCGCGGAGATACGGATCCACCACAGCAAGATTGCCGACATAGGCGTCTGCACCGTCTCCGTCCAAGAGCTTGAGGGCTGTCGCCGCATCGGCTGCAGTGATGAGTCGAACGTCGGGCGCTTGCGCCTTGAGGAGCGGTCCAAACCTGTCTGGCTCGGACAGCACGACCCGCCGGTGGTTGAGATCGCGCAGGTCAATGACTCTGGGTGCGCCAACGTGGGTAAGGATGACATTTGGAATGGTGATGAACGGCTCGCTGAAACGCCAGCCCGCGCTTGCCTCCGCGTTGGTCATGGGGACGGCCAGTGCCGCATCTATCGTCCTGTCCCGCATTGCCCGCTGCAGCGCCTCGCCCTCCTCGAATTCCACGATCTGCAGATTCCTGGCGCCGGCTTCCACGAATCGCTGCAAGTAATCTCCGGCAATCCCTGACGGTTTGCCCTGCTTGTCGCGAAAAGCGATGGGTTCCCAATTCAGGGGAACGCCCAACTTTATGGGCTGAGAGAGGACCTTTGTCTCTTCAGGAGAAAACCGTATGCCCGTGTTGACGGCCCATTCCAAGGGCGTGAGCCACTTCACGCGCAGCGCAACACGCGTCGCTTCTGGCAGCGAATTGAGTGCCACGTCCAAGGCTTCAGCAAACGGCTGAGCATCATTTGGAACGCCGAAGTAGAGATTCATGGGGGGAACGTCGGGACGCTGCAGCAGGGTCAGTCCGCGCAGTGGTTCCTGCTTGGTCAAGTGCTGTATGACGTACGCGTTGCCGATATAGAGGTCGGCGTCCTCAAGCACCACGCTCTTCAAGGCGGCCAGCGTTCCGCTGGCAGGCACGATCTGAGCGCGGGGATAGCGATCCCGGACGCCGACGGCTGTGACCTGATCATCTTCAACCGCTATCCGTAGACCCACCAGGTCGAGGCTGGTGATGGACCGGCGATCACTGGAGCGCGCCGTTATGCCCAGGGGAGCCGTGGCAAATTTCTGCGTGAACACCATGCAGCGGGTGCGCGCGGACGTGAGCTGCACGTCCATGACCACGTCGATGTCGCCTGCGCAGGCAGCCTGAAGCACCGCCTCCCAGCCAGGATAGGTCCTGGGCTCCAGGCTCACGCCAAGTGCGGTCGCTGCGGCCTGCAATGTCTCTGGAGCGAAGCCGGAAAGCCGAGCGTTTTCGACTTTCTCAAAGGGCAACCAATCGTTGTCATAAACACCGACCCGGATGACCGGATGGGCATGCAGCCACGCACGTTGTTCCGGCGTCAGCGGCAGCTCAGGTGCCTGAGCATGGGACAGCGTGCTGCTGGCAGCGCAACACGTTGCCAGCAGCCATCCGAACACCATGCCAAGACGCATCATCCTCCCTCAGGTCGTACAACCAACTCAGCTTAATGAAGACAATGAGAAAATGGCGTGTCGATGGATGATGGGCAGTGCCGCCACCTCATTGGTGTGTGCTGTGAAGGTGGACCCGGCAAGGGCAGTGGAGTGATCCGCATAATGCATGGCAGCGAGGCCCATTTATGGCCCTGAGGACGCTGAGATCGGAGCGAGGGCGAGAGCTGGATCAGCGTCCGGTCGCCCGTGCTCGACCGCCGGGCATCGTCACCGCGCACACGCTATGCTGCGCGCTTCTGCACGGCCCGGCTCCGATGAAACTCGCCATCCTTTCGCGCAACAGCAAGCTGTATTCCACCCGGCGCCTGGTAGAGGCCGGTCGCAGCCGCGGCCACACCGTACGCGTGCTTGATCCGCTGCGCTGCTACATGCGGATCGCCGCCGACGGCTTCACCATGCATTACAAGGGGAAGCCGATGACCGGGGTGGATGCGGTCATCCCGCGGATCGGTGCCTCGGTCACCCGCTACGGTACGGCCGTGCTGCGCCAGTTCGAGCTGATGGGCGCCCGCACCCCTAATCCGTCCGATGCGATCCTGCGCTCGCGCGACAAGCTGCGTGCGCACCAGCTGCTGGCTGCCAAGGGCATCGACATGCCGGTGACGGTGTTCGGCGACAACCCGGATGACACCGTGGACCTGCTGTCCATGCTCGGCCCGCCGCCGCATGTGGTGAAGCTCAACGAGGGCACCCAGGGGCGGGGGGTGATCCTGACCGAAAAGGCCAGCGCCTCGCGCGGCATCGTCGAGGCCTTGCGCGGCCTGTATGCCAACTTCCTGATGCAGGAGTTCATCGGCGAGGCCCAAGGGGCCGACCTGCGCTGCCTGGTGGTGGGCGATCACGTCGTGGCCGCCATGCAGCGGCAGGCACCAGAGGGTGATTTCCGTTCCAACCTGCATGCCGGCGGCAGCGCGCATCCGGCCAAGGCCAGCCGGGCGGAGGCGCAGATGGCGGTGCGATCGGCCAAGGCGCTGGGCCTGAGCGTGGCCGGCGTGGATCTGATCCGCTCCGCACGCGGGCCGCTGGTGCTGGAAGTGAACTCCACCCCCGGCCTGGAGGGCGTGGAAGGCGCCTGCAACGTTGACATCGCAGGTCGCATCATCGCCCACGTCGAAAAGATCGTCAGCCGCTAGCGCCGTCGATGCCGTCAGTCCGGTAGCGCCGAGCCACGCTCGGCGGAAAGCCCCCCACAAGCGCCCGCCTGCAGGCCGCTTATATAACTCGTTGAAATAAAAAGACTTCCTGCGATTCCGAAAGCGCAGGGTTCCGTTTAACGACCCTTTAATTGCGCGTGTCGTAATCTCCTTCCTACCGCAGCTCTGCCTCATCAGCAGGATCGGTATCGGGATATGAAATTTTAAGGCCCGGGCGTGTTCGCCCGGGCTTTTTTTTTATCTGACGTGCAGTAAGGGCCAGTGCGCCCTTGATTCCGTCGTCACATGCCTCGTACAGTCTCTTTTCATTCATGGAGGTGACGGGTATGAAATCGTGGCAGAAGGCGGTCTTGATGGCTGCGCTGGGCATGGCCTGCAGCACCGCTGCATACGCGGAATCCCCGAAGCAGAACGACGCCACCCCCGTCCAGCTGGACCTGAACGTGCCGGCCAAGGAGCAGCTCAGCGCGGTCGAACGCGCGCTCCACAGCGAGCGGTACAGCGAAATCACCTTGGATGAAAAGAGCAAGGTCAGCGCCGCCATCAACCGCATCCGCGTCCGCCTTGGCGACAACGACACCGTGGAGCAACTCAATCCGCAGGCACGCACGGAAGTGCTCAATGACGAAGCGGTGGTCAACACCATCCTCGGCCGCGCCCATGCCGACAGCCGCATGGTCTGCCGCCGCGAGCGCGCCACCGGCACCAACCGCCCCGAACGCCTTTGCCTGACGGTTGCGCAGCGGCGCGAGGCGACCGAGCGTGCCCGCAAGGACATGAGCACCCTGACGCGCCCCAGCCCGAAAGACGTGAACCTCTGACGTTGACGCGCCCTGCGCGCCCCTTCGTGTGAAATGTTAATGCCCGGGGCTGTATGGTTGGCGTCAGCCGCCAACAGGCCCGGGTCGTAACCTTCCAGGTTGCGACCGCGCCAAGGCAGGCATCCCACCACGAACCAGAGGTCCCAGTGCGAATTCTCGTCATCGAAGACAACAGTGATATTGCCGCCAACCTCGGCGACTACCTCGAGGACCGCGGGCACACGGTCGACTTCGCCGCCGACGGTGTGACGGGCCTGCACCTGGCCGTCGTACACGAGTTCGACGCCATCGTGCTGGATCTGAACCTTCCCGGCATGGACGGCATTGAAGTCTGCCGCAAGCTGCGCAACGAAGCCCGCAAGCAGACTCCAGTGCTGATGCTGACCGCCCGTGATTCGCTGGACAACAAGCTGGCCGGCTTTGATTCCGGTGCGGACGATTACCTGATCAAGCCGTTCGCGCTGCAGGAAGTGGAAGTGCGGTTGAACGCGCTGTCCCGCCGCGGCAAGGGTGTGCAGACCCGCGTGCTGGAAACGGGCGATCTGGAATACAACCTCGACACCTTGGAAGTACGTCGCCAAAGCAAGCTGCTGCAGCTCAACCCGACCGCGCTGAAGATCCTGCAGGCGCTGATGGAAGCCTCGCCGGCCGTCGTCACCCGCCAGGAGCTGGAAACCCGCGTCTGGGGCGAAGAACTTCCAGATTCGGACTCCTTGCGCGTGCACATCCATGGCCTGCGCGCCGTGGTGGACAAGCCTTTTGAAGTTCCGATGATCCAGACCCGTCATGGCATCGGCTACCGGATCGCTGCACCGGATGCCTGAAGACCCCGTACGCAGGGGGCGTCGCCGGCGCGGACCTTACCGTCGTCGGCTGCGCAGCCGCATCATCGTCTCCTTCGTGCTGTTGGGCTTCTGCCTGACCACGCTGTTTGCGTTCGCCACGAACTGGGCGCGCGCGCGCGTGGAAAACCAGCTCGTCGAAGACGTGATGAACCGGAACATCGACGAGTACGCCAAGCGCTACTACTCCGATCGCAGCCGCAATCCGGACCTGCCCGTGCAGCAGATCCGGGCGTTCTTGTACCCACGCGACAAGTTCGACCGCGTCCGCGAAGAGCGGCCCGAGTGGGCTGGCTTGCCCAATGGCAACCACAACGTCAGTGGTCTGGACGAGGATGGCAAGCCGTACGCCTACAAGCTGGCTGTGCGCAAAGCCGATGACGCCTGGTTCTTCCTTGCCTACGATATGACCGAGGCCACGCGGGGTGAGGCGCAGCTGAAACGCGCGCTGTGGATCTCCGTGCTGGTCTTCAGCCTGCTGTCCTTGGTGCTCGGCTGGTGGTCCGCTTCCAAGGTGATGAAGCCCGTATCGGACCTGGCCAAGCGGCTGCGTGCGTATCGCGGCGGCACCAGTGACCCCGAACCGCTGGCACCGCGTTTTCCTGACGACGAAGTGGGGCAGCTGGCACAGGCGCTGGACGATTATTCGTCGCGGCTGACCGAGGTGGTGCAGCGCGACCGCGAGTTCAATGCCGACGTCAGCCATGAGCTGCGCACGCCGCTGGCGGTGATCCGCGGTGCCACCGAGCTGCTGCTGACCCGGCCCGGGCTGGATGAGAAAGTATTGCAGCGCCTGCAGCGCATCCAGCGTGCCGAACAACAGTGCAGCGATCTGATCGGCGCATTGCTGCTGCTATCGCGCAATGAGCGCGGGCAGGGCACCAGCAACGTGGCGCGGGTGGCCGAACAGTTGCTCGAATCGCACCGTGCTCAGCTGGGCGGGAAGCCCATCACCCTGACCTTGGAAGGTGACCGCGACCTGATCGTGGATGCACCGGAATCGGCATTGTCGGTGGCGTTGGGCAACCTGATCGGCAACGCGGTGAAGTATTCGCAGGACGGCGAAGTGCGGGTCAACGTGGGCAACAACGCCGTATCGGTGGCCGACAGTGGGCCCGGCCTGAGCGAAGAAGACGCCGCCAAGCTGTTCCAGCGCGGTTACCGCGGCACCCACGCCGGTCACTCGCAGGGCGGCGGCATCGGCCTGTCGATCGTCAGCCGCCTGTGCGACCTCTACGGCTGGCAGGTCAGTGTCCGCCCCGGCGGCGACCGGGGTGTCGTGGCCACGTTGACCTTCGCCCCCAAGCTGCTGGGCTGACGGCAACGAGGGTAGTGACGGCCGCTGGCCGTCAATGCGTGCCGCTGCGCTCGCCGAGCACGGCTCGGCGCTACCCGGATGGTGCCCACTGCTCGGCCCGCAACGCGCTTCATCGCCCAGCGTCCAGTACAGCCACCGCCGAGTCTGCCAACTCCCTACCAGCTAACAGCAGGCCCTGTTCGACGCGCGCATCCAGCGACGACCGGCCATCATCCTGCTGCCGTGTCCGGTGCACGGCATGCAGCAGGCGCATCACTGCACTCAGTGCAGCCAGATTCCTGCTCACGCGCGCAAGTTCGGCGCAGCGATCGACCGGCACTCCGGCCTCTCCCCACGGCTCGCCATCGCCGGCATCACCGCGCTGCATTGAATCGAGGAAGTCGATCAGCGCAGGCTTTGGCTCGGGCATTCCGCCCTCAGCCAACGCCGCGTCCAGCCGTTCAACCAGATGGAAGGGGATGTCCAACACCGCATCGCCGATCAGGGCGTGCAGCCGTGCACCAGGGGGAGAGAATGCTGCCATGAAAGCCCTCGCAGAGTCGTAAAGCCACCTGCCCAGCGGCGAGGTGGCGGACGGTGCGGGTTGGCGTACCGGGCCTCAACTGGAATAACCGGCGGATATGGGAATCCCCACGCACCGCCCGCCGCAGAACGGCAGGGCAGTGCATTCTCCGCCGTGCCCGGAACGGGCCACAACAGAGTTATCCAGCTAAGAGCAACGGGACGCCAATCCCGGCCGGAACTGCTCGTTCCAGCCCGGTCATCGTGGGCAGAACTGCCACGCGCGTACATCAGGAAAGCTGTGGTTTGCGCGGGAGGCCCGCGGGTCGACTTGACCACAGGGCTGGCAAGCGGGGGGCGTGAACGTGCCGCGCCGCTGCGCTTGCCGAGCGTGGCTCGGCGCTACCAGGAATCAGGCCGCGGCGGTCGCAAGTTGCAGGTAGATCGCATGCAACCGCTCGACCTGCGCCTGCAATGCATCCGGGTGGCCATCGTTGGGCACCACATCGTCCGCCAGGGCGAGCCGCTGCGCGCGGCTGGCCTGCGCGTCAATCATCTGCTGCGCCAGCACCGCGTCGCTGCCATCTCGCTGCATCAGCCGGGCAAGTTGAAGGGCTTCCGGCGCGTCCACCACCAGTATCCGATCCAGCCACGCATAAGCATCGCGGCCGCCAGCTTCGGTAAGCAAGGGGATGGCGGCAATGGCGTAGGGGCTTTCCGCCTGCGCGCACTGGTCGTGCAGCATTTGGCGAATGGCCGGGTGGGTGATCGCTTCCAGCGCTTTACGCTCGGCCACGGCGGCAAACACATGAGCACGTAGTCGGCTGCGGTCCAGCGTGCCATCGGCCTGCAGCATGTCCGGCCCGAAGCGTTCGGCGATCATCGCCAGCGCCGGGCTGCCTTGGGACACCACTGCACGGGCAGCCACATCGGCGTCGGCCACGGTGACGCCAAGCGCTTCAAAGCGGCGGGTCACTTCGCTTTTACCGGAGGCGATGCCCCCGGTCAGGCCGACCACGAACCGGCTCATCGCAGGTTCGCGTAACTCAGGTAGGCATTGATCAGCGGCTCGCCCCACATGAAGACCAACCAGCCGGCGATGGCCAGATAGGGGCCGAACGGGATCGGCGTCGCGCGGTCGCGGCCTTGGCTGTACAGCAGGATGGAGCCGATGATCGCGCCCACCACCGACGACAGCAGGATGATCGGGAGGATGCCCTTCAGGCCTACCCAGGCGCCCAGCGCGGCCAGCAGCTTGAAGTCGCCGTGGCCCATGCCTTCCTTGCCGGTCAGCTGTTTGAAGATCCACCAGACCGACCACAGTGACAGATAGCCCACCAGCGCACCCAGCAGGGCAGGCTTGGCCGGCATGTACAGGTTATCGACCGCGCCGATCAGCCCCAGCCACATCAAGGGCAGGGTGAGCTGATCCGGCAGCAGCTGCGTTCGCACGTCGATGCCGGACAGCGCCACCAGGAAACACGACAGTACGATGGCGCCGAAGCCCTGCCAGCCGAAGCCGAACTGCCACACGCTGGCCAGCACCAGTACGGCGGTCAGCAGCTCGACCAGCGGATACTGGATGGAGATCGGGGCGTGGCAATGACGACACTTCCCACGCTGGATCAGCCAGCTGAACAGCGGGATGTTCTCGTACCAGGCCAGCTTATGCTTGCAATGCGGGCAGTGGGACGGCTCCACCACGATGCCAGGCGGCGGCGGCTCGTAGATGTCCTCCTGCTCCAGCACCTCGTGCGCGTCACGCTTCCACTGCCACTCCAGCCGCTTGGGCAGGCGCAGGATGACGACGTTGAGGAAGCTGCCGAGCAACAACCCCAGGCCGGCCGCGGCGGGAAAGCCGAGGCCAGGATGCTGGTCTAGAAATGCCATGTGTTATCCAACCACCGCGCCGAGTTTGAAGATGGGCAAGTACATGCCGATCACCATACCGCCAACGACCACGCCAATGAAGACCATGATCATCGGTTCCAGCAGACTGCTGAGCGCATCGACGGCGTTGTTGACCTCTTGCTCGAAGTACTCCGCCACCTTGAACAGCATGGTGTCCAAGGCGCCGGCCTCTTCGCCGATGGCGGTCATCTGCACCACCATGTGCGGGAACAGGTTGATCTGCTTCATCGCCATGTTGACGGGGTAGCCGACCGACACGTCGTCACGCATGCGCAGCACGCCTTCTTCGTACACCTTGTTGCCGGTTGCGCCTGCGACGATGCCGAGGGCTTCGACCAGCGGGACACCGGCTTTGAAGGTGACGGCGGTGGTGCGGGCGAAGCGGGCGATCGAGCTGTTGTGCATGATCTGGCCAACCACCGGCACACGCAGAATGAATCGATCCATCGCATGCTGCATCTTAGGCGAGCGCTTATAGGCCATCACGAACCCTACGATCGAACCGCCAAGTGCGATTGCGATCAACCACCACCACGACACCATGAAACGTGAGAGATTCACGATCATCTGCGTAAACGCAGGTAGCTCGGCGCCAAAGCCTGCAAAAACATCCTCAAACTGCGGGACCACGAAGATGAGCAGAATCGCCGAGACGATCAACGCAACGGCGATCACCATGGCTGGATAAAAAAGCGCTTTCTTAATCTTGCCTTTAAGCGCTTCAATGTTTTCCTTGTAGTTCGCAACCGTGTCCAGAACGGTCTCGAGAACGCCCGCGCCTTCGCCGGCACGGACCAAGTTGCGATAAAGCTCATCGAACTGGACGGGATGTCTGCTGATTGCCTCGTGGAGCGAAGACCCGCCTTCGATATCCGTACGGATGGTGTCAACCATCTTCTTCATGCGCGGGTTCTTGTGTCCCCCGCCAATGATCTCCAATGAAGACACGATCGGCACGCCCGACTTCATCATCGTCGCCATCTGCCGACTGAAGAACGCGATGTCCTTCGGAGTAACCGGCTTACCCGCTTGCCCGAACAATGGCTTGGACTTGGGCTTGACAACCTTAGGCGTAATTCCCTGGCGCCGCAGCTCGGCCTTCAACAGATTAGCGTTTTTCGCCAACTGTTCGCCCTTCATCTTCACGCCGCGCTTGTCGGTCCCCTCCCAGACAAACGGCGCCATTTCCATGGTGCTGCGCGCCACGGGTTCTTTCTTCATCGCACTGCGACTTGCTGACATCTTGGGCTCCCCGGCCTACCATCCCCAGTAGGCATCTATCCCGCGATGCTAGCGGATTCACAGCCGTCTGGGCAGTGTACCGGGGCCCCCATACGTCCGGGATATCTCGGATGGTCCAAATGTGACGCAATACGTCACATTGATGACGATGTCGCACTGAAGGGAACCCAGTTTCCGCAGATGGCGAAATGCTGCCATCATTGCTACGGGATCGGCGGCGGCGTGCTGGGGAAGTTGGCACGCAACCTGCTTAGATCTCTCTGCGAGGTGCCGCGGTCCACTGAATCGGTGGAACCACTGGCTCCGGCTGCGGTGCCTGTTGTTCAATTACTCAACTCTTGGGGATGTATAAAATGAAGAACCAGAAAGGTTTTACGCTCATCGAACTGATGATCGTCGTAGCAATCATTGCAATCCTGGCTGCAATTGCGCTGCCGGCGTATCAGGATTACACCGTCCGTGCTCGTGTGTCGGAAGGTCTGACGCTCGCATCTGCTGCCAAGACCGTTGTTGCTGAGAACGCTAGCAACGGTTCCTCTGACTTGGGTCAGGGTTACTCGTTCGCCAACGCAACGACGAATGTGAAGTCGATCGCCGTTGCCAAGGCGACTGGTGCGATCACCATCACGATGAACCCGAAGGCTAAGGACGTTGTCCTGACCCTGACCCCGAAGAGCGCCGGTGCAGCGCTCGCTGCTGGCACCGTTCCGGGCGACGTGATCACGTGGGAATGCAAGGTCTCTGCTGCAACTAGCGACAAGTATGTCCCGGCTGAGTGCCGTACTGCTGCTGCGACCTAATGCAGTTGGGGATGTAGGAGGCGCGAACCTCGGTTCTCAAGCCTGCTACTGACCGAAACCCCTTTCGTTATCGAGAGGGGTTTTTTTTTAACGCTGATATCGGCGGATCTGACCTGATAGGGGGAGAGGTCATGAGCAAGGGTTTTTCGTTGATCGAGATGATGGTCGTGGTGGCGATCATCGCCATACTTGCAGGCATCGCTGTTCCGGCATACCAGAACTACCTTGTGAGGGCTCGTGTAATAGAGGCATTAACGAGCATTGGTGCGCACAAAGTCACAGTTGCTGAGAACATTGGTACAAGTGCTGCACTTGACCCGCGTGCCTGCAACAATGTTGGTTCCTCTGGTAGTGCAACAGTCAATGTGACATCCATCGAGTGCAATAGCGACGGAGTTCTCACAGTAAAGACGTCCAAAGTTGCTGGTTCAGTGACGCTCTCGCTGACGCCCGAGGTCACCGCAGATAATCTCATCCGTTGGAAGTGTCGCCTTGAGGAGGGCTTGGAGCGCTACGTACCGTCTGAGTGTCGCGGGTGAGGCCCGTTCTCGTTATGTTGCTTGCTCCAACAGGCGCGACGGACCCCGCTGAGAGTCGAGGCGGAGTCATTTTAATGGCTTGGTAGACTTCTACCTCTCTCTATGTGGAGCATGAGCCGAATGCCCGTCGCTGTACGCCAGCTCAGCATCTATCTCCTCCCCATCTTCATCCTCTCCGGCTTCGCCGGCCTGATCTACCAGTCCATCTGGAGTCAGTACCTCGGCCTGTTCCTCGGCCACTCGTCCCACGCCCAATCCCTCGTCCTCATGCTCTTCATGGGCGGCATGGCCTTGGGCGCATGGTGGGCCAGCCGGCGCAGCACCGGGTGGCGTTACCCCCTGCTGGCCTACGCCGCCATCGAGCTGCTGATCGGCATCCTCGGTCTCGTATTCGACTGGACGTTCCAGGGCATCACCGGCGTGGCATACACGTACCTGTTGCCGGGGCTGCAAGGGCAGGGAGCCACCGCCTTGCGTTGGCTGCTGGCGACGATATTGGTATTGCCGCAATGCATCCTGCTCGGCGCAACGTTCCCTTTGATGAGCGCGGGTTACCTGCGTGCGCAGCCGCAGGCGCAAGGCGAAGTGTTGGCGGGCCTTTATTTCGCGAACAGCATCGGCGCGGCGTGTGGCGCACTGGCATCCACGTATCTCCTGCTGCCTGCGTTGGGCTTGCCGGGTGCGGTGATGGTGGCCGGGGCGCTGAATATCGTCGTGGCCGCGCTGATCTATCCACTGGCGCGGGGCGGAACAGGTTACGCAGTCAACGCGAAGGCCGACGACCCCGCATCACCCCCGCGAACCGGCGAAGAGAGCGGGCGCGCTACCACCCGGAGCGCGCCGGTGCTGGCCGTGCTCAGCATCGCGCTGCTGACCGGAGCAACCTCGTTCGTCTACGAAATAACCTGGGTGCGCATGCTGTCGCTCGCTCTGGGCACCACGTTGCATTCGTTCGAACTGATGCTGGCGGCTTTCATCGCCGGCATCGCCTTTGGTGGGCTGTGGCTGCGCCACCGCGCCGACCGCATGGCCTCTCCCCTACGCGTGGCGGGCTGGGTGCAGGTGCTGATGGGCCTTGCCGCGTTGGCGTCGATGTTCGTCTATGCGCAGGCCTTCGAGTGGGTCGGCTGGCTGATGCGGGTGATTGTGCGCAGTGCGGATGGCTACGGTCTGTATAGCGTGGCCAGTGCGGTAATCGCGGTGGCGGTGATGTTCCCGGCGGCGTTCTTCGCAGGCATGACCCTGCCGCTACTGACTCTGGCGCTGCTGCGCGACGGGCGCGGTGAAAAGGTGATCGGGCAGGTGTATGCGTTCAATACGCTGGGTGCGATCGTCGGTGTGCTGGCCGCCGTACATGTCCTGATGCCGATGCTGGGGTTGAAGTACGCACTGCTGGTCGCGGCGGTGGCAGACATAGGTTTGGGGGTGTGGCTGCTGTGGCCAATCGCGAGCCGTGAAAAAGTGGCTCCTCGCACAGGCTCCCGGACGGGTGCGTTCATTGCCGTCGCGTTGGGTCTTGCCGGTGTCGTCGTGGCTGTCAGTCTGGTGCGCTTCGATCCGCTGGTACTCAGTTCGTCGGTGTATCGCCACGGGGGTGCACGCCTGCATGACAGCGCGAAGATGCTGTTCTTCAAGGATGGCCAGACCGCCACCGTGTCTGTATTTGAGACCGATCGCGGCGCCGGTCCGGTGCGTTCCATTGCCACCAATGGCAAGGTGGATGCGGGCATGACGGTCGCCCTGGACCAGGAGCCCAGCGGCGATGAGTCCACAATGGTGCTGCTGGGGGCGTTGCCTTTGGCGCTGGGCCATGGCGTTGATCGGGTGGGGGTGATCGGCTTTGGATCCGGCCTTACCACGCACACGCTGCTGGGCGATCCGCGCGTGGGGCGTGTGGACACGGTGGAGATCGAACCGGCGATGGTGGAGGGCGCGCGCCTGTTCGGTGATCGTGTGTCGCGCGCCTATACCGATCCACGCTCGCATATCGTCATCGACGATGCCAAGGCGCACTTCGCGGGCAGTGGGCAGCGGTACGACCTGATCATCTCCGAGCCCTCCAATCCGTGGGTGGGCGGCACGGCGTCGTTGTTCAGCGATGAGTTCTATGCGTTTGTGCCAAGGCAGCTCAACGAGGGTGGGCTGTTCGTGCAGTGGCTGCAGTTGTACGAGATCACGCCGGAGCTGGTGTCGTCCGTACTGGATGGGCTGGTGGATCATTTCAGCGATGTTCGTGCGTATCTGGCCAACGATTCAGACCTGATCATCGTGGCCACGCCGAAAGGCCGGCTGCCGGAGCTCAACGCGGGAATCTTCGACCAGCCGGCGCTGCGTGCGGAGCTGGCGCGCGTGGGCGTGCATGGGCTGAATGACCTGCGCGACACCTTCGCCATGGGAGATGCTGCGCTGCGTGCGTATCCGGCTTTGTATCCGTCGCCGCGTCATTCCGATTACCACCCAATTCTGACCCTGCGCGCGCCAGTGGCCCGCTTCCAGCAGGGGTATGTCGGTGACGTGGAATCCATCATGACCGCGCCCTGGCCGCTGACCCGCGACTGGGGTGGGCCGGAGCCGCGACTGCCCCGCGCGGATGGCAGCCAGTTGAATCTGCAGGTGCTGCAGCGTCGCACCACCGCGCAGCTGTTGTCCCAGCGCCTGCAGCATGGCGCGGACCTGCCTGGCGGCGGCGACCATGCGTTGGCGGATACGCTGCGCACACTGGGCGCTCGGTGCGAGCTGGAGGTTACGCCGCTGGAGACGGCCGGGCTGGTGTTCTTCCTGGCGGGGGAGACCGTGCCGTTTCTTTCACCCGAAGAACGCGAAGCGCTGTGGGTGAGGCCGACGTGGCGGCCTTGCCCGCTGCGCGATCCGACGGTGATTGATGCGCTGGCCTTGGTGTCGGCTGCCGCGTCTAATGACCATGCACAGGTGCTGGCGACCGGGCAGCGGTTGCTGGAAGGGCCGCATAGCGCGGGGCTGCTGGCGGATGCGCGGTCAGGGTATTACCTGTTCGGCGCGCTGCAGCACGCTGCGTGGGCGAGTGGTGACACGCGATTAGCGCGGGCGCTGTCGGATCGCTATTGGGATGCGCTGGGGCCGGATGCGCGTGCCAGTGGCCGGCTGCGGTTGCTGACCTACATGGCCGCGCTGGGGAAACAGGACCGGTAGGCCCGAGCCGTGCTCGGCGGATTCTGTCCGGGAATGCGGTGCCTGACGCAGGCCGCGCTTCGCGCCCGCCGACCATGGGTCGGCGCTACCGGGCGATCGGCAATCCGGTAGCGCCGAGCCGTGCTCGGCGGGTTCTGTACGGGAATGCGGTGCCTGACCCAGGCCGCGCTTCGCGCTCGCCGACCATGGGTCGGCGCTACCGGGTGATCGGCAATCCGGTAGCGCCGAGCCGTGCTCGGCGGGTTCTGTCCGGCATTGTGGTGCCTGACGGAGGCCGCGCTTCGCGCTCGCCGACCATGGGTCGGCGCTACCGGGCGATCGCCAATCCGGTAGCGCCGAGCCGTGCTCGGCGGATTCTGTCCGGGAATGCGGTGCCTGACGCAGGCCGCGCTTCGCGCTCGCCGACCATGGGTCGGCGCTACCGGGTGATCGGCAATCCGGTAACGCCGAGCCGTGCTCGGTGGACTCTGTCCGGGATTGTGGTGCCTGACGCAGGCCGCGCGTTGCGCTCGCCGACCATGGGTCGGCGCTACCGGGTGATCGGCAATCCGGTAGCGCCGAGCCGTGCTCGGTGGGTTCTGTCTGGGAATGCGGTGCGTGACGCAGGCCGCGCGTTGCGCTCGCCGACCGTGGGTCGGCGCTACCGGACGGCCCCGCCGGTGATCCGCTGGAGGCAGTGCAGGGCAACGTGGCTGACTCAGGTAAGATGTAACGGCTGCAGGGGGAGCCGGCAGCGGACCAACAATGCAGGGCCATGCGGGGCGGGATGCGCCGGGTGGTCTGGAGTGAGGAGCCGCATGAACGCAGTTGCCACCGCTAACCTCGTCGGTATCACCGGCATCGCGCGCCGTCTGGTGCAGGACGGTGCGTTGGATGAAGCCGGCGCCCGCGATGCGATGGCCAAGGCGACCGCTGCGCGGTTGCCGCTGCCGCAATGGTTCGCCCAGAACAAGGTCGTCACCGCCTCGCAGCTCGCCGCGGCCAACGCGCTCGAGTTCGGCATGCCGCTGTTCGATGTCAGCGTGTTCGACGCCAACCAAAGCGCGATCAGCCTGGTCAGCGAGGAACTGCTGCGCAAGCATCACGTGCTGCCGCTGTTCAAGCGGGGCGGCAAGCTGTACGTGGGCACCAGCAACCCCACCCATTCGCTGGACGAAATCAAGTTCCACACCAACCTGGTGGTGGAGTCGATCCTGGTGGACGACGACCAGATCCGCCGGGCGCTGGAGCAGTGGCAGACCAGCCACGATTCGATGACCTCGTCCATGGGCGACGACGACGAGGGCATGGCGAACCTCGAGATCGGCACCGACGACGACATGGCAGCGACCGATTCGGGCATCGACGCCAAGGGCGACGACACCCCGGTGGTGAAGTTCGTCAACAAGGTGCTGGTGGATGCAATCCGCAAGGGCGCATCGGATATCCATTTCGAGCCCTACGAAGATGACTATCGGGTGCGCCTGCGCATCGATGGCCTGCTGAAGATGGTGGCCCGTGCGCCGGTCAAGTTGAACCAGCGCATCGCGGCGCGCCTGAAAGTCATGGCGCAGCTGGATATCGCCGAAAAGCGCGTGCCGCAGGATGGGCGCATCAAGCTCAACCTGAGCAAGACCAAGCAGATCGACTTCCGCGTCAGCACCCTGCCCACGTTGTTCGGTGAAAAGGTGGTGCTGCGTATCCTGGACGGCAGTGCGGCCAAGCTGGGTATCGACAAGCTGGGCTATGAGGCCGATCAGCAGAAACTGTTCCTGGACGCCATCCACAAGCCGTACGGCATGGTGCTGGTGACGGGACCGACCGGCTCGGGCAAGACCGTGTCGCTGTACACCGCGCTGGGCATCCTGAACGATGAAACGCGCAATATCTCCACGGCCGAAGATCCGGTGGAAATCCGCCTGCCCGGCGTGAACCAGGTGCAGCAGAACAACAAGCGCGGCATGACGTTTGCCGCCGCGCTGCGTTCGTTCCTGCGCCAGGATCCGGACATCATCATGGTCGGCGAAATCCGCGACCTGGAAACCGCCGAGATTGCGATCAAGGCGGCGCAGACCGGTCACATGGTGCTGTCCACGCTGCATACCAATGACGCGCCGCAGACCATCGCACGCCTGATGAACATGGGCATCGCGCCGTACAACATCACCAGTTCGGTCACGCTGGTGATCGCCCAGCGCTTGGCGCGTCGCCTGTGCAACAACTGCAAGCGCCGCACCGACCTGCCGGCGCATGCCTTGCTGGCCGAGGGTTTCACCCAGGCACAGCTGGATGCGGGCATCGAACTGTATGAAGCCGTCGGCTGTGATGAGTGCACCGAAGGCTACAAGGGCCGTACCGGCCTGTATCAGGTGATGCCGATGACCGACGAGATCTCGACGATCATCCTGGCTGGCGGCAACGCGCTGCAGATTGCCGATGCCGCCCAGGCGATCGGCGTGAATGACCTGCGCCAGTCCGCGTTGATCAAGGCTGGCAAGGGCGTGACCAGCCTGGCTGAGATCAACCGCGTGACGAAGGACTGAGGGTGCTGACGGCCGCTGGCCGTCATTCCTGGATCTGACGGCCAGCGGCCATCATCACCGGTCTCTGGCCTGAATCACCTCGTTCATCACGACGGTGAATGATTTCACCTGCAACTGTCATCGGGATCGTGTCTAATACGTCTCCCCACCGCGACACCCCACGCTCATGTCCCTCCAATCCCATGGCCCCGTGCCGTGCGACGACGCTGACGGCCACCTCGTCACTGCCGGTCCGCTGACCCCACCGCCGGACGTTGCCGGCACTGCGCTGGATGCCAAATCACTGCGTCATTCGTATGCCGAGGACGTGCAGGGCATGGTGCTGGCCACGCTGGTGGCGTCGTTGGGTCTGGCCATCTTTGCCAAGGGCGGGCTGATGATCGGTGGCATGGCCGGGCTGGCCTTCCTGATCCACTACGCCGCCGGCTGGAACTTCGGCCTGGTGTTCGTGCTGGTCAATCTGCCGTTCTACTGGGTGGGCGTGCGCCGCATGGGCTGGGAGTTCACCCTGAAGACCTTCGCGGCCGTCACCGCCTGCGGCATCCTGACCGACCTGCTACCGCGCTGGGCCGACTTCGCGCACATCGCGCCGTTGTATTCGGCAGTGGTGGGCGGTGCGCTGGCTGGGCTGGGCATCCTGTTTTTCATCCGTCACCGGGCCAGCTTGGGCGGCATCGGCATCCTGGCGGTCTACCTGCAGCGTACCCGCGGCTGGAGCGCTGGCAAGGTGCAGATGAGCTTCGATGCCATGCTGATGCTGGTGTCGTTCTCTGTGCTGGCGCCGATCCAGGTCATGTATTCGGCGATCGGCGCGGTAGTGCTCAGCCTGGTGCTGATGTTCAACCATCGCCCCGGTAGGTACATGGGCGTCTGAGCGGTCGCTGCGCTCGCCGAGCATGGCTCGGCGCTGCCGGGCGCAGGCGTTACCGCCCCGGTAGGTACATGGGCGTCTGAGCGGCCGCTGCGCTCGCCGAGCATGGCTCGGCGCTACCGGGCGCAGGCGTTACCGCCGGGGCCGGTAGATGGGCGTCTGATGGGCCGCTGCGCTCGCCGAGCATGGCTCGGCGCTACCGGGCGCAGGCGTTACCGGGACGCCCACGCGGGTTTCAATTCGAGTATCCGCGCCTGCACCGGGCAGTCATCGGCGTGCGCGCCTTTCAGGTAGCCCAGGCTCATCAGGAACTCGCCGGTGATCTCGCCGCCGGTGAAGCGGAACGTCTTCTTGAACAGCTTCACCCACTCGGCTTTGTCCAGCGGGTGATGGGCATCCAGCCACCCGACGAAGCTGCCGTGGCGCTCACGCAGCCCTTGGATCACCTGCGCATTGTGGATCGCCGCGGCCACCTTCAAGCGGTTTCGGATGATGCCCGCATCACCGAGCAGGCGGTCGATGTCCGGCTGTTCGTAGGCCGCCACCACATCCACATCGAACCCGTCATAAGCGCGGCGAAATCCTTCGCGTTTCTTCAGGATGGTTTCCCAGCTCAGCCCAGCTTGGTTGATTTCCAGCACCAGCCGTTCGAACAGTTCGCGTTCTTCGCGCTGCGGAAAGCCATATTCGTGGTCATGGTAATGGCCATGCACGGGATGGCCTGGGGCGATGAGGCAATAGCCGCTCATGGCGTCTGCTCCGGTTCTTCGGAAAGATTATCGATGCTGACCGGCGGCCGGCCATCGACCGCCAGACCGGGCCAGCGCGGCGCCTGTGGAACGAGCTTGCCCTCGCGCACGGCGGCATGCAGCTGTGCGCTGCCATCGCGGGTATCACCGGAACCAAATGCATAACTGCCTGCGGTCCACCAGCCCCGGCGGCCCAGTGCGTGTAGCTGGCAATACGCGCCCAGCTGATGCGGCAAGGCACACAGCAGCACGTCCTGTTGGCCGTCGTTGTCGAAGTCCGCGCTCACGATCACGCAGGGCTTTTCGCCGTCCAGGCAGTCACCGGCTTCCAGCTTTCGTCCCAGCAGCGCCTGCCACCAGCTGTCCGGCGGAGATGCCGATCCGCTGGCAAGCGGCAGGCGCTTGCGCAGCACGGTGACATCTCGAATGCCCGCGTCGATGGCCGGCTCGCCTGTGCCCCACTGCCCGGTGCGGGCCAGCACCTGGGTGACCACGCTGCTCGCACGTGCGTCGGCAACAAATGCAGGCTCCTGCTGCAGGCCACGCAGGGCCTGCACGCCGCGGCGGCCGACCTCGAAGCGCAGCATCATCGCATCGGCGATGCTGATGCCATCGGGGTTGGCCAGCAGACGCGCGCGCTGGCTGGCGACGGTGATGCGGGCCGGGTCCAGCAGGGGCGAGCTCGACAGCAGGGCTGCGCCCAGCACCACCCAGCACATGACCCGGTTGACCGGCTCCAGCCCCTGCAGCCAGCGCCCGCGCCGATGCACCGCCGCCCAGCCGTAACCCAGCGCGTAACCGATCACCACCACAGCGATCAACACGGCCCAGAAGCGGTCCAGCGTCCAGCCGTACTGGGTAATGCGCAGGCACGTGGCATACAGCGCCAGCGCAGCGAGCACCGGCAGCGCAAGCAGGCTGGCTTCCACCAGGCGCCGCAGCCATGCAGGGTAGGGCGGTGTGTCGCTGTCATGCTGGTAAACCGCGTTGACGAAGGTCACCAGCAACAGTGTCAGGGTGATCAGCAGGAAGGCGGCCGAGCGGGTGTTCCACAGCGCGTCCAGGCCGGTGAAGGGCAGGCTGACGGTGAAGATCACCGTGATGAAGGACAGCAGCGGCAGCAACCCGCGGCATACGGCGAACAGCACCTGACGGGTGATCTGGATCGCGCGCTGCTGGGTGCGGCCAATCAGTACGCCGAAGCCTGCCAGCGTGCCGGTCGCCAAGGCGATGAAGGCGTCCTGGCCGAACAGCTCCTTGAAGAAGGTGATGTTCAACAGACCGAACAGCGCTGCCCACAACCACAACAGCAACCAGGTGAGCAGGGTGAACAACGCGGCCAAGGCCAGTGTCAGGCCGTTCTGCCACGCGCGTTCGAACAGCGCGTCATAGCTGGCGCGCCAGTGCCCATGCTGCAACCGATACTGCCACCACGGCAGGCTGATGAACGTGGCAATGGCCATCGCCAGCGAGAACGGCAGGCGCAAGGGTTCGCTGCGCAGCCCGGTCTCGCCCTGCAGGTTCCAGCCGATCCAGCTGGACAGCCCCAGCACCACCACCGACGCCACTGCAGCGTGCAGCCACAGCCGGCGGTCACGCAGGTCCACGGCGGTCAGCGCGATGGCGGTGGGCACGGTCAGCACCCACGCATACCAACGGTAGCGCGAGCCGATATCCTGCAGCGGCCAACTGCCGGCCAGTTCCTGCGCCACATACAGCATCAGCCCCTGCAACAGCGCAATGAGCACTATGGCACTGCGGGTGGACGGGGGCAGTGGGGGGCTGGTGGGCATCGCGGTCTCACAAGGTGCGGCGTGGCCGCCATCCTACCGTCTCACGCACCCACACACGGCCCAGCAGGTAGAATGTGGCCCATGCCTGAGATCTCCACATCCCTCGCCCATCATCTGCTCGTCGCGCTGCCCTCGCTGGCAGAGGCGCCCTTCGCCCGTAGCGTCGCGCTGATCTGCCAGCACGATGAAAACGGCACCATGGGCGTGCTGGTGAACCAGCCCACCGACTACACCATCGGTGAGGTGCTGGCCCAGATGGACATCACCACCGACGACGAGGCGCTGCGCGTGCGCGTGGTGCTCAACGGCGGCCCGGTACACCCCGAACGCGGCTTCGTCATCCATGACGACGCACGTGCGTGGGAGTCCAGCCTGCCCGTGGGCGATGGCCTGTTCCTGACCACCTCGCGTGACATCCTGGAAGCGATGGCACGCGGCGATGGCCCGGCCAATGCCTTGGTCACCCTCGGCTGTGCGGGGTGGGGCGAAGGGCAGCTGGAAGGCGAGCTGGCGGACAACAGCTGGCTCACCGTGCCGGCCGACGCCGACCTGCTGTTCCGCACGCCGCTGGACGAGCGCTGGCAGGGCGCGGCTTCGCGCATCGGCGTGGACATGTTCCGGATGACCGATTACAGCGGCCATGTCTGAGCCGGCCGCCATCCCCCGCGATGGCACGGTGCTGGGCTTTGACGTCGGCTCGCGCCGCATCGGCGTAGCCATCGGCAGTGCGTTCGCTGCGCATGCGCGCGCGGTGGCCGTGGTGGATGTACACGGCAGCGGACCGGACTGGGCGGCGGTGGAACGATTGATCAAAGAATGGTCGCCCAACGGCCTGGTGGTGGGCGACCCGCTCACTCTGGACGGCAAGGACCAACCCAACCGCAAGCGTGCGCAGGGCTTTGCCCGCCAGTTGCGGGAACGTTTCAAACTGCCGGTGGTGATGATCGA
Source organism: Stenotrophomonas sp. CFBP 13725 (assembly GCF_014841935.1). NCBI lineage: Bacteria > Pseudomonadati > Pseudomonadota > Gammaproteobacteria > Lysobacterales > Lysobacteraceae > Stenotrophomonas > Stenotrophomonas sp. CFBP 13725. The sequence goes on along the minus strand of NZ_JACYUV010000005.1, from coordinate 231,861 downwards.
CGAGCGCTCCAGTTCGGTCGAAGCCGCGCGCCGCTTCGCGGTTGAGCGCAGCGAAGGGCGCAAGCGTCGCCGTGATGCCGCCGCGCTGGACGCGGTGGCCGCTGCCGTGATCATCGACCGTTGGTTGTCCAGCCCGGATGACGCCATTCCTGTTTCCTGACCTGCCGACCCCTGCCCATGACTGCCTCGCAATTCGATTCTTCCGGACGCCTGCGTCACCTGCTCACCCTTGAAGGCCTGCCGCGCGACACCCTGTTGCAGCTGCTGGATCGCGCGGGGCAGATCCGCGACGCCGCCGTTGGCCGGGTCGGCAACAAGCGCGCCGTGCTGGCCGGGTCTGCGGTCTGCACGCTGTTCTTCGAGCCGTCCACGCGCACCCGCAGCTCATTCCAGCTGGCCGCGCAGCGGCTCGGCGCCGATGTGCTGAACTTCGATGCGTCCACGTCGTCCACCCGCAAGGGCGAGACCGCCACCGACACGCTGCGCAACCTGGAAGCGATGGGCGTGCGCGGCTTCGTCGTGCGCCACCCCGATGATGGGGCCGTGGCCGAACTGGCTGCCTCGGCGGGCGAAGGCACCGCGCTGATCAATGCCGGCGACGGCCGCAGCTCGCACCCCACCCAGGGGCTGCTGGACATGCTGACCCTGCGCATGGCCAAGGGTAGTGATTTCGCGAAGATGAAGGTAGTGATCGTGGGCGACGTGAAGCACTCGCGCGTGGCCCGCACCGACCTGCATGCGCTGCGCACGCTGGGCGTGGGCGAGATCCGGGTATGCGGTCCGCAGTCGCTGCTGCCGGACGATGACACCCTGCACGGCTGCGTGGTCGGCGACGACTTCGATGCCATGCTGGAGGGCGTGGACGCGCTGATGATGCTGCGCCTGCAGCGCGAGCGCATGGAAGAAGGCCTGGTGCCGTCACTGGAGCAGTACCACGCGCAGTACGGTCTGCATGCCGCCCGCTTGGCCCGCGCCGGTAAGGATGCCGCCGTGCTGCATCCCGGCCCGATCAACCGCGGCGTGGAGGTCACCGACGAGGTGGCCGACGGCCCGCAGTCGTGGGTGCTGCGCCAGGTCGCCAACGGCGTCGCCGTGCGCATGGCGGTGTTGGAAACGCTGCTGGGTTGACCCTGCGGGGCAACGGCTCCGTCCGTTGTCCCGTGTTACCCCGATTGTTTCCCCTGTTCGCGGATATGTTCATCGGGTGTGGCCTGGCCCTGCAGGTCGAGCCACCTCACCAGTGCTTGCTCGGTCCGCTCGTTCCATCCGTCGAGATGCAACTGCAGCGTACCGTTTGAGAATATGAAGAACTGCGGTGTATCCCACACCTGCACGAACGGCCAGTCCCGTTCGTGGCGGGCGATAAGGAGAGCCTGATCCTGATGCAACGCGTTCCAGTCCGTTATCAACGGTAATTGCAGGTCGCCGTCCACTGGCGTCAGCCACCTCACGGTAGATGGGCGGCGCTCTGGCGCGATCGTGCTCATCCAGGCTGCCGCCTTGCGTGAGAAACCGCAGGCAGGATGCCCCAGGATCAACACGCCGCTATATGCGTGCATGTCCAGATGGAGCTCCAGCAGCCGCGACCCATCTGCAGAGACCGCGTAGGCGTTATGTCGCTGTGGGGCGGACATCCGCTCCACCTTCGGCACGGTGGTCAGTTGAACCTCGGGGAAGCGCTTGGACCAGTATGAAGCGCCGTCGAAATCACGCTGGGCCAGCAGCATGCGATGGACGTAGCTGATCTCGCGATGATCTGCTGCCTGCCGGTGGTGCAGTATCGAGGCCAGCGCGGCAGCCTCTTTGGCCAAGCCCTCATCCGGTGCGTGATGTGCGACCGTCGCCAGCCCGTAAAGCCGTGCTTTCAGGAGTTCGGTGGAGGACTGGGCATCAGCGGGCGTGGCACCGAAGCGGTGAAGGAACGCACGTCGTATCTGATCGGTACGGTCTTCTGAATCGCTCGACGAGATAACCGTTACATCACGTTTGAAGGCGACAAGGAGCGTCTCAGGGGGCGCAGCGCTAGCCAGTGCAGATGGGATGAGCCCTGCAAGGAGCAAGGTCAGCCTCGCGGATGGCGCCCACCAAAAAACGGTGTCGAGTTTCATGTCAGACCCCTGCGGCTTCTTCCTTCACCCTGCGTGGCAAAGCGGTCGTGGGCTATCAAAAACAGCGCGTGTAGTGAGTGCCCGCCGCTGGTCGTCAGGACGTCACGGTGCCCGCAGAGGGATCGGCGACCTGCGTTCAATTTTTCGCTGCTCATGGCCCATCGTGCGGGGTGCCAGGGCGGGGCGCAGTCGGTGCAGGGTTGGGCGTGGGGTGGGGGAGGGCTGACGGCCAGGTGCGTGGGCTGACGGCTGGCGGCCGTCCTTACCTGGCTTCAGCGCTTCTGCGCGAACAGCCAGGTCCACATGGCCGCATCGGCGTACGTGGCATCCCACGCGTTGTGGTTGCCGTCCGGGTATTCGGTGTAACGGGCATCGCGTGCGCCGACTGCCTTGAAGGCAGCGTGCAGCTTGCGGTCGTCGCTTGGCGGCACGACGTCGTCCTCGGCGCCATGGAACATCCAGATCGGCACGTTCTTCAACCGCGCCGCAAGCGCCGTGTAGGGGTCTGCTTCGTGGGCGACCGCCTCGACGAACAGGCTCTCCCGCTCCTCGCGCGGGGCCAATACCGCGCCACATACCGGCACGATGGCGGCGAACCGCGTCGGCTCGGCCAGTGCGATGTTCCAGCTTCCGTAGCCGCCCATCGACATGCCGGTCAGGTACTGACGGGCGGGATCTGCAGCGAACTCGGCAACGCTGGCGTCCAGCGCGGCCAAGGCGATGCGGTTGTTGAGGCCACTCCATTCCTCGCGGTTGGGCACCTGCGGCAGGACGACCAAGGCCGGGAACGTCTTCGCATGTTCGCGCAGATACGGCCCGATGCCTGCTTTGGTCTGCTTCCTGCCATCGCGGCCGCGCTCGCCGGACCCGTGCAGGAACAGCACCACCGGCAGGGGGCCGGCCGCGCGTATGGCGTCGGAGGGAACGAACACCTGGTAGCGCGACGCCTGACCGTCAACGGTGATCGTGCGCGATTCAAAATGCCCGGCGGTGGGGTCCGGCGCCGTGGCGCAACCGGCGAGGCTCATCATGAAGACGGCAAGTGCGGAGCAACGCAGCAGCAGACGGTGCATGGGAGTCCAGGAGGCAGTGATGTAATCGCTTCCATCGTAATCTTGTTCTGCCGCCGGGGCATCGTGCGCTGCATCAGTCGGGGCGGGGGAAGCTCGCGATGATGTCCAACTGCTCGCGGGCTTCTTCGTTGCCTGCCGTCGCAGCGGCCTGTACCTGTTCGATATCCGGATGGACCACAATCAGCAACGGGTTTTCGCAGACCGGGCAGTCATATTCGGTCACGTCCTCGGCCAGCTCCATCACCATCGTGCGCGAGCTGCCCTTCCATTCGCATGAGGCGCAGGTGTGCTGCTGGTCGCGCCAGCCGGCCTGGAAGTAATTGTTTACGGTAGTGGCCATATCGGTATCGGTCAGTGCAGCAGAATGAGGGTAGCCAGGCCCAGGAAACTGAAGAAGCCCATGACGTCGGTCACCGCGGTGACCACCACGGTACCGGCCACGGCCGGGTCGACGTTCATGCGCTTGAGCATCAGCGGCAACAGCACGCCGGCCAGTGCAGCGGCGCAGAAGTTGATCATCAGGGCCAGGGTGATGACGATCGACAGCAGCCAGCTGTGGAACCAGACGAAGGCGATCAGGCCGACCAGCAGGCCGATCAGGGTGCCGTTGATCATGGCGACCCGCAGTTCTTTCCACAGCAGGATCTTCGCATTGCTGGGGCCGACCTGGCCGAGCGCGATGCCGCGCACCATCAGGGTGAGCACCTGCACCGCCGCATTGCCGCCGACGCCGGCGACGATGGGCATCAGCACGGCCAGCGCGACCACTTTCTGCAGTGTCAGTTCGAACTGGCCGATCACACTGGCGGCGAGGAAGGCGGTGCACAGGTTGATGCCCAGCCAGACCACGCGACCGCGCACGGCGCGCTTGATCGGCGAGAACAGATCTTCTTCTTCGTCCAGGCCGGCGGCGCCGAGCGCCTGGTGTTCGGCCTGCGAGCGGATGATATCGACCACGTCATCGATGGTGATGCGGCCGAGCAGGATGTTGTTGTCGTCCACTACCGGGGCCGATACCCAGTCATGATCGGAGAACTGCCGGGCGACTTCATCCGCGCTTTCGCCGACGTCGATGGCGGGCTGTTCGTCGTCGATCAGCCGGTTGATCGGCGTGTTGTCCTCGTGGGTGACCAATGCCGCAAGCGACAGGCGTCCCAGGTACTGATGGCGACGGCTGACCACGAACAGGTGATCGGTGTGATCGGGCAGCTCACCGCGCAGGCGCAGATAACGCAGGACGACATCGACATTGACGTCCGCGCGCACGGTGACCACGTCGGGATTCATCAAGCGGCCGGCGCTGTCCTCCGGATACGACAGCACCTGCTCGAGGCGTTCGCGGTTCTCGCGGTCCATCGACTTGAGCACTTCGTCGATGACGGTGTCCGGCAGGTCTTCGACCAGGTCGGCAAGGTCATCGATGTCCAGGTCTTCGACCGCAGCGATGATCTCGTCCGGGTCCATGTCGGCGAGCAGGCTCTCGCGCACTTCGTCGCCGACGTGGACCAGCACCTCGCCGTCGTCTTCCGGATCGACCAGCCCCCACACGATCTCGCGCTTGCCGGGCGGCAACGATTCAAGCAGGTTGCCGATCTCGGCCGGCGCCAGCGTATTGACCAGGCGGCGCACCGGGCCGAGCCGACCACTGTCCAGTGCATCGGAAAGCAGGCGCAGTTGGCGCGCGGTCTTGTCGTGGCGTACGGCCTCGGCCATCGGAACTCCCGCAGGAAAGAGAAAGGCTGCGATCCCGGGGAGGATGCCGCATCAGGGGTGGTCAGGGCGTCATTATGGTCCTGCTATGTGAAAAGCAGAAGCCAGGAAAGAGTGACGGCCAGCGGCCGTCGCTACCGATCAGCAGGCTTCCAGCCAGCGTTCGATGCTGCGGCGGTCGCGGGCGGCGAGCAGCTTCGGCGCACGCTCGCGTAGTTCGCCGAGGTTGCTTTCGCGGATCGCGCGGCGCACTTCCAGCAGGGTGCCGGGGTGCAGGCTGAATTCCGTAAGTCCCAAGGCCAGCAGCAACGGGGCCAACCGCGCGTCGCCGGCGATCTCACCACAGACCGCCACCGGGATCCGGTAACGCTGACCGGTCTCGATCACAAGCTTCAGCAGACGCAGTACCGCCGGGTGCAGCGGCGAGTACAGCTCACCCAGTGCTTCGTTGTTGCGGTCGGCGGCGAGCAGGTACTGCACCAGATCATTGGTGCCGATCGACAGGAAATCGACCAGGTCGATGAAACTTTCCAGCGCGAACGCGGCGGCGGGCACTTCAATCATCGCGCCCAGCGGCACCCGCTCGCTGATCGCATGGCCTTCGGCGCGAAGCTGCACGGTCAGCTTGGCCATGCGACGGCGCACGGCCAGCAGCTCCTCGCGCGTGCTCACCATCGGTACCAGCACGCGCACTTTGCCGTAGGCGCTGGCACGCAGGATCGCGCGCAGCTGGGTGTCTGCCACCAGCGGACGGGCCAGCGACAGCCGCACGCCACGCAGGCCCAGTGCGGGATTTTCCTCGTTGCTCAGGGTCAGGCCGGTGCGGTCGGCTTTGTCGGCACCGAGATCCAGTGTGCGGATGGTGACCAGTCGGCCGGCCATGCCCAGCGCGGCATCACGGTAGGTGCGGAACTGTTCTTCTTCGTCCGGCAGTTCGTTGCGCTGCAGGAACAGGAATTCGGTGCGGTACAGGCCAAGCCCCTGCGCGCCCAGCGCATGCGCCTGGGTCACGTCTTCCAGCGATTCGGCGTTGGCCAGCAACGCGATGTCCACGTGGTCGAGCGTGCGGCTGGGCTTGCTGCGCAGGCGGCCCAGGTCGCGCTGTTCGCGTGCGTGTTCTTTCAAACGCACGCGGTAGTCGCGCAGGTCTTCGGCGCGCGGGTTGACGGTGATGGTGCCATCGCTGGCGTCCACGATCAGCACGTCGCCGTCGCTGACCTTGTTGAGCAGGCCCGGCACGTTGACGATCAACGGCAGGTGCAGGCTGCGTGCCAGGATCGCGCTGTGCGACAGCGCGCTGCCGGCCACGGTGACGATCGCCACCACGCCCTGCGACTGCAACTGCGCCATCTCCGACGGTGCGATGTTGTCGCAGACCAGGATCTCGCCAGCCAGGCCCTTTACCGCGGGGGGCAGCACCGGCTGCAGGAAGGCGTGGATGCGGCCGATCACATGGTCCAGATCGTCCATGCGGCTCTTCAGGTAGGCATCGTCCATGCCATCGAAGACCTTGGCCAACCGGTCGCGTTGCAGGCGCAGCGCATACCCGGCGCTGTAGGGCCCACTGCGGATCAGTTCGTCCAGCCCGAACAACAGCTCGGGATCGTCCAGCAACAGTGCGTGCAGGTCGAGGAACTCGCCGGCTTCCTGGTTCAACGCCCCCTGCAGGCGCTGCCGCAGGTCGTGCATTTCCGCACGTGCGGCGTCCAGTGCGGCGTGCAGGCGCTTGAGCTCCTTCTCCACCTGCTGGGGGGCGATGCGCTTTTCGGCAACGTCCAGCGAGTGCGCCAGACGCACCCGCGCCCGCCCCAGGGCGGTACCACGGGACGCGCCATGGCCGGACAGCCGTTGCACCGGCGGCAGGCCGGTGGGGGACAATCCAGCGCGGGCGCGCGGCATGCTCAGCTGTCCTCGTCGAAGCGACGCTCGAACAGCGAGACCACCGCGTCCATCGCGGCCTGCTCGTCTTCACCATTGATGCGGATGGTCACCGGTGTGCCTTGGGCGGCGGCCAGCAGCATCACGCCCATGATGCTCTTGGCATTGATCTCGCGGCCCTTGGCGGCCATGGTCACGTTGCAGCGGAAAGGCGCCAGCTCCTGCACCAGCTTCGCAGTGGCGCGGGCATGCAGGCCCAGGCGGTTGGTTACGGTGAGTTCTTTCTCAAGCATCGTCGACTATCGCTCCATTGCGCGCGCCCGCCGCCGCAGTGGCGGGCAATTGATCCAGGTCCTGTTCCGGATAGTTCATCACTCGTAACAACATCGGCAGGCTCAAGGCCGCTACCCGCCGCGCCGGCGTCCCCAGCCGGGCCAGTTTCGCGGCCAGGTTGCTGGGACTCGCGCCGTACAGGTCGGTCAGGATCAGGACCCCATCGCCGCCATCCACACGGCGCATGGCAGCCGATGCGTGGGGCAGCAAGGTGTCCAGATCTGCATCGAACGGCACGTCGAAGGCTTCAGTCTTCAACGGAAGATGCCGCAGCAGCCGGGTCGCCACATCAAGCAGGGCAGATCCGACGCCAGGGTGGGTTACGAGGAGAATGCCACAGGTCATGCCTGAACGTTAACAGGTCGGCATGAAGCTGCGATAGCAGTCGTAGAGCCCTTCAGTGTTCCGTATTCATAAAAAAGGGGACGGAGGGGATTAAGTCGTTATTGGCTACTGCACGCCAATAACGACTTAATCCCCTCCGTCCCCTTTTTTCAGTCGAGTTCGCGGTGGTAGGTGGCTACGTCCTGCCAGCCTTGTTCGCGGGCATGGCGGGCGAGGCGTTCGGCGAGGAACACCGAGCGGTGCTTGCCGCCGGTGCAGCCGAAGGCCACGGTGACGTAGCTGCGGGTGTCGTTGCCCAGCTTGGGCAGCCAGGTGTCGAGGAAGTCGGTCAGCTGGCCGACGTAGCGTTGTACTTCCGGCTGCGCCTCCAGGTAATCGCGCACGCCGCCTTCGCGGCCGCTCAGCGGGCGCAGCTCGGGGTCCCAGTGCGGGTTGGGCAGCACGCGCGCATCGAACACGAAGTCGGCCTCGGCCGGCACGCCGCGCTTGTAGGCGAACGACTCGAACAGCAGCGACAACGGCGTGGCATGGCCGAGGGCATACTCGGTCACGATGCGCCGGCGCAGCTGGTGCACGTTGAGCGCGGTCGTGTCGATGATGGCGTCGGCGGCGTCGCGGAGCGGGGACGTCAGCTCGCGTTCGCGCTCGATGGCCTCCGGCAGCGACAGACCCAGCTGGCTCAGCGGGTGCCGACGGCGGGTGTCGGCGTAGCGCTTCAGCAGCGCTTCGTCGTTGGCTTCGAAGAACAGCAGCTGTGCGCGCACGCCGGCTTCTTCGGCCTGGCTGCGCCACTGCGCGAGCTGGCTGAGGTCGCTCTGGCCGCGCACATCGATGCCTACCGCCAGGCGCCGCGGCGCGGTGCCCTTCACCGCCAGCACGCTGCGCACGAACCCGGGCAGCAGGTCGATGGGCAGGTTGTCGGAGCAGTAGTAATCCTGGTCTTCGAAGGTTTTCAGGGCCACGGACTTTCCAGAACCGGACAGGCCACTGACGATGATCAGGGTCGGGGCGGGCGGGGCAGGGCGGTTCATGGCGGGCTCACTGGTGGCGGGCGGGGTGTTGGCGGCTGGCGGGGTGGCGGTGATCCGTGGGTTGACGGCCAGCGGCCGTCACTACCGGGTTCAGGGGCTGCGGCGTTCGAGCAGATTGCTATGGCGGGCGATGAACATCGCGGCGGGGTCGATGCCCTTGGTGCGCAGGATGTGCAGGCGCGTGGCGGCCTCGGTCAGCACCGACAGATTGCGTCCGGGCATCACGGGCAGGGTGATCAGCGGCACATCCAGGTCCAGCACGTGGCGGGTGCCGGAATCGCCGGTCAGGCGTTCGTATCCGTAAGCGCTGGGTTCGGTCATCGGCTTGGTCAGGTGGACGATCAGCCGAAGGTACTTGTTCTTCTTTACCGCCGTGTCACCGAACATCTCGCGCACGTTCAACACGCCCAGGCCGCGCACTTCCAGCAGGTCCTGCAGCAGCTCCGGGCAGGTGCCGTCCAGCACATCAGGGGCGATCTGGGTGAATTCGGGGGCATCGTCGGCGACCAGGCGGTGGCCACGGCTCAGCAGTTCAAGCGCCAGCTCGCTCTTGCCGGACCCGGCTTCACCGGTGATCAGCACGCCGATGGAATAGATCTCCATGAAAACGCCATGCAGGATCACCCGCGGTGCCAACGTACGGGCCAGGTGGTACGACAGGTGGTTCAGCAGCTCGTGCCCGCGCTTGGGCGAAAGCCATAGCGGCGTATTGGATTCATCGGCTGCAGCACGCAGGTCTTCCGGGCAGGGTTGGTTGCGGGTGATCACCAGTGCCAGCGGGTGCGACTGCATGATCTTTTCGATGGTCTCCCACCGCAGCCGGGAATCGAGCGAGTCCAGCCAGGTCAGTTCTTCGGTGCCGAGGATCTGCACTTTGTTGGGGTAGATCGCATTGAGGTAGCCGGCCAGCGACGGGCGGCGGGAGACGGTGTTGCCGGCCTCCAGTTCGCGCTTGTCGCCTTTCTGTCCGGCGACCCAGCGCAAGGCGAGCCTGTCGCGTTGCTGGTCGAACAATTCGCGTGCGGTGATGCTCGTATTCATGCGGCGCTCGCCGGTGGCGGGAAGTCGATGATGGCGCGCAGTGCGTCTGCGTCCTTGGCGTCGCGCAACGCGTCGCGGATGCTGGATTCGGAAAACAGTTCGGCCAGCTCGGACAGCAGCATCAGGTGCTGGTGGGTGTAATGAGACGGCACCGCGATCGCGAACACCAGGTCCACCGGCTCTTCCGCACCGAAATCCACGGGCGTCAGCAGCTTCAGCAGCGCGCCGCGGGGGCGTTCCAGGGCGGGTGCGCGGCCATGCGGAATGGCGATGCCGTGGCCGATGGCCGTACTGCCCAGCGCCTCGCGCTCGCGCAGGTTGCGGTGGATCTGTTCGGTGTTGGCCTGTCGGCAGGCCAGCAGGTGCGCTGCAGCCAGCAGGACGCCGTCGCGGTCGGTAGCCGCGCAGACCTGGGTCTGCACGGCTGCCATCAGATCAGTCAGGGGCATGAGCGGGATGAAGTGAAGGCATCAGCCGTCATTGTCGCCCAACGGCAGGGGGACGTGCGCTTGTTTCTTCTGCTGCTTCTTTTCCTTCTCCGACGTCAGCAGTCGGTCGACCTTGTCGGCCAGGATGTCGATGGCCGCATACATGGTCTGGCCATTGGCTTCAGCGTGCAGCGTCTGCCCCGGAATGTTCACGGTCGCATCCACGTGGTGTTCGTTCTTCTGCAGCTTCAACGTGACCCGAGTTTCGCAGTGCTCGCCGACGAAGTGGTTGCCTGGCCGCTTGAACTTGGTCTCTACATATTCCTTCAGGGCCGGGGTGACTTCGACGTCTTTGCCAAACGTTTCAATGCGCATCGGGTATCTCCTTTTGGATTTGCCAATGAACCTTTCCGCCGGGCGCGGTATGCGTCAAGCGATCCTGACTCTTTCGTGCGAGGCGGAAATGTTCATGGCTTCACGATACTTCGCCACGGTCCTGCGCGCTACCGGGATACCCGAGGTTTTCAGCAGGTCAGCCAGCTTGGCGTCAGAAAGCGGCTTGCGCGGGTTCTCATCGTCGATCAGTTTCCGGATCATCGACTGGATGGCCGTACTGGACGCTTCCCCGCCGCCGTCGGTATCGATGCCGGAGGCGAAGAAGGCACGCAGCGGCAAGGTGCCGCGTGGCGTGCGCACGTGCTTGCGGGCGATGGCGCGCGAGATGGTGGATTCGTGCAGGCCGAGCTCTCCGGCGATCTCGCGCAGGGTGAGCGGGCGCAGTGCCTGTGCGCCGAACTCCAGGAACCCGGCCTGGTGCTGCAGCAGGCTGCCGACTACCCGCAGCAGGGTCTCGCCGCGCGCCTCCAGCCCCTTTAAAAGCCAGCGTGCCTCTTGCAGGTGGGCTTTCAGGTACCCGGCATCTGCTTCGCCACAGCGGCGGATCAGGCTCTCGTAGCCCCGGTGGATGACCACCTTGGGCCCGGCGTGACCGGCCAGCGCGGCGCGCCATACGCCGGCCTGTCGCCAGATGACGACATCCGGCACGACATAGGTGTCCTGTGCCACGGCGGCGATCTGGGTGCCTGGGCGCGGATCCAGCGAACGCAGCAGCGTCACCGCCGCGTCCACGTCGGCCACGGGTTGTTTCAGCTCCTGTGCGATGCCGGCTACGCCGCTGCGCGGCAGGCGCTCCAGCGGGCCGCCGGCGATGCGCCGGGCCAGCGCAAGCGCCGGTGTGTCCAAGGGCAGTACATCCAGCTGCAACTGCAGGCATTCGCCCAGCGTGCGCGCGCCCACGCCGACCGGATCAAAGCGCTGGATCTGATGCAGGACGGTCAGGATTTCGTCGTCGCCCGCATGGATGTCGGGCAGCAGCGTTTCGGCGATGCCGGAAAATGCTTCCCGCAGGTAGCCGTCGTCTTCGATCGCATCGATCAGTGCGGCACCGATGTTGCGGTCGCGGCTGGACAGCGGCGAAAGATGCAGCTGCCACAGCAGGTGATCCGCGAGGGTTTCGGTATCGGCAACCCGCTCGGCGGCGCTGCCCAGGTCATCTTCATCGAACGAGCCGCTGCTGCTGCCCGATCCGCTCCAGTCCACTTCTGCGGGCGTCCAGTCATCATCGCCACCGGCGTCCGCGGGCGGCGCGTCACTGTCTGCCGGTGTGTCCTGACCGGCGGGTGCTTCACTGCTGCCTACTTCGCTGCCGGGCGTCGGCTCCGGGCTGTCGTCCCAGTCCAGCAGCGGGTTGGTTTCCACGGCTTCGGCGATTTCGACATCCAGCTCGGTCGTCGACATCTGCAGCAGCCGGATGGCCTGGCGCAACTGCGGCGTCATGACCAGATGCTGCCCCAGCGATGTCTGCAACCGCGTTTTCATGCCACCGCCCAACGGAAAGAGGAGGGTCCGGCGGCCACCTTCAGAGCTTGAAGGAGTCTCCCAGATAGACGCGGCGGACATCCGCGTTGTCCAGCAGATCCGCAGGCGCACCTTGGGCGAGCACCGTACCTTCAGCGAGGATATACGCGCGGTCGCAGATTCCCAAGGTTTCGCGGACATTGTGATCGGTGATGAGTACGCCGATGCCGCGCTGCTTGAGGTGGGTCACGATGCGCTGGATTTCGCCGACCGAAATCGGATCGACGCCAGCGAAGGGCTCGTCGAGCAGGATCAGGCGGGGCCGTGCGGCCAGTGCGCGGGCGATTTCGCAACGACGTCGCTCACCGCCGGACAGGCTGGCACCCAACTGTTCGGCGACGTGGCCGAGCTGCAGTTCGTCCAGCAGGCTGGCCAGTTCGCGTTCGCGGCCGGCACGGTCCAGGTCATCGCGCAGCTCCAGCACCAGGCGGATGTTGTCGGCCACGGTGAGCTTACGGAAGACCGACGGTTCCTGCGGCAGGTAGCCCACGCCCTGCTTGGCGCGGGTGTACATGGGGTCGCTGGTGATGTCTTTGCCATCCAGCACGATGCTGCCGGCATCGGCGGCCACCAGGCCGACGATCATGTAGAAGCAGGTGGTCTTGCCGGCGCCGTTGGGACCGAGCAGGCCCACCACTTCGCCCGCTTCCAGGGTAAGCCCGAAGTCCTTGACGACTTCGCGCTGCTTGTAACTTTTGCGCAGGCCCTTGGCAACGAGCATTACTTGCTGCTCCCTGCGGCCGGTGCCTTGTTCTTCGGCTGGATGACCGTGCGCACGCGGGTACCGTCGCCACCGCTGTTCATTTCACCGCTGCGCGTGTTGTAGACCATGCGCTGGCCCGCATTGGTGCCGCGCGCGCTGGTGACCTTGTAGTTGCCGGTCAGGGTGATGATTTCACCGGTGATGTCGTAGTCGATGCGGTCGGCGGTGGCGTCCATCCAGCTGCCGTCGTCCATCTGCTGGCGCATGGTGGCCTGCTTGCCGGTGAAGATCGCACGCACCGCTTCGCCGCCCCTGATCTGGATTTCCGCATTGGCGGCGCGCAGGTCCAGCGAGCCCTGGGTGATGACCACCCCACCGGACAGCATGGTCTTGCCGTCACCGGTCAGGGTGCCGGCCTGGGCGCCGGCGTCGATGTTCATCGGCTCGTTGCGGTCGGTGGATTTCGCATGGGCGGCCACCGGGAACAACAAGCTGAGCGCGCAAAGAACTGCAAAGTGGATTTTCATCGTGTCCGTTCTGCCGGATGGGGTGCCCGGGCCAGCCGGGCAGGAAAAGAGGGATCAGCGCCGGGGCGTGTAGCGGCCCTTGGACTGGCTGAGGAAATGATACGTGTTGTTCTTGGAATCCAGCTCGAAGCCGACGCCGCTCTGTTCCATGCCCGGCCGGGTCATGGTCACCAGCGCATCGGTGGCGGCGCGGTTGTCTTTCGGGAAGACGTTGAGGTGCGTGGTGCGGAACGTGGTCGGCGGGGTCGCCCCCTCGCTGGGACTGTCGCCACTCACATCGCCGCGCAGGCGCATCTCTTCGCCCTTGGCGCTGACCCAGCCGGTCTGGCTGCGCAGGGTCCAGTGGTTGCCATCGCTGGCCGGCATTTCGAACACCGGGGTGGCGATGGTCATGGTCTGGTCGGCGCGCAGGCGCTCAAGCCGCGGAGCGCGCAGCGTGGTCGATTCCTTGCCCTCGTCGTCCAGCACCACGATCTGGAAATCGTGCAGGACGTAATCCACGGTGCCGTCGTCCACGGTGACCTGCGGGCCCTTGTCGCGGTTGCGCAACAGCGACCAGCCGCTGAGCACGGCCACCACCAGCAGTACGCCGCCGATCACGGTGCGCCAGTTCATGCGCCGAACCCAGCAAGCACGGCGTCGACGCGGCCCTGAGCAGCGAGCAGCACATCGCACAGTTCGCGCGCGGCACCGCGGCCACCCTCGGCGCGGGTCTGCCAGTGCACGCGCTCGGCGATCCACGGGTGCGCATTGGCCGGCGCGACCGCCAGGCCGACGTGGCACAGCGGGGCCAGGTCGGGCAGGTCATCGCCCATGAAGGCCACCTGGTCCAGCCCGATGCCGTGCTGTTCGCACAGCGCCTGCACGCTGGCCAGCTTGTCGCCGACCGCGATCTGCGTGTCGATGCCCAGGTCCGCCCCACGCTTCAACGCCGACTGGCTGTTGCGCGCGGTGATCAGCACCGGATGGATGCCGTGCTTCTGCAATAGTTTCAGTCCCAGCCCGTCCTGCACGAAATATGCCTTGCTCTCATTCCCTTCACGGTCGTAGTAAAGCTGACCATCGGTGAGCGTGCCGTCCACGTCAAAGCAGGCCAGCCGGATACGCCCGGCAACGGCATGCAGGTGGGCGGGGAAAGCGGGCAGGGGGGACCAGGGCATCGTCAGGGGGGTATCCGGATTCGTCGTGCGGTAATCAATGAATGGGGGCGGGACGTGTTCGGTTAAACCACCCGGGCCCGCAACAGGTCATGAATGTTGAGTGCACCTACCGCGTGCCCGCCGCCATCCACCACCATCAAGCCGTTGATTTTATGCGTTTCCATCAGTCGTGCGGCCTCTACCGCCAACTGATCGGCGTTGATGGTGCGGGGGTTGCGGGTCATCACATCGGCAATCCGCGCGCTGCGCACGTCCAGCTCGCTGTCCAGCGCGCGGCGCAGGTCACCGTCGGTAAACAGGCCGATCAGTACTCCGTCCGCATCGACCACGGCCGTCATGCCGAGCCGTTTGCGGCTCATTTCCACCAGCGCCTCGCTCAGGCTGGCGCCGATGTCCACGCGTGGCAGATCGTCACCGCTGTGCATGACATCGGTGATGTGCAGCAGCAGGCGGCGGCCCAGGCTGCCGGCCGGGTGCGAGCGGGCGAAGTCATCGGCGGTGAAGCCGCGCGCATCCAGCAGCGCAACCGCCAGCGCATCGCCCATCGCCAACGAGGCAGTAGTGCTGGAGGTCGGCGCCAGCGCCAGCGGGCAGGCTTCGGCCGGTACGCTCACATCCAGATGCACGTCCGCGGCGCGCGCCAGGCTGGACTGCGGCTTGCCGGTCATGGAAATCAGCACGTTGCCCTGCCGTTTCAATACCGGCAGCAGCATCAGCAGCTCATCCGACTCGCCGGAATAGGACAGCGCCAGCACCACATCGGCTTCGGTGATCATGCCCAGGTCGCCGTGGCCGGCTTCGCCGGGATGCACGTAGAACGCCGGCGTGCCGGTCGACGCCAGCGTGGCGGCGATCTTGCGCGCGATGTGCCCGGACTTGCCCATGCCGGTGGCCACCACGCGGCCCCGCCCGGTCAGGATGTGCTGGCAGGCCTGCTGGAAGGCATCGCCCAGGCCGGCGGCCACGGCCTGCAGCGCTTCCTGTTCTATCTGGAACACGCGCTTGCCGCTGGCGACCAGCGCGGCCGGGTCGGCCGGGGCCTTGCCCGGCAGGCCGGCAGGAGGGAGGGGCAGGTTGGTGTCAGCCATTCGGATGCCACGCAGCAGAGTAGAATGAACCGACATTTTATTAGGAAAGCCCGTTGGACGCTGACACCATCCGCAATCTGATCGAAACCGGCCTGCCCGGCGCCCGTGCCGACGTGCAGGGCGATGATGGCGTGCACTTCGAGGCGACCGTGGTCTGCGATGCCTTTGCGGGCAAGATGCCGCTGGCCCGCCACCGCATGGTGTACGCCACCCTCGACGATCTGATGGGCGGCGCGATTCATGCGCTGGCACTGAAGACCGTGACCCCGGCCGAAGCCGGCTGAACCCGAAAAAGACCCTGATACATGGCCAAGATCGTTGTGACCGGCGGCAAAGCGCTGCACGGTGAAGTAAGCATCTCCGGCGCCAAAAACGCCGTCCTCCCCATCCTGTGCGCGACCCTGCTGGCCGACGAACCGGTCGAGATCACCAATGTGCCGCACCTGCACGACGTGGTGACCACGGTGAAGCTGCTGGGCGAACTGGGCGCCAAGGTCACCATCGACCAGGGCACGCTGTCGCGTGGCAGCGCCATCGTGGTCGACCCGCGTCCGGTCAACCAGCACGTGGCGCCGTATGAGCTGGTGCGCACCATGCGCGCCTCGATCCTGGTGCTGGGCCCGCTGCTGGCCCGCTTCGGCGAAGCCGAAGTGTCGCTCCCGGGCGGCTGCGCGATCGGCTCGCGTCCGGTCGACCAGCACATCAAGGGACTGCAGGCCCTGGGTGCGGACATCGTGGTCGAAAACGGCTTCATCAAGGCCAGCGCCAAGCGGCTGAAGGGTGGCCACTTCACCTTCGACATGGTCAGCGTGACCGGCACCGAGAACGTGCTGATGGCCGCGACCCTGGCCGAAGGCACCACCGTCCTGGACAACTGCGCGATGGAGCCGGAAGTCACCGATCTGGCGCAGTGCCTGATCGCGCTGGGCGCGAAGATCGAAGGACTGGGTACCGCCCGGCTGGTCATCGAAGGCGTGAAGCGCCTCCATGGCGGGCGCCATGAAGTGCTGCCCGACCGCATCGAAACCGGCACCTTCCTGGTGGCGGCGGCAATGACCGGCGGCAGCGTGACCGTCACCCGTGCGCGCCCGGACACGATGGAAGCGGTGCTGTCCAAGTTGATCGAGGCTGGCGCCACCATCAGCACCACCGCCGACACCATCACCCTGGACATGCACGGGCAGCGGCCGAAGTCGGTGAACCTGACGACCGCGCCGTATCCCGCGTTCCCGACCGACATGCAGGCGCAGTTCATGGCGCTCAACTGCGTGGCCGATGGCGTGGGCGTGATCAACGAAACCATCTTCGAAAACCGCTTCATGCACGTCAACGAACTGCTGCGCGTGGGCGCGGACATCCAGGTCGAAGGCCACACGGCGATCGTGCGCGGTGCCGAGCGGCTGAGCGGTGCACCGGTGATGGCGACCGACCTGCGCGCGTCGGCCTCGCTGATCCTGGCAGGCCTGATGGCCGATGGTGATACGACCATCGACCGCATCTACCATCTGGACCGCGGCTACGAGAACATCGAAGAGAAGCTTTCTTCGCTCGGTGCCACCATCCGGCGCGTGCAATGATCCTGCGCGGCAAGTTCACGCGCCGCCGCAAGGCGCTGCTGGCCTTGGTGCTGCTGATGCTGGCCTACCTGGCGTATGCCTGGTTTGCCGGCCTCGCCATCACCAAGGGGGTGGAGCAGAAGGACATGGACTGGAACGCCGACGGCACGGTGACCCGTGACGAGATCCTGCAGGCGTTCTACGCCGTGGGCGTTTCAGAAACCAAGGAAGGCAACCGCGAGTGCCGCACCTTCCTGTGGCGCAAGACCGGCGAGCAGATCCGCGTGGACTGCCGCACGGTGTTCCAGGCGGAATGAGGGTAGTGACGGCCGCTGGCCGTCCACACAGGGACTGACGGCCAGCGGCCGTCACTCCCCATGCCTCAGTTGATGCCCTTGATGGTCAGGTCCAGCGCGTCCTTGCCGCTCTCACGCTGCAGCAACCGCGCCGGCACCGGGAACTCCGGCACGATCCAGGCGATCAGTTCCTTGTTGCCATCCACGCGCGACACCTTCGTCGCTTCGTAGCTCTTGCCGGCCACGGTGACGGCTTCCTTGCCCACCACGCGGTAGGTCATCGGCTTGATGCGGCCTTCGTCGACCATGCGGTAGTTCAGCGGCTTGCCGGCGGCGAGGTCGCGCGCGATTGCCAGGTTGATCAGCAGCGCATCCATGTCCCCGGCCTTCAAGGCGACCGGACCTGCGCGGTCGGGCTTGATGTCGCCGGTCCACGTGGCCTGGTTGCTGGTCCAGTTGTAGTTGGCCTGCACGTTGCGCTTCTTCACCAGCAGCACCGAGCTGTCCTGGCTGCTCAGCGGACGCAGGCGCCCGTTGGCTTCCTCGAACACGGTGCTCTGGCTCAGGTCGGCCAGCTGGTTCTTCACTTTCAGGCTGTAGCGCCATTTGCCGGTGCCTTCACTGGCCAGTGTCATGGTGCCGTTGGCCTGCATGCCCATGTAGCTGGCCAGGTAATCGGCCTTGAACGGCTGCAGGGCCATGGCGGGCAGGCTGGCTACCGACAGGGCGGCAGCGGCGATCCAGGTCAGCGGGCGTTGGAACGTGGTCATGCTCAGACTCCTTGGTATTCGATCAGGCGCAGGTCGATGTTGTCCTCGCCGTCTTTGCGTTGCAGGATCCGCACCGGCGTGGGGACGCCGTTTGCGATCCACAGGATGGTTTCGTCATTGCCGCCGTTGGTGCGGTACACGCGCAGCGCGTCGTAGGACAGTTCGCCGACCTGCACGCTTTCAGTGGCAGGGGCGGCCTGGTAGTCATGCTGGCGCACGCGGCCGACATCGACGTAGCGGTAGTGCAGGCTGCTGCCCGGGCGGGCGTCACGCATGATCGCCAGGTTCAGCAGCAGCGCGCTCTGGTCGCCGGCTTGCAGCGGAATGGGCTGGGTGCGTTCTTTCTTCAGGTCGCCCAGCCAGCGCGCCGTCCCGGCCTGCCAGTCGTAGGTGCCGGTCACTTTCTTGCCGAGGAACAATCCCTTGCGCACGGTGCTCTGGCTCAGCGGCACGTATTGGCCGTTGCGGTTCTCGAACACCGTGCTCTGTTCCAGATTCAAGCCGAGCACGCTGGCGAAGCCGCGCCGGCCGACCACCTGCATGTCCACCCGCCATTGAGTGCCGCTGGCATGGGTGACGCGCATGGTGGCATCGCCTGCTTCCTTGCCCTTGTAGAGGGCCTGGTAGGTGGCGGTGAACGGCTCCAGTACCGGGGGCTCCCATGCCATCGCCGCCAGACCGGGCGCCGGCGGCGCTTCGGCCGGGACGGCAGGCGCGGCCTGCTGCGCAGCCGAAGGCAGCGCCGCCATGCAGAACAGGGCGGACAGCAACAGCGCGGGTCGGTGCAGCGTCGTCTTCTTCATACCGGGCAGAGGCAAAGGAAAGGGGGCAGCATGCCAGCGCCATGGTCAGTGGCGCGTGTTCAGCTCAGAGGGGCGAGCGCAGCACACCCGACGAATCTAGGACCAGCGGGCTGAAAAGGGGGTGACCGTCCAGCTGCAGCTGACCTCCCTGTTCAGCTACGCGTCCGCTGGCCAGCAGCACCAGGCTGGCGATCAGCAGGGGATGCTCGACCTCCAGCACCCGCGCGGCCAACGTTTCGGCGGTATCGCCAGCGTGGACGGGAACGCGCGCCTGTGCCAGCACCGTGCCTGCATCCAGCTCCGGCACGACGAAGTGCACGCTGGCACCATGCTGCGTGTCGCCGGCCTCCAGCGCGCGCGCATGGGTGTGCAGGCCTTTGTACAACGGCAGCAACGAGGGGTGGATGTTGACCAGTCGCCCATCGAAGCGCGCTACGAAGGCCGGCCCCAGGATGCGCATGTAGCCGGCGCAGACGATCCAGTCCGGTGCGCTGCCTGCAACGGCATCGGCCAAGGCGGTCTCGTACGCGGCACGATCTGCGAACCCACGGGGTGCCGCCGCCCATCGCTGTGCCGCAGGAACGCGCAGAAGGGCGGCGGCGTCCGGCTTGTCGGAGAACACCCCCACGACCTCGGCCTGCAGGACGCCCTGTGCGATCGCATCGAGGATCGCCTGCAGGTTGCTGCCGCGGCCCGATGCCAGGACGGCGATGCGGGCAGGCCCGGTCATGCGGCGACCGCGCGGCCGGTGCCGTCGAAGCTGGCCACCACTTCCGGGCGCAACAGCGCCCATAGCGCATAGGCCGCAAGCGCGATGCCCAGCGCTCCGGTCAGGCAGGCCAGGCCGGCGACGATCAGGCACAGCCGATGCTGGCGACGTGCGCCCATGCAGCCTGCGGCCTTGATGCTCAACCCGCCCAGCGCGGCGAACGTGGCCGTGCCTGCTCCGAGCAGCACGAACAGCAGCAGGGGGGCGGCGTCCGGGCCGCTGCCGGGGGGCTCGCTGACATAGCCGGCCACCGTCGCCAGCAGCAGGAATGCGGCAAGGATCAGCTCCAGTCCGCCCAGCACATAGAACAGTATTTTCAGGGTGTGCAGGTGCGAGGCGACCTGCATCGACGTCCAGCCGCGCGGGACATTCAACGGGGGAGGTGTGGCGGACATCCGGGCCTCAGGCTTGGGTAACGGGAGCAACGCCGAACGCGGCCTTGACCGACGGGCGCAGCAGGACGATCAGGGTGAACACCCCCAGCACCGTCCCGAAGGGCATGAAGCAGCAGGCGATGCCGGCCACGACCATGCACAGCAGGTGGCGGCGGCGCTGTGCCAGGCAACGCCCGGCATAGGCGATGAAGCCGGCCAGGGTGAGACCGCCGACGATGAACGCACCGGCGAACGCAACGAAGAACCAGCCAAACAGGCGCGGGTCGAACGGTTCGTTGCCTTGCTGGCTCTCCATCGGCAGCTTGCCGGTGACGATGGCCAGGCCCATGACCAGGTGGATCACCGGGATGAGCGAACACAGCGCGGTGATCCCGGCCACGATGTAATGAAAGATCGACAGCAGGCGCAGATGGTCAGCGTCCTGCACACTCA
This sequence comes from Stenotrophomonas sp. CFBP 13725, assembly GCF_014841935.1. Classification (NCBI taxonomy): domain Bacteria; kingdom Pseudomonadati; phylum Pseudomonadota; class Gammaproteobacteria; order Lysobacterales; family Lysobacteraceae; genus Stenotrophomonas; species Stenotrophomonas sp. CFBP 13725. Next base: position 211,498 of record NZ_JACYUV010000005.1, on the reverse strand, counting down.
GGGGCGTGGTGGACATGGCGGTCTCCTTGGTGGCCGTATGGGGCAGGGGCCCCGGCGCCGGTAGCGCCGAGCCATGCTCGGCGAGCACAGCGGGCGTTTCAGGCAGTCCGCCGAGCATGGCTCGGCGCTACCCGTTGAGGATCCGCTATCAGCCGATATGCACCCGCTCGGCGCCTTCCACGGCCGGCACGACCGTGCCGATGGTCCAGTGCTGCAGGCCCTGCGCCGCGGCGGCGTCGGCCACGGCAGCGACCTGATCCGCCGCCACGATCAGCACGAAGCCGATGCCGCAGTTGAAGGTGCGCCACATCTCGGCATCGGCCACCGCGCCTTCGCGCTGCAGCCACTGGAACACCGGCGGCAGGGTCCAGCTCTTCGCGTCGATCTCCAGGCCAAGGCCTTCGGGCACCACGCGGATGATGTTCTCGGTCAGGCCGCCGCCGGTGACGTGGGCCATGCCGTGGATCGCTTCGCCGTGGGTCTTGAGCAGGGCCAGGATCGGCTTCACGTACAGGCGGGTCGGCGCCATCAGCGCGTCGACCAGCTTCACCCCGTCGTCCAGCACCAGATCGGCCGGTTGGCCGGCGCGGTCATAGATGCGGCGCACCAGCGAGTAGCCGTTGGAGTGCGGGCCGGAGGAGGCGATGCCGATCAGCACGTCGCCTTCGGCAACGCTGGCGCCGTCTTTCAACTCGCTCTTTTCCACGCCCGCCACGGTGAAGCCGGCCAGGTCGTACTCGCCCGGGGCATACATGTCGGGCATTTCAGCGGTTTCGCCGCCGATCAGGGCGCAACCGGCCTCGGTGCAGCCATTGGCGATACCGCCCACCACCGCTGCGGCGGTGTCGATGTCGAGCTTGCCGGTGGCAAAATAATCCAGGAAGAACAGCGGCTCGGCACCCTGCACCAGCACGTCGTTCACGCACATCGCGACCAGATCGATGCCGATCGTGTCGTGGCGGCCCAACTGCTGGGCCAGCTTGAGCTTGGTGCCCACGCCGTCCGTGCCGGACACCAGCACCGGCTCGCGGTACTTGTTGGACAGGTCGAACAGCGCACCGAAGCCCCCCAGCCCACCCATCACCTCGGGGCGGAAGCTGCGCTTGACCAGCGGCTTGATGCGCTCGACCAGTTCGTTGCCAGCATCGATGTCGACACCCGCGTCGCGGTAGGTAAGGGGCGTAGGGGCGGAGGACGGGCTGTTGGTCACGGGCGTCGGCGCTGGCAAGGGTGAGATCCCGATTTTAACAGGCCACGTTGGCGCAAAGACCCTATTCGGGCAACAATCTCCCCGGATACGTCGAGCCAATGGAAGTCCAGATGCCCCGCAGCCCCCTCAGGACCACGTTCTTCACCCTGCTTCTTGCAGCGTGCCTGCCCTTTGCTGCCTTGGCGCAGAGCGGCATGCGCACCGAAGGAGACGTGGCAACCGCCAGCGGCGCGTACGAGGCCGAGGTGCCCGTGCGTGGCCAAAGCGACGCGGACCGCAATGGCGGTATGTCGCGCGCCTTGGCCGAAGTGCTGGGCAAGTTGTCCGGCGACCGCAACATCACGGCCCGCCCGGGCGTGGTGCAGGCACTGCGCAATGCCAAGGATTACGTGCAGAGCTATGACTACAAACAGGACCAGAGCACCGGCGTGAGCGGTGCGCCCAGCTTCCGTACCCTGCTGGTGGCCCGTTTCCGCGAGGATGATGTGGATGCCATGGTGGCCGCGCTGGGCTTGCCCGTGTGGCCGCAGCCGCGTCCCAAACCCGTGCTGTGGCTGGCCATCGATGACGGCAGCGGCCCGCGGCTGGTCAGTGTGCCGCAGGCCAATGCGGTGCGCCCGGTGCTGGCGCGTGCGGTCGAGCGCGGCTACAAGCTGGGCCTGCCCGCGGGAAGCACGGCCGAGCAGGCGCTGGTCGGTGCGATCTGGCGCCAGGACAGCGGCGCGGTGGCCCGGGCATCGGCACGCTACGCCCCGCCCATGCAGTTGATCGGCAAGCTGTACCGCGCCGACGGCGGCTGGACGGCGGACTGGGTGTTCGTCGACAACGGCCGCGAGCTGAACAAATGGACCACCAAGGATGCGAACGCGATGCGTGCGATGGCTGCCGGCGCCGACGGTGCCGCCGACGCACTGGTGCGCCGCTATGCCAAGGCCGGTGCCGCAACCGGGCAGGCCGGGACCTACCGCATCGTGGTGACCGGCATCGACAGTGCGGACGATTACATGCGCATGGCAGCCGGTCTGCGCCAGGTGCCGGTGGTGCGTGATGCCATCCCGCTGCGCGCGGTGGGCAGCCGCCTGGAACTGAATCTTGAAATGACCACCGGCCTGGCCGGGTTGAACCGCATGCTGGGCGAAGACGGCATCCTGGTGCCGGTCGCGCCGGTGGCGATCACCCTGGAAGGCGACGAACAGAACCCGGCCCCGGCCAGCAACGAGTACCGCCTGCGATGATCCACACCCCCGAGGCGGAAATCGCCCTTTTCCTGCGACGCGTCAAGTTCGTCGCGGTGGCCTTGCTGATCGGCTGGGTGGTGTGGCTGCTGGCGCCCATCCTGACTCCCTTCGTGCTGGCCCTGGCGTTGGCCTGGCTGGGCGATCCGCTGGTGGATCGGATCGAAGCGACCGGGCGCTCGCGCAATACCGGCGTGATCCTGGTGTTCGTCGCGATGGTGCTGGTGATCACCGCGCTGCTGTTGATCCTGGTGCCGATGATCGAACGGCAGATCAGCACGCTGATCGCTTCGGCGCCGCAGGCGCAGGCCTGGCTGATGGAGAAGGGCATTCCCTGGTTCGAGCAGAAGACCGGCCTGGAAGTGATGCAGTGGCTGGATTCGGAGCGGGTGATGGATTACATCCGCAGCCACTGGCAGCAGGCCGGTGGGATTGCCAAGCAGTTCTTCGGCTACGTGCAGCGTTCCGGCTTTGCGATGGTGACCTGGGTGGTCAACCTGCTGCTGCTGCCGATCCTGGCGTTCTATTTCCTGCGTGACTGGGACCTGCTGGTCGAGCGCGTGCGCTCGGTCATCCCGCGCAATCATGTGGGCACCATCACCCAGCTGGCGCGCGAGTCCAACGACGTGCTCGGCGCGTTCATCCGTGGCCAGTTCCTGGTGATGATCGCGCTTGGCGTGATCTATGCCGGTGGCCTGACCCTGGTCGGCCTGAACCTGGGTCTGTTGATCGGCATCATCGCCGGCCTGATCAGTTTCATCCCCTACCTGGGCGCCACCACCGGGATCCTGATGGCGGTGGTCGCCGCCTTGGTGCAGTCGCAGGGCTTCGACCTGAAGCTGCTGTTGCTGGTCGGCGTGGTGTTCACGGTGGGCCAGCTGCTGGAGAGCTACGTGCTGACCCCGCGCATCGTCGGCGACAAGATCGGCCTGCACCCGGTCGCGGTGATCTTTGCGGTGATGGCCGGTGGCCAGCTGTTCGGCTTCCTGGGCATGTTGCTGGCGCTGCCGGTCGCGGCGGTGAGCAACGTGCTGCTGCGCTACGCCCACCAGCGCTATCGCGAAAGTGAGCTGTACGCCGGCGAAAAGCCGTCCATCGTGCTGGATTCGTACATCGACAAGCCCACCATCATCATCGACACCACGCCGAAGGGCCCGGAGACGAAGTGAGCGCGGTACCGCAGCTTCCGTTGGCCCTGCATTACCCGCAGGACGAACGGCTGGAAACCTTCATCGGCGCGCCGGACGGTGCGCTGGCGCAGCTGCGCGCGATCGCGGTGGGGGCGAGCCAGGACTGGGTCTATCTGGAAGGGGCGGCCGGCACCGGCAAGACCCATCAGGCGCTCGCGACGTGTTCCAGTGCCGAGCAGGCCGGTCGGACACCGACCTATGTGCCGTTGTCAGCCGTCACCGGCCGTGTGCGCGCTGCACTGGAAGGCCTGGAGCAACGTGATCTGGTCGTGCTGGATGGCCTGGATGCGATCGCCGGATCGCGCGACGACGAAGTGGCGTTGTTTGATTTCCACAACCGTGCCCGCGCTGCCGGTACGACGGTGATGTACACCGCGCAGGTGGCACCGGCCGATCTCGGGCTCGTGCTGCCCGACCTGCGCTCGCGGTTGGGCCAGTGCGTGCGGGTGGTGTTGCAGGCGCTCGACGAAGAAGGGCGTGCGGCGGTGCTGCGGGACCGCGCGCTGCGCCGCGGGCTGTCGATCGACGAGGCGTCCATCGATTGGCTGCTATCGCACTCCGGCCGTGAGCTGGGTGGGCTGATCACGCTGATGGACTGGCTGGACCGGGAATCGCTGGCGGCCAAGCGGCGCATCACCGTGCCGTTCCTGCGGCAAGTGCTGGAAGACGGCCGCCCGCGGTATTGAGGATGTGGCCGGGCTGCGCCCGGCACCTGCAGAAGCGACGGCAACGGCAACAGCAACGTCCAGAGCTGCAGGGCTGCGTGTGGGCGGGGCGGGGTGGGATGGCGGGGGACGGCAAAAGCTGCATCCATGCAGGCCTTGTTTCGCGCCATCCATGGCGGGGTCCACGTCATCGCATTCGCGCTGCCGCTCCCACGCTTTGCTTCGCAAACCGCGGGCCCCGTCTCACCAGCACCCACACCCCGCCGCTTCGCGGCACGGGTCCACGTCATCGCATTCGCGCTGCCGCTCCCACGCTTTGCTTCGCAAACCGCGGGCCCCGTCTCACCAGCACCCACACCCCGCCGCTTCGCGGCCGCCCCTGACTCAGGGGCTCCCTCCACCCGACGGGATATCGTCATCGGTAGCGCCGAGCCATGGTCGGCGGAATGTTTCCGCCAACGGCCCGCTGCGCTCGCCGACCATGGGTCGGCGCTACCGCTTTTCTTCTTTTTTCATACGCGGCTGGCGGCACCGGGAACCTGTCAGGGCCGGGCGGTGGGGCTGGGCGGGGGCGTTGAGCGCCATGGATGGCGCGAAACGAGGCACGCATGGATGCAGCTCTTGCCGTCCCCCGCCCAGCCCCACCGCCCGTCGCCAAGCTCAGCTGCAGCTTGCAGGCCGCCACCCGCGAGGGGGTCTCACCCGTTCGACCGACCCAACTCCGCATCCAGCGCACGCAGGCGCTCCACCGTGCCCACGTCGGTCCAGCGGCCGCGATGGTGCTGCCCGCTGACCCGTCCCTGCGCCATGAAATGCTTCTGCAGCGGCACCACGCTGAAGCGCGGCGGCGTGCGTTCGCTGCCCGGTGCGGTACCGATCACCTGCTGCCAGTCGTCCACGATCGATGGCCGGTAGACGCCGATGCCGGCGTAGGTCAGGCACTCGCCGGCGCGGTCATGGTGCAGCACGCCGGTGGCATCAAGGCGGTAATCGCCGCTCGGATGCTGCGCCGGGTTGTCCACCATCACCAGGTGCGCCTGGCCCGCCGGTTCGCGTGGCAGCGTGGCGAAATCGAAATCCGTCCAGATGTCACCGTTGACCACGAGGAACGGCGTGTCGCCCAGTACGGGCAGGGCATTGAGGATGCCGCCGCCGGTCTCCAACGGCGTGTCGCCTTCGTTGACGAAGTGCAGTTGCACGCCCCACTGGCTGCCATCGCCCAGGGTCGGCGCGAAGGCCTCGGCGAGCCATGAAATATTGACCACGACGTCGCGGATGCCGAGCGCCGCCAGCCGCTCCAGGTGCCACGCGATCAGCGGTTTGCCACCGACGCTGAGCAGCGGCTTGGGCGTGTGCAGGGTCAGGGGGCGCATGCGCTCGCCCAGCCCCGCCGCGAAGATCAGCGCCTTCATCGTGCCATCGCCGGCTCGGACAGCGCTGACATCGCGGGTTTGATGCGCGTGTCCAACAGGTGCTGCAGTCCGGCCAGTTCCGGGTAACGCGGCAGCACTTCGTCCAGGTACGCAATGAAACGCGGTGCATCGTCCAGGTAATGGCCCTTGCCATCGCGGTAGCGCAGCCGGCTGAAGATGCCCAGGCATTTCAGGTGGCGCTGGATGCCCAACCAATCGGCGTCGCGCAGGAAGACCTCCCGCGTCGGCACCGGCAGGCCGGCTTCGTGCGCGCGCTGGTGATAACGTGCCAGCCAGCGATCCACCTGCGGCAGCGGCCAGCTCAGGAACGCATCCTTGAACAGGCTCACCGGATCGTACGCGATGGGGCCGCGCACCAGGTCCTGGAAATCCAGCACGGCCGGGCCGTCGGCGACGGGCATCAGGTTGCGCGGCATGAAATCGCGGTGCGTCATCACCTGTGCCTGGCCGAGCGCGTTGTCCATCAGCAACTGCTGCACATGCTGCAGTTGCTGCGCGTCATCGCCATCCAGCGTGATGCCGAGATGGCGCTGCAGGAACCACGTGTCGAACAGGCCCGCATCGCGCTGCAGAAGGGCTTCACCGAAGCGTCCGAAATCATCCGGCACCGGCATCTGCTGCAGGGCCAGCAACTGATCCATCGCGCGCTCGAACCACGCATCCGCGGTGTCCGCCGCGATGACTTTGGCAAGGGTGGGGCCGCCCAGGTCTTCCAGCAACAGCAGGCCGGCCTCGAGGTCTTCGGCCAGCACGGCAGGAACCCGCAGACCTTGCGCGGCCAGCAGACCGCGCATGCGCAGCCACGGCCGTACATCCTCCAGGCCCGGGGGGGAATCCATGACGATATGGGTGCCGGTGCGGCCGGTGGCGCGCCAGTAACTGCGCATGCCCGCATCGACCGATGCGCGCTCCAGCACAGCCGCCGCATCGTCCAGGCGCAGGCGCGCCCACTGCAGACGCTGCGCCGTGCGCTCGGGATGGGAAGCAGGATCGTTCATGCAGGAAACATCCGGGCACCCGCAGGCACCAGCATCGAGAAGGAAAGAGGATTCAGCGTCGGCCGCCGCTGACCAGGCGCAGCAGCGCCAGTACGGCAACGGCACCCAGCACGGCGCCCAGGAAACCGGCGGGTTCACCGGCGGCGTACCAGCCCATGTACTGGCCGAACCAGCCTGCCAGCAACGCGCCGACAATGCCCAGCACGATGGTCAGCAGACAGCCCATGCGGTTGTTGCCCGGCATGAAGAAGCGACCCAGCAATCCGACGACGAAACCGACCAGGATGATGTAGAGCCAACTGGTGCTGCCGAACAAACCGTCCATGCGCGGGACTCCAACGAGAAAAAGGTCAGCCCAGTCTACGGGAGGTGCCGGCCACCGGCGGGCACCTCCGCGTCAGATCAGCAGCAACCGATCAGCAGCAACCGTGGTCGCCGTGGCGGGTACCGCTGTCGGCGGCCACCGGCGAACCGCTGGTCTCACCGCGCAGGCTGGCAGCATGGTGTTCGCTGATCACCTTGGACACGCAGGCGGTGACCTTCTTGCCCATCGGGATATGCAGGAATTCATTCGGACCGTGTGCATTGGAATGCGGGCCGAGCACGCCGGTGATCATGAACTGCGCACCCGGGAACTTCTCGCCCAGCATGCCCATGAACGGGATCGAGCCGCCTTCACCCATGTACATCGCCGGCTTGCCGAAGAAGGTCTGGCTGGCATCGTCGATCGCCTGGGTCAGCCACGACGACATCGCCGGCGCATTCCAGCCGCTGGACGCCTTTTCCAGATCCAGGGTCACTTCCGCGCCGTTCGGCGGATCGCTCAGCAAGGCTTCCTGCAACAGCTCGCCGCAGCGCTTGCCATCGGCGGTCGGCGGCAGGCGCAGCGACAGCTTCACCGCGGTATGCGGGCGCAGGACGTTGCCCGCCGATTCCAGCGTCGGCATGCCGCCGATACCGGTCACCGACAGCGCCGGACGCCAGGTGCGGTTGAGCACCAGTTCGGTCAGGTCGTCGTTCATCGGCTTCAGTCCGTCGACCAGCGGGAATTTGTCGAAGATGGCGGTGTCCACGACGTCGGCAGCGCGCTTGGCCTGCTCCAGGCGCTCGGCGGGGATCTCCACCTGCATGCCGTCGATCAGGATGCGGCCGGTGTCCTGGTCTTCGATGCGCGACAACAACTGGCGCAGCAAGCGGAAGCTGGACGGCACCACGCCGGACGCATCGCCGGAGTGCACGCCCTCGTTCAGCACCTTCACCGAGAAGTTGCCGCCGGTCAGGCCACGCAGCGAGGTGGTGCACCACAGCTGGTCATAGTTGGCGCAGCCCGAATCCAGGCAGACCACCAGCGACGGCTTGCCGATGCGGTCAGCCAGGTGGTCCACGTAAGCGGGCAGGTCGTAGCTGCCCGACTCTTCGCAGGCTTCGATCAGGATCACGCAACGGGCATGCGGCAGGCCCTGGGCCTGCAGCGCCAGCACGGCGGCCAGCGAGCCGAAGATCGCGTAGCCATCGTCAGCGCCGCCGCGACCGTACAGCTTGTCGTCGCGCAGTACCGGGATCCACGGACCCAGATCATCATCCCAGCCGGTCATTTCCGGCTGCTTGTCCAGATGGCCGTAAAGCAGGATGGTGTCATCGCCGGTCTCGCTGCCACTGGCCGGGATCTCCAGGAACAGCAGGGGCGTACGGCCTTCCAGGCGCACCACGTCGACCTTCAGGCCGGGGATGTCCTGCGCGCGGGCCCAGGTTTCCATCAGGACGACGGCCTGCTCCATGTAGCCGTTCTGCACCCAGTTGGCGTCGAACATCGGCGACTTGTTGGGGATGCGGATGTAGTCCACCAGTTGCGGGACGATTTCGTCATCCCACTTCTTGTCGACATAGTGGCCGAGCTTGGCGCTGTCCATCAGGAACTCCGGTTGTAAATGACTGATCCGCCCATTCTACGCTGGCCGCGATGGGGCGACCGCTGGGCCCGGTGGAGCGGACGCGGTGAGGGCGGCCTTGACCGACCCTGCTGTCCACGGGCGCACGTAGCGCCATGACGGGGCCTCACGCGCCGGCCGTTGTCGGGACTGGCCTGTCAGCTGGCGCTCAAGGGGGTAGGGGTTTTCCTACACGACGTCGGGTATTTAGCTGGCTGTTAGAAATGTCAGTGGACGATAGGCTGTGCACATGTGGTGACGGACACTGTTTCGAACCGACGGGAAGACGGTCGGAGCGGGTCCGGATCACAAGGAGAACAACGTCGTGCCTTGGTGGATCGTGTCAAGGGCACTGTTGCTGGGACTGTGGATCGGTCAGGCCTTCGCGGCCGAGCGGATCGACATCAACCTCGCAGATGCCACTGCACTGCAGCAGGGATTGACGATGGTGGGGCCCAGCCGGGCCGCCGCGATCGTCGAGCACAGGCAGCAGCACGGGCCTTTTCATCGCGTCGAGGACCTGACGCAGGTGAAAGGCATAGGGAAAGGAATCGTCGAACGGAATCGACAGCGGATCACCCTCGGTGACAGGACGTCATCGGTGGATCCGGTACCCGGAGCGGTACCGGTGCGCTCCGTACCCAGGCGATGACACAAGGGGATTGTCGCGATCCACAGGAGGTGGATCAGGGCCGGTCACGGGACGTGACGGCAGCGACCGGCGCAGGGAGGCGTCAACTGCACCAGGAGGGTGGCATCACAGACCTGTGGAAGGGGCTGGGATAGACAACCAGGGATGATCGCGACCTCCGTGCACGGAGCACGCTGCCCCCATCGCAGGATGCGCGGGGCGGCAGGAGGTCGACACGGATGTGACAGTTGCCCGGTACGACACATGGTGTGTCGCCGGGCAATCTTTTTTCCGGCGACCGGACACGATAGCGTGGAGTCCCCACGCCCTGGATGACGTTACCGATGCGACTGCTGCGTTGTTCCCTGATGTTCGCCAGCGCCGTCGCGTTGGCCGTTCCTGCGACGACCTTCGCGCAGAAGCCGGCACCCGCACCGATCGAGGCCACGGTCCGCGGGCCCACCGATCTGAAGCCGGGCGAGTATCTCTGGCACCCCGAGATTTCACCGTCCGGCCCTATCGTGCTGGTGGTCAGCCTGGATGAGCAGCGGGCGTATGTGTACCGCAATGGCATCGCCATCGGCGTCAGCACGGTCAGTTCGGGCAAGACAGGCCACGAGACCCCGACCGGGGTCTTCACCATCCTGCAGAAGGACAAGGACCACCGGTCCAATCTGTACAACAGCGCGCCGATGCCCTACATGCAGCGGCTGACCTGGGATGGGATCGCGCTGCACGGCGGGGCGCTGCCCGGGCATCCGGCGTCGCACGGCTGTGTCCGGCTGCCTCAGGCCTTCGCGCAGAAGCTGTTCAGCGCGACCCAGCGCGGCGATACCGTGGTGGTCGCCGATGCCAAGAGTTCGCCGATGACACTGGCGTATCCGGCGGTGCTGGCCCCGGTCAGCAGCCGTGGCGTGGCCTTGCCGGAAGTAACCACCACCGGCGCGACGGGCGCGTACTGGAACGACGCCGCGGCGCCGGCCGGCCAGGTCGGCGTATTGGTCAGCCTGCACGATCAGCGCGTCTACGTGCTGCGCGACGGTGTGCTGATCGGTGAATCACCGCTGGAGGCGTCCGCCTTGCCCGCGTTTGCCGGCACCACGTTGTTCGTGATGGGCGAAGGGTTTACCGATACCCCCAGTCCGTTGGACAACCACCAGCGTCTGCACCGCTGGACGGCCTATCCGTTGCTGGGCCAAGCGGCGGCAGACGCCTCGCCGGACCTGTTGGCGACGCCGTCGCTGCCGATGGCCCTCCCCGCGGATTTTGCCCGCCACCTCTACGCGGCGCTGGTTCCGGGCACCACGTTGCTGGTGACCTCGTTGCCGGCGGTGCGCCCAAGCGCGGCTGAACCGGGCATGCAGCCGGTGTTGGAATCCGAGCCGGTCGGGTCCACCCTGTAACGTCTGTGTTCGATAGCGCCCCACTGCTCTGATGAATCCGCCACGCCGTCACTGGCTGGCTGCCGTCGGCCTGTTGTCGGCCTGCGTCATGCCTGCCTACGCCCAGTCCCGGCCATCGCCGGGCGCCAGTGCTGACCTCGGCGCTATCCTGGCCCGGGTAGCACCCAATGCCGACCGCAAGGTGCTGCAACTGGCGGCCAGCGCGATGCGCTGTGCGCTGCGCCGGCCGGAACTGGGGGTGGTGCCGGACCGCTTGGGCGTGATCGACTACTCGCGACCGTCCACCCAGCAACGCTTGTGGGTGTTCGATCTGCGACGCCAGCGCCTGTTGTTCGAGGAATGGGTGGCACATGGGCGCAACAGCGGTGCCGACCGTACCGAGCACTTCTCGAACCGGGAAGGGAGTTTCATGTCCAGCATCGGGGCCTTCACCGCACAGGAAACGTATGTCGGCGGCAACGGCTACTCGCTGCGGCTGGACGGCTTGGAGCCGGGCTTCAATGACCACGCACGTGAGCGTGCCATCGTCATCCATGGCGCGCCCTATGTGAATCCGACGATGGCGCGGATGCAGGGCCGTCTCGGCCGCAGCCTCGGCTGTCCGGCGGTACGGCTGAAAGTCGCCAAGCCGCTGATCGATGCGTTGAGCGGCGGCACGATGGTGTTCGCGTATTACCCGGACCAGGACTGGCTGAAGCGCTCCCAGTTGCTGGACGCCGATTGCGGCGGCGCGCTGGCCCAGCGGTAGAGCCGACTTCAGTCGGCTGCTCCAGCATCTGGCGGGCAAGCAGCCGAGGGTAGAGCCGACTTCAGTCGGCTGCTCCTGCGTCCGGCGGGCTGCTCTGTCATCCTGCGGGCAAGCAGCCGACTGAAGTCGGCTCTACCGTGTTTGCTCCTGCGTCTGGTGCAAAAGCAGCCGAGGGTAGAGCCGACTTCAGTCGGCTGCTCCTGCGTCTGGCGGGCTGCTCTGTCATCCGGCGGGCAAGCAGCCGACTGAAGTCGGCTCTACCGTGTTTGCTCCTGCATCTGCTGCAAAAGCAGGCGAGGGTAGAGCCGACTTCAGTCGGCTGCCCCTGCGTCCAGCGGGCTGCTCTGTCATCCCGCGGGCAAGCAGCCGACTGAAGTCGGCTCTACCGTGCTTGCTCCTGCGTCTGCTGCAAAAGCAGCCGAGGGTAGAGCCGACTTCAGTCGGCTGCCCCTGCGTCCAGCGGGCTGCTCTGTCATCCCGCGCGCAAGCAGCCGACTGAAGTCGGCTCTACCGTGCTTGCTCCTGCGTCTGGTGCAAAAAGCAGCCGAGGGTAGAGCCGACTTCAGTCGGCTGCTCCTGCGTCCGGCGGGCTGCTCTGTCATCTGGCGGGCAAGCAGCCGACTGAAGTCGGCTCTACCGTGCTTGCTCCTGCGTTCGGTGCAAAAGCAGCCGAGGGTAGAGCCGACTTCAGTCGGCTGCCCCTGCGTCCAGCGGGCTGCTCTGTCATCCCGCGCATAAGCAGCCGACTGAAGTCGGCTCTACCGTCGGCTCTACCGCTTCTGGCATAGGACACGGCACACTATCGGGATGGACATCGCCACCACGCTGCAGCATCCCACCCAGGTCATCCACAGCGTCGACTATCGTCGCGAGCGCTGGCGCAATGGATTGGGATGGACGCGGGAAATCCTGCGTTTGCCGGCAACTGGCGACGACTGGGCGCTGCGCCTGTCGATCGCGGAGATCGAACGCGACGCTGCATTCTCGACCTTCCCGGGCGTGGAGCGCGAGCTGGTGCTGCTGCACGGCAACGGGGTCCGCCTGCGCTTCGACAATGGTCGCGTGCAGGAGGTGCTGCCTCCGCATGGACGGGTACGGTTTGCCGGCGAGGACGCGTTGCACGGCGAGCTGGTCGACGGCGTCACCCACGATTTCAACCTGATGTGGCGACGCGGCCTGCTAACCGCAGAGGTACTGCACCGTCCCATCGTGGGGCCGATGTATTTCTTCACCGAGCCCACGGTCGCGTGGGCCATCCACCTGCTTGCCGGCCAGGCGGCTTTCGACGCGGATGGTGGTTTGCCCCCCATGCAGCAGGGCGATACGGCGTGGTTGGCGGCAGGTGAGCGCACGCGGTACGCGTTGCACGGCGGTGGCGAGCTGCTGGCGATCCGGGTATCGGGATAGTCCGTCGCGCTGCGTCAGTACACGTCGCGTCGGTAACGCCCGGCGACCACCAGGGCGTCCTTGCGTTCTGCCCCCACCACTTCTTCGATCACCGCGTCCACGGCCGGCGCCATGCCCTGCAGGCTGCCGCAGACCAGGATCGTTGCGCCGTCGTCCACCCATCGCCGCAGAAGCGGCGCTTCTGCCTGCAAGCGGTGCTGCACGTACCGGTGCGGCGCGCCATCACGGCTGAATACCGCGTCCAACCGCTCCAGCATGCCGCGCTGCTGCATCTGCTCCAGCTCTGTGCGGAAGTGGAAATCGTGGGCGGCACTGCGTTCACCGAACAGCAGCCAGTTGCGGCTGGCACCTGCGGCGTCCCGCTCGCGCAGGTGCGCACGCAGGCCGGCAATACCCGTGCCGTTGCCGATCAGGATCAAGGGGACGTCTGCGGCAACGCCATGGAAATTCGGATTGCGGCGTACCCGCAGGTCGATCGTGTCCCCCAGCTGCGCGATGTCGCACAACCAGCCGCTGCCGATGCCCGGGGTGCCGTCGTCACGCACCTGGCGGCGCAGCACCAGGTCGACGGCGTCCTCGTGCGCGGCCGAGGCAATGGAATACTCGCGGTGCGGCAATGGCTGCAGGAGGGAAAGCAGGGTCGGCAGATCACCGCCTGCGGTCACGCCGGGCAGGTGCGAGCGGGACAGGTGCTGGTGCAGGGTCTGGCCGTCATCCAGCCGCGCGTCCCCGTCCAGCGCGTGCGACCGCAGCCAGGCAGCAACCACTGCAGGTGCATGCCGTGGCCCGATCTCGGCGATGTCCCCGGCCTGCCAGCGGACGTCGGCCTGTTCGACAGGAGGCCGCAGGCGCAGCCAGTGCACCGGACCGCCCACGCTTCCGGGATTGAGATGTTCGCGCTGCACCAGGGTCCATGGCTGGTAGTCGATGGCGGTCCAGTCGGGTTGTTCGGTGGGTGCACCCCCCAGCTGGCCGAGCAACTGTTGCCAATGGCGCAGGCTGGCTGGATCGGCATTGTTCACTTCCACGGTATCGAACATCGCGCGTGCACCGTGCCGGCGCAGCCAGCCATCCAATTGATGGCCGAACGCGCAATAGTGGTCATAGCTGCGATCCCCCAGCGCGAGCACGCCGTACTGCAGGTGCGCGAGGCTCGGCATGGGCTGGTCCATGCGCTGCAGAAAGGGCGCGGCGTGATCCGGCGGATCGCCCTCGCCGGTAGTGCTGGCAACGAACAACACCCGATCGCTTTGCGCCAGCAACGTGGCATCCAGCGCTTCGATGCTGCGCAGGCGGACGGCAAGCCCGGCACTGCGCAGGGCATCGGCCGTGCGTTCGGCCAACTGCAGGGCAAAGCCGGTCTGGCTGGCCCACACGACCAGCACGGGCCGTTGGCTGGGGTCCACGCGCTCGATGCGCGGGCGCGTACGCCACCACAGCACGCCACACAGGCCGACGTAGGCCAGCAGGCTGGTGACGGCCCATAGCCAGTCACGCGGGCGCGGGGCAACCTGCCACCCGCTGTCGTCCACGTGCAGGCGCAGCAGGAGGACGGCGATCAGCAGCAAGGCGCCGATCACCAGCACATTGCCGAGCAGCGCACGCGACGGACGCAGGTTCATGGCAGCAAGGCTTCAAAGGCCGGGGACAGCTGTTCGCGTGGACCGTCCGCACTGCGTTCAAGGAAACGCGCGGCCAGGCGCAGGCGCGTGGCGAGGGCCAGTCCGGCATCCACGCCCAGCACCGTCAGCGCGGTGGCCCACGCGTCGGCAAGCATGGCCGTCGGGGCGACCACGGTGACCGCTGCGGTCGCGCGGCGTACGGGCCGGCCGCTGCGTGGGTCGACACTGTGGCTGATGTGCTCGCCATCGTGCTGGTACTGGTGCCAGCGATCGCCGGAGGTTGCTACGGCCTGATCCCTCAGCGCCAGCACGCGGGGCGGCGTGGGCGTGGTCGCGTCCTCGTCCGGTGCGGATTCCACCAGCACGCGCCAGGGCGTGCGGTCCGGCTTGCTGCCGTAGCCATGCAGCTCGCCGCCCACCTCGACCAGCGCCGCTTCGATGCCCTGCGTGCGCAGCCAACGCACGACCTCATCCACGCCGAAGCCTTTCGCGATTGCGGACAGGTCCAGCTCCAGCCCACCGGGTTGCAGCAGCGCGTCGTCGTTCCACTGCACCTGCTGCCAGCCGCAGCGTGCGCGGGTGGCGGCCAGTGCGCGATCATCCGGGCGGCCGCGCGGCGCAGCGTGCGCACCGAATCCCCACAACGCAACCAAGGGGCCGATCGTGGGGTCGAATGCACCGTCGCTGGCCCGGGCGATGTCGCAGGCACAGTCCACCACCGTGCGTGTCTGAGGGGGCATGCGGTGCCACGTGTCCGCTGCCGCCCGATTGAAGCGACTCACATCGGAACCGGTCTCCCACGTGCTCATCTGTGCCACGACGCAGTCCAGCCGGGACTGGATGCCGGCATGCAGCGCGTGCAGGTCACGGGTTCCGGGCACGACCAGCGAAGCGCTCCAGGTGGTGCCCATGGTGGTGCCGCCGAGGCGGGCTGTATCGAGGCGGGAAGCGGTCATCGGGATCGGTGTACGTGTTTCCGGTAGCGCCGGGCGGTGCCCGGCAACCCATTCTGCAGTGACGGTGCGTGGCCGTCACCCACCGGTATCGACGTTACTGGGGCAGCACTTCCAGCGTGGCCACGTAGCTCAGGCGGCGCTTCTGTGCCTGCTTCACCGAGGTCTTGTTGTCTTCGGTGCCGGTTTCCAGCCAGTACATGCCGGCCTCCGGCCAGGTCACCTTGATCTCGCCCTTGGCGTCGCTGGTGACCTTGATCTCATCCTGGGCATTCCGGTAACGCGTGGCGCCGCGGACGATCTCGAACTCCAGGCCAGCGCTCGGCTTGCCGTCAACCAGCACGCGGAACGTGGCCTCTTCACCGGCGAACAGATCGTTGGGATGGCCTGCGGCAATCAGCTCGATGCCCTTGTTGGTCGGCTTCAGCGCCGTGGCATTGGGTGCGCCGTTGGTGACGAAGGTTTCCACGCGGCCCACCGACTGGGAGACCTGCAGGTTCTTCGCCTCCTTCGGCAGCTCGGCGAACGTCGCCGCGTTGCCGCGCCAGCGCTTGCGTTCGCCGTTCAGTTCATAGGTGGCGAACAGGCCATCGTTGACCGAGGCGATGCGGTAGGTGCCGGCCTGCTTCAGTTCGACGTCGAACACGCTGCGGAACTTGCCGGTGGCGCCATTCTGCGGCGCTGCGGTGCTGCCATCCGGCGCGGTCACGACCACCGATTCCACGCGGATCGGCACATGGTTGAAGTAGAACAGATCGTTGGACACCGCAGCGTCCACGGTGATCCACGGGTCGGTACCGGCGATGACGGTCTGCGACGGCAGCAGCCATGCCTTGTGGGCAAGGGCAGAGAAGGGAAGGGCGGCGGCCAGGGCGGCGGCGAGGACGAGCGTGCGCTTCATGGGCGTGTGACTCCGGAAGAAGAAAAAGTGCGGTAGGGGTCGGGCCCAGTTGCTACGCGAACGGGACCGACCGCAGGACGTAAGGGATCAGGGCTTCACTGCCAGCGTGACCTTGCCCAGTTCGGTGCTGCCCTGGGCCGAGCCGGCCTGCGCGGTTTTCGCCGGCCAGGTGAACGGCACTTTGACCAGCTCGCGGCCGCCGACTTCGCGCACTGCCTCCACCACCAGGGTGTAGTTGCCCGGTGCCAGCTGCTTCAACGCCGGTTGGCTGTCCTTGAACGAGAGCGCATGCGTGCCGACCGGGCGGGTCGGGCCGGTCACACCGTCCACGGGAACCTCCAACGTGCGCCCGCTCTTGCGCCACCACTGGCGCAGGTCCGGCAACCACTTGGTGCCATGGCCTTCGCTGTTGCCGGTCTGCTGGTACCACACCGACAGGTTGGCGGCGACCTTCTGGTCGGCCCCTTCCAGCCACACTGCCACGTAAGGCCGGTGGTATTCGGCAACGTTGAGCTTGGGCACCTCGACGGTGATGTCCAGGGTGGTTGCGTAGGCCGGCGAGGTGGCCAGCAGGCCACTGAGGGCGATGGTGAGGGTGACGCGCATGGGCGGCTCCAGCAGGGAGGGGACGGAAAGGTCAGTGGATCAACAGCAGGGCGATCAGCAACGGAATCAGCAGGCCCAGGCCCACCAGCGGCCAGGTCATGCGCCGCTGCCGCGCATGCAGGTGCAGCAGGAACAGGCCGGTGATGCAGAACACCAGGCAGGCAACGGCGAACACATCCAGGAACCAGCCCCAGGCAGGGCCCGCGTTGCGGCCCTTGTGCAGGTCGTTGAGGTAGGACACCGCGCCGCGCGAGGTGGATTCGAATTCCACCGCGCCGCTTTCACGGTCGATGCTCAGCCACGCATCGCCACCGGGACGCGGCAGTGACAGGTAGATTTCTTCCGGCGACCACTCCGCGGCGCGGCCGCCGATGGAGGTGCCCAGCTCGCCATCCAGCCACTGGCGTACTGCGCGCGGCACCGGTGCGTTGCCCTCTTCGCGGTCGCCGAGCTGGCCCAGCACCGCGGGGGGCAGCGACAGCTGACGATGCTGCACGTCCGGAGTCGCCTCGATCTTCGCCGCGTGGTTCAACGTGATACCGGTGATCGCGAACAGCAGCATGCCGATCAGGCAGACCGCCGAGCTGATCCAGTGCCATTGATGCAGCGTCCGCAGCCAGAAACCGCGGCTCTGCTGCTGTTGCACGGAGGTAGAGACGGAACGGCTCACGCGGAAGGGTAGGGCTCAAGGAGACGGGGCATTACAGCATTGATGAGAATAGTTCGCAATTAGGTGGGTAGTGACGGCCGCTGGCCGGCAAGCTTCGCGGCCGTCACTCCCGTGTCGTCAGAACGAGAAGTTCAGGCTCACCCAGACGCTGCGGGCCTTGTCCTTGTTGTTGTAGTCGTCTTCGAACAGCACCTCGTTGGTGCCGTCCGCGAATGCGCCGTCGCCGTCCAGGTCGTTGAAGGTGGCCTGGTAGGTAGTGAAGTCGCGGTCCAGCAGATTGTTGATGCGGGCGTTGACCGTCAGCCACTGCGTTGCCTCGAACGAGGCGCCCAGATGCAGCACGGTGTAGTCCTTGTAGTACTGCGGCTGTCCGCTGAGGGTGCTGACGCCCCGGTACCGCTTGGAGCGCATCTCGCCGGTCAGGAACACGTTGAAACGCTCGCTCGCCTGCCAGTCGAAGGTGGCGTTGGCCATGTGCTTGGCACTCAGGCCCAGCGGCAGGCCTTTTTCCGCACCGCTCTTCTGTTCGCTGTCGGTGTAGGTGTAGTTGGCGCGCAACGCGAAGCGATCGCTGATCGCCCAACGGCCCGCCACTTCCACGCCCTGGATGACCACCTCATCGATGTTCACCGTGCGGTTGCTGTTGGCATAGCCGAGCTCGCCGAACTCACCGGTGCTGCTGCACGCCAGCGTCAGCGCCGGGCCGCACGGCTGGTTGGCGATCTTGTCGTCGAATTTATTGTGGAACACCGTGGCGTTGGCGCTGTGGCCTGCGGGATGCTGCCAGTACACCGCCAGTTCGGTGCTGGTGCTGGTTTCCGGCTGCAGATCCGGATTGCCATACAGCGGCGTGGTGCCCTGGCCGCCGAAGCCGGTGACGCCGTCATACAGCTGGGTGGTCTTGGGCGTCTTGAAACCGGTACTGACGCCGCCCTTCATGGTCCAGGCGTCGTTGAACGTATAGACGCCGTACACGCGCGGGCTGAGGTGGTTGCCGAACACTTCGTGGTCATCGAAGCGCAGGCCGTAGGTCAGCGCGAATGGCGCGGTGATGTTCCACGTGTCTTCGGCGAACACCGAATACATGTTGTGGTCCTGGGTCTGCCCGGGATTGCCGGTTTCCATGCCGAACACACCGTCGGTGAGCTCACCGCGGATGACCTGCGCACCGACCACGGCGATGTGCTCGCCCGCGGCCTGGAACGGGATGTCCAGCTTGGCATCCAGGGTGTATTGCGCGCTCTCCAGCGTGCGCTTCGGGCGTGGCAGGAAGGTGGCTTCGGCCGTTGAGCGGCGCTGTGCCTCTGTCTGCCCGGCGTAGGCGCCGGTGGCGTTGAGCATCTGCAGCAGCTGGCGGCGTTCGTCGACGGTGAACGGCATCGTGCGGCCATCGTTGTTGGTGGCGACGTGGGCCAGTGACACCAGGCTGCGGCCGAAACTCCAGTCGCCTTCGTGGGTAAGCGCCCACGCATCACGGGTGAACTCCTGGCTGGCGCTGTAGCCCACTCGCGGATCGGCGCGCACACAGTTGCGGCGGGTGATGCAGGTGGTGGTGTTGCCGCGCCAGATGGAGGCGATGCCGTCCACCGTGCCGACCGGGTATTCCTCGACGCCGGCGTCGTTGATCTTGACCGAGTTGTCGTACTCCTGGCGCGAGGTGTCGAAATCCAGCGTGACACGCTGCGCGTCGGAGACGTTCCACTCCAGACTGACACCGCCCGCCTTGTTGGTATTGTCCACCGTCTTGCCGCCTGCGCCGAAGCCCAGCGGACGCGTGTGCTGGACGCCGGCCGGATCGGTGGACGGTGAGTACACCGGATTGGACGCCTTGCGGTCGTACCAGCTGGCGCGTGCGCTGAGGTTGAGCACGCCGGGCACCAGCGGTCCGGTGAGGAAGGCGTCGACCGTGGTGTCATCGCCGAACTGGTCATCGGTTTCGAACGTGCGACCGACGGTGGCCGAGCCGTGCCAGCTGTCCAGGTTGCGCTTGGTGATCACATTGATCACGCCACCCATCGCATCGGCACCGTACAGGGTCGAGGCCGGGCCGCGGATCACTTCGATGCGCTCGATCGCATCCAGCGGCGGGATGTGGTTGAACTGGTTACCACCGAAGTTGTTCGGGTAGATGTCGCCGTGATTGTTCTGGCGCCGACCGTTGATCAGCAGCAGGGTGTAATCCGAGCCCATGCCGCGCATCGAGACGCTGCCCTGGCCGGTCTTGTCGCGCGTCTCGCCCACGTCCACGCCTTCCAGGTCACGCACGGCATCCAGCAGCGTCATGTAGGGACGCTTGGCCAGCTCTTCGCGGGTAATGACCGAGATGCTGGCCGGTGCGTCGGTGATCTTCTGCTCGAAACCGGATGCGGTGACGACCACCTGGTCGAGGGTGCGCGGCGCGGCGACGTCGGCCAAGGCCGGCGCAGCAAGTGCGCATAGCAGGGCGCTGGACAGAACGGTACGGGAAACGGACGAACGCAGACGATGGCGCTGGGCCATGGCGGTAACCTCGAGAAGATGCAGGAAGGCGCCGCACCGGTGCGCAGGGCATGCGGTGCAGGACGGGACAGCCCGATGCGGGCGGCGGGTAACGGACGCAGGTACGGCATCAACGCGTTCGCCTGAGCGGCGGACGCGGAAGGTGGATCAGGCCAGCGGTGGCGCCTGCCCACGTTGCTGGCGTCGGCCCGGGGCGTCGGCACGGCGCGGCTGCGCACTGGCGTGGCGCCAGTCGCGGGAATCGGCGGGCGCCGCGATGGCCGCTGCAATCAATACCGTCCAGTCGCGCAGGCAGCCCGCTTCAGTTGCGGGCGTCGGCGCGGAGCGGGGTGCCTCGGCCGCCAGCGCAGCGCGACGCAGTTTCGCCGGCGCCGACTCGTGCAGCGGCAGTTCGCCACCGCCGCGTTCTTCCACCGGCATCTGCAGCAGGGCCGATGGCACGTCAACGACGCTTTCGTGCGACACCACCGCCAGCGACCCCAGCAACAGCGCCAGCATCGCCACCCACGCCAGCAGGCTGGCCAGCGCAGGACGCTGGCCGCGCATGGCGGTACCGAGTTGATGGTGGCGGTGCGGATGACGCAAGCAGGTAGACCCCGATAGGGCAGCCGACGGATGCCGGCGTGCACGGGGCGTGATTGTAGTGAGAGTCGTTCGCCGTTGCAAATGAGAACGATTATTGAAGTTGCGGATCCGAGGGGTTGCCGCCTACACCTCGCTCCACCGCCGCAGGAGATTGTGATACACCCCGCTCAGCTGCAGCACCGCGGCCGAATCGGCTTGGCTTTGCCGCAGCCGCTCGATGGAGGTATCCATCTCCCACAGCAAACGCCGCTGCGCATCGTCGCGGATCATGCTCTGCACCCAGAAAAAGGCCGCCGTGCGTTCGCCACGGCTGACCGGATTCACCTGGTGCAGGCTGCTGGACGGATAGAGGATGAGATCGCCTGCGGGCAGCTTCACCTCGTGCTCGCCGTAGGTGTCGCTGATGACCAGTTCGCCGCCGTCGTAGTCGTCCGGGTCGGACAGGAACAGCGTGCACGACACGTCGGAACGCAGGTAGCCGCCGGCATCGTTGGCCATCACCGCACCGTCTACGTGGAACCCGTAGTGGCCGCCGCCGTGGTAACGGTTGAAGCGGGGTGGCAGGATCTTCAACGGCAACGCGGCCGCGAAGAACAGCGGGTTGCGCTGCAGCGCGGCCAGTACGGTGGTGCCCAGCGCCGCC
Source organism: Stenotrophomonas sp. CFBP 13725 (assembly GCF_014841935.1). Classification (NCBI taxonomy): domain Bacteria; kingdom Pseudomonadati; phylum Pseudomonadota; class Gammaproteobacteria; order Lysobacterales; family Lysobacteraceae; genus Stenotrophomonas; species Stenotrophomonas sp. CFBP 13725. Next base: position 190,171 of record NZ_JACYUV010000005.1, on the reverse strand, counting down.
TTCAACGGCGAGCTGTCGGGCAACTGCTGGTTGTGCTTCACCGGCGCGCCCTGCCGTCCCACGGTTTCGCGGCCGTCGGTCCAGTCGGCCGACCGCAGGCGACCCTGCAGGTCGGCCAGTTCTTCAGCAGTGAGCACGTCGGGGATGTGCAGCAGCATGGAAGTGCTCCAGTGGGGCAGGGCGCGGGCCGCTGCGTACGGCCCGCGCCTGACGGCTCAGAAACGGATGTCCGCGCTCAGCAGGAACGTGCGCGGTGCACCCGGTGTGTAACGGTACCCGCTCTTGTTGATCGCAGCCACGTACTGCTTGTCGAACACGTTGTAGGCGTTCAAGCGCAGCACCAGGAAGTCGCTGACCGGGTAGGACAGCACCGCGTCATATACGGTGTAGGACTTGGTGAAGGCTGGCGTGCCCACCGCCCCGTCCGTGCCGCGATGCATCGCGCTGCTGTAACGCAGGCCACCGCCAACGGTCAGGCCGAACGGGAGCTGATACGTGCTCCAGGCCGTGAAGGCATCATCGGGTGTGTAGGTCAGGTTGCTTGTGCCATCGGCTGCAACGTTCGCCCCCTCCTTCACTTCGGTGTCCAGATGGCTGTAGCCGGCTGACAGCGACCAGTTGTCGGTCAGCCGGCCCACGGCCGACAGTTCAACGCCCCGCACGCGCTTGCTGCCGGTCTGGGTCGGGTTGCCCGCATCGTCCAGCACCTGCGTGTTGATTTCATTCTCCACATCGGTCTGGAAGATCGCCATGTTGAACGCCAGTGCATCGTCGAGGAACGCCCACTTGCTGCCGACTTCGAACGTCTTCGCTTCCTGCGGATCCAGGCGCGGATTGTCCAGGCTGCTGGCCGAACTGCTGAGGGCGAAATTGCTGCCGCCCGGCGGCTGCTGCGACAGCGCGTAGTTCGCGTACACGCTTGCCGCATCGCCCACCTTGTACAGCGCGCCGAGCTTCCAGTTGAGCAACGTGTCCGAGGCTTTCAGGGTGGGCACGCCCAGCACCGTACCTGCCGGGTTGCTGCCACAGGCGGGGCCCGCGCGGCCACCGCAGACCACGGCGCTGACGTACTCCGTGTCGTAGTGATCCGCGCGCACGCCAGCCGTCAACAGCAGGCTTTCGCCGAAGTGCAGCGTGTCGAACAGATACACCGAGGAGGTGGTGGTCTTGCCGTGCGCATCGGCACCGTTGTGTGCCCAGCTCAGTCCCCCCACGTTCCAGTCCGGGTCATACAGATTCGCCGCCGGCCAACTGCTGCCGGCGGTGACGGCCTGGCCGAAGCTGTCCATTTCTTCGCGGGTGAACTCCACGCCGGTGCTGAGGTTGTGCGCGATGGCGCCGGTGGCGAAGTCGGCGCGCAGGTTGAGCTGGTCGGTCAGCAACGTGTTGCGCTGGTCCTTCAACGTGGGCAGGCTGCGGGCGATGGTGTACGTGGACAGGTCGTTGCGGTCGGTATAGCGGATGTTTCCGCTCGGCGCTCCGTTGGTGCCGCGCGTGCCGGTGCCCATGAACGCGGTGAGCAGGTAATCCTGTTCGGTGCGGCCCCAGCGCGCGGTGTTGGTCAGGCGCACGGCGTCGTTGAAGTCGTGTTCGATGCGGAACGTGGCCATCTTCGCGGTGACCTCGTCATGGTCCGCGCGCGTGCCGTAGAAGTTCTGCGGATCCACCGGGCGGCCAGCCAGGGCCTCCAGCGTGGGTTGCGGGCTCCAGCCGGGCAGGCCAACGGTAGGCACGCCGCCGTCGGGTACGTTGTCCTGGTCCACGTAGAGCAGGTTCAGCACGTAGCGGGTGTCCGTCCCCAGGCCGAATGCCAGCGACGGCGCAATGCCCCAGCGCGAGGTGTTCACGTGGTCGCGGCCGGGCTGGTCGCTGTCCTGCCACACGGCATTCAGGCGCAGCGCACTGGTCGCCCCCAGCGACTGGTTCCAGTCGGCGGTGGCGCGGCGTTGCTGGTCACTGCCCAGGCTGGCGGTGCCGGATACTTCATCATGCAGGGTGGCCTGCTTGCTTACCATGTTGATCGCACCGGTCGGTGCCGAACGCCCGTTGTCGGTGCCGGCCGGACCCTTGGTGATCTCCACCTGTTCGGTGTTGAAGACATCGCGGGAGATGGAGCCCAGGTCGCGCACGCCGTCGACGAACAGGCTGCTGGAGGTATCGAAGCCCCGCATGTACAGCGCATCACCGGTGGCGGTGTTGCCGTTCTCGCCGACGAAAAAGGTGCCCACGCCCGGGCTGTTGCGCAGCGCTTCGGTCAGGGTGGTGGCGCCCTGCTGGTTGAACAGGTCCGCGGTGATCACCTGGATGGTCTGTGGCGTGTCCTGCAGGGACTGGGTGAACTTCGGCGAGGCGACTTTGTCGGCCTTGTAGCCGCGCGTGGCGTGCACATCGACCTTGTCCAGCGTGCGTGCGCCGTCGTTGTCATCGGCGAAGGCAAGCGAGGGCAGGGCGGCCAGGCCAAGCCCCGCGGCCAGACTGGCGGTGGCCAGCGGCAGGCGACGGAACGGGGCGGCATGCTTGCGGCTCTTGATCGGATTCATGGGCAGGGCTTCGGTAATGGCGGGGTAGCTACCCGCCAGGTCACAACAGGGCTGCGCCTGGCCAACGGCCGGCGGCGTGCAGATGGGGGATTGCGCCAAAGCCCGCGGGCGACGGCGGTCAGGTGGCGCGCGGAGGCGCCTGACCCAGCGGACGACGCGGCCGTTGCGCGTGGAACGCCAGCGCCTCGACCGGTGCCTGCGTTTTGGCTGCCGCACGTGCGAACAATGCCGTGGGGGCGACCGGCTTCATGCTCGGCGGCGTGCTGCGGCCGGGTTCCGGTTCGGCTTCGGTCGCCCTCATGGCCTGCTCGAAGGGCACGCCTGGATGGGGGGCCGGGACGCCCGACTGTAGGTCAGCGCGATGACCACCCATGCGCTCCGGGGCCACATCGGCACCGACAAGCTGCCAGAGCAGCAGCACCATCAGCACCGCCCACGCCACCGTTCCACGACCCGGAAGGCCGACGGTAGGGGTGAGACGTGGCGGGCTACCATTCACGAAGGACGGATCCATGGGCACTCTGTCGCGAATCGTAGCAGTAATGCGAACCATTCGCATGCATTGCAGTTGCGTGTTGGGAAGGCGATCACAGCGCCGGACTGCGATTCCCAAGGAGGGCTTGCGCGTGGCAGGCGTCACGCGCGATCCCGTGTGTCAGAACTTTTGCGGGGATCTGCGGGGTCGCCGCGACTGAGCGTGGGAGTAACCCTGTCGAGGCATCAGAATTTCTCTCGTGAACCGAGGTTTTGATAGACCCCGGCGATGACGGGAATGATGGGCGGCAAAGCACTGAATACTGCGAACGTCGACGCAATCTCCCCGCACCTTACGGCATAGGCTCAGCACCCCTCGATCTGAGTGTGTTCCAATGCCGACGTTTTCTCCCGATCGACCCGTTGTATCTGCCAGCACGATCTCCATCCTCGGAGCGGGCCATTGTGGATGTGCGATGGCGGCCGACCTCATGGCGCGTGGCTTCGATGTGCTGCTGCATGCGCACCCGCACCATCGCCGCGTGCTGGATGCGATCAGTAAGGGGGGCGGCCTGCAGGCAACCGGCCTCGTGACAGGCCGATTCCTGCCGCGCCTTACGACGTGTCTCGTCGAGACGCTCGAATTCTCGACGACGGTGGTCGTGGCTCTACCGGCAAGTGCGCACGATGGACTGATCGCAGCGCTCGCTGGTCATGATTTGCGGTCGCATTGCCTGATCGGCATAAATGGCAACTTCTTCGTTCTTGGCGCTGCGCGCGTGGTCTCTGCCGGACTTGTCGTAGAGACGAGTACGTCGCCGTTCGCGGCCCGCGTGCGCGGAAACGTCGTCAACCTCAGGGGACGGAAGGCCATGATGTGGGCAGGGGGACAGAGAATGCCCGATGTCCAGGAGAAAGCCCTCGTCCAGCGCATTTTCAGCATGCCGCTGGAGTGGATGTCGAGCGCGTTGGCGGTGGATCTATCCTGCGTCACCGGCGTCATGCACCCAGCGCCCATGTTGATGAACGCAGGGAGGATCGAGTCCACTGTCGAGGGATTCCTGTTCTATCGCGAAGGCATGACGCGCGCGGTCGGTAAGGTGATGCACGCGGTTGACGACGAACGCTGTGCGATCGCTGCCGCACTCGGATTGGCGCTTCCTTCTGCGCTCGGCATCATGAACCGGTATTACGGCCTGAGCCATGACAGCCTAAGCGGATTCGCCGCCCACAGCACGGTCCATAACGTCGAAAAGTCGGCGCCCACTTCGCTGGAGCATCGCTATCTCAGTCAGGACATCCCCTACGTACTTGCGCCTTGGGCGGCACTCGGCCAGCGCCTGGGTGTTCCGACTCCTACCATCGATGCGCTGATGCGACTCGCGTCATTGGCAACCGGTGGTCCGACAGCAGGACGCGGGCGCACGCTGGAGTCGATCGGGTTGGACCGCCTCACCGCACGCGAGCTCGGACGGCTCGCGCTCGGGGAGGCTGCCTGTTCGATGCAGCTCAGTGATTAGTCCCGGTCGTCCCGCGTCCAGACCGCGTCGTGCTCCCGCTTTACCGGGAACTTCGGTGCAGGGCTGTACGCGGGCGCACACAGGGCGCGTCCGTCGCGTACATCGAAGCGGGCACCGTGCAGCACGCATTCGATGCTGCCTTCGGCGGCATTGAACTCGCCGGAAGACAGCTCGAATTCTTCGTGCGTGCACTGGTCTTCCAGCGCATACAGCTCGCCGTCCAGGTTGAAGACCACGATGGGCGTACCGGTCACTTCATCGAAGACGGTCTTCATTTCCCCGGGCAGCAGGTCGTTGCTGGCACACACGAAGGTCCAGGCATCGCTCATCGCGGCAGCCCCGACAGGTGTTTTTCCAGGATCTCGAACTGCAGGTCATCGCGCTTGGGGATGCCGAAGCGTTCGTCGCCGTAGGGGAAGGGCTTCTTGATGCCCGTACGGACGTAGCCGCGGCGTTCGTAGAACGCGATCAGCTCCTCGCGGATGTCGATTACCGTCATCAGCATGCTGGACAGTCCCCACGCGCGGACACCGTACGCCTCTGCCTCGGCAATGAGCTGCTTGCCCAGGCCGCTGCCCTGCTGGGTGGGATCAACGGCGAACATGCCGAAGTACCCGTGCTCGCCGCCATCGGCGACGTGGGCGCAGGCCAGCAGGTGGCCATCGCGTTCGGCGAGCAGGATGGTGGAACGGGCGCGGGCGATATCTGCCTGCAGACCCTCTGCATCGATACGGGCGCCGTCCAGGATGTCCGCTTCGGTGGTCCATCCTGCCCGGCTGGCGTCGCCCCGGTAGGCCGAGGTGACGAGGGCGATAAGGGCGGGAATGTCGGCCGGCGTGGCGGCGCGGAAGGTCAGCGTACTCATGCCGCCATTGTAGCGCCGAGCCATGCTCGGCGGCATTTGCCTCACCACGGCTATGCAGCTCAGCCCAACAGCTTGCGGACCTTGTTCAGTGCCACCACGAAGCGTTCGACTTCGTCATGCGTGTTGTAGAACGCCAGCGATGCGCGGCAGGTGGCCGCCACGCCGTAGTACTGCAGCAGCGGATGGGCACAATGCTGTCCGGACCGGATCGCCATGCCTTCCAGGTCGAGCAGGGTGGCCAGGTCATGTGCATGGGCGCCTTCGATCAGGAAGGACACCACCGCCGCCTTGTCCGGCGTGGTGCCGAAGATGCGCAGGCCGTCGATCTTCTGCAGCTCCTCGGTGAAATGCGCCAGCAGCTCCGCCTCGCGCGCTTCCACATGGGCAAGTCCGAGCGATTCCAGGTAGTCCACCGCCACGCCCAGGCCGATGAAGCCGGCGATGTTCGGGGTGCCGGCTTCGAACTTGTGCGGGGCCTCGTTGAACACGGTGCCCTCGAAGCTGACTTCCTTGATCATCTCGCCGCCGCCGAGGAACGGGGGCATTGCGTCCAGGTGCTCGCGACGCGCCCAGAGTGCGCCGGTCCCGGTCGGGCCGCACATCTTGTGGCCGGTGATGGCGTAGAAATCACAGCCGATCGCCGTCACGTCCACCTTGCGATGCGGTACGGCCTGCGAGCCATCCACCACGGTGACGATGCCGCGCTTGCGGGCTTCGCGGCAGATCTCACGCACGGGGTTCACGGTGCCCAGCACATTGGACACATGGGCGATGGCGAGCAGCTTGACCTCGGGGGTCATTGCCTTGCGCAGCGCCTCCAGGTCGATCGCACCTGCGGGCGTGATCTCGGCCACGCGGACCGTTGCACCGGTCCGCTCGGCGACAAGCTGCCACGGCACGATGTTGGCGTGATGCTCCATGCGCGACACCAGGATCACGTCACCGGCCTTCAACCGTGGCAGGGCCCAGGAATAGGCCACCAGGTTCAGCGCGAAGGTGGTGCCGCTGCAGAGCACCAGTTCGCTGGCGCGCACATTGAGGAAACGCGCCAGCTTGTCGCGCGCGCCCTCGTAGGCATCGGTGGCCTCGGTGCCCAGGGCATGCACCGCCCGGCTGACGTTGGCGTTGTAGCGCCGGTAGAACTCATCCACCGCGCCGATCACCTGCACCGGCTTCTGGCCGGTGTTGGCGTTGTCGAAATAGACCAGTGGCTTGCCGTGAACCTCGCGCATCAGCAGCGGGAAGTCCTGCCGCACGCGGTCCCAGTCCGGCGCGGTAGCGGTGTCAGCCTGCGGACGCGGGGTGGTCAGGTTCATGCCACGCCTGCCTCGACCAGTGCGCGGTCCAAACGGCGGCCGAGCTGCTCGCGCAGCGCATCGGGCAGCACCTTCAACGGCTCGTGGCAGAACGCGGCGCTGAGCAGGGCCTTGGCTTCCTCTGCAGGCAAGCCGCGCGAGCGCAGGTAGAACAGCGCGTTGGCATCGAGCTGGCCGACGGTGGCGCCGTGGGCGGCCTTCACTTCTTCCGCATCGATCACCAGCGTCGGCTGGCTGTCGATCTCGGCGTCGGCGGACAGCAGCAGGTTCTTGTTGGACAGGTTGGCGTCGGTGCCATCGGCGCCTTCGCGGATGTGGATGCCGCCATGGAACACCACACGGCTGCGGTTGGCGGCCACGCCGCGCCACAGCAGTTCGCAGTTGGTGTCGCGCGCGATGTGCTCGATGCCCAGGCGGGTGTCGACATGGCGACGACCGGTCCCCAGCAGCACGCCGTTGGCGGTCAGGTGCGCGTTGTTGCCTTCCAGGCGCACGTTGAGCTCATGACGGCTCAGTGCGGCACCCAGTTCCAGGTCCACGCGGTGATACTGCGCATCGCGTGCGAGTACGGCATCGGTGCGCAGGAAGCTGGTCTGCCGCGCGCTGCCGGCCTGCACCCGGGCGTGCTTGAGCACCGCGTCCTGGGCCAGGTGGACATGCACCACGCTGTTGTCCAGATGGGCGCTGTCGCCGACCTGCAGATGGTGTTCAACGATACCCAGCTGTGCGCCGGCGCGCAGCTCGATCAGCGTGCGATGGTGCCAGGCCAGGTCGGTGTCTGCGGCCACGCTGGCGAACACCAGCTGCACCGGGACATCGAGCTGCACGCCGTCGTCCACGCGCAGCACGACGCCTTCATCGGCCAGCGCGCCGTTCAGGCGGGCAAAGATTTCGTCGCTGCGCTCGTAACGGCGGCCAAGGAAGCGCGCGCTGTCTTCGCCAGCGGCCAAGGCAGCCGACAGCGGTTCCAGCACCACGCCGGCCGGCAGCCCGTGCGTGTCACTCAGTCCGTCATGCAGGCGGCCGTTGACGAAGACCAGGCGCGGCGCCGGGATGTCGTCCAGCAGTGCCACGTCCAGTGCCGGCGGCACGGCAGGCGCGGCGCTGAAACTGCGGCGCTCCAACTGGCGCAACGAGGTGTATTTCCACGCTTCGGTGCGCGGGCCGGGCAGCCCGTCATGCAGCGCGGCATCCAGCACCTCGCGGCGCGCAGCGCTGCCGCTGAAGGTGGCAGCCAGTGAATCCAGCAGTGCGCTCATCAGACCGCCGCCTCCGGCACCACGCGATTCTTCAGGAAGTCGTACCCGTGCTCTTCCAGCTGCAGGGCCAGCTCCGGGCCACCGGACTGGACGATGCGGCCGTCCGCCAGCACATGCACGAAGTCCGGCTTGATGTAATCGAGCAGGCGCTGGTAATGGGTGATGACCAGGAACGAGCGCTCCGGGCTGCGCAGCGCATTGACGCCGTCGGCCACGCTCTTCAGCGCATCGATGTCCAGGCCCGAATCGGTCTCGTCCAGGATCGCCAGCTTCGGCTCCAGCACGGCCAGCTGGAAGATCTCGTTGCGCTTCTTTTCGCCGCCGGAGAAGCCTTCGTTGACGCCGCGGTGCAGCAGCTCATCCTTCAGGTGCAGCACGGCGAGCTTCTGCCGCACCAGCTTGAGGAACTGCATCGAATCCAGCTCGTCCTGCCCGCGCGCACGGCGCTGGGCATTCAGCGCGGCGCGCAGGAAATAGGTGTTGTTGACGCCGGGGATTTCCACCGGGTACTGGAAGGCCAGGAACAGGCCGGCGGCGGCGCGCTCTTCGGGCGACAGCTGCAGCAGGTCGGCGTCTTCGAAGCGCACGCTGCCTTCGCTGACGTCATAGCCTTCGCGACCGGACAGCACATTGCCCAGGGTGGACTTGCCGGCGCCGTTGGGACCCATGATGGCGTGCACCTGGCCGGGCTTCACGTCCAGCGACAGGCCCTTGAGGATTTCCTTGTCGCCGATGCGTGCGTGGAGGTTGTCGATCTTCAGCATGTCGATAATCGTCTTGTCAGATAGGGGGCTGGAGGCAGCGCGACTCAGAGGTCGTATTCGCTGCGCTCGAGGAATTCTTTACGCAGGTAGGCGGTACGCGCACGGGTCAGCGCCGCCTTGGCGTCGGAGTACAGCATCGGGTACATCGAGCCGTACAGGAAACGCGGGTTTTCGTCGGCACCCACGGGGTAGCGCGCTTCCAGGTCGGCATCGCGCAGCTGGATCCACACCCGCTGGGCGGCTTTCATCTTCGCCAGCGCCACGGGTTCGTTGGCCAGCTTGGCCAGGATCTGCCGATACGCGGCATTCAATTCGTCGTCTGCCTGCTTGAATTCGCGGTCCGCGCAGGCATTGAGCTCAAGCTGGCTGCCGCCCGGATCGCACGCCACCGGTTGCGCGGCCGCAGGTGCCGCTGCGCCCAGCAGCAGGCACAGACTGATCAGGACACGGATCATCCGACTGAACCTTCCAGCGACACGTCCAGCAGCTTCTTGGCTTCGACGGCGAACTCCATGGGCAGTTCGCGGAACACCTGCTTGCAGAAGCCGTCGACGATCAGCGATACCGCGTCTTCCTGGCTGATGCCTCGCGCCCGGCAATAGAACAGCTGGTCGTCGGAGATTTTCGAGGTGGTGGCCTCGTGCTCGACCGTCGCGCCCGGATTCTTGACCTCGATGTACGGGAAGGTATGGGCACCGCACTTCTTGCCGATCAGCAGCGAATCGCACTGGGTGTAGTTGCGTGCCCCGTCAGCGCCGCGCTCGATCTTGACCAGCCCGCGGTAGGTGTTCTGGCCGTGGCCGGCGCTGATGCCCTTGCTGATGATCTTGCTCTTGGTGCGCTTGCCGACGTGGATCATCTTGGTGCCGGTGTCAGCCTGCTGGCGATGGTGGGTCAGCGCCACGGAGTGGAACTCGCCGACCGAGTCGTCGCCCAGCAGCACGCAGGAAGGATACTTCCAGGTGATCGCCGAACCGGTTTCCACCTGCGTCCAGGTGACCTTGCTGCGGGCACCACGGCACTCGGCGCGCTTGGTCACGAAGTTGTAGATGCCGCCCACTCCGTTCTCATCACCCGGGTACCAGTTCTGCACCGTGGAGTATTTGATCTCGGCATCGTCCAGCGTCACCAGTTCCACCACGGCGGCATGCAGCTGGTTTTCGTCGCGCATCGGCGCGGTGCAGCCTTCCAGGTAGGACACGTAGGCCTGGTCTTCGCAGATGATCAGGGTGCGCTCGAACTGGCCGGTATGGCCCGCATTGATGCGGAAATAGGTGCTCAGCTCCATCGGGCAACGCACGCCCTTGGGGATGAACACGAAGCTGCCATCGGAGAACACGGCCGAGTTCAGTGCGGCGAAGTAGTTGTCACCCACCGGCACCACCGTGCCCAGGTACTGCCGCACCAGGTCCGGATACTCCTTGATGGCCTCGGACATCGAGCAGAAGATCACGCCTTTTTCAGCCAGCTCCTTGCGGAAGGTGGTGCCGACAGAGACCGAGTCGAACACCGCATCCACCGCCACGCCGGCCAGCCTGGCGCGCTCGTGCAGCGGCACGCCCAGCTTGTCGTAGGTATCGAGCAGCTCCTTCGGCACGTCGTCCAGCGAGGCATACTTCGGGCCCTTCGGCGCGGAGTAGTAGCTCAGGCCCTGCAGGTCGATCGGCGCGATCTTCAGCTTCGCCCAGTCCGGCATCGGCATGGTGAGGAAGTGGCGGTAGGCTTCAAGCCGCCACTGGGTCATCCACTCGGGCTCTTCCTTCTTCGCCGACAGGGCGCGGATGGTGTCCTCGTCCAGGCCCGGTGGCAGGGAGTCCGATTCGATGTCCGTGATGAAGCCGGCCGAATACTTGCGGCCGAGCTGCTCGTGGATCTCGCGGTTGGGCGTGTCGCCGGTGGCGACGGTGTCGATGATGTCGGTGGCCATGGGGGCTGCCTGTAAATCAGGAGACGACAGCGGCCGCGATGGCGCGGCGCTGGGAGTCGTCAACAAGGGGATGAGGGGAGAGAATCTGGGCGAGCGTGACCGCACGCAGTGCCTCGGACACCACGTCGTTGATCAGCCGCCAACTGCTGCGCGCACCGCATTTGGGGGCCATGCCGCACTGATGGTTGTCATGGCTGCATTCGGTCAGTGCCAGCGGCCCTTCCATTGCTTCCACGACCTCGAACAGTGAGATATCGCCCGGGGTGCGGGTGAGGCGGTAGCCGCCGCGCACGCCGCGCAGGCCTTCGACCAGCCCGGCCTGGGCCAACGGCTTGAGGACCTTGCTGACGGTGGGCGGTTCCAGACCTGTGAACTCGGCCAGTTCGGTCGCGCTGAGGACTTCGCTCGGACGGGCAGCGAGCACGGTCAGCACGACGGTGGCGTAATCGGTGAGCTTGGTGACGCGAAGCATGGGGTCTGCGGCTGTTCTGCAAAGCGGACCGAAATTGTACGCTTTTCTTCGCCGGCGTCCAAGTTGGACTGTAACCCCGCGATGGGCGCGTGGCTGCGGCGGGGCGCACGAATGGTGGGACATGGCCCGGATTTTGGCAATCACGAAGATTAAGGGAGAATCAACGTCCCACTGTCCACAACGCGCCCGCGCCCATGCCGAAGAAGATCAAAGCCCGCAAATCCGCCATCCATGGCAACGGCGTGTTCGCCATCGCACCGCTGAAGCAGGGGGAGCGGGTGATCCAGTACAAGGGCCTGCTGCGCAGCCATGCCGACGTGGACGCAGACGACAGTGGTGACGTGGAAAGCGGGCATACCTTCCTGTTCACGCTGAACGACGACTACGTGATCGATGCCAACTACAAAGGCAATGAGGCGCGCTGGATGAACCACAGTTGCGATCCCAACTGCGAAGCGTTGATCGAAGAAAGCGAGGAGGGCAATTCGCGTGAGGACAAAGTGTTCATCGAAGCCCTGCGTGACATCGCACCGGGCGAAGAGCTGGTCTACAACTACGGCATTACCCTGGCCGAGCGGCACACTGCGCGCCTGAAGAAGGTATGGGAATGCCGCTGCGGGTCGAAGAAGTGCACCGGCACGATGCTGCAGCCCAAGCGCTGATCCGCACGCGCCGTCCACATCCGTATCACTGCCGGAAAATGCGCCGGCGGTGATGCTGGGGCTCCATTTCCCAGGAGCATTCCCATGGCACAGCGTCTCGAAGGCAAGAAGGTCGCCATCCTCGCCACCCACGGGTTCGAGCAGTCCGAGCTGACCGAGCCGAAGAAGCTGCTCGAGGGCTGGGGTGCGAAGACCACGGTCGTGTCACCTGCCAAAGAAGACAGCATCAAGGGCTGGAAAGAAAAAGACTGGGGCGACGCGGTCAAGGTGGATCTGGCGCTGTCCGGCGCTGATGCCGGGGACTTCGACGCGCTGGTGCTGCCCGGCGGGCAGATGAATCCGGACGTGTTGCGCATCGAGAAGGACGCGTTGGCGTTCATCGAAGCATTCGCGAAAGCGGGCAAGCCGATCGCCGCCATCTGCCATGCCCCGTGGCTGCTGATCGACAGCGGCCTGGCGAAGGGCAAGCAGGTGACCTCGTGGCCGTCGGTGCGCCGCGACCTGGAGAATGCAGGCGCGCAGTGGCGCGATGCCGAGGTGGTGGTCGACGGGCAGCTGATCACCAGCCGCAAGCCGGACGACATCCCCGCCTTCAGCGAGGCCGTTGCCAAGGCGCTGGAAGGCTGATCGGAGAGCGTAGCGCCGAGCCCCATGCTCGGCGTTTTGCCATCCAACCAGGCTCAGCGCCCCAGCAGGCCCGCCGGCACCATCGTGCCGAGATCCTGGTTGAACGTGACCTGCAGGCGGCCGTCCTTCACTTGTGCCGACTGCACCTGCAAGGTGCCCAACAACCCGGCGACGGCCGGGTCGATCTTGTAGATCGGCTCGCGCTGCGCGTAGTCGGTCAGCCACGCATTGAGCAGCGAACGGGTGCGTGAGTCGAGCCGTGCACCCTGCTGCGCAGGCACGAAATCATCCATGCTCGGCTGCTGCAGGTGGAAACCCTGGGTCTGCTGGTCGTAGCGCAGCCCACTGCTCAGCTTGACCGTGCCGAGCTTGGCCGGCGCCCCACCGGCGGTGGCCAGTGCAACGTCCATGCCCAGGTTGAGGCGCTCACCGGCGGGCAGGCTCAGCTGTGGGTGGCTCATGGTCAGGGCGATCAAGCCGCCCAGTGCCTCCTGGGTGCGTGGGAAGCTGCTCTCCAGATACTCCTGCACATCGCCGGCGCCGACAGACAGCTGACGCCCGTCGATGGACGGGGCGGCCTGCGCGCCGATGGCGGCGGCAACCAGCACGGTGGCCGTGGCAAACCGGGTAAGCATGGGACGAAGACGCATGGTCGTGGCCAGAAAAGAGAAGGACAGGGGGAAAGATAGCCCGCTGCACTGAACGGCGCGTGGACAACGCGCTCAGTCGAGCACCGGCTGCAGGCTGGCCGAGTGGATCAACCAGGCGTTACGTGCAGTGTCGGGGACCAACCGGTACCAGCCGGTATAGCGGAGCGTGCCCGTCGATGTGACCGCACGTACCCGCACCGGTACTTCGATCAGATGGCTGGGCTGTTGCTGGTCGCGCGCCAGCGGCGACTGCGTGTCCACGCGCAGGGTGAGCACGTCGCGCAGCTCACGCAGGGCGGCATCATCGGCACGGCCGGGGGGCGGGGGCACCATCCACGCCGCATCGGCCGCCCTCGTATCGCGCTTCAGCAGCTGCACGGCATAGTCGCGCACCACCCCGCCCGGGTCCTGCGCGCTGGGCGGCAGCGCAGACAGCAGCGGCAGCGACACGGGCCGCACCGGCGCTGCGGAGGTCGCCTGCTGCGTGTCAGCGGCCTTGCTGGGGCTCTCGCTTTCACCGGGGCTTCGCGTCGGCGTGGGGTCGGCAACCCGCTGGCACGCGCACAGCAGGATCAGCATCGCGGGTACAGACCAGATAGCGCGCTTCGTCATTCCCGAGATCCCGGTTGGCCAGCGCACAGTCTAGACAGCGTAGAGCTCAGGCAGGGCGGTGCAGGGCATCCAGAATATCCAATGCGTCGCGCAGTGATCCGGCATGGGCGACAAGCGGGTGACCGGACTCATCGGCATGCCGGTCCAGCACATCGCGCAGGATCTGCGTGGCGACCAATACCGACGCGCGCTCATCTCCGCTGAAACCGGCCAGTCGCGGCGCGCGCTCCAGCTGGCGCATCCAGTCGTTCTGCGCACGGTGCTCCAGCTCGATGGTGCAGCGCCCGCTGCACTGGATGCCGTCCTTTTCAATCGGGGTGACAGTGAGGCGGTAGCGGGTGGAGGGGCTGGCCATGGCGGGCATCCGTTGGGGGGTGCGACCACCATAGGGCTGTCAGGACAGGGCGACGACCAAGCCGGCTGCACGCAGTGTTCCACCATCCCGCCAGCGGGCATCCGCGGAAGCGGTGCCAACCTTGCACGGCAAGGCCAACGAGGTGCAGCGCAGCGAAACGCGAGCCGGCGGCACACTGTGTTGCGCGGGGCCGCATCGCGGTCCACAACGACGAACGGGACAGCCTGAGCCGTCCCGTTCGCGGTGAAACCCGGTATGCCTACGCGATCAGAGCGCGGCGTCCTTGAGCTTCTTCAGCGGACGCACCTTCAGCTTGGTGGTGGCCGGCTTGGCAGCAAACCACTGCTCTTCCTTGGTGAAAGGGTTGATGCCCTTGCGCTTCGGCTTGGCGGCGACGCTGACGGTGGAGATCTTCAGCAGGCCCGGCAGGGTGAAGCTGCCAGCGCCCTTCTTGTGGACCGACGAGGCGACGGCGCTTTCCAGCGAGGCCAGTACAGCGCGGACATCCTTGGCGACAACGCCGGAGGCTTCCACGATGTGTGCAACCAGGCCCGACTTGGTCAGCACTTCCTTGATCGGCTTCGGCGCGGCCGGCTTGGCAGCTGCCTTGGTCGCGACTTTCTTTACTGCCTTCTTCGGGGCAGCCTTCTTAGCGGTCTTTGCCATGGTTTCCTGTTCCGTAAACGGTTGGTTGTGTGGTCATGCCGACCCCGTCGGCAAACGCAATGTAGGGCAACTACAAGGCGCCGCCAATAGGTTATACGCGGAAAAGCCTGCTTTTTTCGCGATCACTCGACCTTGGTCGGGGGGCGCTCAGCTGCACGCCGCATGCGCGGGACGGTGGAAGGCGTGGAATTTGCTCGGAAAAACCACGCTGCGCGGAAATCCGGCAGGGCGCGCAGCACGCGCACGCCGTTCGTCGGCGGACCTTCATCGTGGCGTTGCAGCAGCCGACGCTGCGCTAACGGCGCGGTGGGTAGGGTGGTCCCGAATCCAACCGAAGGAGTCATGCAATGGGCATTTCGCGCCACGCTACCGCGCACTGGGAAGGTGACCTGAAGACAGGCAAGGGACAATTGAGCACGCCGCAGAGTGGCTTGATGGACAAAACCCGTTATGCCTTCAGCAGCCGCTTCGGTGATGAGAAGGGCACCAACCCGGAAGAATTGATCGCTGCCGCACATGCAGGCTGCTTCACCATGGCCCTGTCGGCCAAACTGACCGAAGCGGGCTTTCCGCCGGCCTCGCTCGATACCGAAGCCAAAGTCGACCTGTCGATGGAAGGCGGGCCGCAGCTCTCCCAGATCACCTTGAAGGTCGAAGCCAAGGTGCCGGGGATCGAAGCGGAGAAGTTCCGTGCGATCGCCGAAGATGCCAAGCAGAACTGCCCGGTGTCGAAAGCACTGAGCGCTGTGCCGGTGACGTTGGACGCCAAGCTGCTCGACTGACTGATCAACGGGAGTGACGGCCGCTCGCTGTCACTCCCCACCGCATCAGCATGCCGCCTACCAGTCGATGGTGCCGCGGATCACCGTCAGGATCTGGCCACCGGACCAGACCTCGCCCGCATCATCCACAGCCAGGTGCAGGCGCGCATAGTGACCCACTTCGCGACCCTGGCTGGCCGTGTACTCGCGTTGCCCGCGCGGCATGGCGTCGCGCTCATCCAGCCACGCTGCCAACACGGCATTCGCCGCGCCCGACGCGGCATCTTCGAAGCGCCTTCCGTTCCCGACGAACGCCCGCACCGCGACATCCCACGGCTGGCCGGAAGACCGGGCGTAGGCAAACACGCCCATGCTTCCGGTGTCCTCCGCCAGCGCCGCCACGGCGTCCCAGTCCGGCGTCAGGGCGCGCAACGCAGATTCTTCGGCCACCTCGACGACCCACCAACTGCGGCCGCCCTGCATGCGCGCCGGCGGCAGGGTGCCCAGCGGCCAGCCCGCGATGGCAGCGGCCAGGCGCGGATCGGAGGCGTCCACGACTTCAGCGACTGAAGCACGTGGCGTGCGGATAGCGATACGGCGTTCATGTCCTTCCCCCTCCACGCGCAGCGGCAACCGGCCGGCGATGCCGTCCTGCACCAGCAGGCCCTCCCGCGGCGACGCCAGCCCGGCTTCGATCACGGCATGCGCGGTTCCGATGCTGGGATGGCCCGCGAAGGGCACCTCTTTCTGCGGGCTGAACATGCGCAGCCGGTAGCTGCTGGCCGCATCGACGGCGGGCAGCACGAAGGTGGTTTCCGGCAACCGGGTCCAGCGGGCGATGGCCTGCATGGCCGCGTCATCCAGGCCCTCGGCATCGAGGACCACGGCCAGCGGATTTCCCGTTCCGGCACCGGTGGAGAAGACATCCATCTGCAGGAATCGGCGGGTGGTCATCGGCAACGCTCCATGGGGTGGCCGCGCAGCTTACCAGTGCACCGTGCCGTCGATGATCGGCTGCACGTGGCCCCCGATCCAGGCGACACCGGTGCTGTCGACATGCAGGTGGACACGACCGTCGCGGCCGACCTCGCGGCCCTGGCTGGCGATGTAACGCCCGTCCTGGCCGGGTAGCTGGCCGCGCTGGGCGAGCACGCTGGCGATCAAGGCGTTGGCACTGCCGGTGACCGGATCTTCAGGCACGTTCACCGCATCGCCTGGGCAGAAGGCACGCACCACCAGGTCGTGGCCGTCGCACGCCTCAGGCGCGAACACGGCCACGCCCGTCGCGGCGGTTTCGTTGGTCCAGTCACGCAGCGCCGCCATGTCCGGTCGCAGAGCGCGGACGCTGGCCGCGTCGCGCGCTGCCAGCAGCCACCAACGCGGTCCGTTGTCCCACAGTTCGGGCTGAGCGTCAGGCCCGGCCACTGCCTGCAGCGTCTGCGGAAGCGTTCCCGCCGCGACCGAACATGCGCGGGCCGGCGGGCTGGCGAGGTGGATCACAGGCGCTTCGGACGCGCCGGTCACGCGCACCGGCAGCAGGCCGGCGGCACATTGCTGCAGCAGATGTCCCTCGCGGGGGCTCGCCAAGCCGCTGGTCACCGCGGCCCATGCCGCGCCCACGCTGGGGTGGCCGGCGAACGCCAGCTCACTGCCAGGCGTGAAGATGCGGATGTGGTAGTCCGCCCCAGGTACGGTCGGCGTTACGAAGAACACCGTCTCGGACAGGTTCAGCCACGCGGCCAGTGCCTGCATGGCGTCGGTGGTCAGCCGGTCGGCGTCAAACACCACGCCGAGCGGGTTGCCGGTGCCGGGCTGCGGGGCGAAGACATCGAGCTGGAGGTAGCGGTGAGCGGTCATCGGCGGTCTCTTGGGCTTAGAATCGGGGGTTCCGCTCCCTGCGAGCGGGCTCCCCACCTAGACCAGAATACTTCCATGCCTGTTTCTTCTCCTGTCGATCGCTGGATCGTCCTCAAGTTCGGCGGCACCTCGGTGTCGCGTCGCCATCGCTGGGACACGATCGGGAAACTGGCGAAGAAACGCGCGGAAGAAACCGGCGCGCGCGTCCTGGTGGTGGTCTCGGCGCTGTCCGGGGTCACCAACGAGCTGACCGCCATTGCCGATGGCGCGGCCGACAGCCGCGACCGCGTGGCGGCGCTGGTCGAACGCCACCAGGCCTTCCTGGACGAACTGGGCCTGGAACGTGCGGTGCTGGCGGAACGCCTCAGCGCCCTGCAGGCACTGCTGGACGATGCCCGTGCCGGCGAGCGGACGCTGGACTGGCAGGCCGAGGTACTGGGGCAGGGCGAATTGCTCTCCTCCAGCATCGGTGCCGCCTACCTGCGCCAGAACGGCCTGGACATGGGCTGGATGGATGCTCGCGAGTGGCTGGATGCACTGCCGCCGCAGCCCAACCAGAGCACGTGGTCGCAGCGGCTTTCGGTCAACTGCGAGTGGAAGTCCAATGCGGACTGGGCGCAGCGCTTCCGCGCGCAGCCAACGCGCCTGCTGATCACCCAGGGCTTCATCTCGCGGCATGCCGACGGCGGTACCGCGATCCTGGGGCGCGGTGGCTCGGATACCTCGGCCGCTTACTTCGGCGCTTTGCTGGGCGCCAGCCGGGTGGAGATCTGGACCGACGTGCCGGGTATGTTCAGCGCCAACCCGAAGGATGTGCCGGATGCGCGTCTACTGACGCGTCTGGACTATTACGAAGCGCAGGAAATCGCGACCACCGGCGCCAAGGTGCT
Organism: Stenotrophomonas sp. CFBP 13725; assembly: GCF_014841935.1. Classification (NCBI taxonomy): domain Bacteria; kingdom Pseudomonadati; phylum Pseudomonadota; class Gammaproteobacteria; order Lysobacterales; family Lysobacteraceae; genus Stenotrophomonas; species Stenotrophomonas sp. CFBP 13725. The sequence continues at coordinate 171,954 of NZ_JACYUV010000005.1, read as the reverse complement.
GCACCCGCGCTCGATCAAGCCGTGTCGCGACGCCGGCGTGCCGATGGCGATCCTGGACACCGAACGTCCCGAGCTGCCGGGTACCAGCATCGACGGTGATGCCGCACCGGTGCCGGGCGTCAAGGCGATCAGCCGCCGCAACGGCATCGTGCTGGTGTCGATGGAAGGCATCGGCATGTGGCAGCAGGTCGGCTTCCTGGCGGATGTGTTCGGGCTGTTCAAGAAGCATGGGCTGTCCGTTGACCTGATCGGGTCGGCGGAAACCAACGTCACCGTCTCGCTGGACCCGTCCGAGAACCTGGTCAACACCGATGTGCTGTCGGCGCTGTCGGCGGACCTGTCGCAGATCTGCAAGGTCAAGATCATCGTGCCGTGCGCGGCGATCACGCTGGTGGGCCGCGGCATGCGTTCGTTGCTGCACAAGCTGTCCGATGTCTGGGCGACGTTCGGGCGCGAGCGTGTACACATGATTTCGCAGTCGTCCAACGACCTCAACCTGACCTTCGTGATCGATGAGACCGACGCGGACGGCCTGCTGCCGATTCTGCATGCCGAACTGATCGACAGTGGTGCCATGCCGGTGGAAGAAACCGCCGTGTTCGGACCGCGCTGGCGTGAGATCGCCGGCACCGTGCGCCCGCGTGGCACGCCGTGGTGGCGGGGGCATCGCGCGCAGTTGCTGCAGCTGGCCGAGGCTGGCACCCCGCGCTACGTTTACCACCTGCCCACCGTGCGTGCCCGCGCCCGCGCGCTGGCGGCGATCACCCCGATCGACCAGCGTTATTACGCGATCAAGGCCAACAGCCATCCGGCGATCCTGCAGACACTGGAAGCCGAGGGCTTCGGCCTGGAGTGCGTGTCGCAGGGCGAACTGACGCACGTCTTCAACGTCCTGCCCGACCTGTCGCCCAAGCGCGTGCTGTTTACCCCGAGTTTCTGCCCGCGCAGCGAGTACGAAGCTGGTTTCGCCCGCGGGGTCACCGTGACCGTGGACAACGTGGAGGCTCTGCAGCGCTGGCCCGACCTGTTCCGCAACCGCGAACTGTGGCTGCGCGTCGACCTGGGCCGTGGCGAGGGCCACCACGCCAAGGTACGTACCGGCGGCAAGGAATCGAAGTTCGGCCTGCCGATGTCGCGCGTGGATGAGTTCGTCCGCGTAGCGACCGAGCTGGGCACCAGCGTGGTCGGCCTGCATGCGCACCTGGGCAGTGGCGTGGAGACGGCCCAGCACTGGCGCCTGATGTGCGACGAGCTGGCTGGCTTTGCGCGCCGCATCGGCACGGTGCAGACCATCGATATCGGTGGCGGCATGCCGATTCCGTACAGCGAAGAGGACGAGCCCTTCGACCTGGAGGCGTGGGCCGTCGGCCTGGCCGAGGTCAAGGCCGTGCATCCCGCATTCCGGCTGGCGATCGAGCCGGGCCGTTACCTGGTGGCCGAATCGGGCGTGTTGCTGACCCGCACCACGCAGGTGGTGGAGAAGGACGGCGTGCGCCGGGTAGGACTCGATGCGGGCATGAACACCCTGATCCGCCCTGCGCTGTACGACGCGTGGCACGACATCGAAAACCTGAGCCGCCAGGGGGGCTACGCCGAGGCGGTATTCGATGTCGTGGGCCCGATCTGCGAGTCCAGCGATGTCTTTGGCAAGCGCCGCAAGCTGCCCGTGTCCACCGCGCCGGATGATGTGATGCTGGTGGCCGACACCGGCGCCTACGGGTACGTCATGGCCAGTACCTACAACCAGCGCGAGCTGCCGCACGAGGACGTACTGGAATGAATCGTGCGCGACTGCTTGCCGACACCGTCCGCGCGTCTGCGCGTCACGTGCCCCACCCGGATAAAAAATGACTGCTTTCGATAAACATCAGGTTGCCTGCTTCCGTTTCGTACGCTGCGATTTCGCCGTCGATACCGGCGTGGCCCGCCTGGTCTATGCCTTCGACCAGGGGCCGGAGATGGTGGAGACCATCACCGTGCCTGGCGCGCCCTTCGTGCTGGAGCCCGAGCGTGCCGCGGCGGTACAACGCGCGCTGCAGTTGCTGCACCTGATCGCCGGCGTCAGCTACTACAAGGCCGCAGTGCCGGACACCGTGACCATCGACGGTTACCGCATCGACGCCGCCACGGCGGCGCTGGTGGAGACCGTCTACCTGAACGGGTTGGGTGAGTTCGCCTACCGCAACGGACTGGATCTGCGGGGGCGTTTCCGCCTGCCCGTGCACGGTGAACAGGTCGCCGCCCCGACGCTGGGGCTGCGTTCCCATGCGCTGGTCGCGATTGGGGGCGGTAAGGATTCGCTGGTCAGCATCGAAGCGCTGCGCCGTGCCGGCATCGAGGAAACGGTGACCTGGATCGGGGGCTCGCAGCTGATCCGCGCCTGCGCAGAGCGCACGGGCCTGCCGACCTTGAACCTGGGTCGCGCACTGGCACCTGAGCTGTTCGAACTCAATCGCCAGGGCGCGTGGAACGGGCATATTCCCGTCACTGCGGTGAACTCGGCGATCATGGTGCTGGCGGCCCTGTTGCAGGGCGCCGACCAGGTGGTCTTCTCCAACGAGCGGTCGGCCAGCTATGGCAGCCAGATTCCGGGCACGGGCGAGGTCAACCACCAGTGGTCGAAGGGCTGGGCGTTCGAGCAGGCGTTTGGCAACCACGTGCAGCGCTACGTCGCCGCCGACCTGCAGTACTACTCGCTGCTGCGCCCGATGTCCGAGCTGGCGGTCGCACGGCAGTTCACCAAGACCGATTTCTACGACGCGCATTTCTCCAGCTGCAACCGCAACTTCCACATACTCGGCGAGCGGCCGGTGAACCGCTGGTGCGGAGTCTGCCCGAAATGCCACTTCGTCTTCCTGGCGCTTGCACCGTTCATGTCCAAGGCGCGGCTGGTGCGCATCTTCGGGCGCAATCTGCTGGACGATCTCGACCAGGCGGGCGGTTTCGACGCGCTGCTGGAATTCCAGGACCACAAACCCTTCGAGTGCGTGGGCGAGGGCACCGAATCGCGCGCCGCCATGGCGACGCTGGCGACCCGCGCGGACTGGAAGGAAGATGCGCTGGTGAAGCGCTTCTGCAACGAGATCCTGCCGCAGCTGGATGCCAGCGAGCTGGCGCTGGAGCCGCTGTTGGAGCTGCAGGGCGAGCACCGTATTCCCGCGGCACTGTGGGAGCACGTGCGTGCAGATTTCACAGCTTGAAGGCAAACGAGTCGCGTTGTGGGGATGGGGGCGCGAGGGGCGCGCGGCGTTTGCCGTCCTGCGCGCACGGCTGCCGGCGCTGCCCCTGACCCTGTTCTGCCCTGAAAGCGAGATCGACGCGGCACGTGCCGAAGCCCGCGATGTGCTGGACGTGCGTGGCGAGCCGACCGCCAGCGCATTGGCCCACTTCGAGGTGGTGATCAAGTCGCCGGGCATCAGCCCGTACCTGCCGGTGGCGCAGGCCGCAGCCGCGCAGGGCACGCAGTTCATCGGCGGCACGGCCTTGTGGTTTGCCGAACACGCGGCAGCCGACGGCACGGTGCACAACACGATCTGTGTGACCGGCACCAAGGGCAAGAGCACCACCACGTCCCTGCTGGCGCACCTGCTGCGCGCAGCGGGTCATCGCACCGGGCTGGTCGGCAATATCGGCCTGCCCCTGCTGGAAGTGCTGGAGCCGCATCCCGCGCCGGACTACTGGGCGGTTGAGCTGTCCAGCTATCAGACGGGTGAGGTGGCGCGCAGTGGCGCACACCCGCAGGTCGCGGTGGTGCTGAACCTGTTCCCGGAGCATCTGGACTGGCACGGCAGTGAACAGCGCTACATCGACGACAAGTTGACGCTGGTGACGGAGGGCGCACCCCGCATTGCCGTGCTCAACGCAGCCGATCCGCATCTTGCGGCATTGTCACTGCCGGGCAGCGAGGTGGTCTGGTTCAACCAGCCGGCGGGTTGGCACATGCGCGGCGACGTCATCCATCGCGGGCCGCAGGCGGTGTTTGATACCGCGCGTACGCCGCTGCCGGGACGCCATAACCGCGGCAACCTGTGCGCGGTGCTGGCTGCGCTGGAAGCACTCGGTCTGGATGCCGTGGCGCTGGCCCCTGCGGTGGAGACGTTCCAGCCGCTGCCGAACCGACTGCAGCGGATCGGCGCGCGCGACGGCATCGTCTACATCAACGATTCGATCAGCACCACGCCGCACGCCAGCCTGGCGGCGCTCGAGTGTTTCGCCGGGCAGCGCATTGCCCTGCTGGTGGGAGGTCATGACCGCGGACTGGACTGGCGTGATTTCGTGCACCACATGGCGGAAGGCCAGCCTCCGCTGGCGGTCGTCACGATGGGCAGCAACGGCCCGCGCATCAATGCACTGCTGCAGCCCCTGTCCGAGGCAGGACGATTCGGCCTGCACGCCGCGCGGGATCTGGCGGACGCAATGGAGCAGGCGCGCAACGCGCTGGGCAGCGAGGGCGGTGTCGTGCTGCTGTCGCCAGGTGCCCCCAGCTTCGGCGCCTACCGCGACTATGTCGCCCGCGGCCGCCACTTCGCGGAGTTGGCCGGCTTCGATCCGGACCTGATCAGCGCCATTCCCGGCATCGGCCTGTAAGAAGGAGCGCGGTGGCGGGATGCTGGCGACTACGCGCCCGCCGCTGCGCTCGCCGACCATGGGTCGGCGCTACGGGGGCTGCCGTGGTAGCGCCGAGCCATGCCCGGCGGGATGCTGGCGACCACGCGCCCGCCGCTGCGCTCGCCGACCATGGGTCGGCGCTACGGGGCTGCCGTGGTAGCGCCGAGCCATGCCCGGCGGGATGCTGGCGACCACGCGTTCTTCGCTGCGCTCGCCGACCATGGGTCGGCGCTACGGATGACCGGGTGCTGCCGCGGTAGCGCCGAGCCATGCTCGGCGGAATGCTTGCGACCACGCGTTCGCCGCTGCGCTCGCCGACCATGGGTCGGCGCTACGGGGCTGCCGTGGTAGCGCCGAGCCCTGCTCGGCGGAATGCTGGCGACCACGCGCTCGCCGCTGCGCTCGCCGACCATGGGTCGGCGCTACGGATGACCGGGGCTGCCCTGGTAGCGCCGAGCCATGCTCGGCGGGATGCTGGCGACCACGCGTTCTCCGCTGCGCTCGCCAACCATGGGGCGGCGCAATCGGTTAGGTCAGTGGCTGCGCTGTACGGCGTAGCGGGCCAGGCCGCGCAGGGCGGCGACGGCGTCGTTGTCGGCCAGGCCGTCAAGGGCGCGCTCGGCGGCGGCGGCGTATTCCTCGGCACGGGCGCGGCTGTAGTCGAGTCCGCCGGTGGCGTGGATGGCGGCCAGCACCTCCGGCATCGCCGAGGCATCGCCATCCTGCACGATGCTGCGCAGGCGCTGGCGGGTGCTTTCGTCGGAATGGGCCATGGCATGGATCAGCGGCAGGGTGGCCTTGCCTTCGGCCAGGTCGTCGCCCAGGTTCTTGCCCAGCTCATCCGCATTGGCCGAATAGTCCAGCACGTCGTCGGCAATCTGGAAGGCATAGCCGAGATTCATGCCGTAGTCGTACAGCGCCTGCTGGGTGGCCGCGTCAACGCCGCTGGCGAGGGCGCCCAGACGCGTGCCCGCAGCGAACAGCACCGCCGTCTTGCGCTCGATCACCCGCAGGTAGGCGGCTTCGTCGGTATCGGGGTTGTGGACGTGCAGCAGCTGCAGCACTTCGCCTTCGGCGATGCGGTTGGTGGTGTCGGCCAGGATCTGCATGACCGGCATCCGGTCCAGTTCCACCATCAGCTGGAAGCTGCGCGAATACAGGAAGTCACCCACCAGCACGCTCGGCGCGTTGCCCCACAAGGCGTTTGCCGTGCTGCGACCACGCCGAAGACTGGATTCGTCCACCACGTCGTCGTGCAGCAGGGTGGATGTGTGGATGAACTCGATGATCGCCGCCAACTGGTGGTGCTCCGGCCCCGAACCGCCCACCGCGTGGCCGGCCAACATCACCAGCATCGGCCGCAGGCGTTTGCCGCCGGCCGAGATGATGTGGTCGGCGATCTGGTTGATCAGCACCACATCGGAAGAAAGCCGGCGCCGGATCAGGGCATCGACGGCGGCCATGTCGGCGGCAGCAAGCGACTGGATCTGGGGCAAGCCCAGGGCGGCACGGGTGTCTTCGAGAATGGTCATGCGGTCTGGCTTCAAGGCTCGCTGCCAATTATAGGCGCTGGCCGTGAATTCGGGCGCATGAGGACAGGATGGGCGCGGCGAGTGGAGAGTGCGGCGCAGTGGCCGGCCGCCTTTGCCGTGAATACGTATGCAGGCAGCCCCCTGTCATGGCCCTCGCCGCTAAGCTTCCACCGATGCATTCCGGCCCGCGTCCCTGCGCTGGCCCACAGAGCCCGGAGGGGGGCCAGATGTCCAATACGCCATGGTGGCGCGGCGCCGTGATCTATCAGATCTACCCGCGGAGTTTCCTCGATGCCAACGGTGACGGTGTGGGCGACCTGCCCGGCATCATCGAGCGCCTGGACTACATCGCCTCGCTGGGCGTGGATGCGATCTGGGTGTCACCGTTCTTCAAGTCACCGATGGCGGATTTCGGCTACGACATTGCCGACTACCGCGACGTCGATCCCTTGTTCGGCACGCTGGACGACTTCGACCGATTGCTGGCCAAGGCGCATGCGCTGGGGCTGAAGGTCATGATCGACCAGGTCCTCAGCCATACCTCCAGCGAACACGACTGGTTCCAGGAGAGCCGCCAGGACCGCAGCAATCCGAAGGCGGACTGGTATGTGTGGGTGGATCCGCGCGAAGACGGCACGCCACCGAACAACTGGATGTCGCTGTTCGGCGGCGTTGCGTGGCAGTGGGAACCCCGGCGCCAGCAGTACTACCTGCACAATTTCTTCGCCGAGCAGCCGGACCTCAATTTCCACAACCCGCAGGTGCAGAATGCGACGCTGGAGAATGTCCGCTACTGGCTGGACCGCGGCGTGGACGGATTCCGCCTGGATGCGATCAACTTCTGCTTCCACGACACGCAGTTGCGTGACAACCCGCCCAAGCCGGTGGAGAAACGCGTGGGGCGTGGCTTCAGTCCGGATAATCCGTACGCCTACCAGTACCACTATTTCAACAATACGCAGCCGGAGAACCTGCCGTTCCTGGAAGACCTGCGCGCACTGCTCGACCAGTATCCGGGGGCTGTCAGCCTGGGTGAGATATCGTCTGAGGATTCGCTGGCTACCACCGCCGAATACACCACCGACACCCGCCTGCACATGGGCTACAGCTTCGAACTGCTGGTACAGGATTACAGCGCAGCGTATATCCGCGAAACCGTGTCACGCCTCGAAGCGGCGATGACCGAGGGCTGGCCGTGCTGGGCGATCTCCAACCATGACGTCGAGCGTGCGGTGACCCGCTGGGGTGGCCATCCGGCCGATCCTCGCCTCGCGCGGATGCTGGTGGCCATGCTGTGTTCGCTGCGCGGGTCCATCTGCCTGTACCAGGGCGAAGAGTTGGGCCTGGGCGAAGCGGACGTGCCCTTCGAGGCGCTGCAGGACCCGTATGGCATCACGTTCTGGCCGAACTTCAAGGGACGTGATGGCTGCCGCACGCCCCTGCCCTGGAACGACGATCCTCGGGCGGGTTTCACTACGGGCACCCCGTGGCTGCCAATTCCAGAAGCACACCGGGAAGTTTCCGTGGCGACCCAGGAGAAAGACCCGGCCTCGGTACTCTCCGCCTTCCGCGCATTCCTCGCCTGGCGGAAGACACAGCCTGTGCTGCTGCATGGCGCAATCAGCTTCCTTGAATCGGCCGAGCCGGTCCTGTTGTTCCAGCGCACCCTCGCCGATGAGCAGCTGCTGCTGGCCTTCAACCTCTCGGGGGTATCGGTGCGTCATGCGCTGCCCGCTGGCCTGTGGCAGGCTGTAGCGATCCCTGGGCCGGATGCGGGGATGACCGATGGCACCGAGCTGGTGCTGCCCGCGCACTCGGTGTTCTGCGGCCGACGCATCGGCTGAACGATTTCTCCGTTGGTGGTACTTGAGGGACGTCGCTGTAAAAAGCGACGTCCCTTTTTTGGTGGAACAAGGACGGCGAGTTGGTCGCGGGCTGCCCGGGTTGACTCAACCAAGAGGGCCCGCTGCGCTGGCAGCGGGCCCTCTTGTTTCAACGCTTTGATAGCTCAGAACTACTAATCATCGAGGCCCATGTGGGCTGAAATTCCGGTGTTCCTAGCGGGTTTTTCCTGCAGACGCGCTTGTGACGAGAAAGCATCCTGTCCATCCCCAAACGCTGTTCATCGAGGATGTGTCATGCAGAAAAAATTCGCGACGCTTATCGGATTGCTGTCGGTGGTGGTATCGGGGGCGGTCTTCGCCCAGCATGTCGCGGAGGGAGATCCAACCGGGCGCAGCAGTGATGCCGCATGCCAGGCCGCCTTCCAGGAGTCAGAAGCGGCAGCGAACGGGTGCACATTGTTTCGCACCAAGTTCCATAAGCCCAACTTCTGCTTCATCGCTGCAACTTGCACACGCTCGGATGGAAGCGAGCAGAACAATCGCGAACAGATCCGGCTGCATGAGCTGCCGAAGCTGAGGAACTGCAACGGCAGGCTGGGCTTCATCTGCGACTGACGCGAAAAAGGGCGCCACGAGATCGTGGCGCCCTGTCCGCAGGTTTCTACGCTGGTCGGATCAGAACTTGTAGTTCACGCCCAGCATGTAGGTGCGGCCCCATTCCACATACTCCAGCGGCCGGTCCGTCGTACCGGCATAGGTGCGGTACGGCTCGTTGGTCAGGTTCGTCCCCTGCAGCAGCAGCGTCAGGCCGGCCATCGTGCTGCTGTCGCTGAAGGTATAGCTGACCTGCGCGTCGGTCACGTTCTCGCCGACTACGTAGCGCAGCGTGCGGTTGCCGTTGAAGTTGCCGATCTCACCGATGAAGTCCGACCGGCGACGCTGGCTGACGCGTGCCTCGAACCCATTACGCTCGAAGTACGCGGTGAAGTTGTACACGCGGTCGGACAGGCCGGGCAGGGCAATGGGGTCGCTGCCGACGCTGGAGGCGCTTTCCGGATCCAGGATCTCGATGTCGCTGTCATTGAAGGTAGCACTGGCCTGCACGCCGAAGCCGCGCAGCGATTCGGTGAACATGTCCAGCGGCAGCGAGGCAGTCAGTTCCAGGCCGCGCAGCGTGCCGCCCTTGCCGTTCTGCGGCGAGGAGAACGTGCCGGTCTGCAGCACCGGCGACACCATGCCCGGCGGCGGCACATAGCTGGCCAGCAGGTCGGAGAAGTCATAGTCATCCACCGACTGCGTGTACACGTAGCTCTTCAAGTCTTTATAGAAAACGGCGGCGGCCACGTAGGCGCGCTCGGCGAAGTACTTTTCGTAGGACAGGTCGAACGCGGTGGCACGCCACGGATCCAGCAGCGGATTGCCGCCGCTGCCACCCGGACGGCCAGTGGCGGTGTCCACGCCGAACTCCAGGCCGGCGCGCATCTGGTCCACGCGCGGACGCGCTACCTGCTTGGCAGCAGCGAAACGCAGGGTCTGCTGGTGCGGGAACATGAAGGCCAGGTTCAAGCTCGGCAGCCAATCGTTGTAGGTCTTGCCGGCGTCGATCGGCAGCACGTTCTGGCCAGCGGGACGCGAGCGGTCGAAGTAGTTCGACTGCGAGCTCTGGTCGGCATTCTGCATCTGCACGCCGATGTTGCCACGCACGCCCACCACGCCGATATCGGTATTGATGTTGGCGCGCAGCCACGCGGTGGTGATTTTCTCCTGCACCGTCCACGACTTCGGGATCAGATAATCCAGGTCGGTGACCGGATTGAACACCATGTAGCGCGACACGGCCGCCGGAACGTTCCAGGCCGGGATATAGCCGATGCCGGCAAAGCCCAGGTTGACCCGGTCACGCTGCAGGTCGGCGGCGATGTTCGCATCCCCCTGTGCCCCCAGCAGGATGTTGCCCTCGGCCTGGGTCTTGTCCTTCTGGCGATCGGCGTAGTTGACGCCGATATCGAAGTCAGCGAATACCGGGGAAAGCGCTTCCGGCGCGGGCAGCGTCAGGGCGACGCGTGCGCCCTTCAGGCGGTCTTCCACCGTGGGCACCTTGCCGTAGCCGGAGCCGTAGATGGTGTTGGTCAGGAACAGCGCATCGGGGTTGGAATAGTCCAGGCCCGGGGTGATCTGCGAGAAGCCGTTCGGGTTCACCACCAGGCCGATGGTATCCAGCTGCGGCATCGGGGTCAGCTGCAGGTTGTTTTCCAGGTTCAGCTCATCGCGGGTGGCCTTGGAGTAGTTCACATCAGCCACCAGCTTGACGCCATTGCCGAAGGTGAACTCGTTGTTCCAGCCGAACGCATCGATCTTGTCTTCGCGCTTGTTGTACATGCCGCGCACCAGCGGATAGACACCACTGGCCGTGCCGCCCGCGAAGGTGCCGTCGGCATTCACCTGCGGATTGCTGATCAGCAGGCCTGGCGTGTAACCGCCATTGAAGTTGCTGAGGTTGACCTCGAACTGGTTGGCCGTATCGATCTGCTCGGCTTCGGTGTGGAACGCATCGAAGGTGCTGGTCCAGCTGTTGGATGGGCGGAACTGGACGGTGGCCATCAGCCCGTCGCGCTTGTTGTTGCCGGTGCGGCGCAGCGCCTTGATGCCGTCGCTGAAGGCCACGCCGGGTGCCAGGCCCGGGCGGTTGCCGTTGTCGGTGTTCTCGGTGGTCCACGGCTCGTACAGGCCGACCTGGTTTTCCTGGATGGGCATATCGCTGTGCGCGTAGCCGATGGCAATACCCAGGGTCTTGTCGAGGAACTGGTCGATGTAGCTCGCGCTGAAGCGGTTGCCGAACTCATCCACGCCAGCGGCATCGCCCAGCGAGCTCTTCTGGTAGCGCCCGCTCACCGCGATCACGCGGTCCGGGAAACTCAAGGGACGCGCGGTCTGCATGTCGATGGTGCCCGACAGGCCCTGGCCGACGAGTGCCGCATCCGGGGTCTTGTAGACGGTCACGCCGTTGACCAGCTCGGACGGATACTGGTCGAACTCCACGCTGCGGTTGTCGCCGGTGCTGACCACTTCGCGGCCATTGAGCAGGGTGGTGGCGAAGTCGGGCGACAGGCCGCGCACGCTGATCACCTGCGCACGGCCAGCCACACGCTGGGCGGCCAGGCCCGGCAGGCGGGCGAGCGATTCGGCGATGCTGACATCAGGCAGCTTGCCGATGTCTTCGGCGGAGATCACTTCCACCACCGAGGTGGCGTCCTGCTTTGCGGCGATGGCGTTCTCGATGCCGCGGCGGATGCCGGTGACCTGCACCGCGTCCAGGTTCGTCGCTGACGCACCGGTCTGGCCGGCGGTGGTGGACGTGGTGGACTGCGCGAATGCGAGTACCGGTGACAGTGCGACGGCCAGCGCCAATGACAGCGTGTTGCGCTTGTGGTTCGACATTTCCCCTCCCAGGCAATGTTGCCGAATCTAGTTGTGGTCCGCGCCGGCACGGCCGATACGGGTCGCGGCACGGTGGCCGCTGACTGCGTCGCTATGGTATGCAGCGCGCCGGGTAGTGGAATCAGCCTGCATACGTATTCAATGCAGTTGCAGGCGGTGTAAGCGATTACATGTTGGTGATGACGGCGACGGGGTGTGGGTAGTGACGGCCGCTGGCCGTCAGCGCGTGGCCCTTCATAGCGGAATGAAGCGGATTGCCTGGCCGCCGCCGGGGCCGAGGGTCAAGGTGAGCTGGTCGGCGCTGGTGACCTCGCGGGTTTCGCGCGCGAATGCAAAAGGAGTGCTGCGGAAATCCGCACCGTCGCCATCGCGATAGATCTCCGCGCGGTAGCGCACACCCGGCTCCAGGAAGCCCAGCGACACCGGCAGCACGCGGCCGTGTTCATCGGTGATGCTGCCCAGGAACCAGTCACGGCTGTTGCGGTCGCGGCGCACGATGGTGACGAAGTCGCCGACCTCGCCGTCCAGCACGCGGCTCTGTTCCCAGTCCACCGCGACGTCCTTGATGAACTGGAACGCTTCGCGGTGCTGCAGATAGTGCTCCGGCAGATCGGCAGCCATCTGGATCGGGCTGTACAGCACCACATACAGCGCCAGTTGGCGGGCGAGGGTGCTGGGAATCGCCTGGCCGTTGCGTCCCTTCAACGACAGGATGCCGGGGGTGTAGTCCATCGGCCCGGCCAGCATGCGGGTGAACACCAGGTTGACCTCATGCTCCGGGGGATTGGGCGGCTGACCCCAGGCGTTGTATTCCATGCCGCGCGCGCCTTCGCGGGATATCCAGTTCGGATAAGTACGGCGCAGGCCAGTGTCTTTGATCGGCTCGTGCGGGTTCACTGACAGTCGGCGCGCGGCCGCTTCCTGCACTACCTTCAGATGGTGGCGGGCCATGAACTGGCCGTCGTGCCACTCGCGCAGCAGCGGGCCACCGGCCGGGTTGCGCCGGTCCACCTGGCCGTCGTCGCAGACATACCCGGTCTTGAAAGAATCCACGCCCAAGCGCGCATAGAGGTCCAGCGCCGCGCCCAACTGGTCCTCATAGTGTTCGATGGCGCAGCCGGTTTCGTGGTGGCCGACCAGGTGCACGCCCTTCTGTGCGCCGTAGGCGGACAGCGCTTCAATGTCGAAATCCGGGGTGGCGCGGGTGAAGTCGAAGTCGTAGCCGTTGCCCACCCAGTGGCCGTCCCAGCCGGGATTCCAGCCTTCCACCAGCACGCCGCGGAAGCCGCTGGCGGCGGCGAAATCAATCACCTTCTTCGTCTTCGCAGTCGTGGCGGCATGGCGCGGGCCAGTGGCCCAGCTTTCTTCGTCCAGGTGCATCGACCACCACACGCCCAGGTACTTCGACGGCTTGACCCAGCTCACATCACCCAGTGCATTGGGCTCATTGAGGTTGAGGATCAGGTCCGATTCCACCAGCCCGCCGGCGCGGTCAGCGATCTGCAGGGTGCGCCACGGCGTGCTGAAGGGCAGGGTGCGGCGGACCTTCCAGCCCTCTGCCGATGGAGAAAGCTGTGCGCGCAGGCGCTGGCCGTCGGTGCGCCGCAGCCACATGCCGGCGTAGTCCACCAGCGCTGCCTCGTGGATGGCCACGTGCAGGCCGGAGTGGCTGCGCAGGGTGATCGGCGTGTGTGCCAGCGGCACTTCCTGCAGTGGCGTGCGCGCATACAGGTACTCATAGTGGATCGGCTCGCCGGCCGGGATCCACCAGGCCGTGGACGGCTGGGCGATGGCGAACTCGGTCAGCTCTTCGTCGATGATCGCCTCGGCCATTCCCGGCTGCTGCGGGAACACGTAGCGGAAGCCAACGCCGTCGTCATAGACGCGGAAGACCACGTCCAGCCGACGCTTGTCACCGGCGGTCTGGCGCAGCGATACGGTGAGTTCGTTGTAGTGGTTGCGGGTGACGCGGCGCTCGCCCCACGGCTGCTCCCAGGTTTCATCGAAGGCGCGGGTACTGCTGCCGATGATCTCGAAGTCGCGGTCCAGCCGGCCATCCCGCAGCTCGAAGCCGAGCTTGGACCCCTCCACCACGGCATCGCCGAGTCGCTCCACCTGGTAGCGGGCGGTGCCGCCATCCACCTGCAGCGTCACTTTCAGGATCTTTGCAGGCGATTCCACGCTGGCCGATGGCAGGGTGGCAGCCAGCAGCACCGGGCTGGCGAGCAGCAGGGCCATGCCCAGCCAAGGCGCGGTTCGGCCACGCAGCAACAACGAAAACAGTGACATCTCCCCTCCCAGGGCAATGCAGGAACTGCGCCGACCATAGCCCAGCCGTCAGGGGCGCCTGGCAGCCCGCGTCATGAATACGTATGCAGGCGGGGCGTGCCCTGCGAACGCCGTCTACCATGTCTGCACGATGCCTTGAGGGAGGCGTTGCGCCCCCGTCGGCCGCTTGGCAGGCAGGGACCTACAACATGCAAAGAGGGAGGGAGGGTGACAGGCGCAAGCCGGTCGTCCGCTTCGATGCTGAAGATGATCTGCCTGACCGTCGCCATCGCGACGACGCTGGGTTCGGCCGCGCATGCGGCCGACCTGGAATTCGACGGCCGCAAGGCGCATGCCGAATCCGTGGCCGGTGGCGGCTTCGTGCTGCACACGCCGGATCGCGAGGTGCGCGTTGCCGCGCAGCCGATGCGCAGCGACACCGCCAGCCCGATATTCGATGCCCTGTTCGCGCTTGCGCAGCAGGACATGGACCAGGACCGCGTGGAGGCGATCCGCGATCCGTCCTTCGACGAAGGCCGGCCGGTGCCGTGCGACTGCTTCAAGACCGGTGCCAACTGGCCCTACGTATGGACCCGCGATGTCAGCTTCGCCGCCGACCTGGCGCTGGCGCGGCTGGATCCGCAGCGCACCCGACAGTCGCTGCAGTTCAAATTGTCCGAAGCACGCGATGGCCATACGGCCGGCCTGTTCGTAGCGCAGGACACCGGCTCCGGTGGCAGCTGGCCGATCAGCAGCGACCGGGTGGTGTGGTTCCTGGCCGCACGTCATCTGCTGGATGACAAAGGCTTTGCCGAACAGGTCTGGCAGGCGCTGCAGGGCACGCTGGCACAGGACCGTGCGATGGTGTTCGACGCCCGCATCGGCCTGTACCGTGGCGAGACGTCATTCCTGGACTGGCGCGAGCAGACCTATCCCGACTGGACCCGGGAGGATGTGCGCTTCATCGGCGACTCCTTCGCGCTGTCCACCAATGTGCTGCATTACCAGGCCCTGCGGCTGGGTGAGCAGCTGGCGGGCCAGCACGGTGATGGCACCCGCGCGGCGCAGTACAAGGCCTGGGCCGATGCGCTGGCACCGCAGATCGATGCACGTTTCTGGCGCGAAGACGCCGGCCAGTACATGAGCTACATCGGCGAGGCCGCGCATCCGGTGCCCTATGCGAAGCACGACCTGCTGGCCACGTCGCTGGGTGTCCTGGCTGGCGTGCTGCCAACCGAACGCGCGCGCCGCGCACTTTCGGCGTATCCGGCGAGTGCGGCGGGGAGCCCGGTGGTGTGGCCGCAGGAAGGTAACCAGCCCGTCTATCACAACCGCGCGATCTGGCCGTTCGTCAGTGCGTATTCGTTGCGTGCGGCGCGGGTGCTGGACGATGCACCAAGGATACAGCGCGAGATCGAATCGCTGATGCGCGGTGCCGCGTTGGCCGGTTCGAACATGGAAAACTACGAACTGCTGACGCAGAAGGTCCACGTCGACGAGGGGGCGCTGAGCGGCCCCGTGGTCAACTCCGAGCGCCAGCTATGGTCGGTCGCGGGGTACCTGGATATGGTGCTGCAGGGCGTGTTCGGCGTGGAATCTGATGGCCGGGTGCAGCCCAAGCTGCCGGTGGCCTTGGTGCCGGAGCTGTTCGGTTCACGTGACCGGATCACGCTGCAGATGGATGGCAAGCGCTATGTGCTGCTGAAGCCGAAAGCGCTGCAGGGTGAGCTCTTGATCGCCGGAAAGGTGCAGCGCAGCGGTGACACCACCACCGTGCAGTTGGTGCCGGCCCCCGCGCTGGGTCCCACGCAGCGCATCGCCGCCGACCGCCCAGCAGCAGCCGCTGCCGCCTACGCACCGGCAACACCGGCGGCACCTGTCGCGCGAAAGAAGGGCGCCGACTGGACCATCGCGGTCCCGGCCCAGCACGTGCTGTGGCGCGATGGTGCCGCGGTCGCCGTACCGGATGGCGAGCTGCATATAGCCGATGACGGCCTGCAGCACTGCCTCAGTCTGACCCACCGCCAGAACGCGCTGGAATCGCTGCACAGCCCGACCACCTGCATCGGTCCGCAGCAGCGCCTGCCTGGGGCCCAGACGTGGACATGGACGCAGCCCGCTGCCGGACGCGTCCGCGCGCGCCTGCAGTTCAACAACCCAAACGGCCCGATCAATACCGGTGTCACCGCCGCGGTGAAGCAGCTGGCGGTCACCTGCGCCGGCCAGCCTGCGCAGTCCCACACGGTGGTGATGCCGCACAGCGTGGCCGTGCAGGAATCCACCGCCGCCGAATTCGACCTGCCGGCAGGCACGTGCGCGATCCAGCTGCAGAACGGTTTCAACATGAGCGCGCTGCAGCATTTCGCGCACTACACCGGTGGCAAGGGCGGCCGCGCGGGCGTGCTCAACGACGCGGAGGTCAAGGCGTTGCTGCTGGCACCGATCGCCGCCGTGGCAGGGGGCAACCCATGAGCCGTCCCGCTGTTGCCCGTCCTCACAAACCCCAGCTGTCGTTCTGGCAGATCTGGAACATGTGCTTTGGTTTCCTCGGTATCCAGTTCGGCTTCGCGCTGCAGAACGCCAACGCCAGCCGCATCTTCGAAACCTTGGGCGCGTCGATGGAGGCCGTGCCCGGTCTGTGGATCGCTGCGCCATTGACGGGTCTGCTGGTGCAGCCGATCGTCGGTTATCTGTCCGACCGCACCTGGACGCGCTGGGGACGTCGCCGCCCCTTCTTCATGATCGGCGCGGTGCTCACCACGCTGGCCCTGCTGGTGATGCCCAACTCGCCGACGCTGTGGATCGCGGCGGGTACGCTGTGGGTGCTGGATGCATCCATCAATGTGTCGATGGAGCCGTTCCGTGCCTTCGTCGGTGACCAGCTGGCACCGCGCCAGCGCCCCACCGGGTTCGCGATGCAGAGCTTCTTCATCGGGGTGGGCGCCATCGTGGCCAGCTTCCTGCCCTTCATCCTGGCCCACTTCGGCGTGGCCAATACCGCCGCGCCGGGCGAAGTGCCGGACACCGTGCGCTATGCGTTCTACTTCGGTGCGGTGGTGCTGCTGGCGGCGATCACCTGGACAGTGCTGAGCACGCGCGAATATTCCCCGACCGAGCTGGCCGGCTTTGCCGATGCCGAGCCCCCACACGCGCACGCGGTGGCCGCGCGCGGTGTGCCGCCATGGGCGCAGATCGTGCTGTGGCTGCTGGTGGGGGGCGTTCTGGCGGCACTGATCGCCTGGCAGGGCGGCGACAAGATGCTGTACGTCCTGGCGGGGCTGTGTGCGGCTTACGGCGTGCTGCTGGGCATTGCCCGCTTGCTTCCCGGCACGCACATGCTGGCGAGCATCGTCGACGACCTGCGCAACATGCCGGGCACCATGCGGCGGCTGGCGTGGGTGCAGTTCTTCTCGTGGTTCGCGCTGTTCGCGATGTGGATCTACACCACGGCGGCGGTGGCCGGCACCCATTTCGGCTCCACCGATCCGCAGTCGGCCGCCTACAACGAAGGCGCGAACTGGGTGGGCGTGCTGTTTGGTGCCTACAACGGATTCGCCGCGTTGGCTGCCTTGGTGATCCCGTTGATGGTGCGTGCCATCGGCCTGCGCTGGAGCCACCTGGTGAACCTGTGGCTGGGCGGTGCCGGTCTGGTGTCGATGATGTTCATCGACGATCCGCACTGGCTGCTGTTGTCGATGGTGGGCGTGGGATTTGCCTGGGCCTCCATCCTGTCCCTGCCGTATGCCCTGCTGTCGGACAGTGTGCCGGCGGCGAAGATGGGCGTGTACATGGGTATCTTCAATTTCTTCATCGTGATCCCGCAGCTGGTGGCCGCCAGCGCGCTCGGCTTTGCCCTGCGTGCGTGGCTGGGTGGCCAACCGATGCAGGTACTGGTGCTGGGCGGCTGCAGCCTGCTCGTGGCCGGCCTGTGCGTGCTGCGTGTTCCGTCCCGTCAGGAGGTGGTGTGATGCGTGTGCGTCTGTCTGTTGCGGTAGGTTTCGCCCTGGTCGCTGGCCAAGCGCTCGCCGCGCCGCGCCCGGAGTACGTGGGCACCACCGAGCCGTTCGCCAGTGATGCGGTGTACTTCGTGGTCACTGACCGCTTCGTCAACGGCGACCCGTCCAACGACCACCGTGACCAGGGCGGCAAACATCCGACCTTTGATATCCCGGTGCCGTGCCCGGACAAGGTGGATGGCAACATCGGATACCTCGGCGGTGACTTCAAGGGCGTGCTGGACAATGCGGATTACATCCGCAACCTGGGCTTCGGCGCGGTGTGGATCACCCCCATCGTCGACAATCCGGACCAGGCTTTCACCGGCAGCAAAGAGATCAGCTGCACCAGCACCCTGACCGACCGCGGCAAGACCGGCTACCACGGCTATTGGGGCACCAATTTCTACAAGGTGGACGAGCACCTGCCCAGCGCCGGCCTGCAGTTCGCCGACTTCACCAAGGGCCTGCACGCGGCCAAGTTGAAAGTAGTGCTGGATATCGTCGGCAACCACGGCTCGCCGTCCTGGACGATGCCGGTGCGCCAGCCCCAGTTCGGGCAGATCTTCGACAAGGACGGCACGCTGATCGCCGACCACGAAAACCGGGCACCGCAGCAGCTGGATCCGGAGCACAACCCGCTGCACGCGTTCTATAACACCATCGGGCCGGTGGATGCGTCCAAGGGTTCGATCTTCGACGGCAACCTGGCCGAGCTCGGCGATTTCAACGAACACAATCCGGCGGTGATGGATTACCTGGTCGGCGCGTACCTGCAGTGGACCGCGCAGGGCGTGGATGCACTGCGCATCGATACCATCGGCTGGCTGCCGCACCCATGGTGGAACGAGTTCGTGCGCCGCGTGCGCGCCGAGCACCCGGGCATGTTCATGTTCGGCGAAGCGTTCGACTACGACGCGGCGAAGATCGCCGAGCACACGTGGCCGGCGAATGCGAACGTCAGTGTGCTGGATTTCCCCTCGCGCGGGGCGATGGAGGAGACGTTCGGCTTGAAGCAGAAGGGGTTCGAAACGCTGGCCGAGCCGCTGCACCTGCTGGGTGGACCGTACGCCAACCCGTACGAGCTGATGAGCTTCTACGACAACCACGACATGCCGCGGCTGGATGCCAGCGATGCGGGCTTCATCGATGCGAACAACTGGCTGTTCACCGCGCGCGGTATTCCGGTGCTGTACTACGGTTCGGAAACCGGCTTCATGCGCGGCCGCGCCGAGCACGCGGGGAACCGTGCGTACTTCGGCCAGCCGCGCGTAGATGCCGCACCGCAGAGTCCGATTTTCGGCCCGCTGCAGCGCGTGGCGAAGCTGCGCGAAGCCACCCCGGCGCTGCAGCGCGGCCTGCAGGTCAACGAACGCCTGCAGGGCAATGAGGCGGTATTCTTCCGCGTGCTGCAGTACGACGGGATCAAGCAGACGGCCCTTGTGCTGTTGAACAAGGGGGACGCGAACGCGCGCATGGAGGTGACTCGCTACGTGCAGCCAGGCACTTGGCGCGACGCACTGGACGGCGGCAGCGTGGAAGTTTCCGGCACCCTGCAAGCCGATGTCCCCGCGCATGGCATCAAGGTGTTCGTACTCGACGCGCCGGTGCAGCAGGACGCCCTGCGCGCCGAGCTCGACCGCGCCATGTCCGACCAGCACGCCCGCAGCCGAAAGCTGGCCAAGTAGTGACGGCCGCTGGCCGTCAGGAACGGGCGGCCGATAACGGGAGACCTGTAACGGGACCACGGCACGGAACTCGGCACGGAACTCGGTAGAGCCGACTTCAGTCGGCTGCTCTTCAACGCAGCCGACTGAATTCGACTCTACCCGTCGCCCACGCGTCGTCCGACCGTCGCCCCCCGTCGCCCGCCGTGGTCCGCCCCGTCGCCCCCCGTCACCGCCACGTACAATGGCTCCGCCCCCCAACACCGCGTCCCCATGACCGACCTTCCGCCCCAGACCCCGATTGAAACCCTGCTGCAGACCGCCATGGCCGGCCAACTGCCGATCAAGGCCTTCATGCAGGCCTTCGTCGCCTCCGAGGTGGTGCTGCTTACCGGCAGCCTGGTCACTCCCGATGGCAGCGGTTTCGATCCGCTGCTGTTCGACAAACAGGGCGTGCTGCACGTGGCCGTGTTCACCGATGCGGCGCGCGTCGGCTTCCATTCCGAACAGGCCCCGCACCAGATCCGCTGGCTGATGCTGGACGTGCTGCGCCGCGTACCGGGCGGCTACGGCGTGGTGATCAATCCCGGCACCACGCTGGGCTTTGAGATTGCGCCGGCGGGCGTGGGCGAGATCCTGAAGGATTTCACGTAATGGCAGCCACCCCACAATCCGGCGCGCTGGCAATGAAGTACGTCTCGTCGGGCGGAACCCTTCTGCTTTACCAGTACGTGGGCGCGCTGGTGCTCGGTTGGCACTGGATGCATTCGGCTTCATGAGTGAGCTGGCCCTGTTGCCGCTGTTGCTGTGCAACCTCGTCGTGGCCTACCGCCTTGGCAAGGCCGCACAGGCGCTGGGGCGCAACCGCTGGCTGTACACGCTGGCCGCCGGTCTGCCCCCTGCCGCGATCGCGGTCTGCATCTTCCTGTATTCGGCCGCGTGGGCGCGCGCGATGGACCAGCGCTGACGCGCGCCACGCGCGTTACCCGGCGTCGGGCTTTTTGTGCGGGTACCACAGCAGTGAACTGCCGTTATTCAGTGCTTCTTCGTAGAAGCAGGCAAAGCCGCGGTAGAGGTCCGTGTTCAGCACCTCCACCCGGAGCCTGCCGCAGCGCAGATCCTGGATATCGCCCATGCCGAAGCGCGCGCACTCGACCAGTGCCTCGTCGAACGCATCCTCCTCGCGCGGCTGGCTGAGGAACAGCATGCAGTTATGCCGTTCGCCGACTTCCGGCGCTCTCCAATCGAACTCCGCCGTGCCGGAATACGCGCCGGAGAACCCGTAGATCATCACCACCCTCAGCGGTGTTTCTTCAGCAGTCATGCGAGTCCTTTCAGCGTTGCTGCGATGATTCGCGCAGCACCAGTTTCACCGGGATGCTCATCCCCTCGGCGGTTTCACCAGCCACCAGCGCCAACAGTTTTTCCACCAGCAGTTGACCCGCCTGCTTGGTGTCCTGCGCTACGGTGGTGAGCGGGGGCGATACGGAAGCGGCCAGCGGGATGTCATCGAAGCCGGTGACCATGACGTCCTGCGGCACGCGCAGGCCGTGTTCGCGCAGGGCGCGCAGTGCGCCGATGGCGATCAGGTCACTGGCCGCGCAGATCGCATCGAACGGCACGTCACGCGCCAGCAGTACTTCGCAGGCGGTCTGGCCATACTCTTCAGTGGTGATCGCATCGACCTGCAGCTGCGGATCGGCCAGCAGGCCGCGAGCTTCGAGCGCGGCGACATGCCCGCGATAACGCTCTTCGAACTCCGGGTAATGGCTGGACGCGTGGCCCAGGAAGGCGATACGCGTGCAGCCCTGGTCGAGCAGATGGGCGGTGATGTCGAAGCCGCCCTGGTAGTTGTCGCTGCCGATCGACACGCCGGGCTGGCCGGGCAGGGCGGCGCCCCAGCGCACGAAATGCGTGCCTTGCTCCACCAGCCGCTGCAGGCGAGTCAGGGACTCGTGGTAGTCGCCGTAGCCGAGCAGGATGATGCCGTCGGCCTTGTTGCTGTCTTCGTAATCAGTATGCCAATCGGTGGACAGCTGCTGGAACGACACCAGCAGGTCGCGGCCGTGCAGCGCGCAGGCGCGGGTGATCGAACCCAGCATGGCGTGGAAGAATGGATTGATCAGCGAATCGTCGGTGGTGGGGTCTTCGAAGAACAGCAGCGCCAGCGTGCCGGCATTGCGCAGGCGCAGGCTGGAGGCGTTCTTGTCCACCTTGTAGTTCAGCTCGCGGGCGATGGCGATGATGCGCTCGCGGGTTTCGGCATTGACCATCGGGCTGCCGCGCAGGGCACGCGACACCGTGGGCTGGGATACCCCGGCCAAGTGGGCGATGTCCAAGGACGTGGCTTTGCCTTTGATGGTCATGAATGCGGCACTGGGATGATGCCGTCATGATGCCATGGGCTGATACGAGTGGCCGGGTGCCGGGATGGTGTTGGGCGACGCCGGGTAGCCACCTGCGCGGGAGCGCAAGGTGGCGGACGGTGCGAGGTCACAGTACCGGCTGAGCATAACCCCCCAATAGCCCGGTGGATCCGAAGATCCCCGCGCACCGCCCGCCATGGAAATCAGCGGGAGATGCATACTCTGCCCTGACTGCAAACAAGGGCAAAGCGCGGGGCGGTACTGCTCAGGTGGGGACTGTGATCCCCGCTGGCCCCAATGGACCAGCCCCGTCATCCTGCGCAGGAACGCCCCGAGCGGCTATGGGCAAAGCTGCAATCTGTCGGTACACGACGCCGAGCACGGCTCGGCGCTACCCAGCCCCGGCCGCCCGCAGCCCTCGACTACCCCGTAAACCGGTAGCGCCGAGCCACGCTCGGCGGAGGCCCAACGCAGGCCAGCACCAGCGCTGCCCCGCTACCCCGAGGCGCCGAGCCATGCTCTGTGGGGCCGTACACAAGCAGATTCCGACCCCTCAGGACCCTTCCGCCAGCCGAGTCCCACGCCCGTCCGGTGGTAACATGGGGCGTTCTGCAATCCCCCCAATTCACTGGGGTGGTCCCGCGCCGGCGCCCCCAAGGCCCGCCCGGACCGTCCCCGGACAACGGAAGAACACTCCTATGGCGCGTGGCATCAATAAAGTCATCCTGGTCGGCAACCTCGGCAACGACCCGGACGTGAAGTACACCCAGGGCGGCATGGCCATCACCCGTATCAGCCTGGCCACCACCAGCGTCCGCAAGGACAAGGATGGCAACCAGCAGGAGCGCACCGAGTGGCACCGCGTGGTGTTCTTCGGCAAGCTCGGCGAAATCGCCGGTGAATACCTGCGCAAGGGCAGCTCGGTGTACGTCGAAGGCAGCCTGCGTTACGACAAGTACACCGGTCAGGATGGCGTGGAAAAGTATTCCACCGACATCATTGCCGATGAAATGCAGATGCTCGGCGGTCGCGGTGAAGGCGGCGGTGGCGGCGGTGCAGGTGCAGGCGCCGGTGGCAACTACGGCGGCGATCGTCCGCAGCGCCAGCAGGCCCCTCGCCAGGAATACGGCGGTGGTGGTGGTGGTGGTGGTGGCGGTGGCGGTGGCGGTGGTCAGCGTCAGGGCGGCCAGGGTGGTCAGGGCGGCGGCTACGGCCAGCAGCGTCCCCAGCAGCAGCAGCCGCAGCAGGCGCCGCCGATGGACGACTTCGCTGACGACGATATTCCGTTCTGACGGAGAGTCTGCTGCGAGCTTTCGAAACGTTTCAAAAAGCCCCGTTTTGACGGGGCTTTTTTGTGGCCGACGGACCGGTCAACGATCCCCCGCGCGCGCCGTCTTGTGCCCCGCAGCATGCGTTTTCGTGCACTGCGTCTTGCAAAAAATCGATGACCTCCTCTATGGTGCAATCGATTGCATTGCAGCAAATCGATAGCGTTTGAAACCGGTTGGGAGGCCGGCAGGTGGATGTCCATCCATTCGAACGGACCGGCCCAAGCCCCGGGGTTCACGCGACGGGATGCGCTCCGCATGGCGCTGACCGGTAGCGCGGTCCTGAGCGCTGCAGCCGCATTCCCCGCGCGCGCCGCACCCGCCGCCGCACCGCTCAAGGGCAACCTCAAGCACTCCGTCGCCCGCTGGACTTTCCCGCAGCAGTCGGTCGTGCAACTCTGTCAGACGGTCAAGGACCTCGGTTTTTCCGCCATCGATCTGGTCGGCCCGAAGGACTGGCCCACGCTGAAGGCCCATGGCGTGTACAGCTCGATGTGCAACGGCGCGGAGATCAGCCTGGAAAAAGGCTTCGCAGATCGCCGGTTCCACGATGAACTTGTAGCGCGCTACACCCGGCAGATCGACCTGGTCGCCGATGCCGGCTACCGCAACCTCATCTGTTTTTCCGGCAATCGCAACGGCAGGGACCCGCTGCAGGGCATGGCCGATGCCGAGGCCGGACTCAAACGCATCCTCGGCCATGCCGAGAAGCGCGGCGTCGTGCTGGTCATGGAGTTGTTGAACTCCAAGGTCGATCACCCGGATTATCTGTGCGACCACTCCGCATGGGGCGTGGCACTGTGCCAGCGGATCGGGTCGGCGCATTTCGGCCTGCTGTACGACATCTACCACATGCAGATCATGGAGGGCGACATCATCGCCACCATCGGCAGGCATCACGCGTACTTCAAGCATTACCACACCGCGGGCGTGCCTGGCCGGCACGAGATTGGAGACCAGCAGGAACTCCAGTATCCCGCCATCTGTCGCGCGATACGCGACACCGGTTTCGATGGATATCTGGCGCAGGAATTCATGCCTGCAGCGCCCGATCCCGTCGGTTCGCTGCGCGAGGCAATACGCCTCTGCGACGTCTGAAACGATATCCACCAAGGTGAAGTAGACCCCATGGCAGACAATCATTACGACGCGATCGTCGTCGGCTCCGGAATCAGTGGCGGTTGGGCAGCAAAGGAACTGACCGAGAAAGGACTCAAGGTGCTGATGCTCGAACGCGGACGCAACATCGAGCACGTGAAGGGCTACGTCAACGCGATGAAGGAGGCGTGGGATTTCCCGCACCGCAACCGGCCGACCCAGGCGATGAAGGCCGACTTTCCGGTGTTGATGCGCGACTACGGTCTTGCCGAGAATCTTGAGGGCATGTGGGCCGACGAAAAGGACTCGCCGTACGTCGAGACCAAGCGATTCGACTGGTTCCGTGGTTATCACGTGGGTGGCCGATCGCTGATGTGGGGGCGGCAGAGTTATCGCCTGTCGGATCTGGATTTCGAGGCGAACCTCAAGGATGGCATCGCCACCGACTGGCCGATCCGCTATGCCGACATCGCGCCCTGGTACGACCACGTGGAGAAGTTCGCCGGCATCGCCGGCACGCGCGAAGGGCTGGACGTGTTGCCGGATGGCGAGTTCCTGCCACCGATTCCACTGAACATCGTCGAAAAGGACGTGGCCGCGCGGATCAAAAAGGCATTCGGCGGCACACGCCACATGATCCACTCGCGCACCGCCAACATCACCCAGCCCAAGGTGGAGCAGGGCCGGGTCAACTGCCAGTACCGCAACAAGTGCATCCTGGGCTGCCCCTTCGGTGCCTATTTTTCGACCCAGTCGGCGACGTTGCCGGCGGCGATGAAGACCGGCAACCTGACCTTGCGGCCCTTCTCCATCGTCAAGGAAGTGCTGTATGACAAGGATCGCAAGGGGGCGCGTGGCGTGGAGATCATCGATGCCGAGAACGGACAGACCTATCAGTACACGGCCAACGTCATCTTCCTCAACGCTTCCTCGTTCAACTCCAGCTGGCTGCTGATGAACTCGGCCACCGATGTCTGGGAAGGCGGGCTGGGCTCTTCGTCCGGCGAGCTGGGGCACAACGTGATGGACCATCATTTCGGTGCCGGGGCTTCCGGCCGCGTCGAGGGGTACGATGACAAGTACTACTTCGGACGTCGTCCTTGCGGCTTCTATATTCCACGCTTCCGCAACGTGGCCACGGACAAGCGCGGTTACCTGCGCGGGTTCGGTTACCAGGGCGGCGCCAGCCGCAACGGCTGGTCACGTGAGATCGCCGAGCTGAACATCGGCGCCGACCTGAAGGATGCGCTGACCCAGCCGGGCGACTGGCGCATCGGGATGACCGGATTCGGCGAAATGCTGCCCCACCACGACAACACGATCCGCCTGGACAGTGACAAGAGAGATAAGTGGGGGCTGCCCGTGTTGGCGATGGACGTGTCGATGCGCGCGAACGAAACGGCCATGCGCAAGGACATGGCCGCCGATGCCGCCGAGATGCTGGAGGCCGCCGGCGTGAAGGACGTGGAGATGCACGACCACGACTACGCGCCGGGCAAGGGCATCCACGAAATGGGCACCGCGCGCATGGGCCGTGACCGCAGCAACTCCGTGCTGAACCAGCACAACCAGGTCTGGGATGCGCCCAACGTCTATGTCACTGACGGCGCCTGCATGACCTCCAGTGCCTGCGTGAATCCTTCGCTGACCTACATGGCGCTGACCGCACGGGCAGCTGACCATGCAGTGCGCGAGCTGAAAGCGGGGAACCTGTGATGGACCGCCGCGAACTGCTGAAGATGATCGTCGCCGCCACCGGCGCGGCGATGGTCGGCCTGCCTGCGCTGGTCCATGGGCAGGCGCCTGCCGCCGGAGCGAAGCGCGTCTTCTCCGCCGCCGATGTGGCCACGCTGGATGAGATCGCTGAAACCATCCTGCCGCGCACCCGCACACCGGGGGCGAAGGATGCAGGCGCTGGTGCCTTCATGGCGACATTCGTCACCGACTGCTACACCGCCGCGCAGCAGACGACGTTCCGCGCCGGCCTGGCCGATATCGACAAGCGCGCCGGCGGCCAGTTCGTGGCGCTCACCGGGCCCGACCGCACCGAGTTGCTGCGCGCGCTGGATACGGAGGCCAGGAAACGCGCTGTCGACGTGGACGAAACCGGAATGACCGGAGCGGGCGAAAAAATGCCGCACTACTTCACGATGATCAAGCAATTGACACTCTTCGGTTTCTTCACCTCGAAGGTCGGTGCGACCGAGGTGCTGCAGTATGTCGCCGTGCCGGGTCGCTACGACGGCGACGTGCCCTATGTCCCCGGCACGCCGGCGTGGGCAACCGGCTGATGGCCCGCCACGAAGCGCTTACTCGTCTCTTTCCGGGAACTACGATGATCAGACCCTTGCTGATGGCTACCGGGCTGCTCGCGGCGGCGCCTGCGTTCGCGCAGGCCGGCGGCGAGCCCGCGCGCGATCCAACCAGGACCGAGGTATGGACGCCGGTGCCCGCGACCGTGGCCACGCCCGTGGGAAGGGCGCCTTCCGATGCGATCGTGCTGTTCGATGGCAAGGACCTTTCCGCGTGGGAGTCGGAGCAGGGCGGACGCGTGCCGTGGCGTGTCGACGACGGTGCGCTGACCGTGGTGCCGGGCAGCAAGGGCATCCGCACCCGGCAGCGGTTCTGCGATATCCAGCTGCACGTTGAATGGCGCTCGCCCAGCGCGACCGCAGGGTTTGACGGCCAGAACCGCGGCAACAGCGGCATCTTCCTGCAGGAGCTGTACGAACTGCAGGTGCTCGACAGTCATCACAACCCGACCTATGCCAACGGCCAGGCCGGCTCGATCTACAAGCAGGCGATGCCGCTGGTGAACGCCTCGCGTGCGCCGGGGGAGTGGCAGGCCTACGACATCATCTGGAAGGCGCCGCGCTTCTCGCAGGGCGGTGGGCTGATCTCACCTGCGCGCATCACCGTGCTGCACAACGGCGTGCTGGTGCAGGACGATACCATGCTGGCGGGCAGGACCCAATACATCGGCGCCCCTTCGTACGCGCCGCATGACTGCGCGCCGATCTCGCTGCAGGAACACGATTCCAAGGTCAGCTACCGCAACATCTGGGTGCGCGAACTGTAGCGGCGCAGCGCGGCGCCGCGCCGGGATACTACTTCGCCAGATAGCTGGCGATGTCGTCGATCTCCTGCTGTGTCAGGTGGGAAAAGGGCGGCATCAGGCCGCCGCCTTTGCTGATCTTCTCTTTGATCTCGGCGGGCTGCAGCCGCTTGCCGACGTCGGTGAGCGCGGGGAACGCGCCCGGCATGCCCGCGCGGTCAGCGCCGTGGCAGGCCGTGCAGTGGGTTGCGTAGAGCGTCGCGCCGGCGGCAGGGTCGTCCTTGCACCACGCCGCGGTGGCAAGTGTCGACGCCCATAGCACCACGGCGATTTTCAGGATCTTTTTCAAACAGGGCTCCTTGGCGTGCTAGCGCGGTGCGCTGGCTGGCAGGGTGGCGGTCAGGTGATTGCGCAGGTAGTCCGCACCGGTCTGGATGACCGCGGCCGGATCACGCGGATGGTCGTGCTCGACGATGTACCACTGCACGCCGGCCGCTTTTGCAGCAGGTAAGATCGCGCGCCAGTCCAGCACGCCCTGGCCCACGGCCGCGAAGCCACCTTCGTCTGCGGCGCGGCCTTTCGGCGCATTGTCCTTGGCGTGTATCGCGAACAGGCGGCCTTGGAACTTTGCCAGCATCACGGCCGGGTCATGGCCGGCACGCGCGACCCAAGCCACGTCCAGCTCGGTCTGCAGATCGGGGCCGGCCGCTGCGAACAGCAGTTCCAAGCCTGTCCGGCCATCGAAGTCGACCAGTTCGAAGTCGTGGTTGTGGTAAGCCAGGTGCATGCCCTTGGCCCGCAACCGCGTCGAGATGCGGCCAAGTTCCTCGCCCAGTGCGGTCCAGCCGGCCGCATCGGTCGGCCGATCCTTCTCGTCCAGATACGGCACCACCAGCGTGGTATTGCCGACCGACCGGTTGAAGGCGACCGCGCCGTCCAGATCCTTGCGCAGGTCGGCCAGCTGTACGTGGGAGGAAATGACCTTTATCGAGTATTTTTCCAGCAGTTGCTTGAGTTCAACGGCGCTGACGTTCTGCGTGCCGACCGTCTCCACCGCGTCCACACCCGCGTCGTGGACGATCTTCAACTGTTGGTCGAGCGTGCCCGCGTCGCGCAGCGTGTACATCTGCACGGCAATGGGCTTCTGCGGGGCGGTCGCTTCGCGTGCGAAGGCGGGCAGGGCAGCGAGCACCAGCAGTGCGAGGGTGGCAGTCCGGCGTGCAGCGATGTTCATCAACACATCCTCTTGGGATTCAACCGATGGGGGTCCAGGCGCGTGTCCTGGCCGATGCGATGACGCGGTCTACGATCCGTGCCGAGCGCACGCCGTCTTCGAAGGTGGGAAGGCCCTGCGGCTGCTCGCCGTGGATAGCGCGATAGGTGTCGGCGACGAACGCCTCGAAACAGGTCGCGTAGCCCTGCGCATGCCCGGCCGGCAACACCGACAGGCGGCGCTGTTCGGCACTGCCGGCGCCCGGCCCGCGCACGAAGCGCTCCTCGCGCTGATCAGGCCGGCCGATCCACAGCCGTTCGGCGTCCTCCTGGTTGAACGCGACGCTCGCCTTGGCGCCATCGATCTCGAACCAGAGGCGGTTGTGGCGTCCCGCCGAGACCTGGCTGACCGTCAACGAGGCGAGCGTGCCCGTGCTGGTTCTGAACATCGCCGCCGCCACGTCCTCGCTCGCGACCGCCTGCATCGCGCCGCCCGCGGCCGGTGTGCTGAAGCTCTGCCCGGTGAGCGTGCCGCGCTCGTCGATCACGGTGGCGAACGCCGCGCTGACGTCGACGAAGCGCTCGCCGCCGACCCATTCCACCAGGTCGCACCAGTGCGAGCCGATGTCGGCGAACACGCGTGAAGCACCGCCCAGGGCCGGGTCCACGCGCCAGTTGTTGCTGGCAGGGTCCAGCAGCCAGTCCTGCAGGTAGCTGCCATGGATCAGGTGCAGCGGGCCCAGTTCGCCCTGCGCGATACGCTCGCGTGCCTCACGCACCACGGGGTGATAACGGTAGACGAAGGGCACCGTGGCGACCCGCCCGGTCGACGCGGCCAGTGCCGCCAGGGCTTGGGCGTCTTCCAGCGTGGTGGCCAGCGGTTTCTCACAGATCACGTGCTTGCCGGCTTCCAGTGCCGCCTGTGCCATGGCGCGGTGCAGGTGGTTGGGTGTGCAGATGTGCACGACCTGCACCTGCGGATCGGCGAGCAGTTCGTCGATACCGCGGTAGCCGCGCGGGACATTCCACGACTGCGCCACCTCACGCGCGCGCTGCGCGGAAGAGGCGGCGACACCGCGGACCGTGGCCCCGGCCAGCAGGGCCGCGCGACGGTGCACGGCGCCGATCATGCCGGTGCCGACGATGGCGATTCCGAGTGCGTGCATCGGCTGGGGTCCTCAGGGCGTGGAAGGTGTGGCTGCGACGACCGGCCGGTCGCGGAACAGCAGCAGGAAGGCGATCAGTACGATCAGTGCGACCCCTGCCGGGAACAGCCAGATCTTCTGCCAGTCCGGGCCGGCTGCCGTGGTGTAGTGCTCGACCACCGCGCCGGACAGGAATGTGCCGATCAACATGCCCACGCCGTAGGTGGCGAGGGTGATGAATCCCTGCGCGCTGCTGCGTGCGGCGGGGCCGGCATGGGCATCGGTGTAGATCTGGCCGGTGACGAAGAAGAAGTCGTAGCAGATGCCGTGCAGAACGATGCCGATCACCAGCAGGCTGAAGCCGCCGCCTGCATCGCCGAAGGCGAACATGACATAGCGCAGCACCCACGCGGCCATGCCCACGGCCAGCATCGTCTTGACCCCCAGCCGCACGAACAGGAACGGCATCGCCAGCATCAGCAGGACTTCGGACACCTGTCCCAGCGACTGCAGGCCGGCCGCGCCGCGCACGCCCAGATCGTTGAGATACGGGTTGGTGAAGTTGTAGTAGAACGCCAGCGGGATGCAGATGGCGATGGAGGCCAGGAAGAACACCAGGTAGGAGCGCGACTTCAGCAGCCGCAGCGAATCCAGTCCCAGGATCTGCCCCATCCCGGCGTCGCGCTGTCGGGCCAGCGGCGGCGTGTGCGGCAGGGTGAAGGCATACAGCCCCAACGCCAGCGAGGCCATCGCCGCCATGCGGAAGGTCAGCTCAAGCCGATGCGCCTGTTCCCAGCCCAGCCAGCCGATCAGCACGCCCGCTACGATCCAGCCGACGCTGCCAGCCACACGCACCAGGGGGAACTGCTTTTCAGGCGACTGCATGTGCCGCATCGCCACGCTGTTGGCCAGCGCCAAGGTGGGCATGAACAGCAGCATGTAGCCCATGACGCAGGCAGAAAACGTGCCGAAGTCCGTTGCCGTGGATGCCATCCACATGAGCACCGCGCCGGCCAGGTGGAGCACCGCGAGGATGCGCTGCGCGGCGAAGTAGCGATCGGCGACCAGGCCGACCAGGAAGGGGGCCACGATGGCGCCGATGGACTGGCTGAGGAAGGCCGTCGCCACCTGGCTTGCAGTGGCCTGCAGCGGGCCCTGCACCATGTACGTGCCCAGGGTCACGAACCATGCGCCCCAGATGAAGAACTGCAGGAACATCATCGCGCCCAAGCGCGACATGGTGTGCGTCATGGCTACCCCTCCCAGGGCGGTAATGGTTCAGATCCCCAGCATGCGGTGCAGTGATTCCGTATCTGTGCCGCTGTCGGCGAAGTCATCGAAAGCACGTTCGGTTACGCGGATGATGTGGTCGCGGATGAAGGCGGCACCCTCCCGCGCGCCATCTTCCGGGTGCTTCAGGCAGCACTCCCACTCCAGCACCGCCCAGCCCGGGAAATCGTATTGGGCGAACTTCGAGAAGATCGCCTTGAAGTCGATCTGGCCGTCGCCGAGCGAACGGAACCGTCCGGGTCGATCAATCCAGTCCTGGTATCCGCCATACACCCCACTGCGCGCACTGGGACGGAACTCCGCGTCCTTGACGTGGAAGATGCCGATGCGCGCGTGATAGCGATCGATGAAGCCGAGGTAGTCGATCTGCTGCAGCAGCAGGTGGCTGGGGTCGTACAGGATTTTTGCGCGGGGATGGTGGTCCACCACGTCGAGGAAGCGCTCGAAGGTGGCGCCATCGTGCAGGTCCTCGCCCGGATGGATCTCGAAGCACAGGTCCACGCCGCAGGCATCAAAGGTATCCAGGATGGGACGCCAGCGGCGGCCGAGTTCGGCGAACGCCTCGTCCACCAGCCCTTGCGGACGCTGCGGCCACGGATAGAAGTAAGGCCAGGCCAGTGCGCCAGAGAACGTGGCATGCGCCGTCAGACCCAGCCGCTGGCTGGCCTTGGCGGCCAGCATCAGTTGGTCGACTGCCCAGGCCTGGCGGGCGGCGGGATCGCCGCGTTTGTCGGGCGGTGCGAATCCGTCGAACAGGCTGTCGTAGGCGGGATGGACGGCGACCAGTTGCCCTTGCAGATGGGTGGACAGTTCGGTGATCTGCACGCCCTGTGCGGCCAGCGTGCCGGCGATGTCGTCACAGTACGTCTGGCTGCGCGCGGCCTCGGCCAGATCGAACAGGTGCGGATCGCCGGTGGGCACTTGCAGGCCACAATAGCCCAAGCCTGCGGCCCACTTGGCCAGCGTGTCCAGCCGATCAAAGGGAGGTGTTTCACCGATGAATTGCGCCAGGAACAGCGCGGGACCCTTGAGCGTTTTCAAGCGGATTCGCCCTCGATGCAATCGATTGCATTATCCTAGCAGGGCCTCCTCGAAGAGCTGTTGTGCGCTGCACAGCAGAACCATGAACTGACGCAATGGCCACGATCTACGACATCGCAAAGCACGTCGGTGTGTCTGCTGGCACGGTGTCGCGCGCGCTTTCCCGGCCGGAAAAAGTCCTGCCGGCTACGCGTACCCGCATCGAGCAGGCCGCCGCCGCGCTGGGCTATGTCCCCAACACAGTAGCCCGCACGCTGAAGACGCAGCGCAGCGGCAAGATCCTGGTCACCGTGCCGGACATCGCCAATCCGTTCTTCGCCCAGATCCTGCAGGGTGCGGAGGACGCGGCGCAGGCCGTCGGCTACGCCGTGCTGCTGGGCGATACCCAGGATCAGCCCGACCGCGAAGAGCGCTATGCGCAGATGCTCCGGCGCAACGAGGCTGACGGGCTGATCGTGCTGGGGCATCGCCTTCCGCCGACAGCGCAGGCGATCGTCCAGCAGTTGGGCGCCGCCGCGCCGGTGGTCAATGGATGCGAGTTCGACCCTGCGTTGGGCATCCCCAGCGTGCACATCGACAACGTGGCCGCTGCGCGCGCCGTGATGGAACACCTGTACGGGCTGGGACACGAGCACATCGCCGTGGTCGGCGGCCCGCCCGACAATCCGCTGCACCGGCAGCGGCTGGAGGGGGTGGAGGCGGCCGGCAGGGCACGCGGACGCCTGCGCAGCCTGAGCAGGGTGCCGGGCGATTTTTCAGTGGAGTCCGGCCATGCCGCGGCGATGGCGCTGTTGGCCCGCGCTTCGGTGCCGACCGCGATCTTCTGCTTCAGCGACCAGATGGCGCTCGGCGCCCTGGCGGCCTGCCGGGACAAGGGCATCCGTGTGCCGGAAGACGTGTCCATCGTCGGCTTCGACGACCTGGCGTCGTCGCGTTACCTCACGCCGGCGCTGACGACCATCAGGCAACCCATGCGGGAAATCGGTGTGCGCGCGGTCGGCCTGTTGCTCGCCATCATCGATGGGGTGGAGGAGCCGCTGCAGCAGACGCTGGATTTCAGTCTGATGGTTCGGGGCTCGACGGCTGCGCCAAAGAACGGCTGAGGAACGAGGCTGCAGCCTCCACCTTGAAGCCCCATGCTGCAGTGCAACTTTTCAATTGTAGTATTATTTGTTTTTATCCTCAGCGCAGGGCCTACAAGCCCTTGACCCCAGCGCGAGGTGTATTTGTCCATGGTGGTGTTGAGCAACGTACATGGCCTGCAGGCAGAGATTGCGCAGCACGGCGCAGCGCTCGCGGCGATGCGCGTGCCCGACCGCGGTGGCCATCTGGCAGACGTGGTGCTGGGACATCTGGATGCGACCGCCCGCCGCGAGAGCAGGTCATTCCTGGGCAGCAGCATAGGCCGGGTGGCGGGGCGCATCAGCGGCGCTTGCTTCGATCTGGACGGCCAGCAGCACACGCTGGCATCGGTGGATGGCCGCACGTGCCTTCACGGCGGTCCGGCAGGCTTCGATACGCGGCCGTGGCAATGGCTGGACGTGCAGACCGACCGTGCCCGCCTTCAGCTGATCAGCCCCGATGGTGACCAGGGCTTTCCCGGTGAACTGCGGATCACCGTCGAATACACGTTGGATGACACTGACGCATTGCACGTGGAGCACACCGCGACCTGCGACCGTGCGACGGCGGTCAGCCTCACCCATCACCCGTTCTGGAACCTCGCAGGCGAAGGGGCGGGCACCGTGGACGCTCATCGGCTCACGCTGCCGGCGTCGTCGTTCCTGGAGCTGCGGCCGGATCTGACCCCTACCGGCAGATGCCTGGACGTCACGGGCAGCGCGTTCGATTTCCGCGACGAACGTGCGCTCGGTGACGGGCTGTCCGACCGCGACGACGCGCAGCTGCAGCGGGCCGCGGGCTTCGATCATTACTGGATCCTGGACACGCAGGTGCCGGGCGCCCTGCGCTTGGCCGCGCGTCTGCATGAACCGTCTTCTGGCCGCGTGCTGCACGTCTGGAGCGATCAACCCGGCCTGCAGGTGTACACCGGCAACTTCCTTGATGGCAGTCTGCAGGGACGCTCCGGCCGTCCGTACCGCGCACGCGGTGCGATCTGCCTGGAGCCACAGGGCTTCCCCGATGCGATGAACCATCCGGAGTTTCCTTCCATCGTGCTGCGCCCCGGTGAGGTCTACCGTAATCGCATCGTCTACCGCTTCAGCAAGGACACGCAATGAACGCACCACGTGAACCAACGGGGCGGCTGCACGGCAAGGTGGCCATCGTCACCGGTGCCGCCAATGGGATCGGCCACGCCATCGCCACGCTGTTCCATGCGCACGGCGCGCTGGTGGCCGGCTATGACCTGGGCGCGCCGCCGCAGGGCGACCCCGCGTTCGCGCTGTTCCAGCAAGGTGATGTCACCGACGCCGACGCGGTCAGTGCGTTCGTCGAGCACGTGGCGCAGGCCTTGGGTCGTATCGACGTGCTGGTCAGCAATGCCGGCATGGATGTCTTCTCACCGCCGCTGGAATTGTCCGCGCAGACCTGGCAGCGCAACCTGGACGTGAACCTGGGTGGGCATTGGAACTTCGCCCGCGCGGTAGTGCCGCACATGCTGCAGCAGGGCGCGGGATCGGTCGTCAACATCGCGTCGGTGCATGGCCATCGCATCATCCAGGGGGCCTTCCCGTACAACGTGGCCAAGCATGCGTTGATCGGCATGACCAAGGCACTCGGCCTGGAATACGCGGCCAAGGGCATCCGCTTCAATTCCATTTCGCCTGGCCTGATCCTGGTGGATCGCATCGAGCGCTGGTTCGACGCGCAGCCGGACCCGGCGCAGGCGCGGCAGGAACAGGAGGCGCTGCTGCCGCCCAAGCGCATCGGTGAACCGTCCGAAGTCGCGCAGACCGCGTTGTTCCTGGCCAGCGACGAAGCCCGTTTCATCAACGCGGCCGACATCCTGATCGATGGCGGACGCAGCCAACTCTACTACTGAGCCCCCCCCCATGAGCCTTCCTTCTCTTCCGCTTATTGCGATCCTGCGCGGCATCACGCCTGCGGAGATCCGCATGCATGTGCGCGCGTTGATCGATACAGGCATCGCGCAGATCGAAATCCCCACCAATTCGCCGGATTGGCTGAGCAGTGTGCAGCTGGCACTGGAAGAGGCGCGCGGCGACGCCGAGGTGGGCGCGGGTACCGTGCTGACGACCGTAGACGTGGATCGATTGGCCGCCACGGGTGCACGGTTGATGGTCACCCCGAATACGGACCCCGTGGTGATCGCGCATGCCCGTGCGCACGGGCTGGACGTGGCCGCCGGTTTCGCCACCGCCAGCGAGGCGTTCGCTGCGATCAACGCGGGGGCGCAGCGATTGAAGCTGTTTCCCGCAGCGCATTTCGGCCCCGGCTATGTGCGTGCGCTGAAGGCGGTGCTGCCACCTGACGTGCCGCTCTATGCCGTCGGGGGCATCGGCCCGGACAATCTCGCGGCCTTCCTGCAGGCCGGATGTGCGGGGGCAGGGCTGGGCGGCGAGCTGTATCGCCCCGGTCAGGATACCGCCACCACGGCGCGCCATGCAGGCGCCTTCGTCGCCGCCCTGCGGAGTGCCACGCCATGAAGATCACCCGCCTGACGACGTATCGCGTCGCGCCGCGCTGGATGTTCCTGAAGATCGAGACCGACGAAGGCGTGGTCGGCTGGGGCGAGCCGGTCATCGAGGGCCGCGCGCGCACGGTGGAGGCCGCGGTGCAGGAGCTCGGCGAGCACTTGATCGGCAAGGACCCGGCGCGCATCAACGACCACTGGCAGGTGCTGTATCGCGGCGGCTTCTACCGGGGCGGCGCGGTGTTCATGAGTGCATTGGCCGGCATCGACCAGGCCCTGTGGGACATCAAGGGCAAGACGCTTGGCGTGCCGGTGTACCAGCTGCTTGGCGGTCTGGTACGCGACCGCATGAAGACCTATTGCTGGGTGGGCGGTGATCGCCCGGCCGACATCATCGCGCAGATCCGCGCACGCGTTGCACTGGGTTACGACACCTTCAAGCTCAATGCCTGCGAGGAGATGCCACTGCTGGCACCCAGCCGCACCATCGATGCCGCCGTGGCCAAAGTCGCCGAGATCCGCGAAGCATTCGGTCAGACGATCGAGTTCGGCCTGGATTTCCATGGCCGCGTCGGCTGGCCGATGGCGAAGACGCTGATCCGTGAGCTCGAACCGTACCGGCCGTTGTTCATCGAAGAGCCGGTACTGGCGGAGCAGGCGGAGTACTACCCGCGCCTTGCCGAGCAGACGGCCATCCCGTTGGCCGCCGGTGAGCGCATGTTCTCGCGCACCGAGTTCAAGAGCGTCTTCGCTGCCGGTGGCCTGTCCATAGTGCAGCCGGATCTGTCGCATGCGGGCGGCATCACCGAGTGCATGAAGATCGCCGCCATGGCCGAGGCCCATGATGTCGCGCTGGCGCCGCACTGCCCCTTGGGTCCGGTTGCGCTGGCCGCGTGCCTGCACGTGGACTTCGCCAGCTGGAACGCCGTGCTGCAGGAGCAGAGCATCGGCATCCATTACAACGCCGACGGCGAGCTGCTGGACTATGTAAAGAACAAGGACGCCTTCACCATGCACGAAGGCTCCATCCTGCCCTTTACCCAGCCGGGACTGGGCGTGGACATCGACGAAGACGTGGTGATCGAACGCGCGCGGACGGCGGGTGACTGGCGCAACCCGCTGTGGCGCCACGAAGACGGGAGTGTTGCCGAATGGTAAGCATGTCGATGCGGGCCCCGGATGCCGTGCTGGCGTTCGACAGCGGCTGCACCTTGGGAGAGAGCATTGTCTGGTGCGCGCGCGAGCGGGTGCTGTGGTGGACCGATATCAAAGGACGCCGGATCTGGCGGCAAGGGCCGGATGCGGCTGCCGGTACATGGTGGTCCACGCCTGGGCGGGTGGGTTGCCTGGCGCTGTGTGCGTCCGGACGCCTGTTGCTGGGCATGGAAGACGCGCTGTACCTGGCTGACCCGCGCGAGTGCGCCGCCGGCAGCGAACTGACGTGCGAGCGGATCTGCGACGTGCCGATGCCCGCAGCGGACATGCGCATCAACGATGGGCGCCTGGACCGCAGTGGCAACTTCGTGTTCGGGTGCATCAACGAGGGCGCGGAGCAGGCACGTACGGCGTACTTCCATCAGTACTCGCGGCGGCATGGCCTGCGTCAGCTGGCGCTGGATCCGGTGACGATCGCCAACGGCATCGGCTTCACACCCGATGGCAACGGCATGTACTACTGCGATTCGCTGCAGGGACGGATCATGCAGGTGCGCTACGACGCCGATACCGCCACCGTCGGTGCACCACAGCTCTTTGCCGTGGTCGACGGTGCCGAGCCGGACGGTGCGGCGGTTGACGCGCAGGGCCGGGTATGGGGTGCGCAGTGGGGGGCAGGGCAGGTGGTGTGTTACTCCGCTGCCGGCGCCGTAGCGCACACGGTAGACGTGCCCGCCAGGCAGCCGACCTGCGTGGCGTTCGCCGGTGATGCGCTGGACACCTTGTTCATCACCTCGGCACGCGATGGATTGGACGCTGCGCAACTGGAAGCGGAACCCGGCAGTGGCGGCGTATTCGCCAGCCGCCTGCAGGGCGTGCGCGGTCTGCCCGATAGCCGGTTCGCGGACGCATGATCGCCGTTGACTGGGGCAGCAGCAGCCTGCGTGCCTTTCGCGTGGAGAGCGATGGCCGCGTGCGTGAAACGCGCCGGACCGATCAGGGCCTGCTGCACGTGGGTGGCCGCTTCGCTGACGTGCTGGGGCAGCTGATCGACGGCTGGGACGACGCCCTGGTGGTGCTCGCCGGCATGGTCGGCAGCCGGCAGGGCTGGCAGGAAGTGCCCTACGTGCAGGCCCCCGTGGGTCTGCAGGACATCGCTGCCGGCATGCGGCTACTTGACGGCGACGCCATGCCGGGTCGCGCGCTGTGGCTGGTGCCGGGTGTGAGCTGTTTCGATGCGCATCAGGTGCCTGATGTGATGCGTGGCGAAGAGACCCAGCTGTGCGGCCTGCTGCCGACGCTTGGCGCGGGCTCGCATCAGGTTCTTCTGCCCGGTACGCACAGCAAGCACGTGCGGATAGTGGACGGCCATATCGAAGGCTTCAGTACCTTCATGACCGGCGAGGTGTTTGCCGTGCTGCGCCAACACAGTCTGCTGGGCCGGATGATGGTCGATGCGCCGCACGATGACGCTGCATTCGCCGACGGGATGTCCATGGCGTCGCGTGGCGATGCGCTGCTGCATCACCTGTTCAGTGTGCGAACGCGCGCACTGTTCGATCAGCTCGCACCCGAGCAGTTGACCAGTTATCTGTCCGGCCTGCTGATCGGGCATGAAGTGCAGTCGCTGTCCGCTTCGGACGGCACGGTGCAGGTGATCGCTTCCGACGACCTGGCTGCGCGCTATCTGACGGCGCTGAAGCTGCGTGGCATGCAGGCGGCACTCCACGGTGAAGAAAGCGCAGCGCGGGGCATGCACCTGCTCGCGCATGCACGTGGCCTGCCGGTATAGCGCTGGCGTACCTTCGCCTCGTTTCATCTCCCACCGCCCGGTGATCCGCCGGCACCCGCAACAAGGAAGCAGGACATGCAACTTTCGGTGCTTGATACCACCATCGTACTGGTCTACCTCGCCGGTGTTTTCGTGCTGGCGCAGTGGGTATCCCGTGAGAAAGCAGGCCACGTGAAGGACGCCAAGGATTACTTCCTGGCCAGTCGCTCGCTGCCGTGGTGGGCGGTCGGTGCCTCCTTGATTGCGGCCAACATTTCCGCCGAACAGATCATCGGCATGTCCGGCTCCGGCTATGCCATCGGCCTGGCCATCGCCTCGTACGAATGGATGGCTGCGCTGACCCTGCTGATCGTGGGCAAATGGTTCCTGCCGGTGTTCCTGCGCAACGGCATCTACACCATGCCGCAGTTCCTCGAACAACGTTACGGCAGCCGCATCCGTACGCTGATGGCGGTGTTCTGGCTGGGCCTGTACGTGTTCGTCAACGTCACCTCCATCCTGTGGCTGGGCGCGATCGCGGTCAGCCAGGTCACTGGCATGGACCAGATGCTGGCGGTGGTGCTGATCGGCGTGTTCGCCTTGCTGTACCAACTGTACGGCGGCCTGAAGGCGGTCGCCCTGACCGACATCGTGCAGGTGTCGCTGCTGGTGCTGGGCGGTCTGCTGGTGACCGGGCTGACACTCAACCAGCTGGGCGAAGGGGCGGGCATCGTCGCGGGCATCACCCGCCTGTGGCAGGCGCATCCGGGTCATTTCGAAATGATCCTGAGCAAGGACAACCCGTTCTACAAAGACCTGCCGGGCATCAGCGTGCTGATCGGCGGGTTGTGGATCATGAATCTCAGCTACTGGGGGTTCAACCAGTACATCATCCAGCGCGCGCTGGCAGCCAAGAACATCGGCGAAGCGCAGAAGGGCGTGCTGTTTGCTGCGTTCCTGAAGCTGCTGATGCCGCTGATCGTGGTGGTGCCGGGCATCGCCGCGGTGATGCTGGCGCCAGGGCTGGAGACGCCCGACCAGGCCTACCCGACCATGATGCGCCTGCTGCCGACCGGCATCCTCGGGCTGGTCTTTGCCGCGCTGGTCGCCGCGATCGTGGCGTCGCTGGCGTCGAAGATCAATTCGGTGGCCACCATCTTTACCTTGGATTTCTACGCCAAGGGCAAGCGCCAGTACGACGAGACGCAGTTGGTGCGGGTGGGACGCATCGCCGCGGCGGTCACCGTGGTGTTGGGCATCCTGGCGGCCAAGCCGCTGCTCGGCAGCTTCGACCAGGCGTTCCAGTACATCCAGGAATACACCGGCTTCTTCACCCCGGGCATCGTGGTGATCTTCCTGTTGGGCCTGTTCTGGAAGCGCGCCAACGAGGCCGGCGCACTTGCCGCTGCCATCGGCTCGTTCGTCCTGTCGGTGGTGCTGAAGCTGGCCTGGCCTGCACTGCCTTTCATCGACCGGGTCGGCCTGGTGTTCCTGCTGGCGTTTGCGCTCGCGGTGGGCGTTTCGCTGGCCACGCCTGCCGCACCGGCCAAGGACGTGGTCCGCACCGATGATGTGGTCTACGCCACGAGTTCGTCCTTCAACGTGGGTGCCATCGCGGTCGTTGCGATCCTGGTGGCCCTGTACGCCCTGTTCTGGTGAGGAGAGAGCCATGATCACGAAGACCCTGCTGGCCGCTGCATTGGCCTTTGTCCCCCTGTTCTGCGCGGCGGCCGAGGCGCGCGAGGAACTGCAACCGACCGGCCGCTTCAGCGTATATGGCCACGGTGCCGCGGCCACGCCGCCGATGGGCTGGAACCCATGGAATGCATTCCGCACGGAAGTCACCCAGGACAAGATCCTGTCCGTCGCCGAGACCATCAAGCGCAATGGCATGCAGAAGGCGGGCTACCGCTACGTCAATATCGATGACGGCTGGTGGTTGCAGCGGCGCGAAGACGGCGGCATCCAGATCCGCACCACGATGTTCCCGATGGCGGCCAGCAAAAGCGGACCGCCCAGCCTGAAGCCGTGGACGGACCACCTGCATGCCATGGGGTTCAAGGCGGGGCTGTACACCGACGTGGGTCGCAACGTCTGTTCGCAGGCGCACGATGCGCACAGCCCGAACCTGCCAGTGGGGACCACCGCGCAGCGCGAGATCGGCTTGGAAGGGTTCGAGGCGAGCGACCTGGCCACCATGTTTGGCGAATGGGGGTTCGATTACATCAAGGTCGATGCCTGCGGACTGGCTGACTATGGCCAAGGCAGCATGGCGCAGGCCAGTGGGCTGTACCGCGAGGCCCGCCCGCTGATCGTGCGTCGCGATGCGCAGCAGAGCGATGCCGACAAGGTGGAAACGATGTATGCGCGCGTCGGACGCCTGCTGGCCGAGGCCAATCCGGACAACGACTTTGTCTTCTCCATCTGCCCGTGGGGCGAAGCCAACGTGGGCACGTGGGGCGGGCGGCATGGCAACCTGTGGCGCACCAGCCCGGATATCGAGCCGACCTGGGAAAGCATGCTGCACAACTTCGACACGGCATCGCGCCGCGAGCTCTATGCCGGCCCCGGCCGCTGGAATGATCCGGACATGCTCGCCGTGGGATTGGGCGAGTTCGCTGCCGAGCACATGACCGAGGCGCGGACGCATTTTTCGATGTGGACGATCCTCGCCGCGCCGCTGCTGGTGGGGTTCGACCTCAACCATGCCACGCCCGCGCAGATTGCCCTTCTGTCCAACCCGGAGGTGATCGCGGTGAACCAGGATGCGGCCGGCAACCAGGGCCGTATCGTGGCGACGGACGGGGCCGTGCAGGTGTTGGTGAAGCCCTTGGCAGCGCGCGGCGATCGGGCCGTGCTGCTGGTCAACCGGGGCGAAAAAGAAGTCCGCGCCGGCGTGACTGCGGCGCAGATGCTGCTCAACCCGGACAGCCCGCTGCGCGCACGTGAACTGTGGCAGCAGCAGGAGATAGCCGCGGCCGACGGCCGGCTCGGGTTCACCTTGCCACCGCACGGGTCGGTGCTGCTCAAGGTCAGCGGTACGCCGGCCACGGGCAACGACATCAGCCTGGGCGAGATCACCGGGCGCATCCACGTCGCCGTGGACGGGCTGGACGGCTACAGCGCCAAGCCGGCCGAGGTGTCTGGTACGCCGCGGGTCGACGTGACGCCGGCGGGACAACCGCTGCGCATCGGCGGCCAGGTGCAGGCACGTGGTATCGGCATCCATGCCAACTCGCGGCTGGAAGTGCGTACCGCGCGGGAGTACGCGCGTTTCAGCGCGCTGGTGGGCCTGGATGACAGCTCCGCAGCGGGGAAGGGCAAGGTCGTGTTCCATGTATACGGCGACGGCAAGCCGCTGTTCACCAGCGCACCGCTGGGGCGTGGCGACGCGCCGGCCCGCATCGAGGTCGACACCACCGGCGTGCAGGTGCTGGAACTGGTGGCGGATGCAGGAAGCGCGCAGGGCACCACCCCGGTTGTGGTCTGGGCAGATGGCCGGCTGCGCTGAAGGCAGCGCTGCGCCATGCTCGGCGGCTTCTCGCGCAGACCGCAACGATGCGCCTGGTAGCGCCGAGCCACGCTCGGCGGCTTTCCGCGCAGACCGCAACGATGCCCTGGTAGCGCCGAGCCATGCTCGGCGGCTTTTCGCGCAGACGGTAACGGCATCCGCCGAGCACGTCCCGGCGCTACACTGACTAGATGGAAATCCCGATGTTTCCCGCACAGGACCGGACATGATGGCGACGTCGAGCCGTAGCCTGCACGGGCAGATCGTGCACGAACTGGGCAAGCTGATCATCGCCGGCACATACAAGCCCGGCGAGGTGCTGCCACGCGAGGAGCTGCTTGCAGAACAGCTGCAGGTCAGCCGCACCGCGCTGCGTGAATCGCTGCGCGTGCTGGGCTCGAAGGGGTTGATCGAAACAAAGCAGAAGATCGGCACCCGGGTCCGCGATGCCACCCACTGGAACCTGCTGGACCCGGACGTGCTGGCCTGGCACGGCGCGGCCTTGCCGGACCTGGAGTTTGTCGAACAACTGGCAGAGATGCGCGAACTGATCGAGCCTGCCGCTGCCGCACTGGCCGCCCAGCGCCGCACACCCGCGCAGCTCGAGCGTATCCAGCAGGCCTATGCGTCGATGGCAGCGGCCGTGGACATGGAGGCGTGGGCGGCCGCAGATCTCCGGTTCCACCATGCCGTGCTGGATGCCACCGCCAACGCGTTGCTGCGCCCGTTGTTCAGCGTGATTGAAACCGCACTCGGGAGTTACCTCCTGCTGTCTGCGCAGAAGGCCGACGCGGACTTCAAGTACTCGTTGCCCCGGCACGCACGTGTGCTGCAGGCCATTGCCGACCAGCAGCCGGAAGACGCCCGGCAGGCCATGCTGGAAATGATCGCCGATTCGCGCCGCAACCTGCGCGAGGGCGCGAGGCCTACGCCATGAGCGCCATGCCTGCCCCCGTCCTGCTGAGCAGCATCCACACCGGACGCGCGCTGCCGTACACGCGACCGGGCAGCCGCAGCGCGATTGCCAAGTCGTTGGTCGATCATCCCGTGCGCATCCACGCAGAGGGCATTGAAGGCGATGAGCAGGGTGACCTGCGCGTACACGGTGGGCCGGACAAGGCCATCCATCACTATCCTTTCGATCATTACGCGTTCTGGCGCGCGGACCACCCGCATGCACTGTTGGGCGCCGCTGGTGCCTTCGGCGAGAACTTCTCCAGCAGCGGATGGACCGAAGCGCAC
This sequence comes from Stenotrophomonas sp. CFBP 13725, assembly GCF_014841935.1. Taxonomy (NCBI): domain Bacteria; kingdom Pseudomonadati; phylum Pseudomonadota; class Gammaproteobacteria; order Lysobacterales; family Lysobacteraceae; genus Stenotrophomonas; species Stenotrophomonas sp. CFBP 13725. Next base: position 128,772 of record NZ_JACYUV010000005.1, on the reverse strand, counting down.
ATCCATATCGCCGATGTGATCCGGGTCGGAACGGCCACGCTGCAGGTGTCGCAGGGTCGCCAGCCATGCTGGAAACTCAACGATCGATTCGGGTATGCGGACATGGCACGGACGATGCAGTCGAGCGGACGCACCGGCTGGTACTACCGCGTGCTGGAAGGCGGTACGGTGTCGCCAGGCGACACGCTGACCGTTGTGGAACGGCCGTGCGCTGATTGGCCGCTCAGCCGACTGGTGACCGTCTTGTTCGATCGCACGTTGGAGCGAGAGCTGCTGGAAGAAGCCAGCCAACTGCCGCTGACCGCATCGTGGAAGAAGCTGTTGTTGAACCGGCTGCAGCGCAACGAAGTGGAATCCTGGCAATCCCGGCTGCAGGGCCCCGCCGACGCATGACCGCGACCCGCCACGCGCGTCGCCGCCCGCAAGAGCCGCCTGGTAGAGCCGACTTCAGTCGGCTGCCGTACGCGGTGAAGCTAGCCGCCTGGTAGAGCCGACTTCAGTCGGCTGCCGTCCGAGGTGAAGCCAGCCGACTGAAGTCGGCTCTACCAACCCGCGCGAACCAACCCGCGCGAGCAAACCAACCGGCACGAGCGCACCCACCCGCACAAGCGAACCATCCCGCACAAGCGAACCAACCGGTTCGAGCGAATCAACCCGCACGAGCGATCCAACCCGCACGAGCGAATCAACCGGCACGAGCGAATCAACCGGCACGAGCGAACCCGCGCGAGCGCACCAATCCGTACGAGCGAACCAACCGCACAAGCGAACCAACCCGCACGAGCGAACCGGCCGGGTAAGCAAACCAACCCGTACGAGTGCGCCATTCCGCACGAGCGAACCAACCGCACCAGCACCCCCACCCGCGCGAGCGGTGCGGGTTTTCCGCCGAGCGTGGCTCGGCGCTACCGTTTCGCGGGGTCGAACAGGGCATTCAGCGTGGCGCCGGGCGCGGCGCCTTCCAGGCCGGCGAAGCTGCCTTCGTCCTGCAGCAGCTGCGTGGCACGCATGACGCCGCCCCACGCCGCACGCGCAAGCGCACCGCCCAGGCTGACGCGGCGCACCCCCATCGCGGCAATCTCCTGCAACGAGAACGCGCTTGGGCCCCCGATCAGCAGGTTCACCGGCTTCGGCGCGACGGCCGCGACCACGGCTTCGATGTGTGCGCGCTGGGTGATGCCCGGCGCATACAGGCAGTCGGCGCCGGCCGCTGCATAGGCGCGCAGACGCCGGATCGCGTCCTCGATATCAGGTTGCCCCACGAAGAAGTTCTCGGCGCGTCCGGTCAGCATCACCACCGCGCCGGAACGGTCGATCGCTTTCCGTGCGGCACGCAGGCGTGCCACGGCGTCATCCAGCGGGCGTAGCGGCTGACCGGGATCGCCACTGGCATCCTCTATGGACAATCCGGCCACCCCTGTATCGATGGCGCGCCGGACCGCCACTTCCACGTCAGCAGACGCTGCCCCGAAACCATCGCCAAAATCAGCGTTGAGCGGCAGTGAGGTGGCTGCAACCAGCTCGCGCAGATGCGCCAGCACCTCGTCCAGCGTCTCTCCGCCATCAGGGAGGCCGCGGCTCCAGGCCCGCCCGGAACTGGTTGAAGCCAGTGCCGCGAAGCCTGCGTGCTGCAGGTAGCGTGCACTGCCGATGTCCCACGGGTTCGGCAGCACGAAACAGCCCGACGCGTGCAACGCCCGGAACTGCTGCCGGCGGTTGGTTACGTCGGGCGTCGACATGGAAGGTTTCTCCTGCGAGGGCAATAACAGTGTGTCAGGTGCGCGGATCCAGATAATCCAGCGCTTCGGCCACGGGCGTGCTGCCCGCGGTCAGCTCGATGATCACCCGCTGGATGGCGGGGCGTTCCACCAGCGCCACCAGCGTGGCGGCCACATCCTCACGCGAAATATCGCCATACCCGATCGCCGGGCCGGCAGACACATTACCGGTGCCGGCCGCATCGGTCAGCGTGCCGGGACGCAGGATCACCCATTCCAGGCAGGACGCGGCCAGGTGTACATCGGCCTGTTTTTTGACCTGCATGTAGACCTCGAACGTGTCCGACACGTCCGTGCCACGCCCGGCTTCGGGGAATGCGGACACCAGCAGGACGCGCTGCACGCCAGCCCGTCGCGCGGCATCCACGGCGGTTTCGAGTCCGCGACCATCGATGGCACGCGTGGTGTCCACGCCGCCCTTGCCGCCGGCGCCGGCCGTAAATACAAGCACATCGCTGCCTGTCAGGAGCGCGGCCAGCGATGTGCCATCCAGCGCCTGCAGATCACCCGCCACGGGCGTCGCACCGTCCTGTTGCAGCGCGGCGGCCTGCTCGGGCCGGCGATGCAGCCCACGGACCCGGTGCCCACGGGCGGTCAGCTGGCTGACCAGGTGGCGGCCGACCTTGCCGGCCGCCCCAATGACGAAGACAGTGCTCATCGGAGAGCTCCAGGGAAGAGGGGGAGTCCAGCATGCGTGATGCTGCGTTGCGACCGCGTGCGCGTCGCTGGGGGGCTGGACGCTACCGCGGCCAGGTGAAATCGGTCACGATGGTGGGTTACGCCCTTTCTGCTCCCCCTGGATTTTTCCTGTGCTGAGTGTCATTGCTTCCGTTCTCGCGCTGTACATCGTGCTCCGCCTGGTCTGGCCGTTGCGCCTTCCGCTGGCCGTGCGCGTGCTGCTGTCTCTGCTGGTCTTCGCGATGGCGCTGCACCATCGCATCGTGGCCCAGTTCGCCGGCACCATGGCGTCGCCTGAGCTGCCGAAGATGGTCATCGCCGTGTTGGCGACCGGATTCACGTCGTTGCTCCTCGGCGCCCTGTTCCTGCTGCTGATCGATGCGGCGTTGCTGATCGCACGTCTGCTGAAGTCAGCGAGGTCAATCGCCGCATTGCGTGCGCCTTGGCTGCGTCCTGTCGCGGGCTTGACAGCGCTGGCGCTGGGCATTTTCGGCGTAAGCCAAGGCATGGCGGTACCCAAGCCGCGCAGCATCGACGTCGAGATCGCCGGACTGCCCGCTGCGTTTGACGGCTATCGTGTGCTGCAACTGACCGACATCCATGCCAGCCGCCTGCTTACCGGTGACTGGGTGCGCAAGGTCGTAACCGAAAGCAACGCGCAGCACCCGGACCTGATCGTCATCACCGGCGATCTGATCGATGGCACGGTCGCAGCACGTGCCGATGACTTCGCACCGCTCGGCGACCTGCGCGCGCCGGATGGCGTCATCGCGATTACCGGCAACCACGAGTACTACGCGCAGTACGCCGACTGGATGAAGGCATTCCGCGGCTTGGGCATGCAGGTGCTTGAAAATACCCATACCGAGGTCCGCCGCGACGGTGCGGTGCTGACCATCGCTGGAGTCACCGATCCGGTGGCCGCGCGCTATGGCCTGCCACTGCCGGACCTCGACGCCGCGCTGGCAGGCAGCAACCCGCAGGCCCCGGTGATCCTGCTGGACCACCGCCCGCGTGAAGCGGTAGCGAATGCCGCCCGCGGGGTGAAGCTGCAGCTGTCCGGGCATACCCACGGCGGCCATATCATCGGCATGGATCAGCTGGTGAAGCGTGCCAACGGTGGCTTCGTGTCCGGTCGTTATGCAGTGGGTGACATGACGCTGTATGTCAGCAACGGCGCCGGTCTGTGGCCGGGGTTCGCGGCCCGCATCGGGGTGCCGTCGGAGATCACGTTGATCACCTTGCGGGCGTCCACCGCCACACCGTAGCCAACGATGTGCGTTACCGGAGCAGCGCCCTTTGGCCAGGGAAAAAGGACATCGCCCTTGGGCTGCTGCAGATATTCATGAATCCCATATGGCCCCGTACGCGGGCAGTCCGCGGGCTTCGCAGCCGTCGACCACCGCATCGGTCAACGCACGGTTGGCGATGCAGATGACTGCTTCCGCGTTCATGTGCTGTGCGGTCTGCCACGCCAGCTGCAGCAGTTCCGGTTTGCCCGCAGTGTGGGTGTCCCAGATCAACGCGTCCGGTTGAGCTGCCAGGATCTCGTCCACCAGTGCATCGCCGTAGGTAACGCGGGGGGAGCGCACGGACCAGATCAGCCGCATGCGCACTTTCCGGGCGAGAAGATGCGGCAGCACGGGCCCGATCCCACTGCCTGTCGCCACGTACAGCACCGAGTGGAACAGCACTTCGATATACGCCACGCCCGCTGTAGTGAAGCCGCGCATCCAGAGATGGCGCGGCGGGTCATCGATGAACCTTCCCGTCCAGTCGCCGGCGCGCGAAATGATCATGCGGGACCGGTGCTGCCCGGGCGCTGGAATGTTGGCGAAGGAATGCCACTGCCCAAGGGGCGAGCGGCTGATGGCATTGGCTGATCCAGTGAAGGGCGGTGGGCGCATCGAGACCGTAAGGATGGCTGCATGTGCGGAGCACACTTCCACTTGAACCGGCACCCGGCGCAGGCGCAACCACGGCAGCGCGACGCTGACCGTCACCAGCCCCAGCAGCACGAACATGGGGGCTGCACGCATCTGCAGCGCCAGCGCCCAGGAGAGTAACAGCGTGGTCCAGCCCGCATAGCGGTGCACCTTCTCGAACACATCGTGATGCCGTCGGCGGACGACAGGCAGGGCGGTCGCCAGCATGGCCAGCAGCACAGCCAGCAGAATGAACACCGTCCAGGACAGTGCGGCACCGCGCACCGGGCCGCCACCGCCCCGCGAAAACCCAATGCCGGCAAACACCAACATCCATGCCACACCAGCGGATGCGCCGCCCGAGTGCAGCCCGCCGAAGTGGTACACCTTGGCCAAGTGGCGGCGGATGCCCAGGCGCCAAGCCACCGGCGCACAGCAGGCCAGCCGGAACAGGGCGTTTATCACCAGGCTCTGGCGTATGAGGATGGCCATGCTGAGGTTGCCCAGTGCCAGCCCGGCCACGGTCTCGGGCGCATCGGTCAGCGATGCCCAGCCTGCAGGCTGCATCAGGTAAGCGGCCACACTGGCATTGGCAGCAATCACCGTCATGAAAAGCAGCATGTAGTGGCTGATGGAACCCCGCGTGCGCGACGATGTTGCAGCCCCAGTGGGCGGCTTGCCTGCTGTGTGGCTGCCGAGCAGGTGCATCAGCCTGCGTTTGTCTACCTTTCCGCGGCTGGTGAGTGGTAGCGCGTCCAGGGCGAGCATGTGTTCGGGTACGGCGTAGTAGGGGAGCTGCCGCCGGGCGTGATCCCGCGCGTGATCGACGTCCGCATTGGCCGGTGTCACTACACAGGCCAGCGTCCGGGTGTCGAGCTGCAATGTGACCGCCTGACGCACACCGGCGGCGCCTTCGACGATGCGCGACACGGCATCCAGCTCCACCCTGAACCCACGCACCTTCACCTGGTCATCGGTGCGTCCGAGGTGTTCCAGCTCCCCATGCGCGTTCCACCGACCCAGATCCCGGGTGCGGAACATCTGCCAGCCGTCGCCAAGGAACGGGTCGTCTTGGAATCGCTCGGCGGTCAGCGCCGGGTTGCTGAGGTAACCGGCGGTGACGCCCACGCCGCCTGCCCACATCTCACCGACCTGGCCCACGGCGCACGGCTGTTGGTGCGGGTCCAGCACGTAGACCGCGTTGTTCGGCGTCGGTGCGCCGATGCTGAGCGGCCGGCCCCCGGCCTCGTGGCGGTGCAGTGTATTGACGATGGTGGTCTCGGTCGGTCCGCAGCCGTTATGGAACGCACAACGCTCGGACCAGTGAAGGGCAAGCGCCTCGGGGCACGGCTCGCCGGCAACGGCCACGGTCTGTACCCTCCTGCACTGGTCACGTTGAAGGCGCGACAGAATCGACGGAGTGGCGATGATGACGTCCGCTTCGGCAGCAGCGGCCTGCATGTTTTCTCCGCGAATGATCAGCGTTGCGCCTTGGCAGAGCGTTCCCAGTATTTCCCATGCCGACAGGTCGAAGGCAATGTTGAGCAGCTGACTAACCTGCATGCCGGGCCGGATGCCGAGGTTCCCCGGCGGGGTGAGCAGCACGTTGCAGAGGTTGCGATGCGTGACCGGAACACCGTTGGGCATTCCGGTCGTGCCCGATGTGTAAAGGATGAACGCCGTGCCATCGCTTGAAACCGGTGGCGGTCTCCAGTCGGAGGGAACGGTGTCGCCGATGCTTTCCTCGATGACCAGCACTTCCCGTGCCTGCAGACGCGACGCTGCAGCGCGATCCGCTGCGAGGCACAGCAGGGCGCGGCATCCGGCCGCCTCAAGCAGCTGCGACAGCAGCGCCGGTGGGGCGATGCGGATATCCTGCGGAACGTAGGCAGCGCCAATCTTGAGTGATGCGATGATGGCCACCAGCATCGGGATGGACCGTGTGACGAACAGGCCAACCGTATCGCCGCTGCCTATGCCTGAACGTTGCAGACGATGAGCGAGCGCATCGGCTGCACGTTCCAGCGCTGCGTAGGTGATCGATTCATCGCCATGGATGGCTGCCACCGCGTCGGGTTGGCGCGTCGCCCAATCGGCAAATGCGGCGTGCACCAGAGTATGCAGCGGGGCAACGGCGGGGCCGCAGCTGAGTACGCGTATTGCAATGTGCGGGTGCACGAGGATCGATGCCGGCGGCCACGTGCTGCGGTTATCGGGACAAGAAGGCGCCATGCCGATTCTCTTCAAGACGAGCCGTCAGGTGGCTCGGTGTCGGCAGTCTAGGGAGGTGGCCGCACGGCGAAACGTGACCTGCTGAGTGAAACAGCGCGAGCTCCATTGGCGTCGAAATGGGCAAGACGAAGGCGGCGAAGGCCTACTCAATTGTGTGCTCGAAGAAGGCAGCTGCTGCCGCATGGAAGCCCCCACAGGGGACGGAGAAATGACCTGCCTCGCCGCCATTGGTGGCGTGGCCGGCTCCAGATCGGGCATCGACAGGCGTGGGGCGACAGACGCGCCGACGCGACGAGCGGAATAGTGTTTCGCTCTTCACCCGCCCTGCGTTACGGTGCGCGCATTCTTTTAGGAGGAATGTCGATGCAGCATGTGCCCGGTGACCTATGAACGCCGTCATGCACCGCCGTTCGATGTGGGTGGCCGCGCTGTCCACCGTGGTGGAATGGTACGACTTCACCCTGTACCTGTACTTCGCCACCGTGCTGTCCCGGGTGTTCTTCGGCGGCGGCGAAACCGCGCTGCTGGCCACGCTGGCAGGGTTCGCCGTGTCCTACCTGATGCGCCCGCTGGGGGCGCTGTGCTTCGGCCATCTGGGTGACCGTCTCGGTCGTCGCTGGATGCTGCTGGCGTCGATGGCCCTGATGGCCGCCGCGATGCTTGCCACCGCATTGCTGCCGACCCATGCCCAGATCGGCGCCAGTGCAGGCGTGCTGCTGCTGGTGCTGCGCTGTGTGATGGCGTTTTCAGTTGGCGGTGAGTACACCGGGGTGGTGGCCTACCTGCTGGAAAGCGCGCCCAGCGGACGGCGGGGTCTGATCACGTCGCTGGCATCGGCGGCCAGTGAAGTCGGTGCCTTGCTGGCGGTAGCGCTGTCCGCGCTCACGGTCGCCTTGCTGCCACAACCTGCGCTGGATACGTGGGGCTGGCGTATTCCGTTCTTCGTCGGTGCGGCGCTGGCGGTGGTGATCCTGCTGGCCCGCTCGGGCATGCACGAATCGCCGGAGTTCGAACGCCAGCAACGCGAAGGCAGCGTGCCCAGCGCACCGCTGCGGCAGATACTGCGTTCGCATCCGGGCGCGGTCGCGCGTACTTTCGCCATATCGGCACTGGGATCGATCACCTACTACGTAGGCATCACCTACGTGCCCGCGTTCCTGCACGCCAACGGCCGCGGCGAGGGTGAAGCCCTGTGGCTTTCAACCATCGCGGCAGTGGCGGTGATCGCCGCGACGCCCTTGTGCGGTGCGCTGTCCGACCGCTTTGGGCGGCGCCCGATGTTGCTGGTGCTGACGGTGCTGTCTGCGCTGCTGCCGTTGTCGATGTTCGGCTGGATGGCGGATGCGTCCACCGCAGGCGTCATCGCTGCAGCGGTAACTCTGGCCTGCGTGGCGGGTGGGATCAGTGCGGTGGCCGCATCGGCCACCGCAGAACAGTTTCCGGGCGAGGGCCGCCTGAGCGGGCTGGCCCTGGGGGTGACCATGGCCACCGCGGTATTCGGCGGCGCCACGCCGTGGCTGGCACAGTGGTGGGTGGAGCGCAGTGGCTGGAATGCAGCGCCGGGCGCGATGATCGCCATCGTCGCGGTACTGGTCCTGCCGGTACTGTGGCGGCTGCCGGAAACGCGTCCGACGCCGGTCCGGTAGCGCCGAGCCACGCTCGGCGGAGAAACAAAGGCGCCGCGCTGCGCGCTCGCCGAGCATGGCTCGGCGCTACCAGAGAAACAAAGGCACCGCGCTGCGCGCTCGCCGAGCATGGCTCGGCGCTACCCGTTACCCGTTACCGCCTGCGGGGATGTGACGTGGTGGCTTACAGCGCCAGTGTCTTTTCGATATCGGCCAGCACGGCGTGGGCATCCACGCCGATGGCGATCGACTGCATGGCCTGGTTGTCCCACACGCTGGGGCCGAAAGACAGGCCAGCCGGCTTGGGGATGGTCATGCCGCGGGCCACGCCGTCGGTCGCCACGCGCACGCTGGCGTGCTCGTACTCGAACAGTTCCGGCCGGGTCAGTGCGATGCAGGCGCAGCAGTCATGCACCACCATGCCCTTGTGACCGGCCTGCAGGTAGAAGTCCACGTAGTCCTGCGACAGCGCACGGACCAGGTCGGCGTCGGCACCACCGGCTTCGGCCAAGGCATCGAGTCCATGGCGATCCATCTCCACCTGGGTGGTGACGTCCAGGCCGATGGCGATCAGCGGCCAGCTGGCGGTGAACACGATATCGGCGGCTTCGGCATCGCCCCAGATGTTGGCTTCCGCCGCCGGGGTGATGTTGCCGTTGACATGGAATGCGCCGCCCATGATCACCACGCCGCGCACCAGCGACGCGATCTCGGGCGCTTCGCGCAGGGCCAGGGCGAGGTTGGTCATGCGGCCCACTGCGACCAGGGTGATCTGGCCCGGCTGGGCACGCACCATGTCGATGATCAGCTGATGCGCGCTGCGCGGATCGGCGGCGACGTCCAGCACGGCCGGCACCGGATGATTGCCCAGGCCGTTGTCACCGTGGATGTGCACCGGCCAGGCTTCCGGCTGTGCATCCGGCTGCAGCGGGCCCGCAGCGCCGCGGGCGACCGGCGCATCGAAGCCCCATGCCTGCTTGAGGAACAGCGCGTTGTGGGTGGTGGATTCCACGGCGGCATTGCCGAATACCGTGGTCACCGCCAGCAGGTTCACCTGCGGATGCTTGTGCAGGTAAAGCAGGGCCAGGGCATCGTCGACGCCCGGATCCGTATCGAAAATAACGTTGTGCATCATGGCGTTGTTCTTCTGTTTCGTCGTGATTGTTCGCTGCGTATTGTGTCACGACGGAACACCCGCCAAGCCCACTCCATGGCCAGGTAGAGCCGACTTCAGTCGGCTCAGTCCAACTGCACCCCTCCAACGTGGATCAATACTTCCAGCGCAGGCTGAAGGCCACGAAGCGCGGCTCGCCGTAGTTGTTGTAGTCCAGGTTCGCCCAGTACGTCTTGTCCAGCGCGTTGCGCACGCTCACCGTGGCCGTCCAGCTGTCGCTGATCCGGTAGTTGGCGTTGAACTGCACCAGCGCATACGCCGGCTGGTTCACCGTCACCGCGCCACCGGTCGGGTAGGGCACGTTGAACGCCTGCACCTTGCTCTGCCACTGCACGCCGCCCCCCAGGGTCAGCCGCTCCCAGGCACCGCGCAGGCGGACGCTGGTGTTGAGCTGCAGGAAGTCTTCAGGCAGGTTCGCGTACAGCAGGTCGGTCGCAGCGCGGGTCACCTTTACGTGGGTGAAGCCGGCATTGACCGTCCAGCCGGGCAGGATCTCGCCGTTGAGGTCCAGCTCCCAGCCCCGTGCCTTGGTGCCGTTGATGCCGATGAAGGCCGAGCTGCCATCGCTGAGCGAGCCTTCCGGCACGCTGGCGTCACGCACCGCGTAGTTGTCCTGCTTGGCCTCGAACACGGCCGCGTTGGCGGTAAACCGGCCTTCCATCCACTGCGATTTGATGCCCGCTTCCACGTTGGAGCCTTCCACCGGCGCCAGCAGGTTTTCGTTGCGATCCTTGTAGTTCTGCGGATTGAAGATCTCGGTGTAGCTGGCGTAGCCGGAAACGTTCGGCGTCACGTCATACACCAGGCCCACGTAGGGCGTGACTTCGTCATCCACCTTGTACGCGCCGCTGGTGGCGGTATAGGTGTTGGCGATGTTGTAGGCCCGGGTGCGGGTTTCCCACGAACTCAAACGCGCGCCGGCGATCAAGGACAGCGGGTCGGCCAGGCGCAGGCGGGTGGAGGCATACACACCGCGTTGGGTGGTGCGCGCGTCGCGGTGTGCCCCGGTCCGGCGCACGATCAACTCCGGCGCGTCGCCGTTCCAGGTGTTGATGTCGGGGATGTCGTAGCGCCAGCCCGCCGTCGGGCTCATCGTCCACGCAGTGGACTGCAGGTCGGAGAAGCTGCCGCCCAGGACGACATCGTGCTCGCGGCCAAACAGGGCGAAGGTGCCGGACAGGTACACGTCCACGCCCTTGCGGGTGTCGTCGGTCTCACCGGCCGCGCCCAGCAGGTACACGCCTGCGCCGGTGGCCGGGTCGGGGTAGCCGCTGCCGTACACGCGCACGTTCTGCACGTTGCCGCGGGTGTAGGCGGTGTTGACCTTCAGCAGCCAGTCCTCGCCGAAACGCTGTTCCAGGTTGGCGAACGCGGTGCTGGTCTGGCGCTGCCAGCGGGCCCAGTGCGGGGCCATGTTGGTGCTGCGCGGCAGGTGCGCGAAGCTGCCGTCACTGTTGAAGAACGGCACCGTGCCCCAGGTCGAGCCGACCGGGTTGTTGTCCTGGGTCTGGAAGCCGACGGTGACCGTGGTCGACTCGGTCAGGTCACCTTCCAGCACCGCCATGCCGGACATCTTGTCCTCGCTGTAGCGGTCGTAATAGAAGTCTTTGTCCTGATACGCCGCGACCACCCGGCTGCGGAAGCGCCCATCGGCGGTCAGCGGCGCGTTGACGTCGGCCTGCATGCGGCGGAAGTCCCAACTGCCTGCGCTGACCGCGAAGGAGGCGTCGAAATCCTTGCCCGGCCGCTTGCGCAGCAGGTTCACGGTGGCCGACGGCACGCCAGCGCCGCTGAGCAGGCCGTTGGCACCGCGGATCACTTCAATGCGGTCATAGAAGGCGGTGTCGTATTCCTGGTTGGTCGAGCCGCTGTACGTGGGCAGGCCGTCGACCTGGAAGTCGGTGATCGCAAAACCGCGCGCGTAGTACAGCGGGCGCTGGGTGTCGTAGAACGAGACATTGACGCCGGTGACATTGCGCATCACATCGTTGATGCTGAACAACGACTCGTCCTGCAACCGCTCCAGGCCGATTACGGTGGACGACTGCGGGGTTTCCTGCAGGCTGATCGGCAGCCGCGTGGTACTGGACGGGGCGGCCTTGCTGCCGTGCACGCTGACCTGGTCGAGGGTCTTGGCACTGGCTGCGGCACTGGCGTCGGCCGCGGTGTCGGCCATGGCCGGTACGGCGGTCAGGGCAGCGAGCAGCGCGATGGCCAGCGGCGCGGGTCGGAACGAGGAAGAGGCGGTCATGGCGGTTTCGCGGAAGGGTGGGGTAGTCGGACGGGCGCAAATGTAAATGATTATCGAAAACCTTACAATTCGCGATTGCGTCCGGGCGACGAACGGTCGTGTCCGCGCTCAACCGCCAAGGCCGCCAACGAAAACGGCCACCCGAAGGTGGCCGTCTCGATAGATCGCGTTGGCAGGCCTTACAGCGCCTGCAGCTCCTCGTTCTTGTTGCGCTTCACCTGCGGCGGCTCGGGCGCTTCGGCCGGGCGGGCCACCGTGGCGGGGATGGCGGCCGGCTGGATCACGTCCGCCGGCACATCCAGGAAGGGCAGCTTCAACGCCTGGCTGGTCAAGGTGCGGATCTCGTTGGTCAGCGCCGGGCTCTCGTTGAGCTTGCGGCCATACGACGGCACGATCTCGCGAAGACGCGCTTCCCAGCCGGCCTTCATCTCTTCCGGGAAGGCCTTGGCCATCAGGTCGAGCATGATCGGCGGCGAGGTCGAGGCGCCCGGCGAGGCGCCCAGCAGGGCGGCCAGGGTGTGATCCTTGTCGGTCACGATTTCGGTACCGAACTGCAGCACCGGGCCCTTCTCGGGGTCACGCTTGATGATCTGCACGCGCTGGCCGGCGGTGACCAGCGTCCAGTCTTCGCGCTTGGCGTTGGGGAAGTATTTGACCAGCTCGGCCTGGCGGTCGTCGTCGTTCAACTGGGCCTGGCTCATCAGGTACTTCACCAGATCCAGGTTTTCCGCGCCCACGTTCAACATCGGGGCCACGTTGTTGTGGGTCACCGACGAGTAGAGGTCGAACCACGAGCCGTGCTTGAGGAACTTGGTGCTGAACAGCGCGAACGGTCCGAACAGGACCACGGGCTTGCCATCGAGCTTGCGTGCATCAAGGTGCGGCACGGACATCGGCGGCGAGCCGGTCTCGGCCATGCCGTAGGCCTTGACGCTGTGGCGCGAGGCGATGTCGGCACCCTGGAAGGCGAGGAACTGGCCGCCCACCGGGAAGCCGCCGTAGTTCTTGGCTTCCGGAATGCCCGACATCTGCAGCAGCTTCAGGGCCGCGCCGCCGGCACCGATGAAGACGAAACGCGAGTGGGTGGTGGTTTCGTTGCCGGACGCAAGGTCCTTGACGGTCACGTTCCAGGTCTTGTCGTCGTTCTGGCGCAGCGCGGTGACTTCATGGCCCAGGTGCAGGCCGAAATTCGGGCTGCGCTTCAGGCCATCGGTGAGCTGGCGGGTGATGACGCCGAAGTTCACGTCGGTGCCCAGCGGCATCCAGGTAGCGGCGACTTTCTGCTTCGGGTCGCGGCCTTCCATCAGCAACGGTGCCCATTGTTTGATCTGCGCCGGATCTTCGGAGTACTGCATGCCGTAGAACAGCGGATTCTTGACCATCGCCTGCTGGCGCTTGTGCAGGAAGTTGATGTTGTCGTCGCCCCACACGAAGCTCATGTGCGGGGTGGCATTGATGAAATCGCTGGGCTGGCTCAGGCGGCCTTCGCGCACCTGGTGCGACCAGAACTGGCGCGAGACCTCGAACTGTTCGGCGATGCCGACCGCGCGCTTGGTCTCGATGCTGCCGTCCGGAAGCTCCGGGGTGTAGTTCAGCTCGGCGAACGCGGAATGCCCGGTACCGGCGTTGTTCCAGCCATCGGAACTTTCTTCGGCCACGCCGTCGCGGCGCTCGTACACCTGTATGTTCCAGTCCGGCTGCAGTTCCTGCAGATAGGTCGCCAGGGTGACGCTCATGATGCCGGCGCCTACCAGGACTACGTCAACGGGCTTGTCGTTGCTGGCCGCCGGCACCGAGCGCTGGGTCAACGGCCAGTACAGGAACAGTACCGACGTCACCAACAGCAGCACGAGCAGGGCGACTAAAGCCTTGCCAAATTTCTTCATGGGAACGATTCGTTTGGGGAGGGAATCAGGATGCGTGCCGGCCAGGGGCGGCGCGTGAAGACGCGTCAGCAGGCGGCCGCCTACGGCGTCCAGTGACGTATTTTACCCGTTTGTGGTCCTGATTTGGTGCGACGCAGCATCCTGCGCGTGGCTGGATCAGCGTTTGCGGCGGATCAGGGCCGTCGATGCGCCCAGCACCGCGCGGGTCAACAGCGCCATGGTCTGCACGTCGCCTTTCCAGTGCTGCCAGTACAGCGGCACGTCCTCCCACGCGCGCTGGCGCACGTAGACCAGCCGACCGGCATCGAGGTGGCGCTTCACCAGCGGCAGCGGATTCATCGTCCAGCCCAGCCCGCCCAGGTTGGCCTGGACGAACGCGCGGGTGGAGGGAATCCACCACGTTGGCGCCGTGTTGGGCACCTCGACCCCGGCCATCCGCCGTGCGAACCGGGCCTGCATGTCGTCCTTGCGGTTGAATACCAGGACCGGGGCCTGCGCCAGCGCCTGGGCGCTCACCCCCTTGCCGAAATGCCGGTCGCGGAACGCCGGGGTGCACGTGGCGGCGTAGCGGATGCTGCCCAAGGCGTGGATCTGGCAGCCCTGTACCGGTTCATCCAGCGTGGTCACCGCGCCCAGCACCGTGCCTTGGCGCAGCAGCTCCACAGTGTGGTCCTGGTCTTCCACGCGCAGGTCCAGGGTGGTGCCGGTGACCTGTGCGAACTGCTGGGCCGCTTCCGGGAACCAGGTTTCCAGGCTGTCATGGTTAACCGCCACCGGGATGCTGGCCTGCGGCAGGTCTTCGTCGGCAAGCCCCATCCGGTGCAGCGCGTCGTGCTCCAGCAGGGCGGTCTGTTCGGCCAGCTGCACCAGCACCTGGCCCTCGGCGGTGGCGGTGGCCGGTGCGCCACGTTTCACCAACAGCCGACCGACGCGGTCCTCCAGCGCTTTGACGCGCTGCGACACCGCAGAGGCTGTGACATTCAGCGATTGAGCGGCGCGATCGAAGCTTCCCTCGCGTATTACGGCGGCAAGTGCACGCAGCTGGGCATGGTCAACGCGCATGGCAATTAAGTTCCGCTAAAGAGGCTTAAGTAAGTTTAGCTTTTCTTGAGCGTGCTGCAACGCGACAATACGCGCCGTACCCCGGTGCTGTCCGCCTTCGCGAGGCACCGCCCACCCGCATTACAAGGTTGCCCTCATGTTCTCTCTCATCTCCGCCAGCACCGGCCTTGCGGCCTGGTTCAGTGGTGCCGCCACCGGCATCGGCCTGTTTGCCGTGGTCGGTGCACAGAGCGCTTTCATCCTGCGCCAGGGCATCCTGCGCAAGCACATCGTGCCGGTCGTGGCGACGTGTGCGGCGATCGATGCGGTCTTCATCTTCGCCAGCGTGGCCGGCCTGCGCACCCTGATCCAGGCGGCCCCGTGGCTGACCAGCGCGGTGCTGTGGACCGGTGTCGCGTTCCTGGCGTGGTATGCACTGAAGTCCGCGCGCCGTGCCATCGCCGGTGGCGGTGGCATGGGCGAAGCCGAAAGTGATGACGGCAGCCGCCGCGCTGTGTTGATGGCAGCGGTCGGCTTCTCGCTGATCAATCCGCATTTCTGGCTGGACATGATGGTCATCGGTTCCATCGCGGAAAACTTCGGCAACGACCGCATGGCATACGCCGCCGGTGTGGTCACCGCCAGCTGCATGTGGCTGACCGCGCAGGGCCTCGGCGCCCGCCTGCTGGCACCGCTGTTCAACAAACCCGGTACGTGGCGCGTGCTGGATGGCACCATCGCGGTGATCCTGAGCATTCTTGCCCTCACCCTGGCGGTGCGCGGCGTCAACTGATTCCACTCTCTCTCCAGAATGTGGTTTAAGGAGCGGCATCGGCAACGATGGCGCTCTTTTTTTGCAGATACCCTGATTCCCAATTCGTTCACGTGCCGTTTACAATCGTGGCGTGGCGGACATGCTGTCTGCAGAACGGGGATAAGGATGCGCAAGACGATGCTCGCGGCAATGATCGCCCTCCTGGCGACGCCGCCGATGGCCGACGCGGCCGAGGTGAACCTGGACCATTTCCTGCGCCGGGACGCCTTCACCGATATCAAGCTGTCGCCGGGTGGCGAGTATTACGCCGCGACCATACCGTTCGAGAAAGAGACCGCGCTGGCGATCCTGCGCGTGTCTGACGGCAAGCTGGTGGGCCAGTTCATGCCACCGCAGCACAACCACGCTTACCGCTTCGACTGGGTCAGTGACGACCGGGTACTGATCGAGCTGGCGCAGAAACTCGGTTCGCTGGACATGCCGCAACGCACCGGTGAGTTGTATTCGCTGCGCGCGAATACCTCCAGCGGCCAGCTGCTGGTCGGTTACCGGGTTGATGCGCAGGAGACCGGGTCGCACATTTCAGGCAAGAAGGCCGAGCGCGTGGCCGCCTTCCTCACCGACGACCTGCCGGCTGACGACCGCAACGTGCTGATCGCCGTGTCGCCGTTCACTGCCGATCCCTACACACGCCTGGAAAAGATGGATGTCAGCACCGGCCGGCGCACGCCGGTAACCCGCTCGCCGGTGCGACGTGGCAGCTTCACCACCGATGGCCAGGGCCAGGCCCGCTTTGTTCACGGGGCCGGCGCGGACAACGTCAACAAGCTGTTCTACCGCGAGCGCAATGGCGCCAGCTGGGCGATGATCAACGACGAAGCCGTGACCGGCCGGATCGAAGATGCCATCGGCTTTTCGGCAGACGGCACGCTGGCGTACCTGCAGATCGAGCAGGCCGACGGCCCGGACAAGATCGTCAGCTGGAACCCGGCCACCGACGAACGCAAGGACGTGCTGCAGGACCCGGTGGTGGATCCGTCGCGGATCATCCATCGTCCAGGCACGGCCATTCCGGTGGGTGCGCTGTTTTTGGGCGACACGCCGCGCACGCGCTTCTTTGATGAGACGTCCGCCGATGCGCGGCTGTACCGCAGCCTGGAAAGTGCCTTCGACGGCAACGCCGTGTATGTCACCTCGAGCACGCGTGATGGCAACAAGGTGCTGGTCCAGACCTTCTCGGGCACCAATCCCGGCGATTTCTTCATCTATGACCAGAAGGCGAAGGCGGCCGAGCACGTGGTCAGCCGCAGCCAGTGGATCGATCCGGCGCAGGCCGCACCGGTCCGCGCTGTCACCCTCAAGGCCCGCGACGGCATGGTCCTGCATGGCTTCCTGACCACCCCGCCCGGTGGCCCATCGCGCAACCTGCCCACGGTGGTGATGCCGCATGGCGGACCCTTCGGCGTGTTCGATGAAGGCACCTACGACGTGCAGTCGCAGATGCTGGCCGCTGCCGGCTATGCGGTGCTGCAGCTGAACTTCCGGGGCTCGGGCAACTATGGCCGCGCGTACAAAGCGGCCGGTGCCCGGCAATGGGGCGGTGCCATGCAGGACGATGTGACCGATGCCACGCGCTGGGCGATCAGCGAGGGCATCCCCGACAAGGGAAAGATATGCATCTACGGCGCGAGCTACGGTGCCTATGCGGCGCTGATGGGCGCGGCCAAAGAGCCTGCTCTGTATAAGTGCGCGGCCGGTTATGTGGGCGTCTACGACCTGCCGATGATGCATGCCCGCGGCGACATCCAGCAGAGCGACTCGGGCGTGAACTACCTGCGGGAGTGGGTGGGCGAGCCGGCGACGCTGGCGGCGGTCTCACCGGTCAACCTGGCGCAGCAGATCAAGGTGCCGGTGTTCCTTGCCGCCGGTGGCGAGGACGAACGCGCCCCGATCCAGCACACCCAGCGCATGGAAGCCGCCCTCAAGCGTGCCGGCGTGCCGGTGCAGAGCCTCTACTACCCCCGCGAAGGCCACGGCTTTTATGTCGATGCCAACCGCCGCGCGTACTACGGCAAGCTGCTCACCTTCCTCTCGCAGAACCTCGAAAAAGGGGACGGAGGGAATTAATTTCAATTAATTACCTCCGTCCCCTTTATTTGACGCCGTGCATCATGCGCCGCAGCAGCGGCGCACAGGCGAAGGCGATCACCGCGCAGCCCAGCCCGATCCACATCAACAGCCAGAACAGGTGGGCGTAGCTGGCTGACGCGGCGACGATGTCCAACGTCTCGCCTTCGGGTACTTCGATGGCGGCCAGTTTGCCGAACAGGGCCGCCAGCGTTTCGGAAAACGCGGTGGCCAGGAACCAAGTGCCCATCATCAGGCTGACCACGCGCGGCACCGCCAGCTGGCTGACTGCCGACAGGCCCACCGGCGACAGGCACATCTCGCCACTGGCCAGCAGGAAGTACGCCAGCACCAGCCACCACACGCTGGCCATCTGGCCGGTTTCGCCGACCTGCTGTGCGGCCAGCGCCAGCGGCACGAAGGAGAGCGCGCCGATCACCAGGCCAATCGCGGATTTGTACGCCTTGCCCGGTTCGGCGCGACGGCGGTCCAGCCACGCCCACAGCAGCGCGAACAACGGCGCCAGCAGCACCAGGAACAGGCTGCCGAGGTAGGTCAGCGAACCGGCGGTCTGCGGTATGACCAGGCAGTCGCGCACCAGCAGCACCACCATCACCAGACCGATGGCAATGAACATCCGCCGTGGCAGCGCCGAGCCGGGATGGCGATCGGACAAGCGCGCGCTGACCACGAAGCCCAGCGGTGCCAACACCAGCGAGAGGATCGACCACGGCAGCGGGGTGCCTTCGCGGATCACCAACGCGGGCACGATGTCCTTGGTCAACAGGCGGTCGGTGAAGGTGACCCATGACCCATACGACTGCTCGTACAGGGTGAAGAACACCAGTGCCATGGCGATCAGCGCCATCAGCGCGATCATCTGCTGGCGTTGCACCGGCGTGCATTGGGTGCCGGTGAACCAGGCAAACCACACCAGCACACCGCCCAGCACGACGATCATCAGCAGCAACGCCAGGCTGATCTCGCCACCGAGCGCGAAGGCGCCGTTGCCGGCGGCCCACATCAGCCAGGCGATCGGCAGCACGGCGATCACCGCGCCGGCGTAGATCAGCCACTCGCGTGGCAGGCCGAGCACGCGGTCTTTCAATGAGGCCGGATCGCGTGGCTCGGCCAGCCCATGCAGGTATTTCTGGCCCCACAGGAACATGCCCAGGCCGACCAGCATGCCGATGCCGGCGGCACCGAATCCGTATTTCCAGCCGTAGGCTTCCCCCAGGAAACCGCAGATCAGCGAGGCGAACAGCGCACCGAGGTTGATGCCGGCGTAGAACAGCGAGAAGCCGGAGTCGCGACGCGGATCGTTCTCGGCATACAGCTTGCCGACGATGGTGGAGATGTTCGGCTTGAGGAAGCCGACGCCCATGATGATCAGCGCCAGCGACAGGTAGGTGATGGACAGCGCGCCCGTATCACGCACCACCTGGCCGTCGCGCACGTAGGCCGCGTGGCCTTCGAAGGCCATGCCCAGGTGCCCCAGCACCAGCAGCACACCGCCGAACAACACGGCCCGGCGCATGCCCAGCCAGCGATCGGCGAGCAGCCCGCCGAACACCGGGATGCAGTAGACCAGTCCGCCATACGCGCCGAGGAGGTCCAGCCCGGCCTTGTCGCCGAACAGGTGGTACTTGGTGAGGTAGAGCAGCAGCAGCGCCTTCATCCCATAGAAGGAGAAGCGCTCCCACATTTCGGTGAAGAAGCAGACGTAGACGCCCTTGGGGTGGCCGAGGAAGTCGTCGGAGGCAGTGGTGGTCATCGGGCAGAGTATGAGCCCGTTACAGATACCTCAGCCAGAGCAGATCCTTGCGTCGTGCCTTCAGGGCAGCAAACGCGCGCGTGGGCAGGTACAGCAGCAGCGCCAGTGCGGTGCTGATCAACAGCAGGGCGGCCACCGATTCCACCGCGAACAGGGACCCGTTGGTGGGCCCCCACAGTGCGAGCGCGCCCAGGTACATCAGCTTCAGCACATACAGGTGCAGCAGATAGAAGAACATCGGCGCCGCGCCGATCCGCGCCAGTGGCCGCAATGCGGCGTCCACGGCAGGTACTTCGTACAGGCGCAGCAACAGCAGCCCGACGCCGAGCGTGGCCAGCAGGAACAGCAGCGAGGGCGGGTACTTGGTGATGTTGACGATGCTCATCAGCGTCCGCAGCGCGGTGTCCTGCACCTGCCACGGTGCATCGCCATACCCATTGAGCGCGCGCAGCATCACGAACGCGGCCAAGGCGCCGATGCCGCCCATCAGCAGCCAGCGCTGGCGCTGTGCAGCCGGCCGGCCGTTGGCGAACCACGGTCCCATCAGGTAGCCCAACGTGATCACGCCGATCCACGGCAGCAGGGGGTACGAGGTGCGCAGGCGCAGCCCGTCACCGAGTGCGATCCAGTCGCGCTGGTGCAGCACTTTCCACAGGGTCGCCACGATGCCGTTGCCGTCCATATGCACACCGTCCAGCAGGTTGTGCCCGGCGACCAGCAGTACCGCCAGCGGCAGCAGCACCGCACGCGGCAGCCACACCAGCCCGGCCAGCGCGATCATGCTCAGGCCGATCACCCAGATCACCTGCAGGTAGATCGTGTCCGGCGGGAACTGGAAGGTCCACGCGAAGTTGACCAGGGTCAGCTCCAGCACCACCAGGAACAGGCCGCGCTTGAACAGGAAGCCGGCGATGGCGCGCCGGGGATCGGCCTGTCGCTGGCCGTAAAGCCAGGCCGACAGCCCGGTCAGCAGCACGAACACCGGCGCACACAGGTGGGCCAGCAGGCGGCACGCGAACAGCGCCGGCGACACCGTGCCGACATCCATCGGGTCGCTGACCTGATACTGCATGAAGAAGGTTTCGCGCACGTGGTCGAGCAGCATCAGCAGCATCACGGTGCCGCGCAGCTGGTCGATCGACGCCAGCCGGGTGGAAACAGAAGGGGGCATACGGGCGGCAGGAAAGGGTGTGGAAAAGATATAACATATCATTTGGAAGGTGTGCCAAGCCAGTCTTCCTGCGTGCGCGTGCTGGACTTGCCGCAGCCCGGACGCTAGCGTTGCAGGGATTTTTTTCGTATCAGGGGCTTCAATGAACAACGTCGCTGCGCCCAAGCAGCTCACGTTCCGCGCGGTGGTGCTTTCCATCGTGCTGGCCGTGGTGCTGTCGGCCGCCAACGCCTATCTGGGTCTGTTCGCAGGCCTGACCATCGCTACGGCGATTCCTGCCGCAGTGATCTCCATGGGCGTGCTGCGCCTGCTCGGCGGCGGTTCCATCCTGGAAAACAACATCGTGCAGACCGGTGCGTCTGCCGGCTCGTCGATCGCTGCCGGTGTGATCTTCACCATCCCGGCGCTGGTGATCATGGGCTACTGGCCGGACTTCAAGTACTGGTGGGTGCTCGGCATCGCCGGTCTGGGTGGTCTGCTGGGCGTGCTGTTCTCGGTGCCGCTGCGGCGCTCGATGATCGTCGAAGATCCACTGCCGTTCCCGGAAGGAAAGGCCGCGGCCGAAGTGCTCAAGGCCGGTGAGAACCCCGGGCCGGGCATGAAGATTCTTGCCGTGTCGGCGGTGATCGGCGCCGTGGTGAAGGTCGCCGCCGCCAGCGGTCTGCGGCTGATTCCCGACGCGTGGGCCACCGCAGCCTACGTGGGCAGCTCCAAGGTCACCGCGTTCATCGGCACCAACCTGTCGCCGGCATTGCTGGGCGTGGGTTACATCGTCGGCCTCAACGTCGGCATCGTGGTGGTGGGCGGCTCGATCCTCACCTGGCACATCGCCATTCCGATCTACCAGGCGTTCTTCCTCAACACCGACCCCGCCCTGGCCGCGTCCATCGCCACGGCATCGGCCACCGATGCGGCCTTCGCCATCTGGGGCGCGAAGATGCGCTACCTGGGCGTGGGCGCGATGCTGATCGGTGGCATCTGGACCCTGTTCTCGCTGCGCAAGTCGCTGCTGAGCGGCGTCAAGAGCGGCTTCGCCGCAGCCCGCAAGAGCACCGGCCCGGCCGTCGCCGAGACCGAGCGCGACCTGCCGATGAAGTGGATGCTGGTGGCGCTGGTGGTGTTCACCCTGCCGCTGCTTGCGCTGTACCAGGCGATCGTTGGCCAGTGGCATGTGTCGATCCCGATGACCATCATCATGATCGTCGCCGGCTTCCTGTTCGTGTCGGTATCTGCGTACCTGGCCGGCCTGATCGGCTCGTCGAACAACCCGGTGTCGGGTATCACCATCTCCACCATCCTGTTCGCGTCGGCGGTGCTGGTGCTGCTGCTGGGCAAGGACGGCCTGACCCCGGTCGGCGCCTTCGGGGCCCCGCTGGGTGCGGTCGCGGCGATCATGATCGGCGCGGTGGTGTGCTGCGCCGCTGCCGTGGGCGGTGACAACCTGCAGGATCTGAAGGCCGGTTACATCGTCGGCGCCACCCCATGGAAACAGCAGCTGATGCTGGGCATCGGCGCGTTCTCGTGCGCGCTGATCATGGCCCCGGTGCTGAACCTGCTGGCTACCGCCTACGGCATCGGTGCGCCGACGCCGGAGCATCCCAACGCGCTGGCCGCACCGCAGGCCAACCTGATGGCGTCGGTGGCCCGTGGCCTGTTCGGCGGCGAGCTGCCGTGGAACTTCATCATCATGGGCGCCGTGGTGGGTGCGGCGATCATTGCCCTCGACGAGTGGCTGAAGAAGACCGGCAAGCGCTTCCGCGTGCCGGTGCTGGCGGCCGCCATCGGCATCTACCTGCCGCTGGAACTGATGGTGCCGATCTTCCTCGGCGGCCTGATTTCCTATCTGGTGGAACGCTTCCACAAGATCCGCGCTGAAGACGAAGAGGGCCGTGACCGCGTGCACCGCCCGGGCGTGCTGTTTGCCGCAGGCCTGATCACCGGTGAAGCCCTGATGGGCATCGCCATCGCCGTGCCGATCGTGGTCAGTGGCAGCGCCGACGTGCTGGCGCTTCCGGTCACGCTGCCGGCTGCGCAGTGGATCGGGCTGGCCGTGCTGTTCCTGGTCGGCTGGCTGATCTACCGCACCGGCAAGCGCGCCAGCGCTGCCTGATCACGTGCTGATCCGGGGTCGGATCCCGTTTGCCCTGCGAACGGAATCCGGCCCCGACCTGGCCCCATGACCGATGGGCTAGGCAGGGTGGGCCGCGCAGGCCTACCATCGACGTTTTGCCGTCCTGCGGAGAACCCGATGAAACTGCGCCATGCCCTGTTGCCGTTGAGCCTGCTTGCGGCCCTGCCGTCCGTGGCGGCCGCCCGCGGTCTCGATGTCCGCGACATGATCGCGATGGACCGGGTGTCTTCGCCCGTGCTCAGTGCCGACGGTGGCACCGTGGTGTTCGCCAAGCGCAGCGTGGATGCGCAGCAGAAGGCCAGCAGCGCGCTGTTCGTGCGCAACCTGCGTACCCGCGATGCGGCGCCGCCGAAGCAGGTCACCCCGGCCGGCTGGAACGTCAACTCGGCGTCGCTGTCCGCCGACGGCCGCACCGTGTACTTCCTCAGCAGCAAGAACGGCAGCCAGCAGCTGTACGCGCAGGGCCTCGACGGCGTCGCACCGCGCCAGCTGACCGATTTCCCGGTGGACGTGGACAGCTACCACGTGTCGCCGCAGGACGACCGCGTGCTGTTCAGCGCTGGGGTGTTCCAGGACTGTGGCTCCGACCTGGCCTGCACCGAGAAGAAACTCGCCGCGAAGAAGGACACCAAGGCCAGCGGCCAGGTGTTCGACACGATGTTCGTGCGTCATTGGGATACCTGGAACGATGGCCGCCGCAACACCTTGTTCGTCGCTCCGCTGCCCACGGGCAAGGCCGCTGGCGTCAAGGGCGCCTCGGCGCTGAGCGCCACTCTGGCCGGTGATGCACCGTCCAAGCCGTTCGGCGGCAACGATGATTTTGCGTGGTCGCCCGATGGCCGCAGCGTGGTGGCGAGCATCCGCGTGGCCGGTCGCGAAGAGCCGTGGTCGACCAACTTCGATCTGTACCGCTTCGATGCCGCTGGCAAGCAGGCGCCGGTCAACCTGACCGCCGACAACCCCGCGTGGGATGCCGGCCCGGTGTTCAGTGCCGACGGCAAGACGCTGTTCTACCGCGCGATGAAGCGTCCCGGCTTCGAGGCCGATCGCTACGCCCTGATGGCGATGGACCTGGGTACCGGCAAGCGCCGCGAAATCGCCGCAGACTGGGACCGCTCCGCCGGCGGCATCGTGCTGTCGGCCGACGGCAGCACGATCTACACCACCGCCGACGACATGGGCGAGCATCCGCTGTTCGCGGTGGACGTGGCCAGCGGCAAGGTGGAAAAGCTGGTGGGCGAGGGCAGTGTCACGGCGGTGGATGTGGCCGGCGGCAGCGTCGCCATTACCCGCAACAGCCTGAAGAGCAATGACCAGGTGCTGGTCGGCCTGCTGCCTGCGGCAGGCGAGGCGATGGGTGCGCTGCGTGCCCTGACGCCTTCCGCGGAAGAGGTGCTGAAGGACGTTGATTTCGGCGACTTCGAGCAGTTCTCGTTCAAGGGCTGGAACAACGACACCGTGCACGGTTACGTGGTCAAGCCGCACGATTACGTGGAAGGCAAGCAGTACCCGGTGGCGTTCCTGATCCACGGTGGCCCGCAGGGCAGCTTCGGCAATGGCTGGAGCTACCGCTGGAATCCGCAGACCTATACCGGCCAGGGCTATGCGGTGGTGATGATCGATTTCCACGGCTCCACCGGCTACGGCCAGGCGTTCACCGATGCGATCAGCCAGCATTGGGGCGACCGTCCGCTGGAAGATCTGCAGAAGGGTTGGGACGCTGCGCTGAAGCAGTACGCGTTCCTGGATGGTGACAAGGCCTGTGCACTGGGTGCCAGCTACGGCGGCTTCATGGTCAACTGGATCGCCGGCAACTGGAACAGCCCGTTCAAGTGCCTGGTCAACCACGATGGTGTGTTCGACCAGCGCATGATGGGGTACGCCACCGAAGAGCTGTGGTTCACCGAGTGGGAGCAGGGCGGCACGCCGTTCGCCAAGCCGGCCAACTACGAGAAGTTCAACCCGGTCAACCACGTGGCGGACTGGAAGAAGCCGATCCTGATCATCCACGGCCAGCTGGATTACCGCATCCCGGTGGAGCAGGGGTTGGCCGCGTTCACCGCCGCGCAGCGCCAGGGCATCGACTCGAAGTTCCTGTACTTCCCCGATGAGAACCATTGGGGGCTGAAGCCGGCCAACAGCGTGCTCTGGCACGACACGGTCAACGCGTGGCTGAAGCAGCACATCGGGCAGTAAGGCCCGTTTGAAGCGCCGCTCCTCGGGGCGGCGCTTTCATGTGAGGTAGAGCCGACTTTAGTCGGCTGCCATTCCGTTTCACTGACAGCAGCCGACTGAAGTCGGCTCTACCGGGTGCCTGCGTCCATGCCTTCGACTCCCTTGATCCAGAACGACATCGTCGTCTTCGGTTTGATTGCCGCTACCCTCGGTGCGGTGTTCTGGACGGCTTCCCGCGAGCAGGGGCTGTGGAAGCGGTTCTACGCCTTCGTGCCGGCGCTGCTGTTGTGTTACCTGCTGCCCGGCATCTACAACACGGTGGGCCTGATCGACGGCCAGAACACCAAGCTGTACAACCCCATCGCCCGCGACGTGCTGCTGCCGGCCGCGCTGGTGCTGCTCACCCTGGCGGTGGACATCAAGGGCATCCTGCGGCTGGGGCCGAAACTGGTGCTGATGTACCTGGGGGCGTCGGCCAGCATCATGATCGGTGCCGTCGTGGCGTTCCTGCTGATGCGCGCGCTGCACCCGGAAACGGTCGCCGGCGATACGTGGGCCGGCATGGCGGCGCTGGCCGGCAGCTGGATTGGTGGCGGCGCGAACATGCTGGCGATGCGCGAAGTCTTCGACGTCAATGCGACCACGTTCGGCCAGTTCGCGGTGGTCGATGTCGGCGTGGGCTATGTGTGGATGGCCGTGCTGATCTTCATGGCGGGGCGTTCGGCGAAGATCGATGCGCGCAGCGGGGCCGACACCACGCCCATCGATGAGCTCAAAGAACGCATCGCCCGCTTCCAGGCCGAACACGAGCGTGTGCCGACCTTGACCGACCTGATGCTGATCGTGGCGGTGGCCTTTGGCGGTGTGGGCCTGGCCCATGCGCTGGGTGCGCCCTTGGCGGCGTGGTTCAAGCTCAATGTCAGCTGGGCATCGCAGTTCAGCCTGGACGCGCCGTTCGTCTGGGTGGTGGTGCTGTCCACCACGTTGGGCCTGGCCCTGAGCTTTACCCGGGCACGCACCCTGGAAGGTGTGGGTGCATCGCGCGTCGGCTCACTGCTGCTTTACTTCCTGATCGCCTGCATCGGCATGCAGATGGACCTGCTGGCGCTGCTGGACCGGCCGTGGCTGTTCCTGCTGGGCATCATCTGGATCGCGGTGCACATCGTGCTGCTGTGGCTGTTGGCGAAGCTGCTGAACGTGCCGTTCTTCTACTTCGCCATCGGTTCGCAGAGCAACATCGGCGGGCCGGCATCGGCACCGGTGGTGGCCGCGGCATTCCATCCGTCGCTGGCGCCGGTGGGCGTGCTGCTGGGCACGATGGGCTACGCGACCGGCACGTACCTGGCCTACGTGGTGGGCATTACATTGCGGGCGCTGGCGGGGCAGTAGTTTTTTCGTCTTTCGTGGTGGGACCAGGCAGAAGCAGGTAGCGCCGAGCCATGCTCGGCGGAATCCATCCGTGCCCGTCAGCAGAAAGCCGCCGAGCATGGCTCGGCGCTACCGCTTTTGCGTTTGCTTTTCTTCCCGCCCTCGGCCCACCCGCACACACGGACACACCCGCTCAGCCGACCAACAACCCCCGTTCGACCAACCATGCGCGCGCGTCTTCGGCGTCCTGCTCGAACCAGGCGCGGGTGGAGCCCAGCCGGTAGGTGTAGCCCCAGGCATCCATGTCCGCCATCAGGCGGTCGCTGCCCACGCCGGGCAACTGCCCGGCCAGCACGATCTGCAGATAACAGGTGGCGTCTTCTTCGGGCACCGAATCGGTGGCGTCGGTGTGCACCAGCGCGCGGCGCTCCGGCGGCAGCACGATCAGATGGCAGGACTCGTGCAGCATCGAATGCACCGGGGTGTCATCGCGCACGTAGACATTGTGGGCGATGATGCCTGCCTCCGGTTCGCCCCAGTAACTGCCGGGGATCGGTTCCCCCGCCGCCACATGGTGCAGGTGCAGGCCGTGCGTGGCGAGCAGGCACGCGGCATCGGCGAAGGCGATGTCGCCCACGCAGGTGACGATGGGATCGGATGCAGGATCGGTCATGGCAGGTGTCGACCCCGTCCGCACCGGGTGCGGACGGGGCAAAGAATCAGGGCTTGTCAGGCCCTTCGGGCAGGGCCACGGAAATATCCAGCACGTCGTGCTGTCCATCCTTGACCAGGTCCACCCGTACCGCATCAACGTCGATGTTGACGTACTTGCGGATCACTTCCAGCAGCTCGCGCTGCATCAGCGGCAGGTAATCCGGACCGCCGCGATGGCTGCGTTCCTGCGCGATGATGATCTGCAGGCGGTTCTTCGCGGTCTCGGCGGTGGTCTTCTTCGCTTTCAGGAAATCGAACAGGCCCATGCTTACCCTCCGAACAGCTTGCTGAAGAAGCCCTTCTTGTCTACGGCGGTGAAGCGCATCGGGCGGTCTTCGCCCATGATGCGCGCGACGGCATCGTCATAGGCCTGGCCGGCCGGTGAGGTGCCATCCAGAATGACCGGCTCGCCCTTGTTGGAGGCATTGAGCACGTCGCCCGATTCCGGAATCACGCCGATGGCCTTCAGGCCCAGCACTTCTTCCACGTCGGTGATGCTGAGCATTTCGCCAGCTTCCACCCGGGTCGGGGTGTAGCGGGTCAGCAGCAGGAAGGCGGGTACGTCCTGGCCGTTCTCGGCCTTGTGGGTCTTCGAGTCCAGCAGACCGATGATGCGGTCCGAGTCGCGTACCGACGACACTTCCGGGTTCACCACCACGACGGCGCGGTCGGCGAAGTACATGGCCAGGAACGCGCCTTTTTCGATGCCGGCGGGCGAATCGCAGATGACGTACTCGAAGCCGTCGGCGGCCAGATCCTTCAGGACCTTGCCCACGCCTTCCTGGGTCAGTGCATCTTTGTCACGCGTCTGCGAGGCCGCCAGCACGTACAGGTTGTCAAAGCGCTTGTCTTTGATCAGGGCCTGCTTGAGGCTTGCTTCGCCATGCACGACGTTGACGAAGTCGTACACCACGCGGCGCTCGCAGCCCATGATGAGGTCAAGGTTGCGCAGGCCGACGTCGAAGTCGATCACCGCCACCTTTTTGCCACGACGTGCCAGGCCGCAGGCAAGGCTTGCGCTGGTGGTGGTCTTGCCGACGCCGCCCTTGCCGGAGGTGACTACGATGATTTCAGCCAAAGGACTTCTCCTGCTCTAGTTCTGGTTGGGGCTGCGTCAATCAAGCGCAGCGATCATGATCTGGTCCTGTTCCAGCCAGACCTGCACGGCCTTGCCGCGCAGGTTGTCCGGTACATCGTCCAATACCTTGTAGTGGCCGGCAATGGCTACCAGTTCGGCATGGAAATCGCGGCAGAAAATACGCGCCGCGGTGTTGCCTTGGGCACCGGCCAGCGCGCGTCCGCGCAGGGTGCCGTAAATATGGATGCTGCCATCGGCGATGACTTCGGCGCCGGCGCCCACGGTTGCCATCACCGTCAGGTCGCAGTTTTCCGCGTACAGCTGCTGGCCCGATCGTACATTGGCCAGTTGCATGCGGCCCGGCTTCGGTGCGCCGCCGGTGGCCGGCGGGGGCGCCGCCAGCGCTGCGCTTGCCGCCGCCGCACGGCGCGGTTCACGCGTCGGCGCGGGCGCAGCAGCAGCAGGGGCCTGGCGTGCCGTTACCGGCTCGGCATCCCCGCGTTCGTACTGGGCGCGGAACTTGGCCAGCAGCGGCAGGCCAAGCTGCTGGGACAGCAGCTCGATTTCCGACGTGCCGTAGGCCAACGCCACCGGCAGCACGCCGGCGCCGCGCAGCCCGTCCAGCAGCGCCTGCGCACTGGCAACATCCGGTGCGCGGGTCAGGCCGCCGAAATCCAGGATCACTGCGGCGCGGCCGAACAGCTTCGGCGCCCGCGTGACCCGCTCGTTCATTTCCTGCACCAGCCGTTCGACATCCATCGTGCGGATGCGCAGGTTGGCAATGCCCACCTGGCCGATCTTCAGCTCACCGGCCTGTTCGTAATCCATGTTCACCGCCACCTCAAGTACCCGTCGGCTGCTGTGCGTGCGCCGGCAACTGCCGGCCACGCGCCCATGCCACGTCTGGCAGCTTGCCGCCGTAGGTATCACTCACCCAGGCGTAGCTGCACAGTTCCTTGGCCAGCATGCTGGCGCGTACATCGACGTGCGGCATGGTGTTCTGGCCCAGTTCGCGGAAGCCGAAGCTGCCGTGGAAGAGCAGTGCCGCATCGGCGCCGTGGTCCTGGAAGACCTCGCACGTCATCTGCGGGTAGCGCAGTTCGGCATAGCTCTGCGCGTCGGCGTAGAACGCCCGCCCGACACCGCCGCCACGCCGACGGCTGGCGACCACGATGCGGTCGATATAGAAGAATCCGCTGTCCAGGTGCTGCTTGAACCAGGCGAAGTTGCTGCTGTCGTGCTCGCTTGCGCTGCCGAACCCGATCAGGAAGCCGGCAAGGTTGCCGTCGCGCTCGGCGACGCGGAAATATTCGGCCGTTTCATAGAACAGATGCAGCCGGTGCGCGTCCAGCGGCAGGATCGCCAGGCCGGCATTGTTGTTCAAGGCCAGGACGGAATCGAGCTCATGCTCGCGCACGTCGCGGATGACAATCGACATTGTGACTCCGTGGGGTGGTGCGTGTGGCCCGTTTCCGGACCGCTCCCATTGATTATTGCATGGGGGGACCGTCGCCGGGGGAATCCGGGGCATGACTTCCGTGGGAGTGACGCGGGCCGGGTTCAGCCTAAGATGCAGGGATGTTGGGAGCCCTCAGTCATACCCGCGTCCTCCGGCTGGCCGGCCTGTTCACCTGGGTCATGGTCGGCCTGCCGCTGGTTTATTCACAGATAGAGAACCTGCAGCGGCAAGGCGCTGACAACGGGCCGGCCATGCTGTTGTTCGGTGCCTACCTGGTGTTCGGCGGGGCCTACTTCCTGCTCACACGTGATCTGCGCAGTGGGGGCCACGCCAGCTGGATGGACCGCGGCATGCTCGTACTGCTGACCATTTCCGCGCTCGGCGTCAGCTTCCTGAGCGGCTCGGGGCTGGGCAGCATCCTGATGATGGTCGCCGCCGGGGTGATCCCGTGGATGCTTGCCGCGCACTACGGCGTGATCTGGCTGCTGTTGAGCCAGTTGGCGGTGGCGCCGGTGTACTACGTGCTGCTGCGCTTTCCCCTGTTCGAGGCGGTGATGCAGTCGCTGCTGTACGGCGGGTTCTCGATGTTCATCTTCGTCACCAGTCTGGTGGCCCGACAGCAGACCGATGCCCGTGAAGAACAGCGTCGTCTGAATACCGAGCTGCGCGCCACCCGTGTACTGCTGGCCGAAAGTGCCCGCGTCAACGAGCGCACGCGCATTTCCCGCGAGCTGCATGACCTGCTGGGCCACCACTTGACCGCGCTCAGCCTGAATCTGGAGGTCGCCGGTCACATCACCGAGGGGCGCGCGCAGGAGCACGTGCATCAGGCACACACGCTGGCGCGGCTGCTGCTGACCGATGTGCGCGAAGCGGTCAGCCAGCTGCGCGACAGCGGCGCGATCGATCTGGCCGCGGCGCTGCGCCCATTGACCCTGCGCGTACCGGCGCTGGAGGTGCACCTTGACGTGCCCACGCCGCTGTATGTGGAAGATCCCGAGCGCGCCCATGTGCTGCTGCGCTGCACCCAGGAGATCATCACCAATACCGTGCGCCACGCCGGTGCGCGTAATCTGTGGCTCAAGGTCCGCCGGGAAGAGGGCGGAGTGAGCCTGGAAGCACGCGACGATGGTGCCGGTACGGACGGAATCGTGGTAGGTAATGGCCTGCGCGGAATGCGCGAACGCCTGCAGCAATGCGGCGGGCAGCTGGAGATTGAAACCCGCCGTGGCGAAGGCTTCTGCCTGCGTGCCACGGTTCCCGGTGTTCCGGCCTTGGCGCTGAGCACTGCACCTGAAGGAGTTCGTTGATGATTCGCGTATGCCTGGTCGACGACCAAACCCTGGTGCGGCAGGGAATCCGCTCGCTGCTTGCACTGGACGATGGCATCGAAGTCATCGCCGAGGCGGCCGACGGCCGGCAGGCGGTGGAGCTCATTCCGCAGGTGAAGCCGGACGTCGTGCTGATGGACATGCGCATGCCGGCGATGTCGGGGCTGGAGGCGCTGCAGATGCTGTCCAAGCTGGGGCAGCTGCCGCCCACCATCATCCTCACCACCTTCGACGATGACCAGCTGGTGCTGGCGGGGCTGAAGGCCGGTGCGAAGGGCTATCTGCTCAAGGATGTGACCCTGGACCAGCTGGTCGGGGCGATCCGCACGGTGTCCGAGGGCGGTTCGCTGGTACAGCCGGCGGTGACCCAACGGCTGCTGTCCGGACTGGAGCACATGCGCAACGAGTTCGTCAGCCTGGACCGGCCGGACCCGTTGACCGATCGCGAGACGGAGATCCTCCGGCTGATGGCCAGCGGCTTCTCCAACAAGGAGATCGCCAATTCGCTCGGCGTGGCCGAGGGCACGATCAAGAACCACGTTTCCAACATCCTGTCCAAGCTCGGCGTGCGCGACCGTACGCGCGCCGTGCTCAAGGCATTCGAGTTGCAGTTGGTGTGAAAAACCTTGAATGACAAGGGTTTGGCGATAAACTGAACGACCCCCTGAAGGGGAACCCCTACTGGTGGGTAGCGGATGTGCGCTACCCTTCGGTCCCTTGTATGTACAAAACGGTTGCCGGCACGGAAACCGGTACGCCAAAACCAGATCTACAACGCCAACGAAGCTGCTAGGATTGGCGCTTCGCTTCAATCAACCCGGCCGTGGGATCGGCCCCGGAGACTTCTGAATGACCCGTATTATCGAGTTCCTGATCGCTTTGGGGATCGTGGCTGGCCTGTTCGTCATCATCGGCGTGGTCTTGCCGGGCCAGCGCCATGTTTCGGAAAGCATCGAAACCAACCGCAAGATGACGATCGTGTTCGACACGGTGAACAGCTTGCGCCGCTTCAAGGATTGGAACCCACTCCTGCTGCGTGATCCCGCTGCCGAACTGAAGTTCTCCGGCCCGGCTGCCGGCGTCGGTGCCACCTTGGATTACACCTCCAAGGACCTGGGCAACGGCACCTGGAAGATCACCGAGAGCGAAGAAAACAAGCGCGTTGCCATCGCTGTCGACGATGCCACCAAGGGCAGCGACAAGGTGACCACGTTCCTGCTCGAGCCGACTGGCAAGGGTGGCCGCAACGTCAAGATCACCCAGGATTACAGCGTCAACTACGGCTTCGATCTGTTCGGTCGTTATGCCGGCCTGTACGTCAGCCGCCACATCGGTGACGACCTGAAGCTGGGTCTGTCGCGCATGGCGAACATGCTGGCCACGGTGCCGAACATCGATTACCGCACCGCCGAAGCACCGTTGAACGACCTGGCCATCGTGGATGTCCCGGCCGAAGATCTGCTGGTCGTCAACGCGGGCAACGTGGATCGTGGCGAAGCCACCATCACCAAGTCCATCGCTGACAACGAGGAGTGGATCAAGCGCGTGATGGAAGCGAACAACCTGGAAGCTGCAGGTCCGTTCCGCCTGATCACCACCGATTTCGGTGCAGAGAAGTACGCCTTCGACGTGGCCCAGCCGGTCAAGAAGAAGGGCACCGAGGGCGTGTCGGCTGAAGAGCTGACCGTCAAGATCGACGGTGGCGCGCCGGTGAAGTACGTCCGCGTTGCACCGCACCGCTCGGCCCATGCGACCTTCACCGGTCACATGGCTGGCCTGGACATTGCCCGCAATGCCCTGCGCGCCTGGTCGGTGACCGGCGGCAACGAAGTGATCGACCGCCCGTACGAGACCTGGAATGGTGGCGTGCAGAAGTCCTTCACTGCAGAAGGTACGTACGACATCTATTGGGCCGTCAAGTAAGCCTGGACGCCTGATGTAACGTACGAACGAAAACGCGCCGCTCACTGCGGCGCGTTTTTTTTTGTAGTGCCCAAGGAGCCGCTATGTTTTCCATGGATCGACGTACCCGCAGGCCTTCGTTGCTGGCCTGCATCGGCGCGCTGTTGGCCGCAGCGTCCATCGGCGTGTCTGCCTACGCCTCGCACGGTGTCAGCGACCCGCTGGCGCAGCAGCACCTCAACATGGCCGCGCTGTATGCGTTCGCGCACGGTGCGGTACTGGTGGCATTGGGGCCGCGGGCGAGCACGTTCTTCGCGCAGTTGGGGTTGTGCGTGCTGCTGCTGGGCACGCTGCTGTTTGCCGGCAGCCTGGCCGGCAACGCGCTCTGGCAGTGGCCGACACGCTTCGCACCGATCGGCGGCAGTGCATTGATGCTGGGGTGGGTGCTGGTGGCGGTAGACGCCTTGCGGCGCTGAGTGACCTGGTAGCGCCGAGCCGTGCTCGGCGGAGGTGTCAGGCGCCGCTGCGCTCGCCGAGCGTGGCTCGGCGCTACCGATCACGGGCATTTCGGGGCAGGCTGTTGTAGCGCCGAGCCGTGCTCGGTGGAGGGGTCAGGCGCCGCTGCGCTCGCCGAGCGTCAATCAGGCGCGTTCAGGCGGCGGCCGGGTGCCATCGCCAATGCCACGGTTCGTAGACGATGCCATGCGGGTTGTCCTGCGGGTAACTCATCCGGAATCCATGCCGGTGCGCATGTTCCTGCAGCCAGGCGAACGCCGGGCTGTGCTCGAACGACGTTTCCGCAGGCGGCTCGCCAGGCGTGCCGATGTCCAGCGCCATGCCACTGTGGTGCTCGCTGAAACCCGGCGCCGCGTTCACCTGCAGAATCTGTTCGACCTGCTGCCCGCGGGCCCGCTTGCGTTCAAAAATTCCCAGCTGGTACGCGTGGCTGCGGTAACCGGAAATCGCGTCCAGGGCGACGCCGCTGCGTGCTGCCTGCAGGCGCATGCGTCGCCACGCCAGGGCGGCCGCTCGACGCAGCCACAGGGGGCGATGGAAACGGTCGCGACCGGCGTAGTGAAGCAGCACCGGTTCCGGCTCAAGCATCAGGCCACTCTGGTCCGCGTACGCATCAGCATCCAGCCCAAGCGGCTCGAGCCGATCCCGCAGGCCCTGCGGGGACAGCAGGTGCGTGTCCAAGGCGCCCGCGCCGCGTGCAGGATCCAGCCACGACAGCGCGTCGAGCGCCTCGGCGGTTCCGGGTTCCCGTGGCAGCTGGGCGATCAGCGAATGCACGCCCTGATCGAGCACCGCGGCAAGATAGCGGCCGTCGCGCTTGCGCCGGAGCACCCAATCCGCCCGCGCCAACAGGCGCGCATCGGCATTGCCGTGGGCGCGCAGCAGCGGGGCGGGCCACACTTCGATGGCGTCGGTGTTCAGCAGCAGGGGGATCGAGCGGTGCATGCGGTCAGCTTAGCGCGAAGCGCCGTGGGGGGCAGCCTGGGCAGGCCGCTCGGTGGCCCCGACCATGGCGCAGCCCCCGCTCACCCGCGATCGTTACGCAGCGCCTGCAGCAGCTGCTGTGGCTGCTCCACGCTCAGCAGCAGGGTAGGCCCCTCGCGCACCGGGATCACCAGCACCCGGCGCAGGTCGGTCACCAGGGCGAAGCCCTTGCCGCCACCGCGCAGGCGGTAATGGCCGGAGTGGAAGCCGGGCAGGCTGTATGCATTCGTCCTGCACTGCAGCCCTTGCCGCCGGTCCCGCGTCATGTCGATCACCACGGCTTCGTCCAGTTGCATGTCCAGGACGGCCGTGCGGCGGCGATAGAACGTGGACCACACCGTCAGCACGCCATTGTCCAGCTGCACCCGGCGCTGGAAGTACTTCCAGCAGAGCACGCCAGTGACGGTGATCGCCACCAGCAGACTCCATCCGGGGCTGCCCCCCATCGTGAAGTAAGGGGGCGAGGCGGTGATGTCGAAGATGAGCGTCGAGAAGGGCGCCGGTTCGCGCAGGTGCCACGCCGTCACGCCGATGAAGGACAGCATGGGCAGCAGGATCCAGAGCAGGCGCAGTGCCGAATCCTCGCTCACGTCGAAACAGCGGGGGTCGCTGCCGCCGCTCACTTCTGCGCCTCGATCCAGGTGGCGATGTCATCCACCAGCTGATCATCGACGTGGCCGGTCTGCGTGTATTCCTTCAGCGAACTGGGTCCGGTGCCGGCGATGCCGATGTGGTTCAAGGCCGGATAGCGCTTCCAGGCCACGTCGTTGCGTCCGTTCAATGCGGCTTGCCACAGCGCCCAGTCGGTGTCGGTGATCTGGAAGTCGCGCCCGCCGTGGACCAGCAGCAGCGGTTTGCGCAGGGCCTTGGCATCGGCGCGTGCATCTACTGCTTCGATGCTCTTCCAGAAGTGCTGGGGCACGCCCAACGGCAACGTGTCGGCGGCAGCAGGAACGTCGCTGCGCGCAGCGGCGATCTGTGCGTCCAACGTGTCGAGGAAGGCCTGTTCGGGGGCAGTGATGTCACCGTCCAGCCCCAGCAGGTAGCGGTTCTGTTCGGGCAGCAGGTCCAGCAGGCCGCGCGCCGGCGCCGCCCACATCACCACGCCGCGTGCCTGCGGCCAGCGGCTGGCGATGCGCGGTGCCAACATGCCGCCCTGGCTGTGGCCCAGGACGAACACACGGCGGCCATCGATGCGGGGATCGGCGGCCAGTGCGGTCAGTGCCGCGACGGCGTCGTCGGTGGTCTCGTCATCGATGTCGAACGGTTGCTGGAAATCCTGCGGGCGGGCGAGGGTGCGCTTGTCATAGCGCAGTACCGCGATGCCGTGTGCCGCCAGGCCGCGCGCGATGTCCAGGAAAGGGCGGTTGCCGCCGACGGTCTCGTCGCGGTCCTGCGGGCCGGAGCCGTGGACCAGCACCACTGCAGGGAAGGGGCCCTTGCCCTTGGGCAGCGCCAGCGTGCCGGGCAGTGCGCCGCGCTGCTGGGGAACGCTGAACTCCAGCTCCAGGAAGCGGGCGTCCGCTGCGGGCGCGGGTGCCTTCGCGGCCGGGGCAGGGCGCAGCAGCAGGCCGGCGATGTTGTCCTGTGGGTCTACCGCGATCTGGGCGATCAAGGCCGCGCTGGCGAACTGCAGCGGAACCTCCACCATCTGCATTCCCTGCTGCGTACTCACGCGTGCATCGCCGCGCTGTTGCAGATCACCCAGTGATTGCCACAACGCACGCAGCTTGGCAGCGGGCACGGCAGCGCGCATCTGCGGGGTGAACATGGATTCGGCGTCGTCGACACGCCCTGCCTGCAGGTGGTCGAGCAGTTGCACCGCGCGCGTCGCCGGTTCGCCTGCACAAGCCAGGCCGGCAGACAGTGACAGCGCCACGGCGAGCATCGTGCGATAAAAACGCATGCTCAGGCCTCCTTCTTGAAGACCAGGATCATCGGATTCAACGGAGCGAAGACGATGTTGACCAGCTCCCAGCCGAGCTGCCCCTGTCGATTCAGTTCCGTCTGCACTTCATCGACCTTGAAGCCGCCCATCAGGCCGGGCTTGATCTCGATGGTTTGATAGGTCCAGCGCTTGCTCATTCCTTGTGCTCCTTCGATGGGGGGGATTTGGGCAGCCGCCCGGCCTTGCGCAGCGCATCGCGCAGCACGTACTCGATCTGGGCGTTGAGGCTGCGCAGCTCGTCGTCAGCCCAGCGCTGCGCCGCGGCCAGGACATCGGCGTTGATGCGCAGTGGATAGGCTTTCTTCTCGCTCATGGAAACTCCTGTGACACCGACTCAGTACAGCGATCCGGCATTGATGACCGGCTGCGTGCCGCGGTCAGAGCACAATACCGTCAGCAGGTTGCTGACCATGTGCGCTTTGCGCTCTTCGTCCAGCTGCACCACACCGTTCTTCTGCAGTTCGCTCAGTGCCATTTCCACCATGCCCACCGCACCGGCGACGATGCGCGTGCGCGCGGCGATGACCGCGTTGGCCTGCTGCCGCTGCAGCATCGCCTGGGCGATCTCGGCGGCGTAGGCCAGATGGCTGATGCGCGCATCGATGATCTGCACGCCGGCATCGGCCAGCCGCTCGGCCAGCTCGTTCTTCAGGTGCAGGGAGATCTCGCTGGCATGGCTGCGCAGGGAAAGCTGGCCTTCTTCATGCTGGTCATACGGATAGCTGGTCGCCATCGCGCGCAGCGCGGATTCGGACTGGATATGCACGAAGCTCTCGTAGTCGTCCACGTTGTAGACGGCTTCGGAGGCATCCACCACCTGCCATACGATCACGGCCGCGATCTCGATCGGGCTGCCGTCGAGCTCGTTGACTTTGAGCTTGCCGCTTTCGACGTTGCGTACGCGCTGGCTGACACGGCGCTTGGCATAGAAGGGGTTGTTCCAGCGCAGGCCGTTGTCTTTCACCGTGCCGACATACTTGCCGAACAGGCTCAGCACAGCCGCCTGGTTGGGCTGCACGGTGTACAGGCCGATCAGCGGCAGCACCGCCACCATCATCAACACCACGCTGCCCAGCAACGGGACCGGGCTGGGGCGCACTCCGCTCGCACCGGTGATGCCGACCAGGAATACAACGCCCGCAATGCCGGCGATGACCAGAATGGCGGCCAGTACGGCCAGGCCATTGAGGGAGCGGATGGGCTGTTCTTTCATGGCGATACGTCCTTGAGGTGTCTGAGCTGGAAGATATCAAATTGATATCACTTTGCAAGTTCCGCTGTTCGGCCGGAAGGCCGGAGCGGCTAGAATGCCCCTCCGCCATCAGCTCGCCGTTGGATCGCCGCCATGTCTGCATTTGGAACCCCCCTGTCGCCCTCCGCTACCCGTGTATTGCTGCTCGGTTCGGGTGAACTCGGTAAGGAAGTGGCGATCGAACTGCAGCGGCTGGGCGTGGAAGTCATTGCGGCCGACCGCTATGCCGATGCGCCGGCGATGCAGGTTGCGCACCGGGCGCATGTGATCGACATGCTGGACGGCATGGCGTTGCGTGCGCTGATCGCAGAGGAGAAGCCGCATCTGGTGGTGCCCGAAATCGAAGCCATCCATACCGAAACGCTGGTCCAGCTGGAACAGGAGCAGGGCCTGCGCGTCGTGCCGACGGCGCGTGCCGCGCGGCTGACCATGGACCGCGAAGGCATTCGCCGGCTGGCAGCAGAAACGCTCGGCTTGCCGACCTCGCCGTACCGTTTCGTGGATACCGAGGCAGAGTATCGCGCGGCCGTGCAGGCCATCGGGCTGCCGTGCGTGGTCAAGCCGGTGATGTCGTCGTCGGGCAAGGGGCAGAGCACGCTGCGCAGCGAATCGGACATCGCGCCGGCGTGGGCGTATGCACAGACCGGTGGTCGCGCCGGTGCCGGCCGCTGCATCGTTGAAGGCTTCATCGACTTCGAGTACGAGATCACCCTGCTGACCGTGCGCCACGCGGGCGGCACCTCGTTCTGCGCGCCGATCGGCCACCTGCAGAAGGATGGCGACTACCGCGAGAGCTGGCAGCCGCAGGCGATGACGGCCGCGGCGCTGGCCCGCGCCGAGCAGATTTCGCAGGCCGTCACCGATGATCTCGGGGGCTGGGGGTTGTTCGGCGTCGAACTGTTCGTCAAGGGCGACGAGGTGTGGTTCAGCGAGGTCTCACCGCGCCCGCACGACACCGGCCTGGTCACGTTGGTATCGCAGGAACTGAGCGAGTTCGCCCTGCACGCGCGGGCGATCCTCGGCCTGCCGATTCCGGTGATCCGGCAGAGCGGACCGAGTGCCTCGTGTGCGCTGCTGGCACACGGCGAAGGCGTGCCGCACTTCGCCGACGTCGCCGCCGCGCTGCAGGTACCGGATACCGCCGTGCGCCTGTTCGGCAAACCCAGCGTGCACGGCCATCGCCGCGTCGGCGTCACCTTGGCCCGCGGCGAAAGCACGGATCAAGCGCGCGCCATTGCCCGCGACGCCGCCGCCGCCATCGGCGTAAGCCTGAAGTAGGGCCGCTGCTGTCTTTGGTAGGTAAAGCCGACGGGTAGAGCCGACCGGGTAGAGCCGACTTCAGTCGGCTGCCGTTAGGCGGACTCGCAGAGCAGCCGATGGGTAGAGCCGACTTCAGTCGGCTGATGTTGTGCGGACGCGCGGAGCAGCCGACAGGTAGAGCCGACTTCAGTCGGCTGCCGTTATGCGGACTCGAAGAGCAGCCGACAGGTAGAGCCGACTTCAGTCGGCTGATGTTATGCGGACGCGCGGAGCAGCCGACTGAAGTCGGCTCTACCGGCGTGGGCTGATGTTATGCGGACGCGCGGAGCAGCCGGCAGGTAGAGCCGACTTTAGTCGGCTGATGTTACGCGGACGCGCAGAGCAGCCGACTGGTAGAGCCGACTTCAGTCGGCTGATGTTATGCGGACGCGCGGAGCAGCCGACTGAAGTCGGCTCTACCCGTCGGCTCTACCGGTCGGCGCTACCCCTCAGCGTTACCGGACGTCGGCCCAGACGAGGTGGTGGTCGCTGCCGTCTGCGATGCGGGACTCGGGGCTGCCTTCGGCGGGCCAGAAGACACCGCCGCCGTGGTACGCGAAGCCGACGGAGGGCAGCACGTAATCCAGCCGCATCGTGCCCGACTTCGGGCCGAAATCGCCGGTTGCGTGCTGCGGGGCGCCACGGCGGGTGATGCCTTTGGCGGCGTAGGCCAGGCTGGTCTGCTCACCGCCCACGCTGGAGGGGGTGGCGTGGCGCAGCACGCGCGGGTGTTCCAGCAGTTCGACAATCGCCTCGTGGCGGCCATCGCCGTCCACCGGATCATTGTTGAGGTCACCCAGGATCACGAAGCGGGCATCCTGCGCCAGGCCGCCGCAGCGCTTCTGGTCATCGCACAGCCACGCGGTGTCACCGGCCGACAGGTAGGCCTGCCACAGCTTCAGTTCGTCATGGTTGCGCGCGGCATTGCGCTTTTCCGGGCCGTCGAACACCGGTGGGGTGGGGTGGGATACCAGGGCGTGCACCACGCCGGACGGGGTCTGCACCGGCACGTCCCAATGCGATTTGGACGACAGCCGCAGCTGGGCCCATACCGCGTCGCTGTAAAAATGCGTGCCGGTGCGCGGGTCCACCGGGCGGATCGCTCCGGGCAGCGCGCTCCACTTCAGCAACTGGAAGCTGCGCACCTTGGCTTCATCGATCGGGTAGCGCGACAGCACCAGCATGCCGTATTGGCCGGGGTGCAGGCCGTAGCCCCATGCATCGTTGCCGCGGCTGCGGCCCTCCCCGCCGATTTCGCCGTTGTTGTCCAGGTCCAGCCCGCTCTGCACGCCGGTATTCACCGGGGCCAGGTAGCGGTAGGCGAAATGCAGCGGCTCACCGCCGCCGTCCTGCGCGACCTCCAGATAGCGTTTCTGGAACAGATCGGCAGCCCGATGGGCGTCGTCGAAGTCGAACTCGTTGAGCAGCACCAGGTCCGGGCGCACCTGCTGCAGTACCGCGGCAATCTTGCGCGCATGCGCGCTGTCGCCTTCCAGTTCGGCGATCAACCCCCCGGTCTCGTCCGAGTACAGCGAGGTGTTGTAGGTGGCCAATCGCAGGGGCGAGGCGGCGTCGGGCATCGTGGCGGTACGCTCGGGGGTCTGCGCGCAGCCGCCGCACAGCAGGGCCAGGGCGACGGTCAG
The DNA here is from genome assembly GCF_014841935.1 of Stenotrophomonas sp. CFBP 13725. NCBI lineage: Bacteria > Pseudomonadati > Pseudomonadota > Gammaproteobacteria > Lysobacterales > Lysobacteraceae > Stenotrophomonas > Stenotrophomonas sp. CFBP 13725. The sequence goes on along the minus strand of NZ_JACYUV010000005.1, from coordinate 88,535 downwards.
GGCAGGGAGGCGGAAGGCGGGAATTTTCATGGTCGGTATTGTGCACCGGCGCCTGTGTCAGTGGCTTGTCAGCGACCGGCCAGTTCCAGGTCGAACTCGTTCCAGCGGCGTCCGTCATAGGCTTCAAGCGGGCGGAACCTCCGCTTGTAATCCATCTTCAGGTGGTCGCGTATCCAGTAGCCGAGGTAGAGATGGGGCAAGGCCTCGCGGCGCGCCCATTCCACCTGCTGCAGGATCGCGAACGTGCCCAGACCGCGCTGGGCGTGGTCCGGATCGAAGAACGTGTAGACCGCCGACAGGCCCTGCTCGGTCACGTCGGTGACCGCCACCCCGATCAGGGCGCCGGGACCGCCCTGCGGCGGCGGCAGGCGGATCTCCATGAAGCGGGTGTGCGACCAGCTGCCGATCAGGAACTGCTCGAACTCGTGCGGGCCGTGGCTGTCCATGCCGCCGTTGGCATGCCGGTGCGACAGGTAGCGGCGATACAGCGCGAACAGTTCGTCGCTGGCAGTGGCGGCGGTGATGCGGATTTCCAGGTCAGCGTTGCGCGCGGCGCAGCGGCGCTGGCTGCGGTCGGCGGCGAAGCGCTGCACCGGGATGCGCACTGCTACGCAGGCATGGCACTGCGCACAATGCGGCCGGTAGACCAGATCGCCACTGCGCCGGAACCCCCAGCTGAGCGCCATCGGATACAGGCCACCCAGCCGGCGGTCGTGCGGGTCCAGCACCAGGTCGCGCGCGGTTCGGTCCGGCCAGTAGCCGCACGGGTGCTCGCCGGTCTGGAACAGGCGCAGGTCGTCGTCTCGGTTGCCATGTAGTGCCATGCGGACAGCATAACTTCTGGCTGTCGCATCAGCCGCGACTGTCTGCCTGATGAACGCGGCGGGGTGGCCGGTCAACCGTGGCTCCGCCCGGGCGTTGTTCGTATATCGAGGGTGACAGACATGCACCCCCGTTACCCCCTTCTACTGGAGCGACACCATGACCCTGCGTACCCCCCTGCTGCTGGCCCTGCTGTTCAGCACCTCTGCTACCGGCATCGCACTGGCCGCGGACGCGCCGCCCGCTCCGCAGCGTCCGGCCAAGCTGGACACCAACAACGACGGCTTCGTGGATCGTGCCGAAGCGGCCGCGTCGCCGCGTCTAGTCGCGCGTTTCGACCAGATGGACGCGAACAAGGACGGCAAGCTGTCGCGCGAGGAAATGCCGCGTGGCAAGCACGGCCACCGCGGCCCGGGCCGCGGCCACGCCGAGCAGCTGGCGAAGCTGGACACCAACAAGGACGGCCGCATCAGCCGTGAGGAAGCCAAAGCCGATCCGCGCTTGGCCGAGCGCTTCGATCAGATGGATATCAACAAGGATGGTTTTCTGGACCAGGCCGACAGCGAGCTGCGCATGAAGCAGCATCGGGATGCCTGGTTCACAGCGGCCGATACCAACAAGGACGGCCAGTTGAGCAAGGCCGAGTTCGATGCAGCGAAGGGCCCGATGCACGGTCCCCGCGGCCAGGGCCGGGGACCGGCGGGTCCGGCTCGCCCCGCAGCCAAGTAACCGCGAAGCACAATGGCCTGCCATCGTCGGGCATCCGACGATGGCAGGCGGTCGTTGCCGTTACCCCTGACGGGTTATGGAAGGATCGCGCCTGGGTTGCAGCGGACGCGGTCCTTGCTGATAGGCAGGTTCAGGGGACTGCTCTTCAGCAGAATGTAGCCCTTGTCCACGGCCTCTGCGTTTGAATTGGCGCCGACCTGCACCTTGAGTCCGGGGTGTTTGGTATCAAAGCAGATAAAAGACGAGGCGCGTTCCGATGCAGTCGCTGTAAAGCAGGCAAGCATCAGGGTAGAAAGCGCTGCGGCGCGCAGGATCATTGTCGATCTCCTTGAATCATCGGGATGTGCGCCGGAACGAATCATCTGGGCGCGTGACCAGCTTGACTGCACACATCGCCGAGAGCATTGAGGAACAATGCAGATTCCGATTGGGAGAAAGCATCTGAAAACGGTGCTGACGGCCAGCGGATACGCAGCGCAGTGACGCCCTTCGGTCGCTGCCGCTTTGAACTACAGCGAACCGTTTCTCCACAGCAACGCCCCGACCACGATCAATGCACCCAGGCCAGCGCCCAGCATGCCCTGCTTGCCGTACATCGCTTCGTACGTCCAGTTCCGCTTTCCCTGCCGTCCGCGCCGTTCGGCATCCCGGTCGATCAGCGGCTGCATGATCTGCCGCAGTGGAACCAGACATTGCCAGCACACCAGCGACAGGCCTGCGAACAGAGCGAACAGACCCACCCACACCGGTGCCGCCAGCAGCGAAAGCGCCAGCACGGTGATGCAGACCACGAGCGCAGTGAGCGTGTTGAGGTACACGAAACGCCGGATCTGCGTGCGTTCCTGCGGCGATTCCGCGAATGACATCAGGTAGCGACCGCCGAGGTAACTGAAGGTCGTACCCCCCACCACGGCGCCGATCGTCGCGCCCACGCTGAGTTGGTCCGCAAACACCGGCAGCTGGGATGCCGCTGCGGTCAACGAACCCAGCGCCGTGCCACCGGTCGCACTGGCGCCGCCCAGGCCCAGCTTGGTGCTGCCCGCGCCCACGGTACCCAGCACGATGGCCGCGCTGGCCGTACCCGGCGCCACCACCATCAGCGTCGACACCACCGCTGTAGCGAACGCGGCGCTGGGCGCCGTGCTGCGGGCGAACTCGCCGAAGCGTTGCAGCAGGCCCTCGCGCACCATGCCGCGCGCGCGCGACAGGCGCTTGCGTACCGCCGCGTCACTCAGGCCCAGCAGGTTGGCCACGTGCTGCGAGCGCTGGCCCTCGCGGTAATACAGCAACAGCACTTCGCGGCTGTCTTCAGGCAAGGCGGAGATGATGTCTTCGGCCGCCGTTTCTTCTTCGATCTGTTGCAGGCGGTCGGCTGCATCGGGCGATGGATCGGCCGCCATCTGGATGGCCAGATCGGCCGCATCGCCGGACAGGGGGCGACCGCGCTGACGGCGCAGCCAGTCACGGGCGAGGTTGCGGGTGATCTGCCGCAGCCACGGCATGAAACTGGACGGATTGCGCAGCGTCTGCAGTTGCTGCCAGCCGCGGACAAAGGCGTCTTGGGCGATGTCTTCGCTCGCCTCGCGATCACGGGTGATGGCCAGGGCGATGGCGGTGACCGTGTTCTGGCACGCCTGCACGATGCGGCCATACGCGTGCTGGCAGCCCTCTGCGGCGGCCGGCAGTTCGCGGTGCAGGACATCATCGAAGGGTGCGGCAACAGTCGTCATGGGCGGCGCTCCTGCGGGGATTGTGTCCCAAGACGAAGCGGCACGGCGAATGTGACCGCCCGGTAGTGACGGCCGCGGGCGGTCAGCGTTGACGGCCAGCGGTCGTCTTCGCGGTCAGCGTTGCGGGGCGGCTGGCTGGATGCGCACGCGGACTTCTTCTTCCTCTTCCGGCGCGGCGGGCGGGGTCGGTGCGGCAGGCTGCGGCTGGGCGGCGGGTTCCGGTGCAGCGGGAGCAGGCTGCGGGGCCTGAGCGCCGCGATGGCCCATCGCGATGAACAGCGCGACGCCGGCGATCACCACCAGCAGGGCGATGCGGATGCGCCACGCCCAGCCGCGGCCGCTGGTGGCAGCGGCGGGTTCGCGGAAGGCGAATTCCGCGGTCGGATGGTCGCGGCGCGTGGTGTCGAGCAGCCGTGCATCACGCAGGATTTCGCGCGCCTTCGGCTGGTCGTCGGCCCGCACCACCCACACCGTGGGCGGTCGGATGTTCTTGTTCTGGTCGAGGTAGCTGAACTGGCCGCGGCGTTTGGTGTGGTACGTGCGCCCATCGGTCACACGTACTTCGATGTCATGGCTGCGCAGCAGTTCGGCCACGCCCTCCACGGTTTCCACGCGCTGGCTGCTGAATATCTGTCTCATGGGATGGGGTCCTTCAGTCCTTCGCCGGTACGGCGGCTGCGGCGACGCTGTCGGGCACCACGCGGATCAGGCCTTCCTGTGCCGTGCTGGCGACCAGCCGACCCTGGCGGTCGAAGAACTGGCCGCGTGCCAAGCCGCGCGAATCCTGCGCGCTGGGACTGTCCAGCGAGTACAGCAGCCAGTCGTCGGCGCGGAATGGCCGGTGGAACCAGATGGCGTGATCCAGCGAGGCCATCTGCACGTGCGGCTGGTAATAGCTGATGCCGTGCGGGAACGTTGCCGTGCCCAACAGGTGGAAGTCCGATGCATAGGCCAGCAGCGCCTGGTGCAGCTCCGGGGAATCGCCCACCGGCTCGCTCAGGCGGAACCAGACCTGGTGATACGGCGGGCGCTTGGGCGGGTTGAGTTCATCGCGCGGATAGACGTGGCGGAACTCGAACGGACCGCCGCGTGACAGCCAGCGCTGCACCTTGATCGGCAGCCGCTCCAGCACATCCTGCGGCAGCGGGCGGTTGGGTTCCAGGTCTTCCGGCTGCGGCACTTCCGGCATCTTGTGCTGGTGCTCGGCGCCGTGCTCGGCCTGCTGGAACGAGGCCGCGCAGAAGAAGATCACCTTGCCGTGCTGGATGGCGGTGACCCGGCGTACCGAGAAACTGCCGCCGTCCCGGGTGCGGTCGACGTCGTACACGATCGGATGATCGATGTTGCCCGCCCGCAGAAAGTAGGCGTGCAACGAATGGACGTGGCGGCCGTTCTCCACCGTGGCCTGGGCTGCAGCCAGGGCCTGGCCCAGCACCTGTCCACCGAACACATACTTGGTGCCGATGTCGCGGCTCTGGCCACGGAACAGGTTGTCTTCCAGCCGCTCCAGGGTGAGCAGGTCGATCAGTTCGGAGACGACGGGTTCGTGCGTGTCGTTCAAGAGGGACAGCCGGTGTCAGGACAGGGGGCGATTATAGCGGGGACGCCCCCGGACCCACGGTTCATTTACCCAGCCGGGCGACCAGTTGCTGCAAGGCCTGCTGCGCATCGGGCGCGTACCAGGATTCGATGAAGCGATCCAGCTGTATCAGGTCCGGGTGCAGGGCTTCGTGCAGCTCGGCGCGGGCGATGGCCCGGGTCAGCAGCATGGGCTGGCGCGGCATCTTCAGCAGCCGCTGCAGCCACGCCACGGCGCGGGCCACCACCAGATCGCCGTCCGCCAGCTCATCCACCAGGCCGATCTGCAGCGCCTGCTCGGCCGGCACCATCGCCGCAGTGGTAAGCAGGATGCCGGCGCGGTGGACGCCTACGGCACGGCGCAGCAGGCGCTGGATGCCTTCAGGCGCGACCAGGCCGACCTGCACCTCGTTCAATCCGATGGTGAAGGGCTGGGCAGGGTCAATGCTGCGCGCCATCACCCGGTAGTCGCAGCACAGCGCCAGCACGCAGCCCCCTGCCGGCGCGTGGCCGGTCAGCGCGGCCACCACCGGGATGCGGCTCTCGGCCAGCGTGCGCACCGCGCCGAAGAACGCCTGCCAGCTGTCCAGCAGGGCACGCTGGTCATCGCCATGGGCCATCAGGTGCGGTACGTCCATGCCGCCGGTGAACACGCGCTCGTTGCCGGACAGCACCAGGCCGTGCACGTCCTCGGCCATGGCCTGTTCGATCGCGTGGATCAGCTGCCGGCACAGCTCGGTGTCGAGCGCATTGACCGGCGGCCGCGCCAGGCGCAGTTCGCGGATGGGGCCGTGGTTGTACACCTCGATGAGGGTGGTCATGCTGCGATCTCTTGCCGTGAGGGAACGTGGTCCGATGATAACCAAACCATTCGTTGGCGTACTGTTCGGGATCTGCGCCTGGGCTGCGCCCCTTGTGGGCTCCGCCGCGACGGTGACCTGCCTGGAAGTAAAGGAGGGCTGGGCGCGATTGCCGCCGACCGCCTCCACGCCGATGACCGCCGGCTACGGGAAGATCCGCAACGCATGCGGAAAGGCCGTCACGGTGGTGGGCGCGCGCAGTGCGGCCTTCGCCGATGTGTCGCTGCATGAAACCCGGGTGCAGGGCGATGTCAGCCGCATGCAGCACCTGCACCATCTGGCGATACCGGCGGGCGCGACGATCGAATTGAAACCCGGTGGCATGCACCTGATGTTGATGCAGGCAACTGGCGCAGTGAAAGAGGGGCAGGCGGTGCCGGTCGTATTGGCGCTGGACGGCGGTGACGAAGCCAGCATCACCCTGCAGGTGCGGAAGGCCGCCCCCTGACACCCCGCAGTCGTGCGGACGGATGCCGGGTAGCGCCGAGCCACGCTCGGCGAGCGCAGGGGCAGGGTCTACGTGCAGAAGCCGCCGAGCACGGCTCGGCGCTACCGGGGTGGAGTCAGTAGCGCTGAGCCACGCTCGGCGAGCGCAGCGGCAGGGTCTACGTGCAGAAGCCGCCGAGCACGGCTCGGCGCTACCGGGGGGTGTCTGTAGCGCCGAGCCACGCTCGGCGAGCGCAGCGGCAGGCTCTACGTGCAGAAGCCGCCGAGCACGGCTCGGCGCTACCGGGTGGGTGTCTGTAGCGACGAGCCACGCTTGGCGAGCGCAGCGGCGGGTCTACGTGCAGAAGCCGCCGAGCACGGCTCGGCGCTACCGGGGTGGTGTCTGTAGCGCCGAGCCACGCTCGGCGAGCGCAGCGGCAGGGTCTACGTGCAGAAGCCGAGGCCGCTCAGGTCGAGGCGTTGCGCACTGCATCCGGCAACGGCGCGCTCTTGCCGGTCTGCGTATCCATCCACACCACCACCACGTTGCCATCCGAGTACAGGCGCGTTTCGTCCTGCTGGTCGACGATGCGATGGCCGATGGTGACGCTGCTGTTGCCCAGCCGCTCCACGAACAGTTCCACCAGGATGTCGTTCGGCCACACGATCGGCAGCCGGTAGTTGACGTTGGTGGCGGCCACCACCGGCGCGATGCGGTCGGTCATCGCCACGCCTTCCACGCCCAGCATCCAGCGCACGCGCGCTTCTTCCAGGTACGAGATGTACTTGGCGTTGTTGACGTGGCCCATGCTGTCCATGTCGCGCCAGCGCACGCTGATCGGTATGCGGGCGAGGATCTTGTGCTCGTTGCTCATCAGGCGTCCTTCTTCTTGCGCGTCGCGGGGGTCTTGGTCGCGGCGGACTTGGTCGTGGTGCCGGTGCTCTTGGCGGCGGCAGCCTTCTTCTTGGGTTCCGGCTTCACCTTGCGCGGCGGGCGGGCATCCGGCTTGTTCGCCACCGCGGCCGGCTTGTCCGGACGCGCGCTGATCGAAGGCAGCATCTTCGCCAGGAACTGGCCGGTGTACGAGGTCGGGCAGGCTGCCACGTCTTCCGGCGTGCCGGTGACCAGGATCGTGCCACCGCGGTGGCCGCCTTCCGGGCCGAGATCGACGATCCAGTCGGCGGTCTTGATGACATCCAGATTGTGCTCGATCACCACCACCGTGTTGCCTTCGTCGCGCAGCTTGTGCAGCACGCCCAGCAGCGCTTCGATGTCGTGGAAATGCAGGCCGGTGGTCGGCTCATCCAGGATGTACAGCGTGCGCCCGGTATCGCGGCGCGACAGTTCCTTGGACAGCTTCACGCGTTGTGCTTCACCACCGGACAGCGTGGTCGCGCTCTGCCCCAGCTTGATATAGCTCAGGCCCACGTCGACCAGGGTTTCCAGCTTGCGCGCGATGCTCGGCACCGGCTCGAACAGCTTCAGCGCATCTTCGACGGTCATCTGCAGCACGTCGTTGATGTTGTAGCCCTTGTACAGAATCTCCAGCGTCTCGCGGTTGTAGCGCTTGCCATGGCAGACATCGCACGGCACGTACACGTCCGGCAGGAAGTGCATTTCGACCTTGATCAGGCCATCGCCCTGGCAGGCTTCGCAGCGGCCACCGCGCACGTTGAAGCTGAAGCGGCCCGGCGAGTAACCGCGCGCACGCGATTCGGGTACCTGCGCGTACAGCTCGCGCAGGGGCGTGAACAGACCGGTGTACGTGGCCGGATTCGAGCGCGGGGTGCGGCCGATCGGCGACTGGTCGATGTCCACGACTTTGTCGAACAGGTCCAGCCCGTCGATTTCCTTGTACGGCGCGATGTCGTGCGATGCGCCGTTGATCTCGTTGGCGGCCAGCGAGAACAACGTGTCGTTGATCAGCGTGGACTTGCCCGAGCCGGACACGCCGGTGATGCAGGTCATCAGGCCCGCCGGAATCGCCAGGTCGACGTTCTTCAGGTTGTTGCCGCTGGCGCCGCGCAGGTGCAGGGTCGTCTTCGGATTCGGCTTGTGCCGGCGCGCCGGGATCTCGATCCCGCGCTTGCCCGACAGGTACTGGCCGGTCAGCGAACGGGGCGAATCCAGGATGTCCTGCAGGGTGCCCTGGCCGACGATCTCGCCACCGTGCACGCCCGCGCCCGGACCGATGTCCAGCACGTAGTCGGCCAGACGGATCGCATCTTCGTCATGCTCCACCACGATCACCGTGTTGCCCAGGTCACGCAGGCGGGTGAGGGTGCCAAGCAGGCGTTCGTTGTCGCGCTGGTGCAGGCCGATGGACGGCTCATCCAGCACATACATCACACCGACCAGACCCGCGCCGATCTGCGACGCCAGGCGGATGCGCTGGGCCTCACCACCGGACAGGGTATCGGCCTTGCGTTCCAAGCTCAGGTAATCCAGGCCCACGTCCACCAGGAAGCCGAGGCGTTCACCGATTTCCTTGACGATCTTGCTGGCGATTTCGCCACGCCAGCCCGGCAGGCTCAGCGTGTTGAAGAACGTCAGTGCCTCGTCGATCGGCATCACCACCAGGTCCGGCAGCGGACGGTCGGCCACGAACACGTTGCGCGCGGCACGGTTCAGGCGGGCGCCCTTGCACTCCGGGCAACTCTGCTCGCTGATGTACTTGCCCAGTTCTTCCTGCACCGCCGACGATTCGGTTTCCTTGTAGCGGCGTTCCAGGTTGGGAATGATGCCCTCGAAGCGGTGCTTGCGCTGGGTGCGCCCGCCTGCCTCGGTGAAGTAGGTGAAGCTGATGGTTTCGTCGCCGCTGCCGTACAGCACGGCCTTCTGCACGTTGGCCGGCAGCGTGTTCCAGGCCGCATCCACATCGAACTTGTAGTGCTTGGCCAGCGAGGCGATCAGCTGGAAGTAGTACGCGTTGCGACGGTCCCAGCCGCGCACGGCGCCGGCCGACAGCGGCAGCTCCGGGTGCACGACCACGCGGGACGGATCGAAGAACTCGGCCATGCCCAGGCCATCGCAGCCGGGGCAGGCGCCCATGGGGGCATTGAACGAGAACAGGCGGGGCTCCAGCTCGGGCAGCGAGTAATCGCAGACCGGGCACGAGTACTTGGACGAGAACAGCGCGGGCGCCGCATCGGCTGCGTCCAGCGACTGCACCGACACCATGCCGTCACCGAGCTTCAGTGCGGTTTCAAAGCTTTCGGCCAGGCGCTGCTTGATGTCATCGCGCGGGCGGAACCGGTCGATCACCGCCTCGATGGTGTGCTTCTGGCGCAGCGCCAGCGGCGGCACTTCGTCCACTTCGTACAACACGCCGTCAACGCGCACGCGGACGTAGCCCTGCGCACGCAGCTGGTCGAAGACCTGCGCATGCTCGCCCTTGCGGTCGCGGATCACCGGCGCCAACAGCATGTAGCGCTGTTCCGGATCCAGCGTCAGCACGTGGTCGACCATCTGGCTGACGGTCTGCGCTTCCAGCGGGTAGCCGTGGTCCGGGCAGCGCGGGGTGCCGACGCGCGCGTACAGCAGGCGCAGGTAATCGTAGATTTCGGTGATGGTGCCGACGGTCGAACGCGGATTGTGCGAGGTCGACTTCTGTTCGATCGAGATGGCCGGGGACAGGCCTTCGATGTGGTCCAGGTCCGGCTTTTCCATCACGCTGAGGAACTGGCGGGCATAGGCCGACAGGGATTCGACGTAACGGCGCTGGCCCTCGGCGTAGATCGTATCGAACGCCAACGAGGACTTGCCCGAGCCGGACAGGCCGGTGATCACGATCAGCTTGTCACGCGGCAGATCGAGATCGATGTTCTTGAGGTTGTGCGTCCGCGCGCCGCGGATGCGGATGAAATCCATCGCCATGGGGGATCCGGTAGTGGGGACTTGGGCTGGGGCCCGGCCAGCAGGAAGGGCGTCGGGGACGGCAATCAAGCAGCCTACCGAGCAGACCAGATGGGGGCAATGGGCGACAATGCCAGCCGCCAGTCGCATGGGATGAGATTGCCAGTCAGGGTGATGAAGGCCTTGTGCCGCCTGCGTTTGCGTGGCGTGGGGCTGGGTTGACCGGGGCAGGGGGCTCGCGTACAATTCCGCTCCTGTTTGCCCTCGATGGCAACAGCCAATAGACCACAATAACTACAAAGGAAGTCTGGTCATGTACGCAGTACTGGTCACCGGCGGTAAGCAATACCGCGTCGCGCAGGGCGAAAAGCTCCGCGTGGAAAAGCTCGAAGTCGAAGTCGGCAGCGAGATCAAGTTTGACAACATCCTGCTGCTCGGCGACAGCGATGGCATCAAGATCGGCGACGCCCTGAGCGGCGCTTCGGTCACTGCCACCGTCCTGTCCCAGGGTCGTGCCGACAAGATCCGGATCATCAAGTTCCGTCGTCGTAAGCACCACATGAAGCGCCAGGGTCACCGTCAGTACTACACCGAAATCGAGATCACCGGCGTTGCCGGTGGCAGCAGCAAGTAAGGAGATAGGTCATGGCACATAAAAAAGGCGTAGGCTCTTCGCGCAACGGTCGCGACTCCAACCCGAAATACCTCGGCGTGAAGATCTTCGGTGGCCAGGCCATCGACGCCGGCAACATCATCGTGCGTCAGCGCGGCACCCAGTTCCATCCGGGTACCGGCGTCGGCCTCGGCCGTGACCACACCCTGTTCGCCCTGGTGAACGGCAAGGTGGAGTTCTCGGTCAAGGGTCCGAACAAGCGTCGTACCGTCAGCGTGGTGTCGGTCGAAGCCTGATCCAGGCCTGGCTGGCAGCCCATGCTGGTCATGGGTTCGCTGCAGAAGAGCCCCGCTTCGGCGGGGTTTTTCGTTGAATGAAGTACCCGGCCCACCGCCCAGGTGGCCGTGCTCCGGCTGCGCCGGCGCGCTAGAATCCCAAGGCGACGGCAGGCTGCCGCGCCCATCGTAGGCATCGAAAAATGAAACTGGTAGACGAAGCAGAAATTGAAGTGTTCGCCGGCAACGGCGGCAATGGCTGTATCGGCTTCCGTCGCGAGAAGTTCATCCCGCTCGGTGGCCCCGATGGTGGCGATGGCGGCGGCGGTGGCAGCGTGTGGATCCGCGCCGACGAAAACCTGAACACCCTGGTCGATTTCCGCCATGACCGCATCTTCAAGGCGCAGCGCGGCGAGAACGGGATGGGCCGCCAGGCCTATGGCAAGGGCGGCGAAGACCTGATCATCACCGTGCCGATCGGCACGACGGTGACCAACGTGGCCACCGACGAAGTGATCGGTGACATGACCACGCACGGCGATCGCCTGTTGGTGGCCAAGGGCGGCCGTGGCGGCCTGGGCAACATGCATTTCAAGAGCTCGACCAACCGCTCGCCGCGCCAGGCGCTGCCGGGCGAGCCGGGCGAAGAGCGTTCGTTGAAGCTGGAGCTGAAGCTGCTGGCCGACGTCGGTCTGCTGGGCTTCCCCAATGCCGGCAAGAGCACGCTGATCCGCGCGGTGTCGGCGGCAACGCCGAAGGTGGCCGATTACCCGTTCACCACGCTGTACCCGAACCTGGGTGTGGTGAAGGTGGAGAACTACCGCAGCTTCGTGATCGCCGATATTCCGGGCCTGATCGAAGGCGCGGCCGACGGTGCAGGCTTGGGTGCGCAGTTCCTGCGCCACCTGCAGCGCACCCGCCTGTTGCTGCATCTGGTGGACATTTCGCCGATGGAAGGCGGGGTGGAAATCTCGCCGGTGGAGCAGGTGCGTGCGATCGAGCGCGAGCTGGAACGTCACGATCCGGAGCTGCTGCAGAAGCCGCGCTGGCTGGTGCTGAACAAGGCCGACCTGATGTTCGAGGACGAGGCCAAGGCTGCGGCCGAGCAGATCATTGCGGATCTGGGCTGGAAGGAGCCGTGGTTCCTGGTGTCGGCGCTGGGTCGCGAGGGTACGTTCCCGGTGATGAGCAAGATCATGGCCTTCTTTGATCGCCAGAAGGAAGACGAGCAGCAGGCGCGTCACGCGGCTGGCGAGTAATCGATTCTTCTTTTGATTGCACGCGAAAAGCCCGGCTTCGGCCGGGTTTTTTGTTGGCTGTTGGTTGGCAGCGAACGGCGGAGCCCCTCGTGGTGGGTCGCGGACAGCGGTGTCCTGGGAGTGGGCCGGGCGGGAGGGGTTGGTGGGGGACGGCAAGGGCTGCATCCATGCGGGCCTCGTTTCGCGCCATCCATGGCGCTCAACGCCCCCACCAACCCCTCCCGCCCGGCCCTGACAGTCCGCGCGCGTCCCGCCACGTAATGAAAAAAGAAAAGCGGTAGCGCCGACCCATGGTCGGCGAGCGTAGCGGGCCGTTGGCGGAAACATTCCGCCGACCATGGGTCGGCGCTACCGGTGGCTCCGTTGACCCGTCTGGGGGAGGGAGCCCCTGAGTCAGCGTCGGCGCGCGCGTCCCGCCACGTAATGAAGAATGAAAAGCGGTAGCGCCGACCCATGGTCGGCGAGCGTAGCGGGCCGTTGGCGTGAACATTCCGCCGACCATGGGTCGGCGCTACCGGTGGCTCCGTTGACCCGTCGGGTGGAGGGAGCCCCTGAGTCAGCGTCGGCGCGCGCGGCCCGCCACGTAATGAGAAATGAAAAGCGGTAGCGCCGACCCATGGTCGGNCGCTACCCATGTCGGTATGCCCGACGGCTCCTTGGCCACCATGGACCTGCCGATCCTGCTGTTGCACCGTTCGACCAGCCGGATGTTGAAGCGGTAGCGCCGACCCATGGTCGGCGAGCGCAGCGGGCCGTTGGCGGGAACATTCCGCCGAGCACGGCTCGGCGCTACCCATGTCGGCATGCCCGACGGCTCCTTGGCCACCATGGACCTGCCGATCCTGCTGTTGCACCAGACAGTAGAACGGCGCCCGCAGGCGCCGTTCGACCAGCCGGATGTTGAAGCGAAGCGTCAGAACTTCGCGTCGAACTCGGCGGCATAGCCGGTGTTGACCAGCACCTTCTGCAGCGCCTCGGCCACCTTCAGGTTGCCGGCGACCACCTGGTGGTTTTCCGGGCCGCGGTTGTCCATGCGGCCCAGGGGGGCGCCCTTGTAATCGCATACCTTGCCGCCCGCCTCGCGCACCAGCAGCACACCTGCCGCGATGTCCCACGACTTCACGCCGGCTTCGAAGTAGGCATCGGCGCGACCACAGGCCACGTAGGCCAGGTCGAGTGCCGCCGAGCCGGTACGGCGCATGTCTTCGGCCTGCACCAGCAGCGTATCGACCGTCTTCAGCTGGGCGCTGGCGCGGGCGCGCTCGCGCGGCGCGAAGCCGGTGTGGATCATCGTGCCTTCCAGGTCCTTGCGGTCCGACACGCGGATGCGGCGATCGTTGAACACCGCGCCGGCGCCACGGCTGGCCGTGAACAGCTCATTGCGCAGCGGGTCGAAGATGACCGCATCGATCGGCTCGCCGTTCTCGACCAGTGCAATGGACACGCAGTAGTGCGGAAAACCGCGCAGGTAGTTGCTGGTTCCGTCCAGCGGATCGATCACCCACATGTAGCGGTTGGCGCCCTGGATGCCGCCCTCTTCGCCGATCACGCCGTACTCGGGGTAGGCGCGCTTGAGTTCCTTGATGATGACCTTTTCCGCATCGCCATCCACCTCGCTCGCATAGTCCATACGGCCCTTCTGAACGACGTTCAGCGTCTCGAGCTTGTTGATGTTGCGCAGCAATACATTGCCGGCGAGGCGGGCGGCCTTGACCATGACGGTGACGGCGGGTTTCTGCATGGTAATAGCTCCCGGGAGGGCAGAGGGGGGATTGGCGGGGGAAAAGAGCAGGTCCGGCGCAGTGGCCGGCCGCACAGTTTACCATTGCAGGCCGTCCAGCTCGACTACTGCGTTCATGTCCGATCCATCCCTAGCTCCCCGTATCCGTTTTGTCCTGGTGGGCACCCAGCATCCCGGCAACATGGGTGCCGCCGCACGTGCCATGAAGACCATGGGCCTGAGCCGGTTGGTCCTGGTCGCCCCGGAAAAGCCGCTTGATGAAGAAGCCTTCCGCCGCTCGGCCGGGGCCGAGGACGTGCTGGGCGACGCGCCGGTGGTGGCCACCCTGGCAGACGCCGTTGCGGACTGCACCCTGGTGCTGGGCTGCACGGCCCGCGCGCGTCGGGTGCAGCTGGAAGAGCTGCTGCCCACCTTGGCTGCCGAACGGGTGGCTGGCAAGGCGGCCGAAGGCGCCGAGGTGGCGGTGGTGTTCGGCCGGGAGCGCACCGGCCTGACCAACGAAGAACTGCAGCTGTGCCACGTCGCGGTGCACATTCCGTCCGATCCGGCCTTCAGTTCGCTCAATCTGGCTGCCGCGGTGCAGGTGCTGGCCTACGAAGTGCGCATGCGCTTGTTGGGCGATGCCGCCGTGCCGGTGGTCGAGCCCGGCCTGCGCGAGCAGCCTGCCAGCCACGAGCAGATGGAGAGCTTCTTCGGTCAGCTGGGTGAGACGCTGGAAGAGATCGAGTTCCACAAGGGAAGGGCGCCGGAATCGGCGATGCGCAAGCTGCGTCGCCTGTTCCTGCGCAGTGCGCCGAGCGAACAGGAAGTCCGCCTGCTGCGCGGCATTCTGGCCGACGCCCAGCGGATGGCCCGGATTGCCCACGAGGGCGACAAATAGCCTGACGCAGTTCTCACTTTTTCGGGTAGTCTTTCCCCTACACCAAGGGGGTCATCGTGATCGGTTGGCTGGGACGCATGCAGTGGGGACTGCTGGGCCTGGCGTGTCTGCTGTCGGCAGGCACGTGCTTTGCTGCGTCCGCACCCGTACCCACGAACCGCCAGGGCGACAGCCATGTGCTGGTGCTGGGGCGCATCACCGATGACCCGCAGGCGCATTACCCACAGCTGCAGCCGTTGCTGGACTACGTGGTAGCGCACATGCACGACCTTGGCATCCGCGAGGGCCGCGTGCTGATGGCACGCGATGCCCAGCAGATGGCCAGCTATCTGCGCCGGGGTCGGGTCGACTGGGTCACAGAAACCGCCGGCACTGCCGTCGCGCTCGGGCAGCGTGCCGACGCGCGCCCGCTGCTGCTCACCGAGCGCAGTGGCGTGCGCGATTACCACAGCGTGTTTTTCGTGCGGAAGGAAAGCCCTGTGCGCCAGCTCGCCGATCTGCGCGGGCACACGGTGGCCTTGCAGAACGTGGCCTCCACCAGCGCGTACCTCGTGCCGGCGATGACCCTGCTCGAGCACGGGATGGTGCCGCAGATCCTGCAGTCGCCCGACGATGTGCCGACTGCTGACGCCGTGGGGTATGTGTTCGCCCGTACCGAATTGAACATCGCGACCTTCGTGCAGAAGGGCATGGTGGACGGCGGCGTGGTCAGCAGCGTGGACTGGGACGACGAGCGGCGCGTGCCGCCGGCGTTCAAGCATGACCTGCGGGTGATCTTCCGCACCGCGCCGTATCCGCGCGCGGTGGAAGTGGTGCGCGCCGACCTGGACGTGCGCGTGCGCGACCGGCTGCAGCAGGTGCTGCTGGATGCGGCGAACGATCCCGCTGCGCGCGGTGCGCTTGAACGGTTTTTTGGTACATCCGGCTTCCACCGCGTCGATGCGCGGATGCAGCAGCGCCTGGATGATTTGAAACAAGGCTTGGTACGCGTGCGGATGGAAGTGGAATGAGGCGGCTAGGGTCTGGGATGCAGGCGCGCTTCGTGCTCGCGATGGGCGGGGCGATGCTGGTGGTGGTGGCGATCCTCGGTGTGTTGCTGGGGAGGCAGGCTGCGTCGCAGCGGGAGGTCACGCGGCTGAGCGGCACGGTGATCCATGAACTGTTCGACCGCAGCACGCGCAGCCGTGGCGAGATCATGGCGCGCGAGCTGGCGGATGCGCTGGCCAATCCGATCTACTACAACGACCTGGAGCAGGTCGGCGCGTTGGTGCGCAACATCGCCCGCCAACGCGCGGTGGGGTATGTGCTGGTGTTCGATGGCAAGGGCCGTCTGCTGCACGACGGCACCGTCGCGGTGCCCGGCTACGGGCGGGCGATGTCCGATCCGCTGGCGGCTGGCGCGATCGCGGCCACCGGTCCACTGGTGCAGGAGTCGCCGAAAGTGCTGGAAAACAGCATGCCCATCATGATCGGCAACCAGCGCCTTGGGGGCGTGCGCGTCGGCATGGCCTTGCAGGAGATCCAGGCGCTGGAGGCGCAGGCCAGCCAGACCCTGGCCCAGCGCCTGCAGCAGGTAGGCACGCGCCACCTCGGCTGGCTGCTGCTGATGCTGGGGCTGCTGCTGGCGATCGGCGTGGCCGTTGTGATGTATGTACAGCGCACGCTGGTCGCCCCGATACGAGGGCTGGCGCTGGCCGCACGGCAGATTGAAGCCGGCGATTACCAGGTGCCACTGCGCGAGAACCATCGCGATGACGAGGTAGGTGAGCTGGTGCGCGCTTTTGCCCGCATGCGGGATGCGATAGCGCGGCATGACCGCGAAGTCCGCCACATGGCCTACACCGATGCCCTGACCGGCCTGACCAACCGGCTCGCCTTCCGCGAGGCCTTGGACCATCGCCTGATGGCCGCACGTGCGTCGGGCCAGCGCTTGGCGTTGCTGTTCGCCGACATGGATGATTTCAAGCGGGTCAACGACACGCTGGGTCACGATGCCGGGGACGAGGCCCTGTTGCAGTTCGTGCAGCGTATCGGCGATGCCGTGTCAGAGGCGGGGGGCGACGATGCGCTGCTTGCCCGCTTCGGCGGCGACGAATTCGTGATCCTGCTCGGCGAGGGCGACGTGGCGGCACGTGCGCGCGAGCTGGCCGACCGTCTGGTGCACGAGCTGGGCAAGCCGCTCCGGGTGCACGGCAAGGAACTGTTTCTGGGCGCCTCCATCGGCGTCACCTTGTTCCCCGATGATGCAGCCGATGCCACGGCGCTGCTGAAGAACGGGGACGTGGCGATGTACCAGGCCAAGATGGCGGGAAAGAACTGCCACCGGTACTACAGCCGGGCGATGGACCATGCGGTGGAGCGTCGCGTGCACATGGAGCAGGAGCTGCGCGGTGCATGGGAGCGCGGTGAACTGCGGCTGGCCTACCAGCCGATCTTCCGCACGCGCGATCGCCGCATGGTCGGCGTGGAAGTGCTGCTGCGCTGGCAGCACCCGACGATGGGCACGATTCCGCCTTCGGTGTTCATCGAAGTGGCCGAGCAGAGTGGGTTGATTGAAGTCATCGGGCCGAAAGTCCTGCGTGCGGCCTGCATGGAAGCGGCGCAGTGGCCCCGCAACGTGGATGACGAAGGTCTCTTCGTGTCGGTCAACGTGTCGCCGCGGCAGCTGCGCGGGGGCGAGTTGCCGGATCTGGTCGCGCAGTGCCTGCATGAATCCGGTCTGCCCGCCTCGCGCCTGCACCTGGAGCTGACCGAAACCGCGGTCATCGGCGATGAAATGCTCGCCGCACAACTGTTGGACAAGCTGCACCGGACAGGCGTCAAAGTCTGGCTGGACGATTTCGGTACGGGGTTCTCCGGCCTGAGTCATCTTCGCCAAGTGCCGGTGGACGGGGTGAAGATCGACAAGAGCTTCGTGGCCGACATGCAGCGCGACCCGGACGACTTGGCCCTGACTACTGCGATCATCGCCATGGCCCATGCGCTGGGCATCACCGTGGTCGCCGAAGGCATCGAACAGGAAGTGCAGTTCGAGCTGTTGAGCCAGCGTGGCTGCGACCTCGCCCAAGGCTACTGGCTGAGCCACCCGGTCACCGCCACGGCGATCGTGCAGATGATCGAATCCGGCGCCTGAAAAAAGGGGACGGAGGGGATTAAGTCGCATCTGGCCCGCGTGGGCCAGATGCGACTTAATCCCCTCCGTCCCCTTTTTTCTACAGCGGGCGCTTGCTGGGGTCGCCGGGGAGTTCGCGTACCAGCTTGGGCACGAGGTAGCCGGACAGGCGGGCGGTCAGCGCGGCCAGCAGCGCCTTGGCGCGGGCGTCGTCGACTTCGAAGTGCGCTACGCCTTCCACCTTGTCCAGCTGGTGCAGGTAGTAGGGCAGCACGCCGGCGGCGAAGCTGCGTTCGCTCAGCGCGGCGAGGGCTTCGACGCTGTCGTTGACGCCGCGCAGCAGCACGGCCTGGTTGAGCAGCTGGACGCCGGCCGCGCGCAGTCGCGCCATCGCGGTGTCCACGCTGTCGTCGAACTCATTGGCATGGTTTGCATGCACCACGAAAGCCAGCGGCCAGGGAAGGCTGCCGAGCCAGGCGATGAGTTCGTCATCCACCCGTTCGGGCAGCACGATCGGCAGGCGGCTGTGGATGCGCAGGCGGCGGATGTGCGGGATGGCACGCAGGGCGTCGGTCAATTCGACCAGTTTGTGCGTGGCCAGCGACAGCGGGTCACCCCCGGACAGAATGACTTCATCGATGGACGGGTCTTCGGCGATTGCCTGCACCGCATCCTGCCATCCGCCCTTGGCCGCGTTTTCCGTACCGTAGTCGAAGTGGCGACGGAAGCAGTAGCGGCAGTTGATCGCGCAGCTGCCGGTGGTGACCAGCAGCGCCCGCCCGCGGTACTTCTGGATGACGCCGGTGGCCTTCTTTGCGGCACCGTCGCCCACGGCATCGAAACTGAATCCTTCGACCTGCCGCATTTCCTCGTTGACCGGCAATACCTGGCGCAACAGGGGGTCGTGCGGATCGCCATGCCGCATGCGCCCGGCGAAGCCCTCCGGCACCCGCTGCGCGAACTGCTGCAGGGCGGCCTCGGATACGCCCAGTGCCACCGGATCCAACCCCAGCCGGGACAACAGCTCGGCCGGGTCGCGGATCGCCTGGCGCCAGAGCTGCTGCCAGCGGGCGGAGACGGGGCGGGGAGCGGCAGAGAGCTGCATGGACAGGGGGCCTGCGGTTATCATGGGGATATAAATCAGCGCCCACCGGCCTCCGGTGGGCGTTCCATTCTATCCGGCTCGCCGCACATGCGGCGGTTTCGCCATTTGAGGAGCTTGAGCATGGCCACTGCGGGCATGAACGATGTCAAGAACGGGATGAAGATCCTGGTCAACAATGAACCGGCGGTCATCTCGGAAACCGAGTTCATCAAGCCGGGCAAGGGCCAGGCCTTCACCCGCGTGCGCTACCGCTTCATCAAGTCCGGCCGTACGGTCGAACTGACCATGAAAGCCACCGACAACGTGGAAGTGGCCGACGTCGTCGACACCAACATGGACTTCATGTACAGCGACGGCGAGTACTGGCACTTCATGGATCCGGAATCCTTCGAGCAGGTCCAGGCCGACAAGGCCGGCATGGGCGGCGCGGAGAAGTGGCTGAAGGGCGAAGAGTCCTGCATCGTGACCCTGTGGAACGGTTCGCCGATCTTCGTGCAGCCGCCGAACTTCGTCGAGCTGAAGATCACCGAGACCGATCCCGGCGTGCGCGGCGACACCTCCGGCGGCGGCGGCAAGCCGGCCACGCTGGAAACCGGCGCAGTGGTGCGTGTGCCGCTGTTCGTCAACCAGGAAGAAATCATCAAGGTCGATACGCGTTCGGGCGAATACTCCGCACGCGTAAAGTAATCCGGCCAAGCCGGATTACGGCAGAGACGGCCGCTGGCCGTCTGCTGCTGCTCCACCTGGCAGACGGCCGCCGGCAGTCTGCTACCTGCTCTACAGGGTGGACGGCCAACGGCCGCCCCCACGGCAGGCCCGCCGCCCCCAGCCAAGTGAGCCCGCATGACCGATACCCTGCGCACCCCCGAAGCCTGTGACCTGCTGATCGAAGCCGGCTACGTGGTCCCGATCGAGCCGCATGCGGTGGTGCTGGAAGACCACGCGGTGGCCATCCGCAACGGAGAGATCATCGCCGTCCTGCCGCGCGCCGATGCCCGCGAGCGCTTCAGCGCCGCCCAGGTGGTGAGCCGTCCGGACGCTGCATTGATGCCCGGGCTGGTCAATGCCCACACGCACAATCCGATGACGCTCCTGCGCGGGGTGGCCGACGACCTGCCGCTGATGACCTGGCTGCAACAGCACATCTGGCCGGTGGAAGCGGCGGTGATCGGGCCGGAATTCGTGGCCGACGGCACCACGCTGGCCATCGCCGAGATGCTGCGCGGCGGCACCACGTGCGCCAACGAGAACTATTTCTTCGGTGACGTGCAGGCGGCTGTCTACAAGAAACATGGTTTCCGCGCGCTGGTCGGCGCGGTGATCATCGATTTCCCCACGGCGTGGGCGAAGTCCGATGACGAGTACTTCGCGAAGGCTGGCGAGCTGCATGACCAGTGGCGCAACGATCCGCTGATCGGCACGTCGTTCGCCCCGCACGCGCCGTATACGGTCAACGATGCGAACTTCGAGCGCGTGCGCATGCTGTCCGACCAGCTGGACATGCAGGTGCACCTGCATACGCATGAAACCGCTCAGGAGATCACCGATTCGATCAAGCTGCATGGCCAGCGTCCGCTCGCGCGACTCGATCGCCTGGGCCTGGTCAACGACCGCCTGATCGCCGTGCACATGACCCAGCTGACCGAGGCGGAGATCCACCTGTGCGCCGAACGTGGCGTGAGCGTGGTGCACTGCCCCGAATCCAACCTCAAGCTGGCGTCCGGCTTCTGTCCGGCGTGCGCGCTTGAGCGGGCCGGCGTCAATCTCGCGATCGGCACCGATGGCTGTGCCAGCAACAACGATCTGGACATGTTCAGCGAGAACCGCACCGCGGCGATCCTGGCCAAGGCCGTCGCCAACGATGCCACCGCACTGGATGCGGCGACCACGCTGCGTGCCTCGACACTGGGCGGTGCCCGCGCGCTGGGCTTCGGCGAGCGCATCGGTTCGATCGAAGTCGGCAAGCAGGCCGACCTGGTCTGCGTGGACCTGTCCGCACTGGAAACCCAGCCGCTGCACAACGTGCTGTCCCAGCTGGTGTATGCCACCGGCCGGCAGCAGGTGAGCGACGTCTGGATTGCCGGACAGCCCAAGCTGGTGCAGCGCGAGCTGGTCGGCATGGACCTGCCGGGCATCATCGCCAACGCACGCCAGTGGCGCGAGCGCATCCGCCACGTACGTGCCTGAACTGCCCATCCGCGTGCGTCTAGCGCCGCAAGGACTCCCGACATGAATGCCCCCAATCCTTCTTCCAATTTCGACCAGGCCGAACTGGACAAATTCGCCGCGCTGGCGACCCGCTGGTGGGATGCCGACGGCCCGCAGAAACCGCTGCACGCACTCAACCCGGTGCGCCTGCAGTACGTGGCCGAGCGCGCTCCGCTGCGCGGCCTGCGCGTGCTGGATATCGGCTGCGGTGGTGGCCTGTTGAGCGAAGCATTGGCCCAGGCCGGTGCGGAAGTCACCGCGATCGACCTTGCCCCGGAGCTGGTAAAGGTCGCCCGGCTGCATGCGCTGGAAAGTGGAGTGACCGTCGACTACCGCGTACAGGCAGCCGAGGACCTGGCGGCCGAGCAGCCGGCAGGTTTCGACGTGGTCACCTGCATGGAAATGCTGGAGCACGTGCCCGATCCCGCCGCCATCATCGAGGCGTGCAAGCAGCTGCTGAAGCCGGGCGGGCAGCTGTTCCTGTCCACGATCAACCGCACCGCGGCCGCGTTCGCGGTGGCGATTGTCGGTGCCGAGTACGTGGCGCGCCTGCTGCCGAAGGGGACGCATCACTACCAGGAATTCATCAAGCCGGCCGAGCTCTCGCGCTGGCTGCGCGAAGCGGACCTGCAGTTGCAGGATGTCAGTGGCATGGCCTACGAGCCGTGGCGCAACCGTGCGCGCCTGAGCAGCCGTACCGACATCAATTACCTCGCCCACGCGGTCAAGCCCGCATGACCGCAGCGCGCTTCCCGCGCGCGGTGCTGTTCGATCTGGACGGCACCCTGCTGGACAGCGCGCCGGATTTCGTGGCCACCACCACGGCGATGCTGGCGGCACGCGGCCGCGCGGCGGTGTCGCTGGAGCAGCTTCGTCCCGTGGTGTCCAAGGGCGCGCGCGCGATGCTGGCCGTTGCGTTCCCCGAGCTGCCCGACACCGCACGCGATGGATTGGTGCCGGAGTTCCTGCAGCGCTATGAAGTCCTGATCGGCCAGCATGCCGTGCTGTTCGACGGAGTGGCGGACATGCTCGATGCGTTGGACGCCGATGGCGCGCGGTGGGGCATCGTCACCAACAAGCCGGAGTACCTGGCGCGGCTGATCCTGCCCCAGCAGCACTGGCAGGACCGGTGTGCGGTGTTGATCGGCGGCGACTCGCTGCCGCAGCGCAAGCCGCACCCCCTGCCGCTGCTCCACGCCGCGCAGCTGATGGGCGTCAGTGCCCCGCACTGCGTCTATGTCGGCGACGACGAGCGCGACATCATCGCGGCACGCGCGGCGGGCATGCGATCGATCGCCGCGCTCTGGGGCTACCGCCTCGCCGAGGACGATCCAGCGACCTGGCAGGCCGACACCAACGTTGAAGATGCGGTTTCCCTGCAACAGGCCTCGCAGTGGCCCACTTTCCCGGCCGTGCCGGGTTCTATTTGAAGGACGTGTAGTGAACAGCAGTGGGTTGGACAGTTTCCTCGACAAATGGCGAGCCCGCTGGCCGGAATGGTCGGTCGCCGAGCCATTCGTGGCGCCAGACCTCCGCGCGCGCACCGTGGCGTGGTTCGCGCTGCTGCAGGAATTCGACGACATGCTCAACACCAGCGGCGACCCGCTGCCGGCCGATGCCAAGCTGGCCTGGTGGGGCGAGGAGCTGCGCAGCTGGGCGTCACAGCGCTCGCGGCATCCGCTGGGGCGCGTGCTGGAGCCGGTGCGTGCGCCGTGGGCGCAGCTGGCTGATGCACTGCCGTCGCTGGTCGATGCGCGTGCCGTTGCGCCGGATGCGCCGGCCGCGGAACGCGCGCTGGGCGACTACGCCAACGCTGTGGCAGGCGTGGAGGCGGTGCTGTTCGAGGATCGATTGCGCAGTGGGGCAGGGCATGCGGTGCTGACGCAGACACTGGCGCAGCGGCTGTTCGATGCCGGTGTTGCCGGTATCCCGCGATCACTGCTGGAGCAGGACGCCACAGGGGCCGCCCAGCGCTGGGCCAGCATGCTGTTGAAGCCGTGGCGTCGCCGCGTTGCCGGCCCGCGGCCGCGTCGGATCTGGGCAGCATTGGCCCGTGCCCGGCTGCAGGCACAGGCCAACGGCAAGCCGATAGAAGCGACCCCGGTGCGCACGTTGTTGCGTGTGTGGTGGGCCGCGCGGGGCTGATGCCAGCGCGTCGACAGTAGCGCCGAGCCACGCTCGGCGAGCGCAGCGGGCCGTTCGCTGGACGATTCCGCCGAGCGTGGCTCGGCGCTACCGATGCAGCATCTGCGACGCCCGGAATTCGTAGCGCCGCCCCATGGTCGGCGAGCGCAGCGGGCCGTTGCCTGAAAGATTCCGCCGAGCGTGGCTCGGCGCTACCGATGCAGAATCCGCGACGCCCGGAATCCGTAGCGCCGACCCAGGGTCGGCGAGCGCAGCGGGCCGTTGGCTGGACGATTCCGCCGAGCGTGGCTCGGCGCTACCGATGCAGCATCCGCGACGTCCGGAATCCGTAGCGCCGACCCAGGGTCGGCGAGCGCAGCGGGCCGTTGGCTGGACGATTCCGCCGAGCGTGGCTCGGCGCTACCGATGCAGCATCCGCGACGCCCGGAATCCGTAGCGCCGACCCATGGTCGGCGAGCGCAGCGGGCCGTTGGCTGGACGATTCCGCCGAGCGTGGCTCGGCGCTACCGATGCAGCATCCGCGACGTCCGGAATCCGTAGCGCCGACCCAGGGTCGGCGAGCGCAGCGGGCCGTTGCCTGAAAGATTCCGCCGAGCGTGGCTCGGCGCTACCGTTATTTCCGTTCGAGCACCAGCAGCGGATCCATGCGGGTGTCGAACCAGTTCATGCCCCAATGCAGGTGCGGGCCGGTCGCTCGCCCGGTCGCGCCGACGGCGGCGATCACCTGACCCTGCTCGACACGGTCCCCCACCTTTACGTCGATGCGCGACAGGTGCAGGAAATTCGAACTGACCCCGAAACCATGGTCCAACAGCAAGGTGCCGCCGGTGAGATACAGGTCAGGCGCGGCAAATGTGACCACACCTGCGGCCGGTGCCTTCACCGGGGTGCCGGTGGGCACCGCGATGTCCATGCCGGAGTGGCCCGAACCGGGCTGACCGTTGTACACGCGTGCATTGCCGAAGCGCCCGCTGATGCGCCCCTGCACCGGCCACGTGAACGGCTGCGCGAAGTCGGCGCGGTTGTCATCGCGGGCGCGGGCGGCAGTGACCTGCGCCTGCTCCCGCTTGATGCGCTCGGCAATGGCCGCGGGCGGATTGACCGTCTTCGGCGGGACGCCGTTGACGCGCTCCACCGGCCAGTCGCGGGCCGTGACGGCGATACGCACGGTCTCGCTGCCGCCGTCGGGGCGCTGGACGTCCACCTGCAGCGGACCCTTCTCGTCACGACCGATGCCGAACACCACGCTGCCATAACCGCTAACGCGCAGCGTGCGTCCGCCGAAACGCACGGTGCTGCCCGCGGGCACTTTTCCGATCACCATCGCGCCTTGCGATGCACTTGCCGGGAACACCACCCGGGCCTCGGCGGACTGCGCGGCGGCAGGCGAGATCGGAAATGCCAGCACGACCGGCAGGGCGCCGGCCAGGATCGACGCGAGCAATGTCCCGCGCATCAGCGGCTGAACGCCAGACGCTGGCCGTTGGCCGCACCGACAATCTGGCTACCGTCCCAGGCCAGCTGGCCGTTGATCCAGGTGGACGCGATGCGCGACTGGAACGTGGTGCCTTCGAAGGGCGACCAGCCGCACTTGGACAGCACGTCCTCGCGCTTCACGGTAAACGGCTTGTCTTCCACCAGCACCAGGTCGGCGAAATAGCCTTCGCGCAGGAACCCGCGCTCGGCCACGTCGAACAGCTGCGCCGGCGCATGCGCGAACTTCTGCACCACGCGCGTGATGTCGAGCTTGCCTTCGTGCACCAGTTCCAGCGCGGCCGTCAGGGCGTACTGCACCAGGGGCAGGCCGGACGGCGCCTGCGGGTAGGGTTTCTGCTTTTCTTCCCAGGTATGCGGGGCGTGGTCGGTGGCCAGCACATCGATGATGTCCTCCACCAGGGCGCGGGTCAGTGCCTCGCGGTCGGCCACGTCCTTGATGGCCGGGTTGCACTTGATCAGGTTGCCCAGCCGCGCGTAATCGGTGCGGTCGAAGCGCAGGAAATGGATGCAGGTTTCCGCGGTGATCTGCTTGCGACTGCCATCGGCACGGATCATCGGTCCGCGCTCGAACAGCATCAATTCGTCGGCCGTGGAGATATGCAGCACGTGCAGGCGCGTGCCGTGTTTCCTCGCCAGCGCCACCGCCAGCTGCGATGACTTCAGGCAGGCTTCGCGCGAACGGATGTCCGGATGCTGTTCAGCGCTCAGCGTATCGCCGTACTGCGCCTGGAACTGCTTGGCCAGCGCGTCGATCATCGGCGTGTCTTCGCAGTGGGTGATGATCGGCGTCGGCGCATCGCGGAAGATCGCATCCAGCGTGTCCGGGTTGTCCACCAGCATGTTGCCGGTCGATGCGCCCATGAAGACCTTGATGCCCGGCGCGGTCTTCGGATCCAGCCGCTGGATGTGCTCCAGGTTGTCGTTGCTTGCACCCATGTAGAAGCCGTAATTGGCGCGCGCGCGGCCCGCGGCGGCATCGTACTTGGCCTGCAGTGCATCGGCGTTCAAGGTGGGCGGATTGGTGTTCGGCATGTCCATGAAGGTGGTCAGTCCACCGGCCACGGCCGCCGCCGATTCGGTCGCGATGTCGCCCTTGTGGGTCAGGCCGGGTTCGCGGAAATGCACCTGGTCATCGATCATCCCGGGCAGCAGCCAGCGGCCAGCGGCGTCGACGACCTGCTCGCCATCGCCGGCGGCCAGGCTGCCGTCAATGCGGGCGATGCGGCCGTTCTCGATGCGCAGATCGGCAGTGAAGACCCGGCCTTCGTTGACCAGGCGGGCATTGGTGATCAGGGTGGACGACATGTCAGTGGTTTCCTTTACAGCGGCAGGCAGGGTCGTCGGTGCGCTCGGGCACCGGATCGAATCCGCCGGGATGGAAGGGATGGCAGCGGCCGATGCGGCGCACGGCAAGCCAGCTGCCGCGCAGCGGCCCGTGGCCGGCGATGGCCTGCATGGCATATTCGGAACAGCTGGGGAAAAAGCGGCAACGCGGCCCGAGCAACGGGCTGATGAAGCGCTTGTAGAAGCGCAGCACGGCGATGAGCAGGTGGGAGATCACCCGTTCATAGTAAAACGTGGTCCGTCCTTTGGGGTGAATCGCGGCGGCATGGCAGTCGGCGGCCTCAGGGCCCCCACAAGGACGTTGTCGCCCATTCAGTAGAGGCGACGCAGCGGGCATGGTTGGCAGCGGCGCGTATTTGTCGCAGGATGGGCCGTTGGCTGCCGCGCGCGTCCTGCGCCGCAGCCATGCCGGTGGCATGATCCGCCGGCCACGTTCCGTGCCGCGCGGGTGGTGAAGCGGGTCTGGGACAGCATGGGGTCCTGCAGTGGGAGGGCCGTGTGTGCGTCCTGTCACGCGGTTGCTGCTGTCGGCCGGGTAGGCTATAAAGGCCCGCTTTCCCGGGCCCCGGGGAATCCAAGGAAGAGCGTTTCGTGGCTGCTAAAAAAACTGCAAAGAAGGCCGTCAAGGCCGCCAAGAAAACCGCCAGCCCTGTTGCGAAGAAAACGGCGGCCAAGTCTGTAGCGAAGAAGCCGGCCAAGCCGGTAGTGAAGACAGCGAGCAAGCAGGGAACAGCCAGGACGGCGGCAAAAAAGGCCCCGGCAGCGAAGGCGCCGGCAAAGAAGGCGGTGGCCAAGGCAGCACCCGTCAAGGCGGCACCCGCCAAGGCAGTCAAGACGGCCAAGGTGGCCTCCAAGCCTGCGAAGTCCACCGGCAGAACGACGGCCGGCAAGGGCGTCGTCAGCACGTCGGCGGCAAAGAAGACCGCGGCCAGTAAGGCCCCGGTAAAGAAGGTTTCCAAGGTCGCCACGGCGACCAAGGCCGCCAAGCCGGTTACCGGCAAGGCGTCCGTCAACAAGCCGTCGGCCCGTCCGGCGGTGAAGAAGTCCGCGCCGGCCTCGCCGGTGGTGGGCAAGGCCGCGAGCAAGCCGGCAGGCAAGCCAGCGGCGGCGCCCGCAGTGAAGTCCGTACCGAAGCCGGCCCCGCCGGCTCCGGCCAAGTCTGTCCCGGCCAGTAACGCGGTCGCTGCGGCACCTGCAAAGGCTGCCAACGCAACTGCCAAGAAGGCCCCGCAAATCAAGAATCCCGTGCCCGTTTCGAAATCGCCCGCGAAAACTCCAGTGAAATCCGATGCCGCCCCGAAGACCGCAACCCGCCCGGTGGGCAAGGTTGCCGTGGCAGTGACCGCCCGCTCGACCGCTCCGGCGCCGCGCAGCAAGTACAAGGTGGTCGAGTACAAGACCGACGAAGCCACCGGCCGTCCGATCCTGCCTACCGGTTACAAGCCGGGTGCGGAAGAGGAATACATGAGCCCGCTGCAGCAGGAGTACTTCCGCAAGCGCCTGCAGGACTGGCGCGCCGACCTGGTGGAAGAATCCAAGCAGACCATCGAGAACCTGCGCGAGGAAGTGCGTGACATCGGCGATGAAGCCGAGCGCGCGACCCGCGAGACCGAGAACTCGCTGGAACTGCGTACCCGAGACCGCTACCGCAAGCTCATCGGCAAGATCGACAGCACGCTCAAGCGCCTGGAAGCCGGTGACTACGGTTACTGCGTGGATACGGGTGAAGAAATCGGCCTGGATCGCCTTGAGGCGCGCCTGACCGCTGAGCGCACCATCGACGCCCAGGAGCGTTGGGAACACATGCAGAAGCAGCAGGGCGACTAAGCCCTGGCTGCGCAAGCGGAATCAAAAAGCCCGGCTCACGCCGGGCTTTTTCGTGGGCGGCAGGATTCCGCCGAGCACGGCTCGGCGCTACCAGACGAGGCTCATGCGCAGTATCAGGCGAGAGTAGCGCCGACCCATGGTCGGCGAGCGCAGCGGGCCGTCGGCGCAGGCCGTTACCGCGCGTGCAGTATCAGGCGAGGGTAGCGCCGACCCAGGGTCGGCGAGCGCAGCGGGCCGTCGGCGGACCGTGTCACCGCAGCTGCAGCTGCAGCTCGCCGGACTGCGGCAGCTGCACGGTCACCGGTTCGCTTTCCAGGTCACCCTCGGTGTGCGACGCCGTCCCTGCGCGCGACAGGCGGGCCAGTACCTCCACGCGTGCGTGGGTAGACAGCGGCTGGGTCGGCATCGGGCTGTCGGCGTCGCTGAGCGTGACGCTGGACGGCAAGGCGTCGAGAGGATAACGGCGCACCGCCACCGGCATTGGCGGGCCCCCCGGGGCACGCGCCAGCACGAACAGGGCCGTTCCCTGCGGCCACTGCGCGGGATCAAAGCCAGCGGGCAGCGCAATGCGCACGCTCAGCAGCGGATCGGCGTTTCGCTGTGCCGGGGCCGGGCCCGGCGCGGGTACCTCGGTGCCGGCCGCGGCGCGTGCGATCGCCAGCTGCTGTTCCAGCGCCGTGGCCGCACCGGGCTGCAGCCGCGGCAACAAGGCCGACCACACCTTGACCGCTTCTGCATCGCGCCCGCGTTGGCGCAGCGCGATGCCCAGCAGCCAGGCGGCGCGCTCGGCGTCGGGTTGCACCGTCAGTGCATGCTGCAGCCACTGCAGTGCCGTGTCATCGAACCGCTTCGCGGCGTCGGCCTGCGCGCGAGCCTGTGCCGCTTCGACCAGCAGACCGGCATCATCCGGTGCCAAGGCGGCCGCACGGGCGAACGCATCGGCCGCCGCTGCGCTCTGGCCAAGCTCGCTGCGTGAGCGGCCCAGCAGTGCCCAGCCGTCGGCGCGCTGTGGCTCGCGCTGCAGCGAGGCCTCCAACGCTTCCACGCCTTGGCGAAGATCGGCCATGGACGGTGCGGCGGGCTGCTGCGCGGCGCGTGGATCGCCGACCAGCAGGTACAGGCTGGCGCTGACGATACCCAGACTGAGGCACGCCGCCATGAAGCCGGTGCGCCCGCGCTGTCGCAGCGGCCACAGCACGCAGGCGGCCAGCGCGACGCCGGCCAGCCCGGACAGCAGGGCAAGCCAGAGCGTCACCAGCCGTCTCCGCGTGCGTCATCCACCACCACGGCGCTGCCGCGACGGCGCACCAGCCGCCACAACAGCACGCCGCCGCCGAGCAGGAACAGCAGCGGCCCGCCCCACAGCAACCAGGTGCCCGGTTGCAGGGTGGGTTGATAGAGCACGAACTCGCCGTAGCGCTGCACCAGGAACTGCTTCACTTCGGCATCGTCATGGCCCTGGTGGATGAGCTCCAGCACCTCGCGGCGAAGATCCTGGGCGATCTGCGCGTTGGAATCGGCCAGCGACTGGTTCTGGCACTGCACGCAGCGCAGTTGCGCGGCCAAGGCATGGAAGCGCGCCTCTTCGGCGGCATCGGCGAACTGCAGCGGGCGCGCATCGTGCACCGGCTGCTGCGCACGCGTGGCGGTGCAGAACAGCGAAGCCACCAGCAGCACGGCCATCAGCAGGCCGTTGGCGAGCAGGCCCAGGCCGCGGCGGTCAGGGCGTGGCGCGCAGCGCATTGCCGGCATCGGCCTGGGCCTTTTCGATCTGTTCCAGCGCCGGGATCAGCTTCTGGTCGACGACGGCCTGGGTCATCGCGCCACTGTATTTCCAGCGCACCACGCCACTGCCGTCCACCAGGAAGGTCTCCGGTGCGGCGGTGATGCCCCAGTCGATCGCGGTGCGGCCTTCGATATCGCTCAGCACCACCATGAACGGGTTGCCCAGCTGCTCCAGCCAATGCAGTGCATCGGTGGGCTCGTCCTTCCAGTTGTAGCCGATCACGCGCACGCGCTTGCTTTCGGCAAAGCGGGTCAGCACCGGATGTTCTTCGCGGCACGCCGCACACCAGCTGCCCCATACGTTCAACAGGTACGGGGCGCCGCGCAGTTCTTCGCTGCGCACCATGATGTCCGGGTCATGCAGCACCGGCAGGCTGAACGCCGGTGCCTGTTTGCCGATCAGCGGCGAAGGCAGTACATCACGTTGTGGATCGTCGCTCTTCATCACCCCGTACACCATCAGCCCGAGCAGGCCGAAGAAGAACAGCACGCCGATCACGATGGCTACCGGCGGCAGCGGGCGGGAGGGGCGGGGGGCAGGGGATTCGGACATGGACAACGCAACTCCTAACGACGACGGAAACGACGATCAGCCGCAGCAACCAGGCCACCGAGCGCCATCAACAGCGCCCCGAGCCAGATCCAGCGTACGAACGGCTTGATATGCACGCGTACGGCCCATGCATTGTTGCCCAGCGGTTCGCCCATTGCTACGTACACGTCACCCGACAGCCGCGCATCGATGCCGGCTTCGGTCATCACCTGCCCGCCGCTGGCGTACAGGCGTTTTTCCGGGTGCAGCAGGGCCAGCTCACGCCCATCGCGGAACACGCGCAGGTGGCCGCGGTCCGCGCTGAAGTTCGGCCCCTCGCGGTGGTCCACGCCTTCGAAGCGGATTTCGTGGTCACCCACCACTACGGTCTGTCCCGGTGCGAGGGCCACCTCGCGTTGCACGTTCAGCGCCTCCACCAGCAACGCGCCGGCCAGGAACACCGCGACCCCGGCGTGGCCCAGCAGCATGCCGACCATCTCGGCGGTGAAGCGGCCGTTGCCGCGCAGCCGCTGCCAGATGAAGCGTGCAGTGCCGAGTCCCACCCAGGCGGCCGCGCCCACGCCCAGCCCGACCTTCCAGCCATTCTGCGGTGCGTGCCACCAGGCGACGGCCGCCAGCAGCACGGCCAGCAGCAGCCACGGGGCCAGCAGCGCAAGTGCGCGCGACGGCTGGTCGCGCTGCCAGTTGACCAGCGGTCCGAACGGCAGCAGCAGCACCAGCGGCGCCATCAACAGCAGGAACAGACTGCCGAAGTAGGGGGGACCCACGGAAATCTTGCCCATGCCCAAGGCATCGGCCAGCAGCGGATACAGCGTGCCCAGCAGCACCATGGCGCAGGCACAGGCCAGCAGCAGGTTGTTGGCCATCAACAGGGTTTCGCGCGAGGTCGCGG
Source organism: Stenotrophomonas sp. CFBP 13725 (assembly GCF_014841935.1). Classification (NCBI taxonomy): domain Bacteria; kingdom Pseudomonadati; phylum Pseudomonadota; class Gammaproteobacteria; order Lysobacterales; family Lysobacteraceae; genus Stenotrophomonas; species Stenotrophomonas sp. CFBP 13725. Next base: position 57,298 of record NZ_JACYUV010000005.1, on the reverse strand, counting down.
TGAAGCCTCTGCGTGGATCGGCACTGTCCACGCCCATGCGGCCGGCGCGCAGCACGTACAGCAGCAGCGCACCGCCGACCAGGATGGCCAGGAACAGCAGGATGAACATGCCGCGCGACGGATCGGCAGCAAACGAGTGCACGCTGGTCAGCACGCCGGAGCGCACCAGGAACGTACCCAGCAAGGAGAGCGCAAAGGCGGTGATGGCCAGCAGCAGCGTCCAGCTGGCGAACGTTCCGCGCTTCTCGGTGACCGCCTGCGAATGGATCAGCGCCGCGCCGGCAAGCCACGGCATGAAGCTGGCGTTCTCCACCGGGTCCCAGAACCACCAGCCGCCCCAGCCGAGTTCGTAGTAGGCCCACCAGCTGCCCAGTGCGATACCCAGGGTCAGGAACGCCCAAGCGACGTTGGTCCACGGCCGCGTCCAACGCACCCAGCGCGTGTCCACGCGACCGTCCAGCAGCGCCGCGACCGCGAAGGCGAACGGTACCGAGAATCCGACGTAGCCCAGATACAACATCGGCGGATGGATGATCAATCCGGGGTCCTGCAGCAGCGGATTGAGGTCGCGGCCTTCCAGCGGCGCCGGAATCAACCGGGTGAACGGATTGGAGGTGAAGATCAGGAAGGCGAGGAAGCCGACGCTGACCAGGCCCATCACCGCCAGCACGCGCGCCTGCACATCGTCGGGCAGCTGCCGCGAGCCCAGCGCCACCGCACCGGTCCATGCCGCCAGCACCAGCGCCCATAGCAGCAGCGAGCCCTCATGGGCGCCCCACACTGCGGACCAGCGGTACACCATGGGCAGCAGGCTGTTGGAGTTCTCCGCGACGTAGCGGACGGAAAAATCCTGCTGTACGAAGGCGGCCGTCAGCACCGCGAACGCCGCGAGCACCAGCACCAGCTGCGCGAACGCGGCAGGCCGGGCGACCTGCATCCAGCTGCCGATGCGGCGATGCGCACCCACCAGAGGCAGGCTGGACTGCAGCAGCGCGGCCAGCAGGGCCAGCAGCATCAGGATCTGTCCGAGTTCGGGCAGCACTCAGCGCACCTCGGGCACGGGCACGGGCACATCGTGCTTCACGTGCGCCTCGCCCATCTTGTCGGCCAGTTCCTTCGGCATGTAGGTTTCATCGTGCTTGGCCAGTACTTCTTCGGCGACGAACTGGCCGCCCTGCAGACGTCCGGTGACCACCACGGCCTGGCCTTCGCGGAACAGATCGGGCAGGATCTGGTCGCTGCGCACGACGAGGTCCGCATCGCCATCGGTCACGGTGAAATGGGCGACCAGCGAGCCAGGCTCCCGGGTCAGAGAGCCCTTGGCGACCATGCCGCCCAGTCGGAAACGTTCGGCATTGCCGTTCTCGCCACGCAGCACTTCGGCCGGCGTATACAGATAGGCCACGTTGCGCTGCAGGGCCATCGCCACCAGCGCGGTGGCCAGCCCCGAAGCGGCCAGCAACAGCACTACCCACAGCAGGCGACGGCGGCGCTGCGGGTTCATCGCTCCAGCTCCAGCGGCCCGGTCGCGGCACTGCGCCGCGCGTCCTGGCGTTGCTGGCGCTGCCGTGCGACCTGCAGGGCCCGGCGCAGGCGCAGGCGCGAGCCGATGGCATCGACGACCAGCAGGCCGACGAATACCGCGTAGGCGCCGACGACGTAACCGAGATAGCTCATGGCGCGCCTCCCAGCTGGCGTTGTACCCAGTCCTTGCCGGCCTCGCGCTGCAGGTTGTCCGCACGCGCCTTGGCCAGCAGCGAGCCGACGAACCACAGCTTGGTGCCGATGACCATCAGCCACAGCGGCAACTGCATGCTCGCATCCAGCGTGGTCGGCCCGAACAGACGGATCGTCTGGCCCTGGTGCAGGCTGCCCCACCAGTCCACCGAATAGCGGATGACCGGTAACAGGGCAACGCCAACGATGGCCAGCAGCCCCGCGGCGCGCGCGGCATTGCGCCGGTCTTCGATGGCCATGTACAGGCCGATCACCCCGAAATACAGGAACAACAGAATGAGTTCGGTGGTCAGCCGCGGATCCCAGTCCCACCACGTGCCCCACATCGGCCGGCCCCAGATGCTGCCGGTGAGCAGGGTGACGGCGGTGAAACCGGCGCCGATCGGCGCGCAGGCCATGGCCAGCACTTCGCAGATCTTGATCTTCCAGATGAGCGCGATGGCGGCATACAGGGCCATCAGCGCGAACACAAACAGGCTCATCCACGCGCTGGGCACGTGCACGAACAGGATGCGGAAGCTGTCGCCCTGCTGGTAATCGGCGGGCACCACGAACAGCGCCTGCCACAGGCCCAGGGCCAGCACCGGCAACGAGGCGACGAGGAAGAGACGGGACCAGCGACGAGCGAAGCGGTCGAAGGTGGGCGGCGAGCCGAGTTGGTGGAACCAGCGGACGATCGGTTGCATGCGGTAGCGGCTATCCCGGGTGGTCGGTGTGGCTCGGCTCAAGAACAATCAGCTCAACGAGATGCGGATCGCCGCTGCCGTGGCCAGGGGCGCCAGCACCAGCGCGACCACCAGGCCGGCGGCGAGCATCAGCAGCGCACCCAGTGGATCCTGGCCGCGTGCGGCGGCGGCGACACTGCCTGCACCGAACACCAGCACCGGTACGTACAGCGGCAACGACAACAGTGCAACGAGGATACCAGAGCGTCGGATGCCCACCGTCAGTGCGGCGACCATGCCACCGATCAGGCTCAGCAGGGGGGTTCCCAGCAGCAACGATGCCAGCAGCATCGGCCATTGGTCATGTGGCAGATGCAGCATTTCCGCCAGCAGTGGACTGATCACGATCAACGGCAGGGCGGTGGTCAGCCAGTGCATCAGCACGCGGACCAGCACCAGCCAGGACAGCGGTACCGGGGCCAGCAGCCATTGCTCCAGCGAGCCGTCTTCGGCATCGGAACGGAACAGCGAATCCAGCGCCAACTGGCCTGCCAGCAGCACCGCCAGCCACAACACGGCCACCGCATTGGCCGCCAGCACCTGCGGGTCGCGGCCCAGCGCCAACGCGAACAGCACGACGACCAGCAGGGCGAAAAGCACCGGTTGCAGCGCATCCCCCCGCCGCCGCCAGACCAGGCGCAGGTCGCGGCTGGCAAGGGCGCGCGCGGTCTGCCACAGGCCCGGCTCGGTGCCCGGGGCGATCATGCGATCACCTGCAGCGGCAATTGCAGTTGGCGCGTCCGCACCGGCGGCGCAGCGTAGGCACCGTGGGTGGTGACCAGCGCCGCGCCACCGCCGCGCAGGTGGGCGGAAATCATCCGGTTCACCAGGTTGATGCCCTCCAGGTCGAGGTTGGCGTAGGGCTCGTCCATCAGCCATAACGGTGCCGGCGACAGCCACATGCGGGCCAGCGCCAGCCTGCGCTTCTGCCCAGCGGAAAGATGCCGCACCAGGGTGTTTTCATATCCGGCAAGGCCCACCACGGCCAGCGCACTGCCCGGCATCTGCCGCGCGCGTCGCCCATGCAGCCCGCACAGGAAGTGCAGATTTTCCAGGGTATCCAGATCCGCCTTCAGCGCGGGCAGGTGGCCCAGGTAGGCGACGAAGTGCGCACGTTCGGCGACGCCTGCGGCGCGTCCATCGATCTCGACCGTGCCTGCGGCCGGGCGCAGCAGCCCGGCCAGCACACGCAGCAGGGTGGTCTTGCCGGCGCCGTTGTCGCCCTGCACCAGCAGGGCCTCGCCTGCATCGACATGGAAGTCGAGCGGACCAAACACCGTTTCTTCGTCGCGGGAAAAACACAGGCCACGGGCGGCCAGCAGCGCAGGGGTATCCAAGGGGCGATTCTCTGCGCCGAACACGGGCCCCGATTGTAAAGGGTAGTGACGGCCGCTGGCCGTCAAGGCGCTACACTCACATGCCTGTCTTCCAACCCCGCACAGGCCGATGCAACCGCAGACCAAGCTGCCCAAGGTGGGCACCACCATCTTCACCGTGATGTCCCAGCTGGCAGCCGAACACGGCGCCGTGAACCTCGGCCAGGGCTTTCCCGACTTCAGCGCGCCGCAGCGGCTGATCGATGCCACCACGGCGGCCATGGCCGACGGTCTCAACCAGTATCCGCCGATGACCGGCGTGGCGCCGCTGCGCCAGGCCATCGCGCAGAAATCGCTGGACCTGTACGGCGCAGAGGTGGACCCGGATACGGAAATCACCGTCACCAGCGGTGCCACCGAAGCGATCTTCAACGCGATCCACGCCGTGGTACGTGCCGGCGAAGAAGTGATCGTGCTCGACCCGGCGTATGACTGCTACGAGCCGGCGATCGATCTTGCCGGCGCGCGCGCGGTGCACGTGCCGCTGGATCCGCATACCTTCGCCGTCGACTGGGATCGCGTGCGTGCGGCGATCACCCCGCGCACGCGGATGCTGATGGTCAACACACCGCACAATCCGTCCGGCGCGATGCTTGATGCGGCGGACATGCAGGCCCTGGCCGATCTGCTGCGCGGCACGGACATCTATCTGATTTCCGATGAAGTGTACGAGCACATCATCTACGACGGCCGCCGCCACGAGTCCGCCCTGCGGCATCCGGAGCTGCGCGAGCGCGCGTTCGTGATCTCCAGCTTCGGCAAGACCTACCACTGCACCGGCTGGAAGATCGGCTACGCCATCGCCCCGCCCGCGATGAGCGCGGAATTCCGCAAGGTGCACCAGTACAACACCTTCACCAGTTTCGGCCCGGCACAATATGGATTCGCGGCAATGATCCGTGATGAGCCGGAACACCACCTGCAGTTGGGGGCGTTCTACCAGGCCAAGCGTGACCGCTTCCGTGAGCAGCTGGCGCAGACGCGCCTGCAGGCGCTGCCGGTGCCCGGCGGTTACTTCCAACTGGTGGATTACTCGGCGATCAGCGACTTGCCGGACCATGAATTCGTGAAGTGGCTGACGATCGAGAAAGGCGTGGCGGCGATTCCGCTGTCACCGTTCTACGAAACGCCGCCGGCCGGCCAGCGCATCGTGCGCTTGTGCTTCGCCAAGAACGAAACGACGCTGGATGCGGCCATCGAACGGTTGGCACGGCTGTGAGCGCGGTCCCGACGAACGCACAGGGTGCTGTGCAGGACCTGCGTATCAGCCTGGTGCAGGGCGACACGCGTTGGCACGATCCGGCCGGCAACCGCACGTATTACGGTGACCTGCTGTCGCCGCTGGCGGGCCGCACCGACCTGGTGGTGCTGCCGGAAACCTTCACCAGCGGCTTCTCCAACGAGGCGATTGCCCAGGCCGAAGACATGCAGGGGCCGACCGTCGCCTGGATGCGCCAGCAGGCCGCGCAGCTGGATGCGGCGGTGACCGGCAGCGTGCAGCTGCGCGAAGGCGAGGCGGTCTACAACCGGTTGTTGTTCGCCACGCCCGATGGCGAGGTGCAGCAGTACGACAAGCGCCACCTGTTCCGTTACGGCGGTGAGCATGAGCGCTACGCCGCCGGCCGCGAGCGCCTGAGCGTGCAGTGGAAGGGCTGGCGGATCAATCCGCAGGTCTGCTACGACCTGCGCTTCCCCGTGTTCTGCCGCAACCGGTACGACGTGGAGCGGGCAGGGCAGTTGGACTTCGACCTGCAGCTGTTCGTGGCCAACTGGCCCTCGGCGCGTGCCTATGCCTGGAAGACCCTGCTGCGTGCGCGTGCGATCGAAAACCTCTGCTTCGTCGCCGCGGTCAACCGGGTGGGTGTGGACGGCAACGATCTGCACTATGCCGGCGACAGCGCGGTGATCGATTTCCTGGGCCAGGCTCAGGTGGAGGTGCGTGAGGTCGAACAGGTCGTGACGACCACGCTGTCGGCCGGTGCGCTGGCGGCACACCGCGCCCGTTTCCCGGCGATGCTCGATGCCGATGCCTTCGTGCTGGAGCAGCCGACGGCTGACTGAACCACGGGACGCGGATGGCGCAGCTGCCCCTGTCCGGAGGAGGGGGCCACTGCTAGATTTCGCGCATTCCACAACGCGGAGCACCCCTATCATGAAGTCCACCGTTTCCCTGCTGCTCGTGCTCGCTGCCTCTGCTTTCGTCGCGCCCGCCGCGCAGGCAGCGGGCAACATCGAATGCAACCTGCGCTACGACATGTCCGGTTGGTCGGTGTTCTACAAGACGGCCTCCGGTACCGGCACGATCACCTGCGACAACGGCATGACGATGCCGGTCAAGCTCAAGGTCAAGGGCGGCGGGCTGACGATCGGCAAATCGAAGATCGTCGATGGGACCGGCCGCTTCAGCGGCGCGTACTCGCCCAATGATCTGTTCGGCACCTATGCCGCCGTTGGCGCACATGCGGGCGTGATCCGCTCCAGCGGTGCAGCGGCGATGACCAAGGGCGACATCTCGCTTGCCTTGGCCGGCACCGGGAAGGGCTGGGACCTGGGCATCGACGGGACCGCGTTCACCATCGAGCGCCGCTGAAAGCCGCCACTACCCGACACAAAAAAACCCGGCCGCGAGGCCGGGTTTTTTATTGATCAGCCGCCGCGCGGGCCGCCGCCACGTCCGCGGTTGCCACCGGGGCCACCCGGACCGCGATTGCCGCCACCGGGGCCGCCGGGACCACGATTGCCGCCACCGGGACCACCCGGTCCGCGGTTGCCACCGGGACCACCCGGCCCCCGGTTGCCGCCGGGGCCACCCGCCGAGCGGTTACCGCCCGGGCCACGGTTGCCGCTGGCCGGACGGGCACTGCCGTACGGGCTGAAGCCCGGGTTGGCATGATCGGACGGGAATGACGGGGCGTTGCCCGGATGCCCATAGGGATGCTTGTTGCCCTGGCCACCCTGGCCCTGGCCGCCGCGGTTGCCACCGGCGCCGGCACCCGGCGACTTCGGCTTGGCATAACCGCCACGAGCGCCTTCACCCTGGCCCTGGCCGTAACCGCCACCCTGGCCTGGACCGCGCGCACCCGGACCCCGGGCACCCGGACCACCGGGACCGCGCGCGCCGGGGCCACCGGGACCACGGGCACCCGGACCGCGGGCAGCGCCCGGGCCGGCATTGCGGTGTCCACTCGGGCCGGTGCTGACGCCGTCCGGCACGTACCAGCTGCGGAACGCAGCCGGGTTGCCTTCCGGCAGGCCACGATCGTTCTTCTGCGGGCGGGCCTTGAACGGGCGCTGCGACTGCTTGGCAGCCGCTTCACCGCTGACCGTCAGGCCGCCCTTGAAGCCGCCACCCGGCTTGCCGCCGCGACCGCGGCCGCGGTCTTCGCGCACGTTGTCGAAGCGGCGCAGTTCGCGGCCTTCATCGGCGGTGTTGTGGCCATTGACGTAGGCCGTACCCCGACCTCCGTCACGGCCGATGCGCACCGTGGTCTTGGCAGCGCGACGCTGACCGATCACCGGCTGCAGCGTCAGCGCCGAGGGTGCGCCTTCTTCCAGCTTGAGGTCGGCGCGCAGGGCGTCGACCTGTGCGGTCGTCAGCTCCACGGAATGACCACGGACCAGTTCGCGGGGCAGGCTGACCTTGCCGTAGCGCGTGCGCTTCAGCCGGCTCACCTGGCAGCCCTGCGATTCCCACAGGCGACGGACTTCGCGGTTGCGGCCTTCCTTCACCACCACGCGGAACCAGTCGTGGGAATCGGTGCCGCCGATGCGTTCGACTTCGTCGAACTTGGCCGGGCCATCTTCCAGTGCCACGCCGCGCTGCAGGCGCAGGATGGTGTTGTCGTCGACCTTGTCCTGGCCTTCCGGGGCACGCACGCGCACCACGTACTCGCGCTCGACTTCGAAGGACGGGTGCATCATGGCGTTGGCCAGCTCACCGTCGGTGGTCGCCAGCAGCAGGCCGGTGGTGTTGATGTCCAGGCGGCCGACGGCGATCCAGCGTGCGCCCTTCAGTGCCGGCAGCGACTCGAACACGGTCGGGCGGCCTTCGGGATCTTCGCGGGTGGTCACTTCGCCTTCCGGCTTGTTGTAGACCAGCACGCGCGACGGCTCGGCCAGGGCGGTGGCGACGAAGCCGCGGCCATCCAGCTCGATACGGTCGCCGCTGCGCACGGACATGCCGGTCTGCGCGACTTCGCCATTGACCTTGACCAGGCCCTCGGCGATGCGCTGTTCCAGCGCGCGGCGCGAGCCCAGGCCGGCCTGCGCCAGCACCTTGTGCAGGCGCTCTTCCAGCTTGAACTGTTCGGAGGTGGCTTCACGCTTCAGCGAGAGCTTGTTCAACGAAGGCTTACGGGGGGTGTCACTCATTAACTTTGGCTCCAGCCGACGTTTCGTCATCGGCCTCTGGTTCGGAATCGGCTAGGTCAACAGCCACGGTCGTCATCGCGACGGCGTTGTCTTCGCTTTCGTTCACTGGCGCCGCGCGCGTTCCCGGCGCGGTTTCGGGGTGCCCGTTTTCGGTGGGCGAAGGTGCTTGCTCATCAGGGTCCGCCGCCACGGGGGCGTCGGATGAATCGGGTGCGGCATCGGCGCCATCGGCGGCCAGGGTGCCTTGGTCGTCACTGCCATCGGCGGCGGTGTCATCGTTTGCGGCCAGGTCCGGGCTGCCTGCACTCGCCGTCAGGGGCGCGTCGGGCTGCCCATCGGCGCCAAGCGGCAACTGCGGTTCCAGGTCGGCCAGGTCGCGCAGCTCGGACAGCGGCGGCAGCTCGTCCAGCCGCTTCAGGCCGAAGTAATCCAGGAATCCCTTGGTCGTGCCGAACAGGGCCGGCCTGCCGGGCACGTCGCGGTGGCCGACCACGCGGATCCATTCGCGCTCTTCCAGGGCCTGGATGATATTGCTGCTGACCGCTACACCGCGCACCTGCTCGATCTCGCCGCGGGTGATCGGCTGCCGGTAAGCGATCAACGCCAGGGTTTCCAGCGTGGCACGCGTGTAACGGGTCTTGCGTTCGGTCCACAGCCGGCTGATATGGCTGTGGACTTCAGCGGTGACCTGGTAACGGAAGCCGGAGGCGACCTCCACCAGTTCCACGCCGCGTTCCGCACAGGCCTCACGCAGGTATTCCAGCGCGCGCTCGACACTGCCGGCCGGTGCCGGCTCGTCTTCCGGGAACAGCTCCTTGAGCTGCACCAGGGTCAGCGGCTGCGCAGATGCCAGCAGGGCGCCTTCGACGATACGGTTGATCAGCGGTTGATCCATCGGCAGTTCGGGCTCACTCAGCGTCGTTGTCGTCGAATTCGCTGCTGAAGGACAGCGGCTCATTGGTGTTTCCCGCCGCCAGCGACTTGACGTAGATCGTCGCCAGCGGGGCTTCCTGCACGATATCCAGCAGTTGTTCCTTGGCCAGTTCCAGCATTGCCAGGAAGGTGACCAGCACGCCGAGTTTTCCTTCCTCGGCGCCGAACAACGACTCGAACCGGTAAAACACGCCTTCGTCCATGCGGCCCAGCAGGTCGCCCATCCGCTGGCGCACACTCAGCGCCTCGCGTTTGATCGCGTGGCCGCTGAACAGCTCGGCGCGCTTGAGCACGTCATGCAGCGCCATCAGCATTTCCTTCAGGTCCACCGGCGGTGGCAGCTTTATCGCTGCACGATCGGGGACGAAGGCATGCACCACGGTGGTGTCGCGGTCCTGCCGGGGCAGGCTGTCGATATCCTCGGCCGCCTGCTTGAAACGTTCGTACTCCTGCAGCCGACGCACCAGCTCCGCGCGCGGATCGGCCTCGTCGCCGTCCTCGCTGATCGGCCGCGGCAACAGCATCCGCGACTTCACTTCGGCCAGTATCGCCGCCATCACCAGGTATTCCGCGGCCAGCTCGAAACGCAGCTCGCGCATCACGGTGATGTATTCCACGTACTGCCGGGTGATCTCGGCGACGGGGATGTCCAGCACGTCAAGGTTCTGCCGGCGGATCAGGTACAGCAGCAGGTCCAGTGGTCCCTCGAACGCGTCGAGGATGACTTCCAGTGCATCCGGCGGGATGTACAGGTCCTGCGGTATCTGCAGGACCGGCTGCCCATGCACCACGGCCAGCGGCATTTCCTGCTGCTGTGGATGGGGCGGCCGGGTTGACGGATTCGCGCTGGGCGCGGTTTCAGAGGTCATCTAGGGACATCAGGATTGCAACGGACCGGTCGCGGTACCGCGCAGCGCCAACAGGAGATGACCTGACAGGCGATCGCGGGAACCAGGACACGCCGGAGTCGGCGCGATTCCACACATCAATGAAGCAGGACGCACCGCATCTGCGGAAGCGACGAAACTACGGGGAGGTCGTCTACATGGTCTGGTCGGGGGCAGCGGATCGATCATCGGGGGCTTGTAGGGCCACTGATCCGACGGGACGCTGCGTCCAGCCACGTGCAATGGAAGTAGGTTACGGCTTTGCCTGGCTGCTGTCCAGCCTGCGCGGGGCAGGGGGGGCGAACGGGCTGAGCCCCCTCGCGACTGGCTGCGCTTCGGTTGGACCTGAGAGCGGCCCGGGCGGGGTGGGTTACACGGGGCACGCTGCAAGTACGTCCATGTAAGCTCCTTTCCGCCCGTCCGGGGCTCCAAGGGCCCCGTGTAACCCACCCCGCCCGGACCCCTGACCGGCTACGGGCGCTGCCGGTCGCGGATGAAGAATAAAAAAAAGCGATGGAGCGATAAGGCGGTGGCGCCGCGCCGTGGTCGGCGGCGCTGTTGCCGCTGGGGCTAGAATCACCGGCGATTCCCGTCCCGGGACAGTGAGGAGACAACCATGTGGTACGTGATCGAAGGCTATGACGCTCCGGATGTCCTGCCAGCGCGTCTGGAGGCGCGGCCTGCGCATCTTGCGCGGCTGCAGGCCCTGGTGGAGCAGGGGCGCTTGTTGGTGGCCGGCCCGTGCCCGGCGATCGACAGCGAAGATCCCGGCCCGGCGGGATTCAGCGGCAGCGTGGTGATCGCTCAGTTCGATTCGCTGCCGCAGGCGCGCGCGTGGGCCGATGCCGATCCCTACGTGGCCGCTGGCGTTTATGCGCGGACCGATGTCCGCCCGTTCCGGAAGGTGCTGCCGTGAGCAATGCGGAACGGGTCGAGCGTATTCGTGCGGCACTGCAGCAATCGCTGGCCCCTGTGCACCTCGATGTGGAGGATGACAGCCACCGTCATGCGGGCCATGCAGGGGCCCGCGACGGGCGCGGTCACTTCAATGTGCACGTGGTCAGTGCCGCCTTTGAAGGTATGGGCGCACTTGCGCGGCATCGGGCCGTGTACGCTGCCGTTGGCAGCATGATGGATACCGATATCCATGCGTTGTCGATCAACGCACAGACCCCGGCCGAGGCTGGCTGATCCCTGTCCGCTCTTGTCCCGTGGCGTCGTGGTGACGTCCCGCCAGGACAGCGGGCGGGCGTCGAATGACAATCAGGACTAACGGAGTGTTTACATTGGACATTGGAAACGCTTACATTCCGCGCCAAGCCGAATGGCTCAAGTCGTGGAGGGCGACTTCGTGAACAAGGCAGCGATCACCATCAAGGATGTCGCACGGGAAGCCAAGGTCTCAGTGGCCACGGTTTCGCGCGCGCTCAACGGACACGAAAATGTCGCCGAGCCGGTTCGCCAGCTGGTGCTGGAGGTGGCTGCGCGCCTGCGCTACACCCCGCATGCCGCGGCGCGCAGTCTCAGCAGCCGCCGCACCAATACGGTGGGCGTGGTGCTGCCTGATCTTTACGGCGAGTTCTTCTCCGAACTGATGCGTGGCATCGACCAGATCGCCCGTGTGCGCCGCCAGCATCTGCTGGTGTCCAGTTACCACGGTGACCAGGAACAGCAGGGTGCGGCGCTGCGCGCGATGCGCGGCCGCGTGGATGGCCTGCTGGTGCTGTCGCCGTATGCCGAAAGCCCGGGTTTCCTGACCGACAACCTGCCGCAGTCGTTGCCCACCGTTCTGATCAACACCTATCTGCCCGACCAGGACCATCCTGTGTTGAGCATCGATGACCATGCCGGTGCGGTGGCGATGACCCGCCATCTGCTGGACGTCGGTCACCGACGCATTGCATTCATTTCAGGCCCGGACTCCAACTACGATGCGCGCGAACGCCTGCGAGGCTTCCGTGACGCGCTCACTGCCTTCGGCGCGCAGGCGCAGGGGATCGAGTTGCCCGGTGATTTCGACGAAGCTTCCGGCCATCGTGCCGGTCAGGAGTTGCTGGCAGCGGGGACGCTGCCCGACGCGGTGTTCGCAGCCAACGACATGATGGCGCTGGGGTGTCTGTATGCGTTCGCGCAGGCAGGACTTAAGGTGCCGGACGATGTGGCGTTGGCCGGATTCGATGACATTCCGCTGGCCCGTTTCGTTCACCCGTCTTTGACGACGATGCAGGTGAGTATCGCCGAGCTTGGTGACATGGCGATGACGCGCCTCATGCAGTTGATGGATTCAAAAACCACGGAAGGAGCGGGCGACAAGCAGACGCTGGTGCCGCGACTGATCGTGCGTGATTCAAGTAAGTGCAAGCCCAGGAACGAGACGCCATCCGGCCGCTGAAGCCGGAGGCATTACCTTTTTGTTTGACATGAAAGGGGCGGCCATGACGGTCGCCACCACCCCCGGAGATTTTCATGATGCATCTCAATAACCATCGTCGGATGCCGGCTCGCCGCCTGCTGACCTGTGCCCTGGCCAGTTGCCTGGTGTTCGCCGCTGCCCCGGACGTGATGGCCCAGTCGGCCAACGCGAGCCTGCGTGGCCAGGTCGCTTCGGCCCAGGCCGGCAGCGAAGTGGTCGCCACCAACGTGGCCACCGGCACCGTGCGTCGCGGCACTGTCCGCGCCGACGGCAGCTACTCGCTGATGGGCCTGGACCCGGGCACCTATGACGTGGTGGCCAACGGCCAGACGCAGAAGGTCACCGTGACCGTGGCCTCGACCGCGACGCTGAACTTCAGCGGCGCCCAGGCGGCTGCGCCGGCCGATGGCAGCGCGACCAACCTCGATGCGATCACCGTCGTGGCACCGACCCTGTTGCAGGAAGTGCGCACCTCTGAAGTCGGCAAGACCGTCAGCCTGCAGCAGATCCAGACCACCCCGCAGGTGTCGCGCAACTTCCTGGAATTCGCCGACGCGGTTCCGGGCCTGATCTTCACCCGTGATGCGAAGGGCAACACCTCGCTGCGCGGCGGTGCCACCAACTCCGACGGCACCAACGTGTACATCGACGGCGTGGGCCAGAAGAGCTACGTCAAGGGCGGCGGCGTGGCCGGCCAGTCCGGCAGCGCCGGCAACCCGTTCCCGCAGCTGGCGATCGGTGAATACAAGGTCATCAGCGGCAACTACAAGGCCGAATACGGTCAGGTCTCCAGCGCGGCCGTGACCGCGGCGACCAAGTCCGGTACCAACGAGTTCAAGGGTGAAACCTTCTACCGTTACACCAACGAAGACATGCGCGCCAAGACCCCGGCCGAACGTCAGCCGGGCCAGAGCAAGGAAGCGTCGGCCGAGAAGGAATACGGTTTTGCATTGGGTGGCCCGATCATCCAGGACAAGGCCCACTTCTTCGTGACCTATGAAGCCAAGCGCTTCGACCTGCCGGTCACCATCGCCCCGGAAGGTTCGGTCACCAACCGCGTCGGCCTGCTGCCGGCAGACGCCGCCGCCGGCCTCGGCCCGGCCAGCCAGCCGTTCCAGCAGGACCTGATCTTCGCCAAGATCGACTTCGAGCCGACCGACAACGATCGCATCGAACTGAGCTTCCAGGATCGCGACGAGACCCAGCAGCAGTTCAGTGGTCAGACCGCGCCGGAAGCCGGCCGTGAAGTGGTCAACACCGACCGTCGTTACGCGCTGCGCTGGAACCACAGCGGTGAGCGTTTCTACAACGAAATGATGCTCACCCACGAAGACTCGTTCAACAATCCGACCCCGCTGACGCTGGCCAACGGCTTCACCTACACCGCACCGGACGGCACCGAAGACCGCACCCTGGTGAAGATCGGTGGCGCATCGGCGCTGGATTCGCAGGTGAAGGGCCAGAAGGGCTGGGCGATTGAAGACAACCTGACCCTGGATGGCATCACCTGGAATGGTGACCACACCATCAAGATGGGCGCCAAGTACAAGGAAATCGACCTGTACGCATCGGATGCGGCACAGATCAACCCGGCGTTCACCTATACGCTGGGCGATCCGGACTTCCCGTCCGACATTCCGTACAAGGCGCAGTTCGTCAAGCCGGTGACCGGCGTGTCGGGCGTGTCCGGCGAAGTGCGTTCGAAGTCCAAGCAGATCGGCCTGTTCATCCAGGACGACTGGCAGGTCAACGACCACCTGCAGCTGAACCTCGGCCTGCGCTGGGACTACGAAAAGACCCCGGCCTACCTGGACTTCGTGACCCCGCAGGCAGTGGTCGACGCGATCTACTCGCAGGATCCGCGCGCTGCTGCTGGCCAGACCTACGCCGATTCGCTGGCGCTGGGTGGCCTGGACATCAGCCAGTACATCAGCACCGGCAAGAACCGCAAGGCGTTCAAGGATGCCTGGCAGCCGCGCATCGGCTTCTCGTATGACATCAACGCCGACGAGCAGCACGTGTTCCACGGCGGTGCCGGTCGTTCGTACGATCGCGACCTGTTCGACAACCTGCAGCTGGAAACCACCAAGCTGGCCCTTCCGCAGCCGACCATCTACTTCCGCAATCCGAACACCGGCACCTGCCTCAATGGCCAGGCCGCCTGCTATGACTGGAACCCGAACCTGCTCAACGGCATCGGCAACCTGCAGTCGCTGGTCGGTTCGACCAGCAATGCCGGCCTGGAAGTGGACCTGCTGAACAACAACCTGAAGGTGCCGTACTCCGATCAGTTCAGCTTCGGCATGAGCAACCAGGTCGGCGATTGGCTGACCGATGCGACCATCTCCCGCACCCTGAGCTACGATGGCTTCGCCTTCACGCTGGGCAACCGTTACCCGACCGGTCAGTTCTTCGATGACCCGCGTCTGTGCGGTGGCTCCGACCCGGGCCTGAGCCAGGCCTGGAGCTGCAACGTGCCGGGCTTCGGCAGCCTGATCATCGGCCAGCAGGGCATCAAGACCCGCGCGACCCAGCTGCTGCTGTCGGCGCAGAAGCCGTTCACCCAGGAAAGCGGCTGGGGCTCCTCGATCGCTTACACCTGGACCACCGCACGCCACAACCGCGACATCAATGAGAAGTACGCGTTCGACCGTGGCCTGATCGAGGACTACCCGACCATCCGCTCCAACGGCGCTCCGCGTCACCGCCTGGTGGTCACCGGTTCGTATGCCGGCTTCTGGGGCATCACCTTCGGCGGCAAGGTCACCCTGGCCACGCCGACCGCGGTGAACGACTGGTACCCGGTCACCCAGTCGACCGGCTTCGACCTGCCGACCCCGGGTGCCGCAGTGCCCAACGGCAACGGCAAGTTCCTGCTCGGTGGCAAGATCTTCGGCTACCGTTCGGTCGACCTGCAGGCGACGAAGACGTTCAAGATGGCGCACGAGACCGAGCTGTACGCTCGTATCGACATCATCAACGTGTTCAACTTCGACAACTTCTCCAACTACAACTACACCAAGACCAACGGCAAGTTGCTGGCCAGCTACAACGAGACCGGCGACATCGTCGGTACCCCGCGTCAGGTGAAGGCCGAAGTCGGCTTCCGCTTCTGATCCAGGGGGGTTGAGAGGAACCGCGGTGCCGCCTTCGGGCGGTACCGTGGGCAGGCAATGGCGGATCTTCGGATCCGTCCATTGTCCAGCCCGCTGCCAGTGAGGGGGCAGCGGGCTGGGCAATGATCCATCGGTCCCGACCACCGCAGGTGGTTTTTTTCGGGGCAGATATGTAAACGATTTCAAGTCATGGGACGTTATGCTCTGTACTCTTGAACAGCAAAAAAGGAAGGGGCCGATGCGGGTACGCCACGTGTTGACTGTCGCGTTGTTCGGCCTGGCCACCGTCGGCTGCAAGCCACAAGCGGCGCCGGAGCCGGTCAAGCCAGCCCCCCAGGTGATCCTGGTCGAGGCGGACCTGCCGCCGCGGCCGATGAAGCCGGAACTGCCGCCGCTGTTCGATGACATCGAGCGCCGCACGTTCCAGTTCTTCTGGGATACCACCAACGAGATCAACGGGCTCACCCCGGACCGCTATCCTTCGCGTCCGTTCGCCAGCATCGCCTCGGTCGGTTTCGCGCTGACGGCGTACCCGATCGGCATCGAAAATGGCTGGGTCAGCCGTAACCAGGCGGTCGAGCGCACGCTGACCACCCTGCGATTCCTGCGCGACGTGCCGATGGGCCCGCAGCGCACCGGCAAGGGCGGCTACAAGGGCTTCTATTACCACTTCCTGGACATGCAGCAGGGTCAGCGTTACGACAGTTGGGTCGAGCTGTCCTCGGTGGATACCGCGCTGCTGATGATGGGCGTGCTGTTCGCGCAGTCGTATTACGACGGTGGCGACAGCCGCGAGAAGGAAATCCGTGACATCGCCGACACCCTGTACAAGCGGGTGGACTGGCCGTGGCTGCAGGAACGCGCCCCGCTGATCTCGATGGGCTGGTTCCCGGAAAGCGGCACCATTGAACACGACTGGATGGGCTACAACGAGGCGATGATCGTCTACATCCTGGCCTTGGGGTCGCCCACCCATCCGGTCAGCCCGGATGCGTGGACGGTGTGGACACGGACCTATGACAACGACTGGGGCGTGTACCAGGGCCAGGAATACCTGTCCTTCGGCCCGCTGTTCGGTCATCAGTACAGCCACGTCTGGATCGACTTCCGTGACATCCAGGATGCGTACATGCGCGAGCGTGGCAGCACCTATTTCCTCAACAGCCGTTCGGCGGCGCTGGCACAGCGCGAGTACGCCATCAGCAACCCGATGAACTGGAAGGAATACGGCCAGAACGTGTGGGGCCTGACGGCCAGCGACGGGCCGCAGAACACCACGCAGGAGTATCGCGGCGAGCAGCGCCAGTTCCGCCATTACTCTTCGCGTGGCGCGGGCCTGCGCGAGAATTTCGACGACGGCACGATCGCCCCGACTGCGGCGATCTCGTCGATCGTGTTCGCCCCGGAAGAGGTGATCCCGGCCACCCAGGAAATGCACAAGCGCTTCGGTGACTACATCTATTCCAGCTACGGGTTCCTGGATTCGTTCAACCCCAGCTTCAACTACGACATCCCGATCAAGACCGGGCGGATGGTGCCTGATCGTGGTTGGGTGGCCAGTGATTACATCGGCATCGACCAGGGCCCGATCCTGACCATGATCGCCAACTACCGTAATGATTTCGTGTGGGAGGTGATGAAGAAGAACCCCCACATCCGCAAGGGGCTGGAGCGCGCTGGATTCAGCGGCGGCTGGCTGACCCCCGAAGGCGAGCAGCAACCGCTGCAGCTGGAGAAGGACGAACAGGCCGCCGGCGCACGCGCTGTTGGTATTGCAGAATCGCGCGCTGCCGCGGCACAGGAACAGAAGAATGCATCCCGCAACAACAACCCCGGCAAGTAAGCCGGTGGCCGCAGTGAAATCCGTCGCCCGGCGTTGGCGCCGTGCCGCCGTGCTGGTCGCCATGCTGGCGCTGGCCGGCTGCGGTCGGCAGGACGAGGGCACCACGGTGCGCTTCTGGGCAATGGGGCGCGAAGCCGAAGTAGTGGCCGAGCTGATCCATGAGTTCGAAGCGGAAAACCCGGGTATCAAGGTGGATGTGCAGAACATCCCGTGGACGGCGGCGCATGAAAAGCTGCTGACCGCGTTCGCCGCCGATGGGCTGCCCGACGTCTGCCAGCTGGGGAACACCTGGATCCCCGAGTTCGCCGAACTCAATACGCTGGTGCCGCTGCAGCCCTACATCGACCGCTCCAGCGTGGTGAAGCCGGACGACTATTTCCCCGGCATCTGGGACACCAACGTCATCCACGACGAAGTGGTCGGCGTGCCGTGGTACGTGGACACGCGCCTGCTGTATTACCGCAAGGACCTGCTGGCCAAGGCCGGCCACGATGCGCCGCCGCGCACCTGGGCCGAGTTCGAGCAGCAGATGGCCGACATCAAGAAGATGCAGGGCGCGAACCGCTATGCGGTGCTGATGCCGATCAACGAGTTCGAGCAGCAGCTGTCCTTCGCCCTGCAGCAGCCCGATCCGTTGCTGCGCGACGACGATACCCGTGGCAATTTCCGCAGCCCGGGCTTCCGTCGCACGCTGGGCTTCTACGCCAACATGTTCGAGAAGGGCTGGGCGCCGAAGATGTCCGAAACCCAGATCTCCAATGTCTGGGATGAGTTCTTCCGCGGCTTCAACGTGTTCTACATCTCTGGTCCCTGGAACATCCGTGAGTTCAAGAAGCTCGAGCCCAAGGAGCTGGCGGGCCAGTGGGGCACGGCCGCGCTGCCGGGTCCGGATGGCCTGGGTGCTGGCATCGCCGGGGGCACCAGCCTGGTGATCTTCCGCAAGTCGCAGCAGAAGGAAGCGTCATGGAAGCTGATCGAGTTCCTGTCGCGTCCGGAAATCCAGGCCCGCTTCCATTCCATCATCGGTGACCTGCCGCCGCGTCGCAGCACCTGGGAAGCGCCCTCGCTGGCCAATGACCCGCTGGCGGCTGCCTTCCGTGACCAGCTCGAGCGCGTGAAGCCCACGCCGAAGGTGCTGGAGTGGGAGCGCATCGTGCAGGAAATGCGCATCGTGACCGAGAAGGTCGTCCGCGGTGGACAGGCGCAGGATGCGGCCGTGACCGAACTGGATGATCGCGTGGACAAGGTGTTGGCCAAGCGTCGCTGGATGCATGAGCAATCGTTGCAGGAGGCACCGCCGCAGGGCGATGCATCGGCGGTCGAAGGAGGCCTGCCATGAACCGTTCTTCCCTTGCCGGCTGGATCTTCGCCGCACCGGCGGTGATCGTGCTGGGCGTGTTCTTCGGCCTGCCGGTGGCTTCGGCGCTGGCGCTGAGTGTCACCGATTTCGACCTGTATTCGCTGGCCGACAGCAGCAACCTGCGCTTTGTCGGGCTGGGCAACTACATCGACCTGCTGCAGACGCCGATGTTCTGGAAGTCGCTGTGGAATACCACCTACTTCGTGGTGATCGGCGTGCCGCTGTCCATCGCGGTGTCGCTGGGTGCGGCCATCCTGCTCAATGCACCGGCCGCCCGTTTCAAGGCGCTGTTCCGCACCGCGCTGTTCGCCCCGGTGGTGACCACCCTGGTGGCGGTGGCGGTGATCTGGCGTTATCTGTTCCATACCAGCTACGGTCTGGTGAACTACGGCCTGGGCCACATCGGCATCAGCCCGATCGACTGGCTGGGCGACCCGAACTGGGCCATGCCGACCATCATGCTGTTCGCGGTGTGGAAGAACTTCGGCTACAACATGGTGATCTTCCTGGCCGGCCTGCAGGCGATCCCGCATGACCTGTACGAGGCGGCGCGCATCGATGGCGCATCGCGCTGGAAGCAGTTCCTGCACATCACCCTGCCGATGCTCGGCCCGGTGCTGCTGGTGGTGGGGGTGATCACGGTGTCCGGCTACTTCCAGCTGTTCGCCGAACCCTACGTCATGACCCGCGGCGATCCATTGCAGAGCACCGTCAGCGTGCTGTATTTCATGTTCGAAGAAGGCTTCAAGTGGTGGAACCTCGGCCGCGCGTCGGCGGTGGCGTTCCTGTTGTTCCTGATCATCCTGGCGGTGACGTCGGTGATGCTGCGCTTCGGGCGCAAAAGGCAGATGGTATGAGTCGCGAAATCGGCCAGTCACGCTGGCACGGATGGTGGATCAACGGTGGGCTGCTGGTGCTGGCGCTGGTCAGCCTGGCGCCGCTGTTGTGGATGGTCTCGGTGTCGGTGATGCCGGCTGGCGAGGCCACCACGTTCCCACCGCCGCTGACCCCGTCGCACGTCACCTTCGCCAACTACCACGAGCTGTTCGCGCGGACCGGCATGGGCGTCAACTTCGCCAACAGCCTGCTGGTGTCGGTGTCCATCACCCTCGGTTCGCTGCTGATGAACACGATGGCCGGGTACGCCTTCGCCAAGTTGCGGTTCGTTGGCCGTGAGCGTCTGTTCCAGGTGCTGATGGCGGCCCTGGTGATCCCGGCACAGGTGGCGATGCTGCCGCTGTTCCTGCTGATGAAGCAGCTGGGCCTGGTCAACAGCTTCGGCGGGGTGATCGTGCCGGCGCTGGCCACGGTGTTCGGCATCTTCCTGGTGCGCCAGTACGCGCGCTCCATTCCGGATGAGCTGCTGGAAGCAGCGCGCATGGACGGGGCAGGGGAGCTGCGGATCTTCTTCCAGATCGTATTGCCGATGCTCAAGCCGGTGCTGGTGACACTGTCGATCTTCACCTTCATGGGCGCCTGGAACGACTTCATGTGGCCGCTGATCGTGCTGACCGACCAGGAGCACTACACGCTGCCGGTGGCGCTGGCGACATTGTCACGCGAACACATCATGGATGTTGAGATGATGATGGCCGGCGCGGTGGTCACCGTGATTCCGGTGCTGGCGTTGTTCCTGCTGCTGCAGCGCTATTACATTCAAGGTCTGATGTTGGGGAGTGTCAAAGGGTGAACCGGAAAATCATCGCTGGCCTGGCGTTGTTGTGGTCCTGCGTGGCAGTTGCTGCCCCGCCTCCTGCCGCACCTGCACCGAAGGTCATCGATGATTTCGACGACATGGGCCAGTGGAAACTGGTGCTGTCCGACCAGGTCAGTGGTTCCCTGCGCAACGTCGCCGGTGCGGGCGGCGGGCGTGCGATGTGCCTGGATTACGATTTTCACGACGTGTCCGGCTACGTCGGCGTGCGCCGCGCGCTGAACATCGAGTACCCGGCCAACTACCGGTTCGGTTTCCAGCTGCGCGGTGATTCGCCGTCCAACGACCTGCAGTTCAAGCTGATCGACGCCAGCGGCGACAACGTCTGGTGGGTCAACCGCCCGGCCTACCGCTTCCCCAAGGCGTGGACGCCGGTGGAATTCCGCAAACGGCACATCGACAAGGCATGGGGCCCTTCGCCGGAGAAGGAGCTCAAGCGCAGCGCGGCGATGGAGTTCACCGTCTACAGCAAGGTCGGTGGTCGGGGCTCGGTCTGTTTCGACAAGCTCACCCTGCAGGGCTTGCCCGCGCAGGATGATTCGCCGCTGCATCCGCAGGTGCTGACCGATACGGCGACTGCGCTGCAGGACCGGATGATCGACGGTAAATCCGATACCTTCTGGGTCAGTGGCGGGGTCAAGGAGCAGACCATCAGCCTGGACCTGGGCAAGCCGCGCGAAGTCGGCGGGGCGGTGATCGACTGGCTGCCCGGCCTGGAGGCCACGCGCTACACCGTGCGCGCATCGCAGGATGGACGTGACTGGCACACCGTGCGCGAAGTCACTGCCGGGAGTGGCGGCCGTGACTGGCTGGCCCTGCCGGAAACCGATGCCCGCTACCTGCGTTTCGACCTGCAGGGCGGCCCGAACTGGCGCTACGGCATCCGCGATATCGCACTGAAGCCGCTGGCGTTCGCCGCCACGCCCAACGCGTTCCTGTCCTCGGTGGCGGCTGATCTGCCGCGCGGTTCACTGCCGCGTGCCTATGTGGGCGAGCAGCCGACGTGGACCCTGCTGGGCCTGGACGGCGGCCGCGAACAGGCGCTGATCAGCGAAGACGGCGCGCTCGAAATGGCACGCGGCAGCTTCAGTGTCGAGCCCTTCGTAAAACTCGACGGCAAGCTGATCAGCTGGGCTGACACCACGACGATCCAGTCACTGCAGGACGGCTACCTGCCCGTGGCCAGCGTGGACTGGCAGCATGACAAGGCATCGCTGGCGGTCACCGGCTTCGTGCAGGGCACGCCGGATGCTTCGCAGCTGGTAGCGCGTTACTCGCTGAAGAATCCCGACAAGGTGGCCCACGAGTACACGCTCGCGCTGGCGATCCGTCCGTGGCAGGTCAACCCGCCCACCCAGTTCCTCAATACGGTGGGTGGCTTCAGCCGGATCGACAGTCTGGACGTGGAAGAGGGCCTGGTGAAGGTCAACGGCGAGCCGCGGCTGTACCCGCTGCAGGTGCCGGACGCACGCTTCGCCACCCCGTTCGACGGCAAGCTGGAGGTGATGCACCTGGCCGACGGCAAGCTGCCGACGACCACCTCGGTCAAGGACCCGACGGGCATGGCGTCCGGCGCGCTGTTGTACACGATCAAGCTCGAGCCGGGCCAGAGCCGCGAGATCGCGCTGGTGTTGCCGCAGGTCGGCAACTTCAATCCGCGCGGCTTCGATGCCGGCAAGGCGCAGGCGCAGGTGGCGACGATGTGGCGGCAGAAGCTGGACGGCCTGCAGTTGCAGCTGCCCCGCGAAGGCCAGCCGTTGGCCGATACCCTGCGCACAGCGCTGGCCCACATGCTGATATCGCGCGTCGGTCCGCGCCTGCAGCCCGGCACGCGTTCCTACGGACGCAGCTGGATCCGCGACGGCGCGATGATTTCCGAAGGCCTGTTGCGCATGGGCCGCAGCGATGCGGTGCGCGATTACGTGCAGTGGTATGCCCCGTTCCAGTTCGACAACGGCAAGGTGCCGTGCTGCGTGGACGACCGCGGCAGCGATCCGGTACCGGAAAACGACAGCCATGGCGAGCTGATCTACAACATCGCCGAGTACTGGCGTTACACCGGCGATGACGCGTTCCTCGAGGCCATGTGGCCGCACGTGGCCGGCGCCTTCCATTACATGGAGCGTCTGCGCGCCAGCGAACGCACGGAAGAAAACCGCGCAGTCAATCCGGCGTTCTACGGCATGATGCCGGCGTCCATCAGCCACGAAGGGTATTCGGCCAAGCCGATGCACTCGTACTGGGACAACTTCTGGGCGCTGCGTGGCTACAAGGACGCGGCGATCATCGCCGAGCATCTGCAGAAGATGGAAGTGCTGGCGATCACCGGCGCGCGCGATGAGTTCCGCGCCGACCTGCAGGCGTCGCTGTATTCGGCGATGGAGCAGCATCACATCGATTACCTGCCCGGTTCGGCCGAGCTGGGCGACTTCGACGCCACCTCGACCACGATCGCGCTGGCACCGGGCGGCGAGCAGGGTCGCTTGCCGCAGCCGCAGCTGGACAACACCTTCCAGCGCTACTGGACCGAGTTCGTCGCGCGTCGCGACGGCACGCGCGAGTGGAAGGATTACACCCCCTACGAATGGCGCAATGTGGCGGCCTTCGTGCGGCTGGGCTGGCGCGACCGCGCTTGGCAGGCCACCGAATTCTTCTTCAAGGATCGCTCACCGCAGGCCTGGAACCAATGGGCCGAAGTCGTCTCGCGCACCCCGCGCAAGCCGTTCTTTGTCGGCGACCTGCCGCACGCCTGGGTGGCATCGGACTTCGTCCGCTCCGCGCTGGACATGTTCGCCTACAACCGTGACATCGATCAGTCGCTGGTGCTGGCTGCCGGCGTCCCGGTGCGCTGGTTCGAAGGGCAGGGCATCGCGGTGAAGGGCCTGCGCACGCCGCAGGGCCAGCTGGACTACCGCCTGCAGCGCAGCGACAAGCAACTGGTGCTGGAGGTGCGTGCCGGCATCGTGCCGCCCGCCGGCGGTCTGGTACTGCCCTGGCCGTATGCCGGTGAGCCCGGTGCGGCCACCCTCAATGGCGAGCCGGTGCACTGGGTTGACGGCGAACTGCACGTGCACCAGGTGCCGGCGAAGATCGAGATCGAGGTCCCGGCGGCCGTTCGCCGGGCCGAGCGCAAGGGGTAACAGCATGCGGGTGAGGGAAATGAAGGTCGCGCACCCGCTCGTCGGACGCGCGCTGGGCGGTGTGGTGGGGCTGGCGTTGCTGCTGCCCTGTGCTGCAGGAGCGGCAGATCCGCCCTCGCGCGCCCTCGCTGCAGCCAACCCCACCGTCGCGGGCGACGCCATGCGCGATGCGGGCATGAGCATGGTGACCTTCAACCTGCATCATGATCGCGAGGATTGGCCGGAACGCCGGAAGACCATCCTCGCCGAACTGAAGCGCCTGCAGCCCGATGCGATCGCACTGCAGGAGGTCATCCAGAAGCGCGACGTACGCAACCAGGCCGAATGGCTGGCGGCGAAACTCGGTTACAGCTACCAGTTTGTTTCCACTGATCCGGTCGGGTCGGTGAAGCGCTATGGCAATGCCTTGCTGACGCGGCGTCCGGTACTGGCGCGTGGCGAGCACCTGTTGGCGCCGCTGGGTGACTACCGCACGGTGGCTCATATCCGCATCGATGTGGACGGACGGCCGGTAAACGTCTACGCCACGCACCTCAACGAACGGGCGGACGACGCAGGCAAGCGGATCCGTCGCGAGCAGGTGGAAGACCTGCTGCGTTTCATCAGCGCCACCTCGGCCGGTGCGCCGGTGGTGATCGCCGGTGACTTCAATGCACTGGTGGACGCGGGCGATCTCAGCGAGCTGCGCAGCCACTACGGCGACAGCTACGGCAGCGTGCACGTCAACAATGACCTGAGCACGGTCAGCACGCTCAACCGCCACTACTTCCAATCGCCGTCGCGGATCGACCATATCTTCTTCCAGCAGGACGTGATGCTGGCGCGCGAGGCGCGGATCCTGTTCGACACGCCCGACGAAGGCGGCCGCTGGGCATCGGATCACTATGGCGTGTGGACGCGCCTCCAGTTCGCGCCGGATCCCCCGCGCTGAGCGCCGGGTAGAGCCGCGGGTAGAGCCGACTTCAGTCGGCTGATCTTTTGGTAGAGCCGACTTCAGTCGGCTGAACATCGGGTAGAGCCGACTTCAGTCGGCTTGCAGCATGAGCCGACTGAAGTCGGCTCTACCAGCGGAATGCGCCCAGCCGACTGAAGTCGGCTCTATCAACGGAATGCGCCCAGCCGACTGAAGTCGGCTCTATCAACGGAATGCGCCCAGCCGACTGAAGTCGGCTCTACCGGGGATATCGGCTGCGCCGGCCACAAAAAAACAGCGGCCCGAAGGCCGCTGTTTTCGTTTGCGTCACCGCTGGAGATCAGCCCTGGGGCAGATTGTCCGGCTTGGCCTTCTCTTCATCCGCGTCGGCAGCCCGTGCGTTGGTCTGGCTGACGATCGCGGCCTGCTCGGCGGCGTCGGTGCCGCCGGCCAGGATCGCCGGTTCGGCAGCCGCAACGGCTTCGACCACGGCCGGGGTGGCGACCGCTGCAGGCAGCGGATCCGCAGCCGGCTCAACCGTCGGCTGGACGGCCGGCGTGCTGGCGACCGGACGTGCAACCGCGGCAGCTTCCTGTGCAGCCACCGGCGCACGGGCGGCAGGTGCGTTCACCGCGTCGAGCATGGTGGTCTGCACCGGGGCAGGCGATGCCACCGGCGAAGGCTTGACGGCTTCCGGTTCGGCGGCAGGCACGTGGGCGGGAGCCGACGGTGCCGGCTGCCAGGTCGGGGCGGTGTCGGTAGCAGCTGCCGGCGTCGCAGCAGCCACCGGGGCGTCAACCTTGCTGGCCTCAACCTTCGGGGCCTCGACCTTCGGAGCCTCAACCTTCGGAGCCTCAACCTTCGGAGCCTCAACCTTCGGAGCCTCCACCTTCGGAGCCTCCACCTTCGGAGCCTCGACCGGCGTTTCGACCTTCGGTGCCTCGACGGCCGCGACGGGCGGGGCCATCGGAGCTGCGGCAACGATCGGCGTCTCGACCTTGGGCAGTTCAGCCTTCGGTGCTACTTCCTTCGGCGCCTCGACCTTCGGCGCGGCCGGAGCCACGAAGGCGACCGGTGCGCTGCTGGCTGCCGGGCTGGCCGCGACCGGCACGATCGCCGCCGTGGTCATCACCGCAGCCGCACGCTTCTCGCGCTCGGCCGGCGCAGGCGCATCGCCTTCGTCATCGAAGTCGAACTCCGGCTGCGGACGCGACGACCTGGGTGCACGCGGTTCGGCCGAATCGCCGTCCTGCGCCTCAGCGCCCTGGGCGACGTCACCGTCCTCGTTGTCATCCTCGTCCGCATCATCCTGGCCGAGCGAATCGGTGGCGGTGCCTTCGGCATTGCCACGACGACGGCGACGACCACCACGACGGCCACGACGACGACGCGAGCCGCCTTCGCCTGCACCTTCATCACCGGCGGGCGGCAGTTCGCCGTCGGCCTGGGTGACCGTGTTGGTTTCGTCCGTGTCCGCTGCGTTGTCGGCAACAGCATGGGAAACCGCAGCAATGTCCTGTGCGGCCGGCATGACCGGCGTTGCCGCCACGTCCTGCCTGGACGGGTCGGCGGCAGTCGATGCGGCAGCAACGCCTGCCGTCGCGGTCGCAACGGTGGCGGCGATGGCGGCCGTGTCGATCTGCTCGGCCGCATCACGCTGCGGCTTCTCGCCATTGGCACGCTCGCCATCCTGCTGACGCGGCTGGCGCGGCTGCTTCACCTTCGGCTGCTGCTGGCCCTGTGCGGGCGCCTGGCCTGCGGCCTGCTCGCTGCGTTCGCCACGCGGCTTGCCCTGTTCCTGGCGCTGCTTGGGCTGCTGCTGGCCATTGCCGTTACCGTTTCCGGCAACCGGCTGGGCGGCGACCTGTGCATTGCCACCCTGTGCGTTGCCCTGGCGGCGTTCGCCGCGTTCGGCACGTTCACCGCGCTCGCCACGGTCCTTGTTGCGACCCTGGCCCTGTGCAGCAGCGTTGCCGGCTGCCGCGCCGTTGCGACCTTCATCACGGCGGTCCTTGCGGTCCTTGCCGTTGCGATCCTTGCCGCTGCGGTCCTTGCGGCCACTGTCGTTGCCGTTCGAGCGCGCGGCCGGTGCCGGCGCCGGCGCGGCGGCCGGTTCACCACCGAAGATGCGCTTGAACCAGCCGACCACACCGCCGGTAGCGGCCGGTGCGACAGCAACCGGAGCCGCGACGGGCGCGGGGGTCGGCTGCGGTGCGGCTTCGTCGCGGATCGGGGCGGGCGAGTTGTGCTGCACCTGGGTCACGGCCGGCGGCGGGATGTTCAGCTGGCCCTTGGTCAGGGCATGCACCGGCAGCTTGCGCGGGGTGCCGCGCTGGTAGCTCGGCTTGCCGCTTTCTTCACCCAGCTCGTTCTCACGCAGGCGGGTGACGGTGTAGTGCGGCGTGTGCAGCTGCTCGTCGGCGACGATCACGATCGGGGCTTCGTGACGCGCCTCGATCTCACGCAATGCGCTGCGCTTTTCGTTGAGCAGGTAGTTGGCGATTTCCACCGGGGCCTGGACCAGCACCTGTCCGGTGTTCTCCTTCATCGCGTGCTCTTCGGCGACGCGGATGATCGACAGCGACAGCGATTCGACGCTGCGCATGCGGCCATGGCCGTCGCACTGCGGGCAGACCAGCTGGCTGGATTCGCCCAGGCTCGGACGCAGGCGCTGGCGGCTCATTTCCAGCAGGCCGAAGCGCGAGATGCGCCCGACCTGCACGCGGGCACGGTCGTACTTCAGGGCCTGCGCCAGGCGGTTCTCGACCTCGCGCTGGTGCTTGTTGGACGACATGTCGATGAAGTCGATCACGACCAGACCGCCCAGGTCGCGCAGGCGCAACTGGCGGGCCGCTTCGTCAGCCGCTTCCAGATTGGTCTGGAACGCGGTGTCCTCGATATCGCTGCCCTTGGTGGCGCGCGAGGAGTTGACGTCGATGGCGGTCAGCGCTTCGGTCTGGTCGACCACGATCGATCCGCCCGACGGCAGACGCACGTTGCGCTCGTAGGCGCCCTCGATCTGCGATTCGATCTGGAAGCGGTTGAACAGCGGGATGTCGTCGGTGTAATGCTTGAGCTTGCGCAGGGTCTGCGGCATCACCTGCTGCATGAACTCGCGGGCGTGCTCGTACATTTCTTCGGTATCGACCAGGATCTCGCCGATGTCCGCACGCAGGTAATCGCGCAGGGCACGTACGATCAGGCGCGATTCCTGGTAGATCAGGAACGGGGCCGGCTTGCTCAGTGCGGCTTCGGCAATGGCGCGCCACACGTTCAGCAGGTAATCCAGATCCCACTGCAGCTCTTCGGCATCACGGCCGACGCCGGCGGTACGGATGATCACGCCCATTTCGTCGGGAATGTTCAGCTTGTCCAGCGCGTCCTTCAGGGCGGCGCGGTCTTCACCTTCGATGCGACGCGACACGCCACCGGCGCTCGGCGAATTCGGCATCAGCACCATGTAGCGGCCGGCCAGCGAGATGAACGTGGTCAGGGCGGCGCCCTTGTTGCCGCGCTCATCCTTGTCGATCTGCACCACGATTTCCTGGCCTTCGCGCAGGAGCTCCTTGATGCCGGCCTTGTTGTGGTCCACACCGGCCTGGAAGTAATCGCGGGAGATTTCCTTCAGCGGCAGGAAGCCATGACGGCCACCGCCGTATTCAACGAAAGCCGCTTCCAGCGAGGGCTCGATGCGGAAGATCCGGCCCTTGTAGATGTTGGACTTCTTCTGTTCCTTGGCCGGCTGCTCGATGTCGATGTCATACAACGACTGGCCATCCACGATGGCGACGCGCAGCTCTTCAGCCTGCGTAGCGTTGATCAGCATTCGCTTCATTGTTGCGTTCCTCGCAAGCGGCTACCGCGCGGAACGCCATGGAGTTTCGCCTCTGGACACGGCTGGCCGCCCATTCGCGCAGGCGCGGGGAGGGAGGCCCGGGTTTCCAGCGCTACGACACCACGGCAGGCCGCGGGAGCGCTCTTCTTATCTGGTTTTGGTAGTACGGGACCGGCGGCAGCTGTCAGCCAAAACTGGAGCGCCACGCGGGACATGTTCAGCGCGATTACGTGTCAGGCAATCGGCGATGGCCGGGAGTGCCGATGAGCCGCTAACATGGCCGCCCCGGGGGCGGTGGTCGCGCACTGTGCCGGATTCGTCGGAAGACAGGCTTCTGGCCTGGAGTAACTTCCAACGAAATCAATCCCTTATCTCGCCGCCCGAGTGTAACAGAATAAACAGGCTGATGACTGCTCAAGACCCCGCAAGCCCCAATTCCGACAAGCCTTCCGTGCGCATGATCACCGTTCCCGATGACCGGGCGGGACAGCGGCTGGACAATTTCCTGCTCGGACAACTGAAGGGCGCACCGCGCAGCCTGGTCTACAAGCTCGTCCGCAGCGGCCAGGTGCGGGTGAATGGCGGCCGCGCCAAGGCCGAGCGCAAGCTGGAGGGCGGTGAGGTGATCCGCATCCCGCCGGTTCATCTCAGCGAGGAGGGCGACAAGACCGGTCCGCCGGAATCGTTCATGCGGCGGCTGGAACAGGCCATCGTCTACGAGGACGAGCGCCTGCTCGCACTGAACAAGCCGTCGGGCGTGGCCAGCCACGGCGGCAGCGGGATCAGCTTCGGCGCCATCGAGACCTTGCGGGCCCTGCGCCCGGGCAGGACGTTGGAGCTGGTGCACCGTCTGGACCGTGACACCTCCGGCCTGCTGATCGTGGCCAAGAAGCGCTCGGCACTGAGCGAGCTGCAGGCCCTGCTGCGGGAAGACCATGGCGCGGGCATCCGCAAGAAGTACCTGACCCTGCTGGTCGGGCGCATGCCCGATGGCACGATGACCGTGGATGCGCCGCTGCACGTCGGCCTGCGGCAGGGCGGGGAGCGTCACGTGCAGGTGAATGCGATCGGCAAGGAGTCCATCAGCCACTTCAAGGTGCTTGAGCGTCGCGGTGGCCATTCTTATTGCGAGGTGCGCATCGAGACGGGCCGCACCCACCAGATCCGCGTGCACGCCCAGCACCTCGGGCATTCGGTAGCCGGTGACGACAAGTACGGCGATCCTGCAGTCAACAAGCGCTTTCGTGAGCAGATCGGGCTGAAGCGGCTGTTCCTGCACGCCGCGTCGCTGGAGTTCTCGCTGGACGCGGGTAAGACGCCCTATCTGCTCACTGCGCCGCTGGCCGAGGAGCTGGTCGAGGCGCTGGATCGGCTGAAGTAGGGATCAGCGAACGCCGGAGCCCCTCGCGGCGGACGGTTTGAAGCAGGTTGCGTGTTTGGGGCTGGGCGCTGGGACTGGTCGGGGGACGGCAAGAGCCGCATCCATGCAGGCCTCGTTTCGCGCCATCCATGGCGCTCAACGCCCCCGCCCAGCCCCACCGCCCGGCCCCCTGACAGGTTCAGTGGCCGCCCGCCGCGTATGAAAAAAGAGAAAAGCGGTAGCGCCGACCCATGGTCGGCGAGCGCAGCGGGCCGTTGGCGGAAACCCTCCGCCGACCATGGATCGGCGCTACCGATGAAGATATCCCGTCTGGTGGAGGGAGCCCCTGAGTCAGGGGCGGGCGGGAGGCGGGGGGGTGTGGGTGCTGGTGAGACGGGGCCCGCGGTTTGCGCAGCAAAGCGTGGGAGCGGCAGCGCGAATGCGATGACGTGCCCTCTTGCCCGTTCGACTACCCACTCACCACTTGAATAGCACCAGGCTCAACGCCAGCGTCATCATGCCCGCCACCAGCCCGTAGACCGTTTCGTGACCCTTGGCGTAGCGCTTCGCGGCCGGCAGCAGCTCGTCCAAGGCCAGGAACACCATCACACCGGCGATCAGGCCGAACACCCAGCCGAAGGTCGCGTGGTTGAGTGACCCGGAAAGCAGGAAATATCCGATGGCCGCGCCAATCGGCTCGGCCAGGCCGGACAGCAGGCTCGCGGCGAACGCATAGAACTTGTTCTGCGTGGCGAAGTACACCGGGATTGCGATCGCGATGCCCTCCGGGATGTTGTGGATGGCGATGGCGAAGGCCAGCGGCATCCCGACCGAGGGGCTTTCCAGCGTCGCGAAGAACGTGGCAAGGCCTTCCGGAAAGTTGTGCGCGGTGATCGCAACGGCGGTCAGCAGCCCGACCCGCTTGATGTAGGCCTTGTTGTCGTCGCGAAAGGCCGGGTCTTTCTTGTCCAGGCTTTCGTGCGGATTCGGGATCAGGTGATCGATGCCCATGATCAGCAGGATGCCGAGCAGGAAGGCGAACGTGCCGAAGGTGAAGCCCAGTCGCGCGTCGTAGGCCTGGGTGAACGAGTCGATGGACTTGTTGAGAATCTCCGACAACGACACATACACCATGGCACCGCCGGCGAATGCCAGGCCGAATGCCAGCAGCCGGGGGTTCGGCCGCTTGGCGAACAGCACCATGAGGCTGCCGAGGGCCGTCGCCAATCCGGCGGCGAGGGTGACCCCCAGCGCCATCCAGACGTTTTCAGTGGAAATCTGCAACATGGGCCAGCGCGATCCTTCAGGGAGTGCGCGCCCCGCAGAGGCGGGGCGCAATGGGCAGGGAAGGCGGGCGCTGGCTGGCCTTGGGTGTCAGGAAAGGACGTCAGCCGCCGCGGCGCAG
Source organism: Stenotrophomonas sp. CFBP 13725 (assembly GCF_014841935.1). NCBI lineage: Bacteria > Pseudomonadati > Pseudomonadota > Gammaproteobacteria > Lysobacterales > Lysobacteraceae > Stenotrophomonas > Stenotrophomonas sp. CFBP 13725. The sequence goes on along the minus strand of NZ_JACYUV010000005.1, from coordinate 26,170 downwards.
GCGCTCTTCCACCGCGAAGCATTCGGTGGGGCGCGGTTCGGGCGGGTTGAAGCTGACCGGTACCTGGATCGTCGCCGGTACCTTCTGGCCGTTGCGGCTGGCCGCATTGAACTGCCACGCCAGCACGGCGGTGCGGGCGTTTTCATCCAGCTGCGCATTGCCGCTGCCGGTCAGCACGGTCACTTCGGTCGGTTTGCCTTCAACGCCGACGACGACCTTCAGCGTGCTGGTGCCACCGACGCCGGTGCAGGCCAGCTCGATGGGGTATTGCGGCGGCGGGGTCTTCACCGCGGCCACCTCCGTCGGGGGCGTACGGGGTGCAGCCGGCGCATCCGCGGTGCCGGTGCCACCACACGCCGCCAACAGCGCCGCGGTGGTCAAGGGGACGATCAACAGGCGCAGTTTCATGGGGCTCACTCCGTCAGGGCCGATGCTTTGGCGGCGCAGATGAAATCATTTTCGCTGAGGCCGCCCACGTCATGGGTGGAGAAGCGCACCACGGCCCTGTCGTAATGAACCCCCAGGTCCGGGTGGTGGTCTTCACGGTGGGCCACGAACGCAAGCGCGTTCACGAAGGCCATCGTGCGGTGGTAATCGCTGAAACGGAACGTGCGCTGCAGGGCCTGGCCGTTCTCCACCAGTTCCCACCCGGGGATCTGCGGCAGCAGTTCCGTCACCCGGGCCTGGCCCAAGCGGTGTTCGTTGCCGCGGCGCGGGATGCAGTGGGCCTGTGCCAAGGGGACCAGGTCGTTCATGGGACGCTCCACGTATGAAAAAGTTGACTGAACAGTGCGCGGTCAGGTGTATAAACCGAATGAGCGCGAAATGATCGCCTGACAGGGTACTTGGTTAGAATAGCCCGATGATCCAGATATCCGACACTGCCCAGACCCATTTCAGTCGATTGATCGAACGCGAAGGCGTGCCCGGAATGGGCGTGCGGTTGAGCGCGGTCGATCCCGGTACGCCGCGTGCCGACGCGCGCTTGGAGTTCGCTGACCCCAGCGACCTGCAGGGCGATGAGTGGGCCGTGGACTGTAATGGCTTTACGTTGTACGTCGCCGCAGACAGCGTGGGCTGGCTGGATGGCGCGGAGATCGACATCGTCACCGGTGCGGCCGGCGGCCAGCAGCTGACCATCAAGGCGCCGCGCATCAAGGGCGAAGCGCCCGGCGATGCGGCTTCCCTGGTCGAACGCGTGCACTGGGTCGTGGAGAACGAGATCAACCCGCAGCTTGCCTCGCATGGTGGCAAGGTCGCGGTGCAGGAGGTGTCGGCCGAAGGGGTCGTCCTGCTGCGTTTCGGTGGCGGTTGCCAGGGCTGCGGCATGGCCGATGTCACCCTGAAGCAGGGCATTGAAAAGACGTTGATGGGCCGCGTGCCGGGCATCACCGCAGTGCGCGACGCCACCGACCACGAAAGTGGCCAGGCGCCGTACATCCCCCGCGGCAACGCCGCCTGACGCCCGCTGCGTGCCGTCAGCCCGGGCGACACAGTTGATCGACGCCCTGCTGGCACGCCAGCAGGAGCCGCCCATCCTGGAGAAAAAGACCCGCCTGCCTTATGGCTGGGCGATCTGGTTCCGTGCGTTGTCTCCGTTGCCGCGTCCGCTGCATGCACGCGAGATTGTCGCCGTCCTGGTACCACGCCCGCTGCCGGCATCGCCCGGCCGGTTGCCGCAACTCGGTGCGTGGACGGCCCTGCGTCGGCTGGCGTGGCAGCAATGGGAACCGGCACCCCGCGACCAGCGCTGGATGCGCTGGACCTCGGCGGCCGTCAGTGTCCTGCTGCATCTGCTCTTCGCATTCCTGCTGCTGTGGGTCGCCCTGGTGCGGTCGCCTACGCCTGAAACACAGGGCGGTGATGGCGAGCGCGTGCAGGTCGAGTTCGTCGGGCAGGGCGCGCAGGAAGGCGGAGGAGACCAGTCGGGTGGCGATCCCGCTGCGGCCGCCGCCGCCAGCGCAGCGCAGTCCGCGGCTGAGCCGTCGCCTGCTTCGAACGCTGCCGCCGATGCGTCCCCGCCGCCGGCCGAGACCGCCCCGGCGTCTGCTTCGGCAGCATCGCCGGCCGAGACGCAACCGTTGCCGCCACAGCCTGCGCCCGCTCCGCCTGTGCCGGCCGATCCCGCTCCCCCTGTGCAGGCCACCACGGTGGTCGAGCCGACAACCGATTTCATCGTGCCGCCGGTCACCGTGCCGCGTACCGAGGTCACGGTCGTACCGCGCGAGGTCGCGCCGACGGTGCGCGAGCGCGAGGTGCGGCCACTGTCCGTGCCCACGCCTGCCGTGCCCACGGTGACGACCGAGGTGCGTCCGCGACCGGTGACCCGCACCGTCCCGGAGGTGCGCGAGCGGGAAGTGACGCTGCCGGTACAGGCACCGACGCCCGTGCGTGTCGCCCCGGCCGAGGTGACCGTTCGCGTGCCGGTGCGTGAGCCTGCCCCTGTGCGCGAGCGCGAGGTCACGACGGTGACGGCACCGACCATCACGCTGCCGACGCTGAAGGGCAATGAGCCCGTAGTGCAGCCGCGCCCCGCCGCTGTGGCTGCGGTGCGCGAGCGCAGCGTGGCCAACGCAGTGGCGCCGTCCCCGTCACGCCCATCGCCTGCCGCGTCATCCGCCTCCTCGTCGTCGTCATCGAATGCCGCCTCCCAGACCGCTGCACAGCAGCGCACAGGTGACCGTGCTGCCGCTGCGCCGTCCCGCGCTGGCGCTCAGCCCAGCCCGACGCCGGGCAACTGGGCGACACCGGCGCGCGGCGATGACTGGGGCGCGTCCAATCGCAACCAGGCCGGTGCTCCAGCGGGCGCGCAGGCGGGCCGCGCGGCCGGCAAGGGCGACGGTCTGTTCAACGCCGATGGCAGCACCCGCGTGCCGGGCCAGGACGGCAAGGGCGACAGCGAACGTGGCGCGCCAGGCGGTGACAGCGACGGCTGGTCGCGTGAGCGCATCGCCGCCTCTGGTACGTGGCTGAAACGGCCGCCGTACGATTACACGCCGACCTCGTTCGATAAGTACTGGGTGCCGCAGGAATCGTTGTTGGCGGAGTGGGTACGCAAGGGGGTGCAGTCGGTGGAGATCCCGATTCCCGGCACGAGCACGAAGATATCGTGCGTCATCTCGGTGCTGCAGTTCGGTGGCGGCTGCGGCCTGAACGATCCGAACATGCAGGAGCAGCCCGCCATCGCCCGCCCGCCGCCGGATATCCCGTTCAAGAAAGAGCTGCAGGAAGACAACGGCAGCCGCTGACGGCCAGCGGCCGTCACTACCTGGCTACGGTGATCGGGTCGGTGTAGCGCCGAGCCACGCTCGGCGAGCGCGCAGCGCGGCGCCTTGGTTGTTTCGCCGAGCACGGCTCGGCGCTACCGACGCACACGCGGGTGCCGTTATCGGGTGGCGGGACCGGGGCCGGTGTAGCGCCGAGCCACGCTCGGCGAGCGCGCAGCGCGGCGCCTTGGTTGGTCCGCCGAGCACGGCTCGGCGCTACCGGAGCACACGCGGGTGCCGTTATCGGGTGGCGGTGATCGGGGTCGGTGTAGCGCCGAGCCACGCTCGGCGAGCGCGCAGCGCGGCGCCTTTGCTGTTCCGCCGAGCACGGCTCGGCGCTACCGGCGCACACGCGGTTGCCGTCATCGGGCGGCGGGGCCGAGGCCGGTGTAGCGCCGAGCCACGCTCGGCGAGCGCGCAGCGCGGCGCCTTGGTTGTTCCGCCGAGCACGGCTCGGCGCTACCGACGCACACGCGGTTGCCGTCATCGGGCGGCGGGGCTGAGGCCGGTGTAGCGCCGAGCCACGCTCGGCGAGCGCGCAGCGCGGCGCCTTGGTTGTTCCGCCGAGCACGGCTCGGCGCTACCGGAGCACACGCGGGTGCCGTCATCGGGCGGCGGTGATCGGGGTCGGTGTAGCGCCGAGCCATGCTCGGCGAGCGCGCAGCGCGGCGCCTTGGTTGTTCCGCCGAGCACGGCTCGGCGCTACCGGAGCACACGCGGGTGCCGTCATCGGGCGGCGGTGATCGGGGTCGGTGTAGCGCCGAGCCACGCTCGGCGAGCGCGCAGCGCGGCGCCTTTGCTGTTCCGCCGAGCACGGCTCGGCGCTACCGACGCACACGCGGGTGCCGTCACCCGGCGTTGGGATCCGGCGCGGCGGAAAGAAACACCCACATCGGCACATCCTGCCCCAGCCAGAACTGGCTGGCCTCGTCCAGGATATCCAGCAACGTGTCGAAGCTTTTGCTGTCCTGTGCGCGCAGTGCGTCGATGCGGTCGAAGAACAGGGCATGGCCCGTTTTCGAGCGCAACCACTGCAGGTCACGCAGGTTGTCCGCCAGCGCATCCCAGTTGCCACCGAAGCCGGCCGGGAAATCCAGCTGGGCCGACAGCCGCGCCAGCAACGTGCGCTTGTCTGCCACACCCTGCAGATCGATGCGGCGCACCTGCAACCCGGCATCGCGCATCGCCGCAGCCAGTGCCGCTTCGTCGCCTTCGGCTATCGCATAGACGCCGGCATTGTTGATGTCGTGCAGGCCGAGACCGAATGCATCCTGGCTCATCGTGTGGTCTCCCGCGCCGGGACGCTGAAGCTGCGGAACGACGCGTAGTGGTCGCTGGTGTAATACCAGCCGTCTGGCGGATCACCGCCGGTGATGATGCGGCGCGCGCCACGGTTCGAGGAGCCAGGCGTGCGCACCGTGTACTCGCGGTAATAGCCGCGCGGACGCTGCGGCAACTGCTGCTCGCGGTTGCCGAAGGTGCTGCCATCCTGCGCATGCGGGTAGGGGCCTCCGCGCTGGATCAGCGCGATGGTGTCCCGCGCCTCGCGCGGCAGGAACGACGGCAACGCGTCGTGCGTACTGCCACTCGCTTTTGCATCGGAGGCGGCCGGTGCGCCAGGCGCCGACAAGGAGGGCGCGAACTGCGGCTTGGCCGGGCGCTGCAGGTAGTGATTGCCGATCAGGCCCAGCAGCAGCAGGCCGATGGCGGTGATCAACAGCCGGGGGTTGCGCATGGTGGCGACGGAGAAAGGGAGGAAGGGGAATATCGTAGCGTCTGTCCGCTGCACCGGGGATGAGACGGCGGCTGTCGCACCACGGTCACCTGCAGGACGAAGTTTCCTTTACATCCCACTTGGTAATCTTCACGCCTGTCCCCATCCTTTACTGCGCACCGCCCGGCAGTCGCCGGGTCCCCAAGTTACAAGGAGATGCACCATGGCCTACACCCTGCCCAAGCTGTCCTACGCCTACGATGCCCTGGAACCGCATATCGATGCGGCCACCATGGAAATCCACCACACCAAGCATCACCAGACCTACATCAACAACGTCAACGCCGCGTTGGAAGGCACCGAGTTCGCCGATCTGCCGGTTGAAGAGCTGGTGAAGAAGCTGAAGTCGCTGCCGGAAAACCTGCAGGGCCCGGTGCGCAACAACGGCGGCGGCCATGCCAACCACTCGCTGTTCTGGACCGTGATGGCCCCCAATGCCGGTGGCAATCCGGTGGGCGACGTGGCCAAGGCGATCGACGCCGATGTCGGTGGTTTCGACAAGTTCAAGGACGCCTTCACCAAGGCCGCGCTGACCCGTTTCGGCAGCGGCTGGGCGTGGCTGAGCGTCACCCCGGACAAGAAGGTCGTGGTGGAAAGCACCGGCAACCAGGACAGCCCGCTGATGGAAGGCAACACGCCGATCCTGGGCCTGGACGTGTGGGAACACGCGTACTACCTGAAGTACCAGAACCGTCGCCCGGATTACATCGGCGCGTTCTTCAACGTCATCGACTGGAACGAAGTCGAGCGCCGTTACCAGGCCGCGATCGCCTGATCGCAGTTGCTGGGTGAAACGCAGGGGCCGTGCAGCGATGCGCGGCCCTTTTTTGTTGCTTGTGGGGCAGCGAGGGTCACTGCCGATGCATCAGCCTGCCGGACTCTGCAGCCTCAGCACCGCCATGACGCCCAGCGGCAGCAGGGGCTGCTCGCCTTCCGCGGCCAGGTCGACGCGTTGTTGACGCCGGCCGCTGAACGACTTCACCTGGAACAACACATCCAGGCCATGGCTGCCTTGGCTGCCATTGTTTCTGTCCGGATGCGCGGACGGATTTCGCCGCGAGGGCTGGAATCCGGGCATACCCCGCACCACTTCACTGCTGCCTGCGCCGAAGTCGCCCACGATCAGGCTCGGATGTCCTTCCGCCGTGGCCGCGATCCAGGCCATCAGGTCGTTGGCCTGGTGCTGCCGGTTGGCGGCCGAGTCCGGATCCGTACGCAGCCGCGCCGCATAGATGTTGACCTGGGTCTCGCCCAGTGCCACCCGCATCATGCCGGCCGCGCTGTAGGGTCCCGGCGGATGCAGCAGGGTCACCCCGTCTTCTTCGACCCGCAGGCGGCTGAGCAGCGCACTGCCATGGCGTTCTGCCTGGCTGGGCGGATCGGCGGTAATGAAATCGCAGCTGTAACGCAGGCGGCTGGCCAACCAGCAGGCCGGATTGCGTCGACCCTCCTGCAGTACCTGTTGTACCGAGATGACATCCGGCCGCAGCGTGGACAGCAACTGCGCGATGGCCTCCCGGCGCGCCAGCCAGGCCGGATCATCCTGTGCGGGAAGATGCAGGGTCGCCACAGTGAGCTCGGGAACCGGCGCGGACGCGGCAGGCTGCGCACGTAATGCCAACGGAGTCAGCAGAAGGCCAAGGCAGAGCAACACAGGGGAGGGCAGGGCGCGCATAACGATAAGTTTACGCTTGTGCCGTGCAGGTATCGTGACCCCGGATCTACCATAGCTGCGCCTGCCACGCTTCCATTCGCGTGTCATGCAGCCCTGCAGCGTGCGCAGGGCTGGCCCATTCCGGTAACCTTGGCGCTTTCGTGTCCGCAGGAAAGCATCACAGGATGAGCCATAACGCAGCCGCCCCCGCCGGCAAGGGCACCATGCCGCGCCAGATTCCCTACATCATCGGCAACGAGGCCTGCGAACGGTTCAGTTTCTACGGGATGCGCAACATCCTGGTGCAGTTCCTCATCACCTCGCTGCTGCTGCAGGAGCTCACCGCGGAAGGGCGCGCCGGTGAGGCCAAAGACATCATGCACAGCTTCATGATCGGCGTGTATTTCTTCCCGCTGCTCGGTGGCTGGCTGGCCGACAAGTTCTTCGGCAAGTACCACACCATTCTGTGGTTCAGCCTCATCTACTGCCTGGGGCACCTGTGCCTGGCGCTGTTTGAAGGCAGCCGCGGAGGCTTCTTCTTCGGGCTTGGGTTGATCGCGCTCGGTGCCGGTGGCATCAAGCCGTTGGTTGCCTCGTTCATGGGCGACCAGTTCGACCAGAGCAACAAGCACTTGGCGAAACTGGTGTTCGATGCCTTCTACTGGATCATCAACTTCGGCTCGCTGTTCGCCTCGCTGCTGATTCCGTTGGTGCTGAAGAACTGGGGCCCGCAGTGGGCCTTCGGCATCCCCGGCATCCTGATGTTCATCGCGACCTTCGTGTTCTGGCTGGGGCGCAAGCGCTACGTGTTGACCCCGCTGCCGCCGAAGGACCCGCATTCCTTCTCCAACGTGGTGCGCACGGCACTGACCGCGCGCGTACCGGGCCGCGGTCGCCCCGGCCTGGCCATTGCGGTGGCCGGCATCGTGCTCGCGGTCGCCTCGTTCGGCCTGGTGGGATCGCTGGGCATCGTGATCTGCCTGTGCCTGGCGCTGGTGGCCATCCTGGCCGGCATCGGCGGCGGTACGTGGATGCAGCTGGATCGCGCACGCAGCGTGCATCCGGCCGAGGCGGTGGAGGGCGTGCGCTCGGTCCTGCGCGTGCTGGTGATCTTCGCGCTGACCACCCCGTTCTTCTCGCTGTTCGACCAGAAAGCATCCACGTGGGTGCTGCAGGGGCAGCAGATGGAGATGCCGAGCTGGTTCACCGCCTCGCAGATGCAGGCGCTGAATCCGCTGCTGGTGATGATTCTGATCCCGTTCAACAACCTGGTGCTGTACCCGGCACTGCGTCGCTTCGGTTTCGAGCCGACCGCGCTGCGCCGGATGACCGTGGGCATCGCCTTCAGTGGTCTGGCGTGGATCGTGGTGGGTGGCATCCAGGTGGTGATGGACGGCGGCAACGCGATGTCCATCTTCTGGCAGATGCTGCCGTATGCGCTGTTGACCTTCGGCGAAGTGCTGGTCTCGGCCACCGGCCTGGAGTTCGCCTACAGCCAGGCCCCGCAGGCGATGAAGGGCGTGGTGATGAGCTTCTGGAACCTGACCACGACGATCGGCAACCTGTGGGTGCTGCTGTCCAACGCCGCAGTGCGCAACGATACGGTGACCCATCGGATTGCCAGCACGGGCTTGAGCGAAGCCGCTTTCCTGATGTTCTTCTTCGCCGGCTTTGCGTTCGTGGCGGCACTGGCCTTCGGCTGGTATGCACGCCGTTACCGCATGGTCGACAACTACCGCGCTGCCTGAGCCTGACATGACGCCCGTAAATCTTCTCCTGATCGCCATCACCGTCATCGTGTCCTGGATGGCATTCAACAACCGCAAGCTGGCGGACCGGCTGATCCTGTGGCCGCCGGCGGTGGACCGTCATCGTCAGTACGACCGCCTGATCACGTATGGCTTCCTGCATGCGGACTGGCCGCATCTGATCTTCAACATGATCACGTTGTTCTTCTTTGGTGGTCAGATCGAAGGCTTGATGGTGCGGTTGTCAGGCAGCTATCTGACGTATCCGGCCTTCTATCTGGGGGCGCTGGTGATTTCCATCCTGCCGAGCTACATCAAGAACCAGAAGAACCCGAACTACCTGAGCCTGGGTGCATCGGGCGCGGTGTCGGCGGTGCTGTTCGCCTTCATCCTGCTCAGCCCGTGGACGCGCATCTTCGTGTTCTTCATCCCGGCACCGGCGATCCTCTACGCGGTCTTCTATGTCGGCTACAGCATCTGGATGGACAAGCGCGGTGGCGATCAGGTCAACCACAGTGCCCACTTGGCCGGCGCCGCGTTCGGCGTGTTGTTCATGCTCGCGATGCAGCCCAGCATCTTCAATCACTTCCTGACCGAGCTGGCGAACCCGCGCTTCGGCCTCGTCGGCTGACACGCGTGCGGGTAGAGCCGACTTCAGTCGGCTGCGCAGGAAACAGCGGTAGAGCCGACTTCAGTCAGCTGGGCGGAGAAACCAGCGGTAGAGCCGACTTCAGTCGGCTGGGCAGGAAACAGCGGTAGAGCCGACTTCAGTCGGCTGCGCGGAGCGCGTGCAACATCAGCCGACTGAAGTCGGCTCTACCAGGGCAGGGCGCGTGCAACGTCAGCCGAATGAAGTCGGCTCTACCAGGGCGGAGCGCGTGCAACGTCAGCCGACTGAAGTCGGCTCTACCCTCGGGGTCTGGCGGTTACCGTGAGGCGGTGTCTACGCCATAGGTATCCAACAGGCGGGTGAAGACTTCCTCGCCGATCTGCTGGAACTGACGGTCGTCGGTATGGCCTTCCACGGCGAGTTGCAGCAGCCCTTCCAGCAGGGTGGCATCGCTGGCTGTTCCGTCGGGGGCCGGGGTGGGGGAGTGGCGCATCAGAACCTCCTTGGTACGGGGGCGGGGTGCAGCGGCAAGCCACCCCATCGACCCTGTGAGCGGCCGCGCGGCGGTTTTCTTTAGCGTGGCCGCCTGCGACCCCACCAAACCCCTTGCCCCTGTTCAGGCTTCACACGATCATGGCGGCTGGCTGCGCACCATCGGCAGTGCCGCCCAAGGAGTAAGGTCCATGGCTTCGGTCACGCCCCCCGGATTGGCCTATGAGGTCGACCATGATCTGGCCGGCCACCGCTTCACCGCCCGTGTCCGCGGGCATCTGGCGTTGCTGGAGTACCAGCTGAAGCGCCGCCGCATGGTGATCACCCATACGGAAGTGCCCGAGGCGATCGGGGGCCGCGGTGTTGCCGGCGAGCTGACCAGGGTGGCGCTGCGCTGGGCGCGCGAGAACAAATACAAGGTGGTCCCCGCCTGCGCATACGCAGAGGCGTTCTTTGACCGCCACGAGGAGTTTCATGACCTGTTGGCCGGATGACCCGGCAAGGTCCGTTCTAGCAAGGGAACCACAGTGATGTTGTCTGAAAATCAGGGGAAATGCATGGAGCCGGCACCGCGCCGAATTCTCACCGCCTCGCTGCTGAGCCTGGCGGTCACCGTCGTGCTGCTGGCCGGCTGCGGTCGCCAGGGCGATGCAGACGGCACCGCGCAGGCACCGGCGTCGTCGGCGGAGAGTGCCCTGCCTGCGCCGGTGGCCGAGGCCCCGGCCGACGCTCCGGTTGCGTTGACCGATGTCATCGAGACCAGCGGACAAGCGGTGGTAGGCATCAGTTATGCCGCCGGGCTGGATCGTTACCCCGGTCTGGCCAAGGCGTTGCAGGATTACGCCGCCGCCGCGCGTGGCGAGCTGCAGCAGGCGGTGGACGGGTTGGGTAACGACAAACCGAGCATGCCGTACGAGCTGTCACTGGCCTTCGAGAAGCAGTTGGAGACCGCTGACCTGGTCGTGGTCAAAGCGGAGGGAAGCCGGTACACCGGCGGGGCGCACGGCGAACCCTTGGTGGCACGCTTCGTCTGGCTGCCGCAGCAGGGCCGGATGCTGACCGCCGATGAGCTGGTGGCCGATGCGAAGGGATGGAAAGCGATCAGCGATCACGTGGCCGACCAGCTGCGCGAGCGCGTGGCAACCCGCCTGAGCAGCGAGGACATGGAGCCGGGCGAACTGCAGGAGTCGTTGCGCAGCGCATCGCGGATGATCGCCGATGGCACCGGCGCGAAGGCGGACAATTTCCGTCAGTTCGAACCGCTGACCGACGCCAGCGGCAAGGTCACCGCGCTGCGGTTCGTGTTCCCGCCCTATCAGGTGGGACCGTATTCCGAAGGCACGCAGACCGCCGACGTGCCGGCGGCCGTACTCGCGCCGCTGGTCGCGCCGGAGTACGCCCCCTTGTTCGCGCACGGCTGACCGGGGGACAGGGTGGACGCGGCGCTGCAGGCACGTGTCACCACCCTCCTGCATGACGCCGGCATCGAGGTCGGCGGGCCATGTGGACACGATATCCAGGTGCATGACCGGCGCTTCTTCGCGCGGGTCATCGCCGGTGGTTCGCTGGCGCTGGGCGAAAGCTACATGGACGGCTGGTGGGACGCGCGCCAGCTTGACGGTCTGCTGCTGCGTTTGATGCAGGCGCATCTGGACCAGCGCGTGCAGGGATGGCGCGACCTGGCCGATGCAGTGCGTGCACGGGTGCTCAATGCGCAGGCGGGGCAGGGCAGCTACGAGGTCGGTCGGCGACATTATGATCTGGGCAATGATCTCTACCAGGCGATGCTGGGCCGACGCTTGGTTTACAGCTGTGGCTACTGGCCCAAGGCGCGCGACCTGGATGCCGCTCAGGAGGCCAAGCTGGACCTGGTGTGCCGCAAGCTTGGCCTGCGCCCAGGGCAGCGTGTGCTGGACATCGGCTGTGGCTGGGGCGAGGCACTGAAGTTCGCCAGTGAACGGTATGGCGTGAGCGGCGTCGGGGTGACCATCTCCGAGGAGCAGGCGACGCACGCACGCGAGCTGTGTGCGGGGCTGCCGGTGGAGATCCGCCTGCAGGACTATCGCCAACTGGACGAACGCTTCGACGCGGTGTTTTCGATCGGCATGTTCGAGCATGTCGGCGTGCGCAACTACCGGCATTTCTTCGACGTGGCACGGCGCTGCCTGGCACCGGACGGATTGCTGTTGCTGCACACCATCGGCGGTAATGTCAGCCGCTATCGCACCGATCCCTGGATCGCCCGCTACATCTTCCCCAACTCGATGCTGCCATCCGCCGCGCAGATCACCCGCGCATTCGAAGGACGCTTCGTGTTGGAGGACTGGCACGGTTTCGGCACGGACTACGACCTCACCCTGCAGGCGTGGCGAAGCAACATTGAAAGCGCGTGGGCGTCGCTGGATCCCCGGCGTTACGACGAGCGGTTCAAGCGGATGTGGCGGTTCTATCTTGCTGCGTCGATGGCCAGCTTCCGCTGTCGCCACGCCCAGTTGTGGCAGCTGGTCCTGTCGCCTGATGGCGTGCCGGGTGGTTACACCGCGGCACGTTGAAAAAAAATCGCCCGGTTTCCCGGGCGATTCTGGTCACACGTTACGTTTCACGCTGAGTCGCTCAGTTGCCAGCGCCGGTCAGGCCACGCTTCTCCAGCAGCGGCTCGATCTGCGGCTCGTGGCCAGCAAAATCGCGGAACAGCTGCATGGCATCGACACTACCGCCGCGCGACAGCAGGGTCTTGCGGAAATGGTCACCGTTCTTGCGGCTGAGGCCGCCGTTCTCGTTGAACCACTTCTGGGTGTTGGCATCCAGCACTTCCGACCAGATGTAGGCGTAATAGCCGGCCGAGTAGCCGCCCATGATGTGGCTGAAGTACGGGGTCTTGTAGCGCGGCGGAACCGGCGCGTAGAAGATGCCGTCCTTGACCAGCGCATCGGCTTCGAACTTCATCACATCCGCTGGCGCCGGCACCTGGTCGGCACTGATCTGGTGCCAACGCTGGTCGAGCATGGCTGCACCCAGATACTCGGTGGTGGCGAAGCCCTGGTTGAACTTGGCAGCCGCCACGACCTTGTCCAGCAGCGCCTGCGGCATCGCCGAACCATTCTGGTAGTGCTTGGCGTAGTTCTTCAGGATGACCGGATTGTCGGCCCACATTTCATTGACCTGCGAGGGGAACTCCACGAAGTCGCGCGGCACGGCGGTGCCGGAGAAGTACGGGTACTTCACATCGGAGAACATGCCATGCAGGGCGTGGCCGAACTCATGGAAGGTGGTGGTCACTTCGTCCCAGGTCAGCAGCGTCGGCTTGCCGGCCGGCGGCTTGGGGATGTTGAGGTGGTTGGCCACCACCGGCTTGAAGCCGGTCAGTTCGGACTGGGACACATACGAGTTCATCCACGCGCCACCGCGCTTGGACGCGCGCGCATACGGGTCGAAGATGAAGATCGCCAGCTGGCTGCCATCGGCATCGAACACGTCATACACGGTGACATCGTCGTGGTACACCGGCAGGTCGGTGCGCTGCTTGAAGGTCAGGCCGAACTCCAACTGCGCGGCATGGAACACGCCGTTTTCCAGCACGTTCTTCATCTCGAAGTACGGCTTCAGCTGCGATTCGTCGAAGTTGTACTTCGCCTGGCGCACCTTCTCGCTGTAGAACGCCCAGTCCCAGGCTTCCAGCTTGAAGGTCGGCTTGCCGGCGGCCTTCTGCTCCTGGTCGATCATCGCCTGCAGGTCGGCGGCTTCGCGCTTGGCATTGGCCACGGCGGCCGGTGCCAACTGGCCCAGCATCGCATTGACCGCTTCCGGCGTCTTCGCGGTCTGGTTGGTCAGGTTGTAGGCGGCGAAATTCGGGAAGCCCATCAGCTTGGCCTTGTCGGCGCGCAGCTGCATGATCCGCGATACCAGGGCGGTGTTGTCGAACTCACCGCCGCGGCTGCCGCGGGTCGTCGATGCCTCGAAGATCTTCTGGCGCAGCGCACGGTTGGCCAGGTTGGTCAGCGGCGGCTGGCCGGTGGTGTTGAGCAGGGTAATCACGTACTTGCCGTCCAGGCCGCGTGCCTTGGCGGCTTCGGCAGCGGCGCTGATCTGCTCCTGCGACAGGCCGTCGAGTTCCTTGACGTCATCCACGGTGAGCGCTGAGGCATTCACTTCGGACTGCACGTTCTGGCTGAACTTCGTGCCCAGGTTGGCCAGCTCGGCATTCATTTCCTTGAGCTTGGTCTTGTCCGCCTCGGACAGCTTGGCACCGGCGCGGACGTAGTTCTCGTAGTACTTCTCGACCAGGCGCACGCCCTCGGCGTCCAGGCCCAGCTTCTGGCGGCCGTCGTACAGCGCCTGGATGCGGGCGAACAGCTTGCCGTTCAGTGCGATGGTATCGCTGTGCGCGGCGAAGCGGGCCGAGTAGTCAGCCTGCAGCTTCTTGCGCGCATCGTTGGTATCGGCACCGACCAGCGAGAAGAACACGGTGGTGGCACGATCCAGCGTCTCACCGCTCTTTTCCAGCGCGATCAGCGTGTTTTCAAAGGTCGGCTTGGCCTTGTTGTTGGCGATCGCCTCCACTTCCTTCAGCTGCTGCGCCATGCCGGCGTCGAAGGCCGGGGCGAAGTCGCTATCGGTGATCTTGTCGAACTGCGGGTAGTGCAGCGCAAGGGGGCTGTCAGCGAAGAACGGGTTGGCCTGCTGTGCGGCAGGGCTGGCTGCCGGGGTGGCGGCGCCGGCCGAATAGGCGGGCAGGGCAAGGCCGAGGGTCATGGCCACGGCAAGGGCAAGGCGGGTGGTCAAGGTCAGTACTCCACGAAAACAAGTCCCCGAGGGTAACCCGGCGTTGAACGGGGCGGCTTGTGTCGAAAGGCATGGACGTTCAGGCTGGGCTGTCTCCTTTCCGGACCGGACCGCCATGGGCAGTGCCTACGACTTCGACATCACGACCCTGGAGGGGGAAACGTACGCGTTGTCCCGGTATCGCGGTCAGCCCTTGCTGCTGGTCAACGTGGCCAGCCGCTGCGGCTTCACCCCGCAATACGCGGGGTTGGAACAGCTATGGCAGGAGCGGCGTGGACAGGGGCTGGTGGTCATCGGCTTTCCGTGCAACCAGTTCGGCGCGCAGGAACCGGGCGACGCCGCGCAGATCCGTGCCTTCTGCTCGCTGGAGTATCCGGTGACCTTCCCGCTGTCGGCCAAGATCGACGTCAACGGTCCGCACGCCGACCCGCTCTGGCAATGGCTGTCCACGCAGAAGCGTGGCGTGCTGGGCACCGCGCGTATCAAGTGGAACTTCACCAAGTTCCTCATCGACCGCGAGGGCCAGGTCGAGGCACGCTTTGCCCCGACCACGAAGCCGGAGCAGATCTTCTGAAACGTGAAAAAGGGGACGGAGGGGATTAAGTCGCATCTGGCCCATGGGCCAGATGCGACTTAATCCCCTCCGTCCCCTTTTTCAGAGTTGGCCGGCCGCTTCCGCCGGCTTCTGCTTATTTTTCGACGAAGGCGCGTTCGAAGACGTAGTGGCCGGGGCTGCCGATGCGTGGGGAGACCTGGAAGCCCTTGGCATCCAGCACCGTACGCAGGTCAGCCAGCATCTGCGGGCTACCACAGATCATGGCGCGGTCGTTGGCCGGATCAAGTTCCGCAAGGCCCAGCGTGCGCTGCATTTCGCCGCTCTCCATGAGCGAGGTCAGGCGGCCCTGGTTGGCGAACGGTTCGCGCGTGACCGCCGGGTAATACAGCAGCTTGTCGCCGATCATCTCGCCCAGGAACTCATGCTCGCGCAGCTCCTTCTCGAAGTAATCGCGGTAAGCGAGGTCCTTTTCGTAACGCACGCCGTGGGTCAGGATCACCTTGTCGAAACGCTCGTAGGTTTCCGGGTCCTTGATGATCGACAGCCACGGTGCCATGCCGGTGCCGGTGCCCAGCAGGTACAGGTTCTTGCCCGGGTGCAGGTCGCTGATCAGCAGCGTGCCGGTCGGCTTCTTGCCCACCAGCACCTTGTCACCCGGTTTGATGTGCTGCAGGCGCGAGGTCAGGGGGCCGTCCTGCACCTTGATGCTGAAGAACTCCAGGTTCTCTTCCCAGTTCGCGCTGGCGATCGAGTACGCACGCAGCAGCGGGCGCGCTTCAGTTTCAAGGCCGATCATCACGAACTGGCCGTTCTCGAAGCGGAACCCGCTGTCACGGGTGAGGGTGAAACTGAAGTAGGCATCGGTCCAGTGGCGGACCTCAAGCACCGTCTCGGCGCCGAAAGCAGCAGACATGGGGGTAGCGTATCCAGGAAATCGTCCGCGCCATTCTACCTCAAATGAGACAGGTTCTCATTGAGGGAAATGAGAGTCGTTCGTGATGGTCGCTCAGCGGTAGCCAGCGGCCTGCAGTTCGAACAGTTCGGCATAGCGGCCACCCTCGGCCATCAGCTGCGCATGGCTGCCACTGGCCTCGATCCGACCATCGGCCAGCACCAGGATGCGGTCGGCCATGCGTACCGACGAGAAACGATGCGAGATCAGCACTGCCGTACGCTGTTCGGACAGTTCGCGGAAGCGCTGGAACACCTCGTACTCGGCCCGCGCATCCAGCGCCGCGGTAGGCTCGTCGAGGATCATCACCTGCGCTTGGCGCATGTAGGCACGGGCAATGGCGATTTTCTGCCACTGGCCGCCCGACAGGTCCACACCCTGTTTGAAGCGCCGGCCGATGACCTGTTGGTAGCCGCCCGGCAGTGCCTCGATGACATCGGCGGCCATGCCACGGCGGGCGGCCTCGCGGATGCGTTGTTCGTCATCCAGCGCGTCGACCTGGCCCACGCCGATGTTCTCGCCGGCGGTCAGGTTGTAGCGCACGAAGTCCTGGAAGATCACCCCCATGTTCGCCCGCAGATCGTCCAGGTCGTAGTCGCGCAGGTCACGTCCGTCCAGCAGGATGCGCCCTTCATCGGGGTCGTACAGACGGGCCAGCAGTTTCACCAGTGTGGTTTTGCCTGCCCCGTTCTCACCCACCAGCGCCAACACTTCGCCAGCGTGCAGCTGGAAATCCAGATGGCGCACCGCCCAGGTCTCTGCATCCGGGTAGCGGAACCCCACGTCTTCGAAGACGAAGCCCTGGCGGATCGGGCGCGGTATCGGCACGGCATCGGCGCGGCTGTGGATCTCCGGTTGGATCTGGAAGAACGTGAACAGGTCATCCAGGTACAGCGCCTGGCTGGCGACCTGCGAGAATCCGATCAGCAACCCTTCCAGCAGTTGCCGCAGGCGCAGGAAGCTGCCGGCGAGGAAGGTGAGGTCGCCGATGCTGAAATCGCCGCGCACCGTGCGCCATGCGATGTACGCATAGGCGGTGTAGTAGCCCAGCGTACCCAGCGCGGCCAGCAGCGTGCCCCATATCGCACGGCGCCGTGCCAGCGTCCGGTTGGCCAGGAAGAAGCGGTCGGCGAGCAGCTTGTAGCGGTTGATCAGGAAGCGGTGGAGGTTGAAGATCTTCACCTCTTTCGCGGTCTCGACGCTGGCGCCCACCTGACGCAGGTAATCCAACTGACGGCGCTCGGGCGTCCACTGGAAATTGAGGCTGTAGCCGGCGGCGTTGAAGTGCGACTCGCCGATGAACGCCGGCACCAGGGCGAGGGCGAGCAGCACGATCAGCCAAGGCGCATACACCAGTAGGCCCACGGCAAGGCTGGCCACGGTGATCGCATCCTGTACCTGGCCGAACAGCTGGCTCATCAGGTTCATCCGGCCCATGGTCTGGCGCCGCGCACGGTCCAGCTTGTCCTGCAGTTCCGGGTCTTCGAAGTCTTCCAGGTCCAGCGATGCGGCGTGCTCCATCAGACGCACGCTGGTGACATTGGTGAACAGCTCCGACAGCAGGGCATCGGCGTAGCTGACGATGCGCCCCAACAGGTCCGACGCGATCGCCAGGCCGAACTCGAGCGCCAGCAGATACAACAGCGGATTGAGCAGGCCGCTGGCGAGGGCATCGCCGAAAGGCGGGAAGCCGGCATCGTGCTGGCTGAGCTGAACCGCCGAGTCGATGATGAGCTTGCCGACGTACAGCATCGCCACCGGCAGCAGCGCGCGGATGATGCGCAGGCCAAGGCTGGCACTGGCCAGGCCCGGACTGGTCTGCCACACCTGGCGCAGGAACGGTGGCAGGTTGCGCATGGCGGAGAAGCGCTGGCGCAGGCTGGGGCGGGCGGACGCGGGGATATCGGGCATGCCGGTAGTGTGCGCCGTCATGGCGTGACGAGGGTATAGCCGACCGGTAGAGCCGCCGGGTAGAGCCGACCGGTAGAGCCGACCGGTAGACCCGACTTCAGTCGGCTGCGTTGCCCACAGCCGACTGAAGTCGGCTCTACCCGTGGGCTCTACGGGTCGCCTCTACCCGTCAGCGCAACCCGTCGGCGCAGCTGGCCGGCATCGCAGCGGGCTTAAGCCAGCGGCGGCAGCAGCCCGGCGCCCAGCCGGTTCCATGCGTTGATCACGGCCACCGCCATGCTCAGGTCGCTGATCGCCTGCTCATCGAAATGCGGTGCCAGCGCATTGAACGCGGCATCGGACGGGGCACCGTCGGGCAGCCGGGTGAGGGCCTCGGCCCAGCCCAGGGCTGCGCGCTCGCGTGCATCGAAGAAGCGGCTCTCGCGCCACGCCGCAACGGTATCCAGCTTGCGCAGTTCGACGCCAGCTTTCCGCAGCGCTGTCGCGTGCATGTCCAGGCAGTAAGCGCAGCCGTTGATCTGCGAAACGCGCAGGAACACCAGCTGCTGCAGCTCACTGTCCAAGGTGCTGCCATGGACCGTACGGCTGACCGCCAGCAGGCCGTTATAGGCGTCGGCCGACAGGCGGGTGTAGGGAACGCGCGGGGTGGTGTTACTCATGCCAAGGCTCCAAGGGCGCGCCGGAATGGCCGCCTCTCATGCCAAAGACGCGTCGCCATCGCGCGCTGTGACAGCCCCGCGCAATTTATTTGGATTCAGCACGCTGTACACCGCACTGATGCGATCGTCTTCCACCACGATGGTGGTGACCGACTGCAGCCGCGTACCGTCGAAACGCAGGATGGCCGGCTCGCCGTTCACTGTCCCCAACTGCGCCGGCAACGCACCACCGCGACGCGCGATCGCCCAGTACAAGCGACCGATGCGTTCGGCGCCCAGCAGGGGGCGGAGTGCGGCGGTGACCACGCCGCCGCCATCGGAGACATGCCGGGCGTTGGCATGCAGCAAAGCCTGGATCGCTTCGCTGTCGCCGCGCTGGGACGCGTCCAGGAAGCGCGCGAGCAGGCGGCGATGCTGTCCGGCATCGGCGCTGAAGCGGGGCCGGCCTTCCTGCAGGCGCCTGCGCGCCCGATGCACCATCTGCCGGCAGTTGGCCTGGCTGTGCCCCAGCAGGGCGGCCACCTGCGGGTAGTCCTGGTCGAAGACCTCCTTCAGCAGAAAGGCCGCGCGCTCTTCCGGGGCCAGTTGCTCCAGCAACGCGAGGAAGGCCAGTGATACGTCTTCGGCCACGGCATGCACCTGCGCCGGATCGGGCTCAGGTGGCAGGTCGAGGGCGACATGCAGGGGTTCGGGCAGCCAAGGGCCCACATAGTCCGTGCGTTGCCGCTTGACGGCGCGCAGGCGGTCCAGCCCGAGCCGGGTGGTTGCGGTCACCAGCCATGCGAGCGGATCGACGATGTGGGCATGATCGGCGCCGGCCCAGCGCAGCCACGCATCCTGCACCACGTCCTCGGCATCGGCACGGCTGCCCAGCAGGCGATAGGCCAGCGCCAGCAGGCGGGGGCGGTGCTCATGGAAAGCGGATTCGGTGCTCATGGACCCAGGACGCGGCGGCGGCATGCGGTGTGACAGCCATGGCGGCAAGTGAAGCACGGTTCGCGTTTGCAGGATGGCGGGAGTCGGCCGTCGCGGTTGAACGT
This sequence comes from Stenotrophomonas sp. CFBP 13725, assembly GCF_014841935.1. Taxonomy (NCBI): domain Bacteria; kingdom Pseudomonadati; phylum Pseudomonadota; class Gammaproteobacteria; order Lysobacterales; family Lysobacteraceae; genus Stenotrophomonas; species Stenotrophomonas sp. CFBP 13725. The sequence goes on along the minus strand of NZ_JACYUV010000005.1, from coordinate 6,726 downwards.
AGAGCAACCGACTGGTAGAGCCGACTTCAGTCGGCTGCCTTGCCCACAGCCATCCGGTCGGCTCTACCATCGGCGCGAACGGTTGAAGCCACATGCGCGGGCGCGCGGGGGTAAAATGGGCGGATTACCCCGCCAGCCCCCAGCAAGCGAGCAGCCCGTGACATCGATCAAGCAGGAAGACCTCATCCAGTCCATCGCCGACGCGTTGCAGTACATTTCGTACTACCACCCGGTCGACTACATCAAGAGCCTGTCCGCTGCCTACGAGCGCGAGGAATCGCCGGCGGCCAAGGAAGCGATGGCGCAGATCCTGATCAATTCGCGGATGTGCGCCGAGGGCCACCGGCCGATCTGCCAGGACACCGGCATCGTCACCGTATTCCTGGAAATCGGCATGAACGTGCGCTGGGACGACGCCACGATGGGCGTGGAAGACATGGCCAACGAAGGCGTGCGCCGTGCCTACAACCATCCAGACAACAAGCTGCGCGCTTCGGTATTGGCTGATCCCGCTGGCAAGCGCACCAACACCAAGGACAACACTCCGGGCGTGGTGAACGTCAAGGTGGTGCCGGGCAATACGGTGGACGTCATCGTCGCGGCCAAGGGCGGTGGCTCGGAAGCGAAGAGCAAGTTCGCGATGCTCAATCCCTCCGACTCGATCGTCGACTGGGTGTTGAAGACGGTGCCGACCATGGGCGCTGGCTGGTGCCCACCGGGCATGCTCGGCATCGGCATCGGCGGCACGGCCGAAAAGGCGATGCTGTTGGCGAAGGAGTCGCTGATGGAGCCGATCGACATCAACGAGCTGAAGGCACGCGGAGCGTCAAACCGCGCCGAAGAGCTGCGCCTTGAGCTGTTCGACAAGGTCAATGCGCTGGGCATCGGCGCGCAGGGCCTGGGCGGCCTGACCACGGTGCTGGACATCAAGGTCAAGGACTTCCCGACCCATGCGGCGAACCTGCCGGTGGCGATGATTCCGAATTGCGCGGCGACCCGCCATGCGCACTTCACCCTGGATGGCAGTGGTCCGGTGATGCTGGACCCGCCGTCGTTGGCCGACTGGCCGCAGATCACCTATGACGCATCCAAGGGCACGCGCGTTGACCTGGATACGATCACCCCGGACGACGTGGCCAGCTGGAAGCCGGGCCAGACCCTGCTGCTCAACGGCAAGCTGCTGACCGGGCGCGACGCAGCGCACAAGCGCATCGTGGAGATGCTGGACAAGGGCGAGCCGCTGCCGGTGGACCTGAAGGGACGCTTCATCTACTACGTCGGCCCGGTGGATCCGGTGCGCGACGAAGTCGTGGGCCCAGCCGGCCCGACCACCGCAACGCGGATGGACAAGTTCACCCGTCAGGTGCTGGAACAGACCGGCCTGCTGGGCATGGTGGGCAAGGCCGAGCGCGGCCCGGCGGCGATCGAGGCGATCCGTGACAACAAGTCGGCCTATCTGATGGCCGTGGGCGGATCGGCGTACCTGGTGTCCAAGGCGATCAAGGCTGCCAAGGTGGTGGGTTTCGCCGACCTGGGCATGGAAGCCATCTACGAGTTCACGGTGGAGGACATGCCGGTGACCGTGGCGGTGGATTCCACCGGCGAATCGGTGCACATCACCGGCCCGCGCGAATGGCAGGCCCGCATCGGCAAGATCCCGCTCGTGGTGGTGTAAGCCACCACGCCCGCAATGCGCGTGCATTCCACGGTAGCGCCGAGCCACGCTCGGCGAGCGCAGCGGCCTCGCGGCAAGGATCCGTACGGTAGCGCCGAGCCATGCTCGGCGAGCGCAGCGGGGTTTTTGCAGAGCCAGGGCAGCCGACTGAAGTCGGCTCTACCAGGGCGGCTCTACCCGCCAGCACTCAAAGGATGTCCAGCACCCGTTCCGGCGGGCGACACAGGCGCGTGCCCTTGTCGGTGATCACGATGGGCCGGTTGATCAGGCGCGGATGGGCGGCCATTGCCGCCACCAGAGCAGCTTCGTCCGCACCGGACAGCCCCAACTCGGTGAACAGCGGTTCCTTGCTGCGCACCAGTTCCAGCGCGCCCAGCCCGGCATCGTCGAGCACCCGGCGCAACGTCGCCGCATCGGGCGGTGTCGCCACATAGTCCACGATGACCGGCTCCACGCCGGCATCGCGGATCAGCTTCAACGCACCGCGCGAGTTGCCGCACGCCGCGTTGTGCCAGATCGTCACCGCCATCAGAACCATTCCAGCAGCGACACACCCACGCCGATGTAGGTGGCCTTGTGGTTGTAGTCGATCATGCTCTCGCCATAGCCGTCGAACACCTGCACATGGCCGCGCAGCAGGTTGCTGATGGGGAAGCCATAATCCAGCTGCAGCGCGCCGTGCGAGCGGTCGCCGCCGCGCAGCGAGTGGCGGGCCAGCAGCGCGACCTCGTGGCCCTTGTGGTTCCAGACCAGGGTGGCATCGCCACGGCCCATGTAATCTTCGATGTCCGGATTGTTGTCTTCGCTGCGCGACTCGGGAATGCGGTACCACGGACGCAGGGTCAGGGCCCAGTTCTCGCGGTCCAGGCCGACACTGACGATCACCCGGTTCCAGCTGCGCGAGAACGGATCGGAGCGTCCATTGGACTGATGGTTGACGCCGATCGTGCTCATCCGGCCACGCCAGCCGCCGATGGAATAACCGTTGCGGAACACGGCCATGACCTCCGGCTCATAGTTCGTTTCGCGGAACGGTCGCGAGTTGTCCGCGTTGTAGGCCTGCCAGCGCGAACTCTGCGTGTAACCGGCCCAGATATCCCCGTTGTCGCCGAACAGGTTCTCGACGATCTTGGTCTTGAAGCTGAGCTGGAACTTCAGCTCGTTGCTGTCCAGCAGCTGCGGCGTGGTCACCGTGTTGGCCGGGTTCGGCGACTGCGGCATCAGGTTCTTGTCGCTGGTCCAGAAGGCGGGCAGCAGATAGACCGGCTTGTAGGCGCGCAGCTGGAAGGGGCCGAGCTTGGAAGCCTCCGCCAGTTCCCAGCGGCTGTCCAGCAGCGAGCCGCGACCGGCATTGGCCACCGCTTCATCGTGCGGGGCGGGGCGAAACAGATCGCCCACGCGCGAGCGGATCTTTTCCTCGCCCTCGCTCACCCGCACGGTCTGGCGTTCTTCGCGACGGTCCTGCTTGGCCGCTTCGGCAGCCGCGTCGGCCTGCGCGGTGGTTTCCTGGGTCGGACCGAACAGCTGGTCATAGCACGCAAGGCGCGCGGCATCGACGGTGATGGCGGCGCAACCGGTGGGCGTGGTCGCTGCAGAGGAAGTGAACTCCTGCGCGGCCAACGGCGCGCTGGCCATGGCGAGCACCAGCGGGGTGATGCGGGGAAAGGGAGAGGTGAGGGTCATTGCTGCGGGCCCTTGCACAAGAGGCGAAGTAAGGAGAATGGGCGACAGTGTGCTGCCTGCGGTGCATGCAGGCCAGTACCGGCGGCGATATGCCCGCCACTATCGTGAGGTGACCGTGAAGGCGGTGCGTTCAGAGGAACCAGGCAAACGCGAACAGGCCCAGCATCGCCACCACCAACGCAAGCTTGAGCGCGAGGCCCAGCAGGATACCCAGCCAGGTGGACAGCCCCACGCGCGTAGAGCGGCCGAGTTCGCGGGTATGCCAGTACTCCCCCAGCAGCGCACCGACCAACGGGCCGAGGAACAGGCCGATCGGCATGAAGAACAACCCCGCGATGCTGCCGACGAAGGTGCCCCACAGCGCTTTGCGACTGGCCCCCACCCGCTTGGCACCGACGACCGTCGCCAGGATGTCGACCACGAAGGACAGTACGGTCAGCAGGGCCAGCACGAGCAGGGTGGGCCAGCCGACATGGACGAATCCGTCAGCCCATGCGGCAAGCAGCAGGCCGAGAAAGACAAGCGGGATACCCGGTAGGGCGGGCAGGGCAATGCCCGCGATGCCGACAACAACGAGGAGTGCCGCTAGCAGGTACAAGATGAATGAAAGGTCCATGCTTATCCGTAGGGAGGTCGAAATGGTCTTGACACCCGGCAAATCTACCCGTTGCAAATTCGTTTTGCTCGGGTTAAGTTGACCTCGCTGAGCTTGGCAAGGTCACCGTGGATCGTGGCCTGGTGTTGGTGGATCGTCACGAACCGCTGCATCGTTGCACCTCGCTTCCCCCTTGCTGTCAGCCGCCTGCCAGGGCGTATCCAACAACAAGACAGTCAGGGAGTAGGCAAGATGAGTGAGAAGGGCACCGTCAAGTGGTTCAACGACGCCAAGGGCTTTGGTTTCATCAGCCGTGAGAGCGGCGAAGATGTGTTCGTGCACTTCCGTGCGATCGAATCCCAGGGCTTCAAAAGCCTGAAGGAAGGTCAAGAGGTCGAGTTCGAAGTCGTGACCGGCCAGAAGGGTCTGCAGGCGGACAAGGTGAAGCCGCTCTAAGCGCGCACCGCACATCCTGCGGGAGAGACACCAGAAGGGCCCGCTCGCGCGGGCCCTTCTTTGTTTTCATCCGCTTGGAATGCAGAGCAGGCGGTCGATCAGCGCAGGATCACGCGGCCATTCACGACACGAACGTACGTGTTCTCGCGGATGCCGGCCAGGTCACGCTGGTTGACCACGATGGTGCGCCCGTCGTCCATGCGCACCGAGATGTCGTAGGTATCGCTGGTGACGTTCTTCTGGATCTGGTTGCCTGCCAGTGCACCACCGACCGCGCCTGCTGCAGCGGCGATGTTCTTGTTGCCGCGGCTGCCGCCGGTGTGGTCGGAGATCTCATGGCCGGCAACGGCGCCGACGATGCCACCCAGCACGGCGCCGGTGGCGGTCGGTGCCGCGCGGCCGGAGGCGACGGTGTTGATGCGGGTCACGATGCCGCAGTCCGCACAGCGATTGGTGTTGTAGTTGCCGCCGCTGTTGCCATAGCTGTTGTTGTTGTTGTAACCGCCGCCGCCGTAACCCGGGGAGGTGGCACAACCGGCCAGGGCGAGCGTGGCAATGGCACTTGCGGCGATGAGCTGGATCTTCATGGTGGTTCTCCTGGCCAGAATGAGGTGGTGGAGCGTCTGGTGCGCGTGGGGGGATCGTCCTGCTTTGAACGTGAACGGAGCGCCAACCACGCCAGGTTTAGATGGCTGGCGGATGAACCGTTTCCGCTTGGCCCCTCGAATGAGCGGGATGCGAGGGAACGCGCGAGCCGCTTTACACTATGCCGATGAATGAATCGATCAAAGAGCGCTTCGCCGGCGTTGAACGGCTGTATGGGCGGGGTGCACTGGAGACGCTGCAGGCACGCCGGGTCGCGGTGGTCGGCATGGGAGGGGTGGGCTCGTGGGTGGTGGAGGCACTGGCGCGGTCGGCCGTGGGCCACCTGACGCTGATCGACGCCGATGACATCTGTGTCTCCAACACCAACCGGCAACTGCCCGCGCTGGAAGGCAACTACGGCCGTAACAAGGCGATCGCGATGGCGGAACGGTGTCACGCCATCAATCCTGCCATCGACGTGGCCGCGGTCGAGTCGTTCTTGACCCCTGCGAACATGGCGGACCTGCTGGACCACGGATTCGATCTGGTGATCGATGCCTGTGACAGCTTCCGGGTGAAGGTGGAAACCATCGCCTGGTGCCGCCGGCGCAAGCTGCCGCTGCTGACCGTGGGCGCGGCCGGTGGACGCACCGACCCCACCCTGGTGCGCGTGCGTGATGTGTCGCGCACCGAGCACGATGCCATGTTGGCGATGATCCGCAAGAAGCTGCGCAGTGAGTTCAATTTCCCGAAGAACGCGAAGCGCTACTTCGGCGTCCCGGCGGTGTATTCGCTGGAGAACGTGCGTTACCCGCAGGCCGATGGCAGTGTCTGCGGGATCCGGCCGAACCTGGGCGCCGATGCGGCGATGAAGCTCGATTGCGGTGCCGGGCTGGGTGCAGCCACCCACATCACCGGCGCCTTCGCCTTCGTTGCCGTGGCCAAGGCACTGGAGATGCTGCTGGCCCCGGCAAAGCCGTAACGACCGCCGCCATCGGCGGCATGAGCCAGTTGGTGCGATCCGGGCGGCGCGATCCAGGTGGCGCGACCCAGGCGGGGTGATCCGGGCGGCGCGATCCAGGTAGCAACTGTGTTGTCAGGCGGAGGCCATCATGGCCTCCGCGTCGCGTTTGCGGGCATTCAGGATGACCAGCATTTTGCGCATAACGGCAACCAGGGCAACTTTCCCCGGCTTGCCTTTTGCTTTCAGGGATTTAAAGAAGTGACGTAATTGCGGCTCATACCGGCAGGCTGACAAGGCGGCCATGTAGAGCGCTTGTCGTACGACCGCGCGGCCGCCCGTGATGCGTCGATGCCCCTGCCAGGAGCCGCTCTCGCGGTTCATGGGGGCTACGCCGACCAAGGCGGATATCGCCTTGCCACTCAGCTTTCCCAGCTCTGGCAGTTCACAAGCAAGCGTGGTCATCACAACGGTGCTCACGCCTTTCATCTCCACCAAGCTGTTCCAACTGGGCTGATTCCTGAGCTGTTCGGCGATTGCCTTGTTCAGCACGCGGATCTGCTCGTTCAAGTACTCCAGTTGGCTGTTCATCATCACCTGGAGAACTGGCTCGCTGAATGCACGCATGCGCTGCTTTTCACTGCTACGCATCTGCACTAGATGACGCCGGCGCAGTGAAAATTCAGCTAGTTTGCGCTGCCACGGCGCTGCTGGTGTATATCGAGTGTGCTTCAACAGGTGTGCCATCTGGGCCAGCACCATCGCATCGAT